>JAYVPW010000032.1:0-2605 GCA_043777315.1 Spartobacteria bacterium | reverse complement strand
CGTCAGCGGCGGCACCGACAACCACCTCCTGCTCGTCGATCTCCGTCCCGCTGGCCTCAACGGCAAAGTCGCCTGCGAAGTCCTCGACCATGCCGGCATTACCGTGAACAAAAACGGCATCCCGTTCGACACCGAGCCGATCAGCAAGGGCGGCGGCATCCGCGTCGGCTCACCCGCCGTCACCACCCGCGGCATGAAGGAGGAGGAGATGATGGAAATCGCCGACCTCATGCACCACGCGCTCCTCGGCAAAGACGACCCCGCCGAGCTGCTGAAAGTCCGCACCGAAGTCCGCGCCCTCACCTCCCGGTATCCGCTGCCGGGTTAGGAAAATGCCATGCGTGCTTCCGAAATGTTTGTTCGAGGGGGATTTTCGCTACTCGGTGGTGAGTCAAGCTCCAACCAACATCCGCACCCTCTATGAAAATAAAACAACTGCTCGCCGCGGGCGGCCTCGCCCTCATCGCAACCTCCGTCCAGGCTGACACTTTCGGCAGTGGCGCGAATGCCTTCACCATCGACTTCGTGACGATCGGCAATCCCGGCAATGGGAATGATGCCGGAGCGGGCGGCGGCCTTTATTCATCGTCTTATGGCGGGGTGCCCTATGTCTATCAGATGGGAGTGACCGAGACTTCGCAGGACTGGATCACCAAGGCGACGAACCTAGGCTTGGCGAATGTGACGGCAGGGCCGTGGACAGGCAGCCAACCGGCGACAACTATGACTTGGTATGAAGCAGCGGCCTTTGTGAACTTTCTGAACACGAGCACTGGCCACCAGGCGGCGTATCAAATCAACGCGGGGGTGACGGCTCTCACCCTTTGGAGCAGCGCTCAGGCCTGGCAGGCGGGTGGGGAGAACCTGTATCGAAACAAAGACGCGTATTATTTCCTGCCGAACGAGAACGAGTGGTACAAGGCTGCGTATCACAAGAATGATGGTGTGACCGCGAACTACTGGGACTACGCGACAGGGAGCAACACGATCCCGACGGCGGTCGCGAGCGGGACGGGCGCGGGGACGGCGGTTTACAACGGCCTCACTTTTTCCCCTGCGGCGGTGGATAACGATGGTGGCCTAAGCGCTTATGGGACGCGGGGGCAGAATGGGAATGTGTGGGAGTTGTTGGAAAGTGCTTCCGATGGGATCAATGACTCCTCATCCGAGGTTCGCGCGCTCCGAGGAACCTATTATTTCGACTCGGACTTCTTTATGCGCTCCTCGTCCCGTCTCGACTATTCCCCCGCAAATTTCAGCGCAGATACCGGTTTTCGTGTCGCGAGAGTACAACTGGTTCCTGAACCCGCGGCCACGGTGCTGATCCTCAGCGCCAGTATGCTTTTACTCGCGCATAGACGCCGCCGCGCCACCCTTTGATCGCTTGCTGATTTAGCCCGTAGCCAACTTTCACAAAGTCGCCGCTTACGGCCAGAGGCAGGTGCGTTCTTCAGCCGCGAAAAGGCTGTCTTGCGGCGTGGCGGATGTGGCCGATGCGGACGGCGTTTTCGTGGATGCGAAAAAAACGAGGTAGTTTCCGAAAGGCATCATTCGCCAAGCCGGGGCGAACGGGTATCGCGGGTATCGCTCTGGCAAGAAATCCAACGTCTCGCACGCATCCAGCAGCCCGGGTGAGGTAGCGATCCGCCGTTTCGCGGCTTCGGGATTCTTCGATGATGTAGTCGCGGATTTTGGCCAGATCGCGCGCACACCGCGGGGCATATTCGACACGGAATCTCACGCGAGGCCGAGTTGCCGCCGGACTTCCGCGCCGCTCAGCGCCTCGCTGCGCGCAAACTCCGCATCGGCTTCGGCGAGCGCGGCGCGAATCTCGGAAACGTCGTCGCCGGAAAATCGGGACGCGACCATCTCGGCGAGGCCCGCCTGGATTTTGAGCCAGTCTGCGCTCGGCATCGAGGCCACGGTTGCGATTACTTCGTCAGCGGTCATGGCGGAAAAATGCCGCATTTCCCGCGAGGCTCAAGCCGGCAGTTCCAAGAGTCCGTTTCACCGTCCGTCGCGCATTTCCGAGATGATCTGAGTGCTGTCGGTGCCGCGCAGAGCTTGTGCATAATGGTCTCATACTCCGGCAGTGCGGTTTCCCGCCTTGTCTGCGCGGGTCGCCTGCTGAGACGATGGACTGACCGATGAGCCAGCTCATTTACATCGAGACGAGCATCCCGAGTTTTTACTACGAAACGCGCCCGCAAGCGCAGTTTCAGGCGATGCGGGAATGGACGCGTGAATGGTGGGACAGCGCACGGCTGCGGGATACTTTGGTCACGTCGGAAGCGGTGGTGCAGGAATTGGAAGGTGCGCCGGAGCCGAAGCGGACGGATGCGCTGGAATTGCTGCGCCCTCTGCCGCGACTGGAGAACGTGACCGAGGTGGATGAACTCGTGGCGGTGTATCTCGCGCACAAAATCATGCCTCGTGATGCCAAGGGCGATGCGCGGCATCTGGCGCTGGCTGCGTTTCACGGGTGTGCTATCCTCGCGACATGGAATTGCAGGCATATCGCCAACGCGAACAAGCTGGAGCACATCCGGCGCGTTCATTCCATGCTGGGCATGGCTACGCCATTGCTCGTCACGCCGTATGAACT
>JAYVPW010000031.1:0-10135 GCA_043777315.1 Spartobacteria bacterium | reverse complement strand
CGCCTGCCCGCCCGCAGCCTGCCCGCCCGCTCCGAAGATCTCCTTCCAATCGCGAAGATTCCATGGGGAGACGCCCAGCTCCCGCGCCAACTGCGTGGCTCCACGCCCGCCCTCCAGCAGAGCGACGGCATCGCGTTTAAATTGTTCATCGTAGTGGCGGCGTTTCACTTTAGTGGTGTGGTTTGTTCGGTTTTTGGACTCATTGCGGTTTGGGTTCCTTACCCCGCTTTTGCTGTCTTCATTTTCGAAGAAAGCTCGATCGCGAGCGACTGCGTGATGCCGTCGCCAAACTCGCCGATGATCGCGCCGGTCGTCGGATTGAGCTGCAGCAGCGGACCGCCGCCGGTCGCCGCCCACAGCTCGCCCTGCGCGCTGAACGCGAGGTCGAAAATCGGATACGGCAGCGTCGCGAGAGCCGGGCCGACCGCGCCGCCCTGCGGGCCGACGACGAAGAGTTGATTGCGCGCCGCACCGCCGCTGATGAGCACTGATCCATCGGCACGCACCGCGATCGCCATCGGCCCGATGCCCGCTTCGCTTGCGGCGATGCCGGTCGCAAAAGCGCGGCCGGAGAACGGACGCAGCACGACATCGAATTCGCTCCCGCCGCTCACCGGCACCGTCGCAGGCACGCTCAGCGAGACCTCGGTGAAGATCGGATTTGTCGAGGGCGGCCGGGCGTGGGAACGTTTCATGAGAGACGATCTCGGGGAGACATTTCCCATGCACTCGCATTTTGAGGCAGCCGCCCGCGGATGAATCCCAGTTCTCCCTTGCACCTCATATGAGCACTGCTTAGAGGGAGGTGCAGCCATCGCTTCGTATATCGCGGCCGGTGGCCATGCTCCCCCCCATGCTTCCCCCCCATGAAGCGGAGCGCCTTGCAGCGCTCCGCAGTTCCCCCATCCTCGATGCGCTGCTCGAGCCGGGCTTCGACCGGCTCACGGCGATGGCGGCGAGGTTGAGCGGCGCGCCGATTGCGGTGATCGCTTTCGTGGATGGCAACCGTGAGTGGTTCAAGTCCGTCGTCGGCCTCGAGATGCAGCCATCGATCCGCTGGGAGTTGTTCTCTGCCGAGGCCATGCTCAGCGCGGGGCCGATGGTGATCCCTGATGTGAGGGACGATCCGCGCTTTGCTGGCGATCTTTTGGTGACGGACGCTCCGTGCATCCAGGCCTGCGCCGGCGTGCCGCTGAAGACGGAGAGCGGTTTGATCTTGGGTGCCCTTTGCGTGATGGACATGCGGGCGCGGGATTTCCAACCCGAGGAGATCCGCGCGCTGGTGGACCTTGCTGCGATCGTCACCGAAAAGATCGAGGCCGGCGTGGCCTCGCGTCGCCTGCGCGAGGAGATCGATGAGCACCAGAAGGTGCAGGTGCACCTCGGGGTGCTGGCCACGCTCGACCCGCTGACCGGCATGCACAATCGCTCCCAGCTCCCCATGGCGATGGAGCGCGCCATCGCGGCGGCGCGGGAGGGGAGACATGGCGCTATTTTTTACATCGATCTCGATGGATTCAAGCTCGTCAACGACACGCTCGGTCACGGCGCCGGCGACCGCCTCCTGGTGCAGATCGCCGAGGCCCTGCAATCGTGCGTGCGGGATGACGACAAGATCGTCCGTTTCGGGGGCGACGAGTTTGTCGTCGTGCTGGAAGACACCGGCGCATTGGCCGCGGCCAGCATCGCCGGCCGGATCCGCAAGCGGCTGGAGGATTTTCAGTTCAAAGAGTCGGGCAAGTCCTTCAACGTGGCCGCCTCTCTCGGAGTGGCGCGCATCGATGGCGGGATGGACAGCGAGCAGCTCCTGTCGGCGGCGGACACGGCCTGCTACGTGGCGAAGGCACACGGCGGCAACCGGGTGGAAGTTTACTGCGGTCCGAGCGACGAGCTGGACCGGCTGCGCAAGGAGACGAACCTCGCCGGGCGCATCCGCGAAGCGCTCACCGAGCACCGGCTGGAGCTCTGGATCCAGCCAATCCAGGCGCTCGAGAGCGGGAAGATCCTCTTCCACGAGGGGCTGCTCCGGCTCCTGGAAAACGACGGACGGATCCTGACGGCTCAGAGCTTTATGCACGCCGCCGTGCGCTTCCGGCTGATGGACGTCATCGACCGCTACGTGATCAAAGAGGCGGTGCGGCACCTCGCGGTCCGGCCCGACTTGAGGCTCTGCATCAATCTCTCCGCCCAGACGCTGATGGATCTGACACTGCCCGGCTACGTCGCCGAGCTGGTGGAGCGCGAGGGAATCGGGCGGGGGCGGCTGAATTTCGAGATCACCGAGACGGAGATGGTCGCCAACATGAGCACCGCGCGCCAGACCATCGCGGCGCTGCGCGAGATGGGATGCCGGTTTGCGTTGGACGATTTTGGCACCGGGGTCTCGTCCTTTGCCTACCTGAAAACGCTGCCGATCGATTTCCTGAAGATTGACGGCTCGTTCGTGCGCGACCTCGCGGGCGAAGTGCCGAACCAGACCTTCGTCCGAGCCATCAACATGATCGCGCACGCGCTCGACCTCGAAACCATCGCCGAAAGTGTCGAGGACGAGCGCGTGCTGGATACGGTTCGCAAGATCGGGGTGGATTACGCGCAGGGCTACTACATCGGCCGTCCGGCGCCGGTTGCGTCGCCGGTGGAGGCGGCGAAAGCCCCGTGAAAAGCTCGGCGCTCGGGGGGCTCGTCGCGCTCCGCCGCAGCGCGGGGCGATGGCTCGGAGAGCACGGTTTATTCGCGGTCTGGTGCGGGCTCGGCGCGCTGCTGCTGGTGCTGGTGGCGAACCCGGTGGATGCCGCCGCGCAGCTCGTCTTGGGGCTGCTTGCGGTCGTGGTGCTGCTGGTCTTCAAGCGCTTCCAGCTCCGCGGCGTGGCGCGGCTCTTCTTCCTGTTTCTGGCGGCGTATGTCTCGCTCCGCTACTGGTGCTGGCGGACGATGACGACGGTCGTCTTCCACGAGCCGATCAGCTTCACCCTGGCCGTGGCGCTCTACGTCGCGGAGCTCTACGGCATCGTCGTCTATCTGCTCGGCATCTTCGTGAATATCCACCCGCTCGAGCGCCAGCCGGTCGAGCTGACGGGCGATCCGCAGGAGTGGCCGACGGTCGATGTTCTGATCCCGACCTACAACGAGCCGACGGAGCTCATCGAGGTGACGATGCGCGCCGCGCTGCGGATCGACTACCCGAAGGAGCGCTTCCGCGTCTGCCTGTGCGACGACGGCGGGACCGAGCAGAAGCGCAACGACAAGGACCCGCGCAAGGCCGAGCAGGCCTTCCAGCGGAACATCGAGCTCAAGGCGCTCTGCCGCCGACTCGGCGCGAGCTACCTCACCCGCGCGCGCAATCTCCACGCCAAGGCCGGCAACATCAATTCCGCCCTCATGGAGCACACCAGCGGCGAGTTGATCCTCATCCTCGACACCGATCACGTGCCGACGACCGACATTCTGAAAAACACCGTCGGCTGGCACCTGCGCGACCCGAAGATGTTCCTGGTCCAAACGCCGCACTTTTTCCTGAACCCCGACCCGATCGAGCGCAACCTCGGCACGTGGGACTCGATGCCGAGCGAGAATGAAATGTTCTACCGCGTGATCCAAAAGGGGCTCGATTTCTGGGGCGCTTCGTTCTTCTGCGGCTCAGCGGCCCTGCTGCGGCGCAAATTCCTCATGGAGGTCGGCGGCATCGCTGGCGAGACGATCACCGAGGACGCCGAGACCGCGCTCGGCCTGCACGCCCGCGGCTACCACAGCGCCTACATCGCCCGGCCGATGATCTCCGGGCTGTCGCCGGAAACCTTTGGCGGCTTCATCCTCCAGCGCACCCGCTGGGCGCAGGGCATGGTGCAGATTTTTCTTTTGAAAAACCCGCTGCGGTTGAAGGGGCTGCGGCTCTATCAGCGGCTCTGTTACGTGAACAGTTGCTTCTTCTGGTTCTTCCCCTACACGCGGATCGCCTTCCTCCTCGCGCCGCTGGCGCTGCTCTTTTTCGGGCTGCGGATTTTCGACGCGGGGCCGGTCGAGCTCTTCGCCTACACCGTGCCGCACGTCGCCGCGGTGATCCTTACTTCGCACTTCCTCTTCGGCCACGTCCGCTGGTCGTGGGTGTCGGAGCTTTACGAGCTCATGCAGTCCTTCTACTGCCTGCCGGCAATCATCGAAGTTTTCATGAAACCGCGCGCCCCCACTTTTAATGTGACGCCCAAGGGCGAAACGCTCGACCGCGACTTCATCTCGCCCCTCGCCAAGCCGTTCTACGTTGTCCTCGCGCTCACCGTGGTCGCGCCATTCTTCGGCATCCAACGCATCCTCACGCACCCGAAGGAGGCATACTCCGTCATCGTCTCGCTATTTTGGACGGGGCTGAATCTCATCCTACTGCTCAGCGCCATCGGCGCGCTGCTCGAGCGCAAGCAACGCCGCGCCACGCCGCGCATGGCCGTGGCGGGCACGCTCGAGCTGCTGCTCGGGGGCCAGACGCTCACCGGCGGCATCGGCGACATCTCGCTCGGTGGCGTCGGCGCGGTGCTCGATGCGGCGCCGGCCGGCCAGCTCGTCGGCGAGCGCGGGCGCGTGCGGCTGAAAATGGCCACGGGCGAGGATTGCGAATTTCATGTGCTCGTGCGCAGCCAGCGGCTCGACGCAGGCAAGCCCTTTCTCGGCGTGGAATTCGAGCACCGCAGCGGCGCGGAGGCCTCGGAGAAAGTCTCGCTCGTGACCGGCCACAGCCAGCGCTGGATCACCTTCCAGGAGCGGCGCGAGCAAAAGATGGGCGTGTGGCGCAGCCTCCTGCTCCTGGCCGGGCTGGGCTTGCGCTTCTCGACCGAGCATTTCTGGAAACTCCTCGTCGATCAAACGACCGCCGCCTGGCTCGCGGTGAAGCGCGCGCTGGCCTCAGTCCGCAGCTTCATCCTGAAGCCAGAGCTTCCTTTTTCATGACCACCCCGCATCCGCTCCGCACCCTCCGCACCCTCCTCGCCCTTGCGCTCACGGCCCTCACCGCGCTCGCACAAGCGGCCCCGCCGGCTCCCGCCGAACCGGAGCCTTCGCCGGCCAAAGCCGCCGCGCGGGCGCTCCCGGAGGTGAAGCCGGGACAGGTCGCGCAGGAGCTGCCGCTGAGCCGCTTCATGCTCAAGCAGGAGCCGATGATGCTGCGCAACGCGCGCGGCGAGTATGAGCTCACGATCCCCATCACCCGGCGGGCTCGAGTCGATGCCGCGCAGCTTCACATCGAGTGGACCAACTCCATCTCGCTGCTCGCCAAGCGCTCGCAGCTCGCCGTCTTCCTCGGCGAGCAGGTGCTGGCGCAGGCGCGGCTCGATCCCCAGCGGCCCGAGGGAGCGCTCGACGTCCGCCTGCCCGCGAACCTTTTCGCGCTCGGCTACAACAAGCTGCGCTTCGCCGCCGCGCAGCACTACACCGACGAATGCGAGGACCCCTCGGCACCCGAGCTTTGGACGCAAATCAATCCCGTCGCCTCGAAACTGATCATCCAATCCACGCCACTCCCACTCACGCCGAAGCTCTCGGAGCTCGACGATCTCTTCGACCCGAAGCAGTGGCAGGCCCTCCCCCTGCACATCGCGCTGCCGGCCGTTGGCGCGCTGTCCCCGGCGCAGCTCCAGTGGGGCGCACTCATCGCCGAGGGCGCCGCCCTCCGGCTCAAATACCTCCCGCTCCACGTCACCTGCTCGGCGGCGATCGATCCCGCCACCGACAACGTGCTCGCCGGCACGCGCAAGCAGCTCGCCGCGCGGCTGCCGGCCGATTACCTCGCGCAAATCCAGGGCGCCTTCCTCGCCATCCACGCCTTGCCGGAGGATCCCACGCGCTTCCTCCTCGTGCTCTCCGGCCGCGACGAGGCCGAGGTGAGCCGCGCAGTGCGCGCCTTCACGCTGCTGGCCTTTCCTTTTCCCGATGCACCCTCGACCCGCGTGGACGCGCTCGCCGAGCCAAAGGCCGTGCGCGGGCTGACCGCACGGACGCTCGAGCCCAGCAGCTCCTACCACTTCTCCGACCTCGGCTTCGCGAGCAAGACGCTCAAAGGCATGCGGGCCGGCGACGTGAAGATTGAGTTCGATATTTCGCCCGACTACTACGCGAACGAACAGACCGAGATCGCCCTCGCCCTGCACTTCACCCACGGCACTCGCATGCGCGCCGACTCCGTCGTGAACATTCTCCTCAATGGTCTCTACGAACGCGCCATTCCCATCGGCGGCGACTCCGACGGCGTCTTCCGCAACTACCGCGTCGGCATCCCCCTGCGCTCGATGCTGCCGGGCCGCAACGTGATCGAATTCTCGCCGCAGATGATGCCGCTCATCACCGGCCACTGCGAGGCGATCCAGGAGGAAAATCTTCTCTTCTCGCTCTTTGCCGACTCGCGGATCGAGCTGCCGGGAGTCTCCCGCTATGCCGCGCTGCCGGACCTCAGCTACACCGCGCGCGCCGCCTTTCCGCAGCTCGCCGAACCCGATGGCTCCGGTCTCGCCGTGCAGGTGGCGGACGCCGATTTCCACACCGCAGCCGCCGCGTGGATGCTCCTCGCCAAGCTCGCGCAAAAAGCCGGCTACCCGCTGTCCAAGACCGAGATTTCCACCCAGCTCCCGCGCTCGAAAAAGCACCTCCTCGTCATCGGCTCCGCTGCCCAGCTCGACCCCGGGCTGATGAAAGCCGCGCCGGTGCAGCTCGGCCAGAGCGGCACGGTGAAGCACCCAGCGCCCGGCGCGCCGCTCATGCGCGAGACGCTCCCCGGCTGGTTCGGCCAGCTCAGGAAAAAGCTCGGCTACCCCGTGCGCACACCGGAAAAATCCGACGCGCCGTGGGTCGCCGACCTCACGCAAACCGGCAGCCTCGGCGAGCTCGGGCTGACGCTGCAATTCGAGTCTCCGCTCGCAGCGAAAAAGGTCGCGTGGGTCGTCACCGCGCAGACGCCCGAGCTGCTGGCGCAGCGCGTCGAGACGATGATCGGTCCGGACCTGTGGGATCGGTTTCAAGGCGATGCCGCAGTCTGGCAGAGCACGCCCGAGTCGCTCTCGGCACGCCGGCTCGGCTCATCGTTCCACGTCGGCACGATCAATCCATTCATCGGCATCGAATTCTATTTCTCGCAATATCCGTGGATCTGGATGGGCACTCTCGTCGTGCTGCTGAGCGTCTTTGCGTGGCTGACGCTGGCACTCCTGCGCCGATTCAAAAAACAGCATCATGGCACATCACCCGAAGTCGAAAGCAAACCCTAGCGCCGTCCTCGCGCTCGCTGCCGCTGCGACCTGCGCCCTCGCGGCCACGGCCCTCGCCCAGCCCGCCGGCCACCTGGAGCCAGTGGCGACTTCGCAGAAGCAAAGGCACGTCCTCCCGCCGCCGGAAGCAGCGCTGGTTTCGGAGCAAGACGCCATGACGGATGACGAAATCCGCGCCCAGCGGGACGTGGCGGCAGCCGTGGGGCGCGGCTGGAAATACTTTCGGCAGGGCGACACCGCTGCCGCCCGCGCATGGTTCGAGCGGGCGGATGGCTGGGCGCCGGGGCACCCATACGCCGCACACGGCCTCGCCCTCCTCGCCGTGCTGGAGGGCAAGCCCGACGTGGCCCTGAAAATCGCCGGGCCCTTTCTCCAAACCGGCCTGCACACGGAATTCCGCTCCGTCGCCGCCGATGCGCTCCGCGCGCTCGTGGCCCGGGCCGACGAGGCCGGCCACCACGCCGCCGTCCTCCGCCACCTCGCGGAGCTCGGCAAATACCGCCCGTTGCGCCGGGACGAGGCCACGCTGCGGGCGTGGGCGCTCTTCCGTTCCAACCACCACGCCGAGGCATCCGCGGCCTTCGCCGAGCTCTACCGCGCCCGGCCGGACGTCTCGACCGCCGGAGGCCTTTTCTACAGCGGCGCCAGCGCAGGGCGCCTCGCCGCAGTCGAAGCGTTGGCCCGGAGCACGCGCGGTCCGCTCGGCGCGGTTTTCGGCTTCGAGTCGGCGGCGCGGTATCCTGCCGACGAGGAGTTCAACCAACTGCGCGAAGCCGCGCTCGCGATCCGTGCCGGCCATTTGCAACAGGCGAAAAAATACGCCGCCAGCCTCACGCTGCTGGCCCAGCTCGAGGCCCGCCGACCGCTCACGCGTGGGGAGCAAACCATGCGCGGCTGGGACCATTTCAACCTCGGCGACGCGCGCAAGGCCGAGCCGCTTTTCGAGACGCTCTACCGCGAGCACGCCGATGAGGAAACCGCCACGGGGTTCTTCTACAGCGCCTCCAAAGCAGGCCACCGCGCGCACGCCGAGGCCGTCGCCCAGGAGCTCAGCGGCCCGCTCCTCATGCTCCTCCAGCAGAATCCCGTGGCACCTTCCACCGTCGGCCCCGCGCCGAGCGCACGCGACCGGCACATCGACCGCAGCGTGGCCGAAGGGCTCTTTTACAGCTCGCAAAAGATCGGCCGCATCGAGCCCCTGCGCGCGCTGCCGCCGAGCGCGCGGCTCACGGAATTGCTCGCGGAATTCGACCGCCAGGCGCGCCAACGCACCGCCGATGATCTCGCCAGCCGCGGCCTGCTCATGGCCGCCGCCGCGGCCGCTCCGGCGACGGAATATCCCGCGCGCCACTACCTCCCTCCCGCGCTCGCCGTCGGTGCCGGCGCGCGCTCGAAGTCGGGCGAGAGCGGCCTGAGCCAGCTCGCCACGACCGCGCTGACCGTCGCCGAACTCCGCGCACCCGAGGTCTGGAGCAGCGACCTGACGGCCTCCGTGCAGGCGCTCCAGCTCGATGCCGGCGCGCTCGCCCGCGCCACGCCCGTCGGCACCTTTCCCACATCCCCTCGCAACCCACGATTTGCAGCGACGACTTCGCTCGATGCCTTGATCGCACCGATGCTCGCCCTCCGGCACGAAGGCTGGACGAGCTGGCGCGTCGAGCTCGGCAGCACACCCATCGGTGGCCCCGTATCGCCGCTCCCGACCGGCCGCATCGAGCTCACGCAGCAGACCGCGCACGGCGAAGTGCGGGCCGAGGTTCGCGTGCAGCCGATCCGCGAAAGCATCCTCTCCTACACGGGTATCCGCGACCCCTACACCGGCCGTGCGTGGGGCCGCGTGGAGGATGCCTCGGCGCAGGTTTCCACCTTTCAGGATCTCGGCCACGACTGGGGCTTCAACGCGCACGTCCTCGCCGGCTACCTCTTCGGCAGGAATGTGGAGGGCAACGGCCACGCCGGCGCCACGCTCGGCCTCAGCCGCGATCTGCACTTCGCGGGCTTCCGCTTTGCCAGCATCGGCCCGCGTGTCTCGTGGGAAGGCTACGAGCAAAACCTCAGCCACTTCACGACCGGCCACGGCGGCTACTTCAGCCCCGAGCACATCGTCGAGGCGAGCCTCGACGTGAACTTCCAAACGGCCGAAGGCCGGCGCGCGCTCCTGGCCGGGCACCTCGGCATCGGCGGCCAGATGAACCGCCAGGCCGCCGCCCCGTTCTTCCCGCAGAATTCCGACGGCCGCGAGTATCCCGGCACGAGCGCGAGTTCGCTGGTGCTCTCCGCGCGCCTCCAAGCCGTGCTTTCCCTGAGCGATCGCTGGCAGCTCGGCGCCAACCTCGAGCTCGCCAACTCCGCCAGCTACGACGATCTCGCCGCCCTGATCTTCCTCCGCTTCCTCCTCGAGCCCCGCAGCCAAGTCTATCGCTACGACCTGCTCACCTGGCCGTAAGGGCCAATCAATGTCCTCTCGGATCGCCGAAGCTCCCTTCTATCGCGCAGTGAGCTGGACCCCGAAAATCGGGCCGGGGGTTAAGCTATAAAATGGAGGTGGAGTGGGGGGGAAACCACACAAGAAATAACCACCAACCACCCACATGAAGAAAACACGAAAACGGCATGAAGCCGCATTCAAAGCCCGAGTCGCTTTAGAGGCGATAAAGGGGAATAAAACTGCCAGTCAAATCGCGGGCGAATATGGCGTCCATCCGCAGCAAGTTACGGACTGGAAGAAGACGCTCACGGACGGCGTCGTCGGGGTGTTCGATAAGGACGCGCCCAAGCAGGCTGCGGAGAGTTTTGAGCGGGAGCGCACGGAGCTGCAATCGAAGATCGGGGAGTTGACTGTAAAGGTCGATTTTCTGGTAAAAAAATCCAAACAACTCGGCCTGTGAGCGGGC
>JAYVPW010000030.1:0-10154 GCA_043777315.1 Spartobacteria bacterium | reverse complement strand
TTCAAAAGCAGTGGCATCATCGGTCGTCCAATCGGCATGAGCCTCCTTTCTCACACCGCACCTGTTATTGCACGAACTAATCGCTCACCACACTAGGATGCTGTGATACTGCGTGCTGCTGAGGTCGATGGTTTCGGCGATGAGGGCCTCCGATTCCTGGAAGAAGATCGTGTTGAGTCCCGTGCCGAAATCGACGTTCACGGGCGAGATGTAGTCTTTGGGATTTGCCGGGTCGAACGGGTCGAGCGGATTGCCGTTGGTCTTCGCGACGATCGTCACACCGTCGTTCCCCGCGCCGGCCAGGATGCGGGTCGGGCCGGTATTGGAGAAGATGGTCGTCTGGTCGTTGCCGCCGCCGGAGCTGTAGGTGAAATCATCCGCGACGTTGGCGAGGCGCACGGTGTAAGTGGCCGCTGGCTGAGTTGGCAGACTGCTCGGCAGCCCGGTGAGTTTCATCACGCCGCCGATGATTGGATCGTGGCCACCGAAGCCAGCGATCTGCACCTGCTCCGCGCGAATCTGCGCGGTGTCACTGATCGTGTTGCCATTCACGAGGATGACGTCCGCCACGCCGTCGCCGAGCAGCAGCTTGTCCCGGAGCACGTCGCCGAGGTTGAGCCCGACATCGATGGCCGTGGTGCCAGCGAGTGAATTGACGGTGAGATGGTCCGCACCCGCGCCACCTTCAAGGTAGAAGTTGTGGATGCTTTTCGCCGGGAAGTTGAAGTTCTGACTCCCCATGACGAGCGCGACTTTCACGGTCGTGTTGTTGACGACCAATGAGTTTTTAGAAAGCACCACCGTGTCGTCGGAAATGCTGCCATCCATGGACAGCGTGTTGATTTCCAGCCGGTCATTGCCGCCATCGAGCACGTTTGGCCGGCCATCGCCAGCCTTCCACAGGAAGGTGTCATCGCCTTGCCCGCCAAGAAAACTGGACTTGCCGATGTTGGCGGTGAACTGGTCGTCGCCGAGCCCGCCGATGAGGATGTCGCCGTCGGTCTTTCCGGCGAAAAGCGCGTCGTTGCCGCCGCCGCCGTCGATCAAGTTGAGGCCATCGCCGCCCCGGATTTTATCGTTCCCATTCTCCAAATAACTCACCGCATTCAGCATGAAAGCACCGAGGTGATTCGTGCTCGCGCCGCCGGTGAGATGATCGTCGCCCTCGCCGCCATTGAGGTAATTCACACCCGCGCCACCGATGAGCACGTCGTCGCCAGTGCTGCCCAGCAGCGTCGCCGCGCCGGTGCCGTGGTAGGCGAGCTGATCGTTGCCATCGCCACCGATGATCTTCACGTCGGCAGTCATCGGCGCATCTTCATTCACCGAATTGAAGATGATGGAATCATTCCCATCACCCGCATCCGCGATGATGTGGTGAATGCCGCTGAAAGACTGCGCGTAGCCGAAAGCGACCACCGTGATTTCATCCGGCTTGCCGCCGACAAAGACCTGGTAGTTCTCCGAAGTCACTCCCTCGCTAACTCCGCGCCCCACTGCGTCCGCGCCGACGTTGAGCCGCAGCGTGCCTTCCGGCACATTTTGATCTTCCGCGTGAGAGGTCGCGAGGTGCAGGTCCACCGGTGGCGAGAAGGGATTTGGAATGAACGCGTTGGTGCCGAAATTCAGGATATTCACATGCGCGATGTCGAAGTGCTTCGAGATGCTGAGTGGGCCGATGCCGACCTTTGCCACGACATCGAGGAAGGCATCGAGACTGCCCTCAACATTGAAAAGACGATCAGTCAGTTCCTTGCGGAAGTGAATTTTCGTCGGGTCATTATCCTTCGGCATCATTTGCGCCTCCGTCGGCGGATCAATGTGGATGCCGAGCGCGACGCCGCCTTCGATCTGGATGCTCGCGATGCCAATATCCAGCCCCGCCGTCGCCGCGATGTTCGCATCGAGATGCGCGTGTGTGTCCGTCGTCATGTAGATGCCATCGAGGAGATCGAGAACGACAAGCCCGGCACCTACATTATTTGAAATATCCGTGAGCGCCTCGCGGATGCCAAAAGTGTCGTAGCCGAGATGGAGTTGCAGATCGACCGTGGCCGTTCCGGCAAAGCCAACACTAAAGCCGAGCGCAATGGGGTAGCTCTGGGCGAAACTGGCCTTCACTTTGAGCTTTGCATCCAGCGTAAAAAGCGTGGCATCGCGGCCCAGCAGAAGCCCGAAAACCGCCTGCTCTGGATGGTCGAGGAACGGGAAGGAATAGGTGATGCCGTTCGGGTGCAGGAAAGAATCCAACGTGTCCTTGAGTTCCTGGCCGAGAGAGGTGTTTTCGAGGCCGAGAGCATTGATCGCGGCATTGGCATCGAAAGCCGCAAATCCTGCGGGCACGAGACTCGAGATGTCTTTGTTGTTGAGCGCAGTGCCGGCGGCTTTCGCCGCCGCTGTGATGCGCAAGTCCTGGCCGTTGTCCGACTCCGCAGCGGCAAAGAAACCGCCGACAGGGAGCGAGATTCCGCCCTCCTCGGTGTTCTGAATTTTCTCCACAAACTTTAGCACTTTGACGGCTGCGGAAGCGACGGTGAACAACTCCTTGTAGCCCTCGGGAATCTCGCTCTGCGCAAGGTCCGCGATGCCCAGCAGTGTGATGTCGCCCTGTCCGAGCGCGTGGCTGAGATCGCTAAGAACCGGGATCGGCGCGGTGATGAAATCCACGACTGGCTGCACGGGTTTGAGGACCGTTGACAAAATATCAACAATCGGCGCGGCAATGGTGCTGATCGCGGAGCCGAGATTTACGCGCACGTTTTGGAATTCCACGGTCGGCGCGGCAAAACTATCCGTCGCGTTCCCCGGCGTGCTCGGCCCACCCCAATGCAGCGAAAAATCCGCGCCGATGCCGGGCAGTTCTTTCGTGATCCCCGCGTCCACTTTGAGGTTCACGCTGGCCTCACCGGTGAACTTAAAGGTCGGCGCGATCAGCGTATTGGAGGTCGGGCTGGAGGTCTTCACATCCACGAGAAATCCGGCGGTGAGAGTCGTGGGTGCGCTCGGATTATCCGTGATGAGCGCATTGAGAAAGCCGACGGTCGCCTTGAGATTTGAGCCGGGGTGCAGGCTCGCAGTGATGCTCACACTCAGCTCATCCGGCGTGGTGGCATCGAAGTGAAACTTGCTGTTCACACCGTAGGAAAATTTCAAGTGGCTGTAATCAAAACCAAAGATCACATCCACGCCGCCCGTCGCCGAAACCTCGAAAGGCAGAGACTTCAGCCCGATGTCGAAGCTCCCTTGCGCCGAGACGAGTGTGGCAGTTCTTAAGAGATGCAGATCGATGGAGGTGAAGTTGTCAGCAGTGTCGTCATACAGTCCGGGGTTGTGGTTGATCACCACATCGCTCTTGGTGATTCCGGGGATGCCGTCATTGTTCCCAAGCAGCCCCTCTGCGCCCAGCAGCCCGTTTGGCCCAATCACATTGAAAATCGCTGTCTGGATTTGCAGGTCACTCGGCCCATCGCCAAGTAGCGTCAGCGCGTTCTCCAGTTGGTTCGCGAAGCTATCAAACAGCCGGGCAGCCTCGGTAATTTTCCCTCCGACGACCGGGATGTTGCTGGCGATGAGCACGGACGTATCCACACCGGCCTGAATGGCAATGAGCTTGGTATTGATGTCCGTCGCGAACGCCGCAAATGGAACTCCGGCAGGAGCGATGCGGTTTTCGAGGATTTCGATTTGAGCAAAAGTGCGTGTTTTCATGGTGGCGTGTCGCTGTTGGTTACTTATTGAGTAGGGCGACCGCGATGGTGAGGAAGCGGGTGGAGTTGTTCATTGGGGTATGTGTGTCTTTGTGAGAAGAAGCTGAGCTAGGGCAGCGTGAGGCGGAGGCGCATGAAGTGCGCGGGGTTGTTGAGGAAAGGGACATGGTCGCCGACGACGATTGTTTCCAGGCCGCCAGACTGGAAACGTCCTAGCTCTGTGGTCACCGCGGTGTTGGGCACGTCGCCGGCAGAACTATAAAAGGAACCGGGCGTCCACGCGGTGAGGTCGCTGGAAACTTCGATCAGGTAGTCGATGCCGGTAGGGTTAGTCGGCCGGGTAAAGGTTAATGAGAGCGCGCCGTTTTGTGTCCCGAGGACTTGCGCTTTTGCGGCGTCGGCGTTCAGCGGATCCAGGGCCAATGCATACTCGGCGAGGTTGGAAAGGCCGTCGCCATCAGGGTCCGCGAGGCTCCCGGCAATGAGCGGGTTATTCGAGGCTGCGCCGAAATTGGCGAGTTTCCACGCGTCGAATGGTTTTTCGTGGATCGCCAGCGTGGCGCTTGCCGGCGCGGCCAGCACACCGCCGCCGGTGACGTTGCTGAGAGCGAGTGAAACGGTCTCGTCGCCCTCGACGACTGTGTCATTCACGATGGCCACGGCAAAGGTCTTCACGCCCACTTCGCCGTCCTGCCAGCTCAGGGTGACGCTCGCGGCGGTGTAGTCGCTGCCGGCGTTCGCGGTGCCGTCGCTCGTCGCGAAGTTCACGGTGACGACGCCATTCGATCCACCCGCGCGCGTGACTCCGATGGTCGCGCTGCCTTGATCCTCGATGATCGAAAACGCCGGGCTGCTGAAGGCGAGGCTGCCCGACGGCATGGCCACGAGGTCGCGAATCACTTCCGCCCCGCCGATCGTGCCGATGAGCGTGGCCGCGCCAGTGGCGAGATTGAGGGTGTAAAGCGACGACGACACCGCGCCGGGTCCGGTGAGCACGGCGAAGGCGGTGCCCGTGACGCGGGAAATGTCGAGGCCGGTTTGGCCCGAAGTGTCGATCCCAAGCGCGCCGATGGTGTTGAGCTGGCCACCATTGGCGGAGGTCGTGGTGCCGACGCGCACGAGAAGATCGAGCGCGCTCTCGATCGCGAAAAACGTGCGGCTGCCGGAGTAATCGCCGCCGACAATCGCGGGCACTGCGCCCGCGTGCGCGTCGCCCGCGGCGAAGGCGAGCGCAGTGTCCGCCGCGACCGCGAGGCCGGTGCCCGCGTTCAGGCGCAGATTTTGCCCCGTGCTGCCGACGATGCGGAGCTGATCCGAGCTCGGATCGAAGCCGAGATCGATGGACGCATTCGTGAGCGTCGGCGTGAACGGCCCGCTGCCGATGACGCTCGCGGCGCCGGTGATCGGATTGATGACGTAGAGCGTGCTGCTGCTGATCACGCCCGCGGACGGACTCACGGTGGCGACGCCAAAAAGCTCGCCAGTCGAGGGGCGCACGGCGAGGCCGCGCATGCTTTCGTTCGCCTGCAATCCGGTGATCGCGTGCGTAGAGAGGATCGTGCCCGGCGCGTTGCTGCTGAAGCGCAGAAGGTTGTTGCCTGCGGTCAGCGCGAGGATCGTTTCGTTCGGCGGCGGCGCGGCGATGTCGTTGTCGATGATCGTCACCGTCGTCGTCGCCGTGCCGAGCAACGCGCCGCCCGCGACGCCGCTCAGCGTCACGTTGAAGGTCTCGTTTCCCTCGACGATCGCGTCGTCGATGATCGGAACCGTGATCGTCTTCGCCGTCGCATCGCCGGTGGCCCAATTCAGCGTGCCACTCGCCGCGGTGAAATCCGCGCCGCTCGTCGCGGTGCTCGCAGCGGTCGCATAGTTCACGCTCACCGCGCCCGTGCTGCCGCCGGTGCGTGTCACGCTCAACGTCGCGCTGCCCGCGCCCTCGTTCACGCTGAGCGTCGGCGCGCTGAATTGCAGCGAGCCCGCGGGCGGCGGCGGGCTGGAGTCGTTGTCGTTGATCGTGACCGTGCCATAGATCGGCGTGACGGGCACCGCACCGCCCGAGGCGACGCCGAGCGTCACGTAAAAGGACTCGGCATTTTCCACGATCGTGTCGTCCACGATCTGCACCTGGAAAGTCTTCGGCGTCGTGTCGCCGCTCGCCCAAGTGACCGTGCCATTCGTGCCGATGAAATCCGCGCCGCTCGTCGCCGTGGCGCTGGAAAACGCGTAGCTCGCCGTCACCGCCCCCGCGCTGCCGCCGGAGCGCAGCGCCGTGAGCGTGACCGTCCCCGCGCCTTCGCTGAACGAGAGGCGCGCAAAATTCAACTGCACCGCGCCATGCTGCGGCGTCGCATTGGGCAGACCCGCGGCGGCGTTGCTTTCATACGCGCCGAGATCCATCGCGCTGCCGAAGCTCGGCCGCGCGGCGTGCGTGAACGGCTGGATGTATTCCTCCGTCACGTCGAAGCTGCCCGCGACCTGCGGGCTTTGCGCCAGCGCGGCATCGATCGCATTCGCGCCCGCGGCGAGATGAAAGTCGCGCGCGGCCACATTCACAAATCCGGGATCAGCGCTGTTCGTGGACGAGCCGGTGAGCACGTTCGCCTGCCCGGTCACGTTGCCGCTGAAAATGGAATTCACCACCGGCGAGCCGTCGCACCAGTTCGGCGAAATCCAGTTCGCGCCGAGGTTCACCGTCGCGCCCGCGTCGGTGTAGAGGAAGTGCAGCGTCGGCCCCGTCAGCCCGGATGTGGTCGGCAGCGAGGCGAAGATGTTATTGCGGCAGTCCACGATTTCGAGGGCCGGCGAATTGCCGGTTTCCGCGAGCTTCGGCAGCGTGAAGAGCGTCGTGTCACTGCAGGCCGCATGGTTGCAGCGATCCAGGACAGTGTTGTTGTAAAAGTAGAGCGTGCCGTGGCGATAGAGCGCGTAATTCCCCTGCGAGCCGCCGTAGATGAGGAGCTGATCGAGCGGCCCCGTGGAGTCGAACACGTTCCCATAGACATAGGTCTTCTTGTAAGCCGGATCGGCCGCGATCGTGGTCAATCCCTGTGTGTCCACGAGGTGCAGCGTGATGCCCGACACCTGGTAGTTGTTCTCGAAATAGTTGTAGCGGATCACCGTGCCCGCCGAGCGATCCTTGATGGACTGCCCGCCCGAATTCGTCACCAGCGGGCCGAACCAGTTGTATTGGTAAGTGATCCCGTCGGCCTCCGTGTAGCTGTTGTGCGTGCCGTAGTTATTCGCGCTGCCGTTGTTATAGAAATGGCAGCGCTCGACGAGGATGTCCTTCGACATTTCCTGCAGGGAGTCGTTCTTCGAGTTGATGAAAAGGCCGTTGCCCGAGTCATGGATGTCGCAGTCGCGCAGCGCGAGGTGCTGCACGACCTCGGCGTAAATGGCAGAGGCGAAAGTGAGATACGTCGCCGTCGTCCCCGCGTAGTCCGTGAAGTTTCCGCGCGCATTGCGGATGTCGAGATTTTCAAAATCAAGGTAGGCGGGAAGGTAGGAATACACCGGCCCCGTGCGGCGCGAAATGACGACGACGCCGAGCGTGGAAAAAACGGTGGAGCGGTAATTGATGTTCGCCGCTTCGAGCGCGTTTTGTCCGTCGATGATCGGCTTGCTGCCGGTGCTCGGATCGTTGATCCCGCGGATGACGATGTGCTGCGCCGCAGTGCCCTGCGTGGAGATGAGGATTTTCTCGTGATAGCCGCCCGCCTGCCAGTGGATGTTCACGATGTCCCCCGGTGCGAGCGAGGCCCAGGGCACCGCGCTGAGTGTCGTCTTTGGAAAGCCTGGACCCACATCGTAAGTCACGGCCTGCGCGGTGGACGCGAGCGCGCAAAGTGCGGCAACGATCAGGCGGTTCATGGCGGCCACATTGCGGGCGGGCCGATCAGTTGCCAATGCACCGAAAGGCGCATTTCCACCGGCGCGCGCATCGCGGACGATCGTCAGCGTGAACTCCCGTCCCGCCACCCTCCGCCGCCCGTCATTGGTGCTGGCGGTTGCGCTCATTTTCGCGGGCACCGCGTGCCTGCTGGCGTGGCTGTTGCGCGCGAATGCCGAACGCGACGACCTTCAAAGATTCGAGGCAGGGGCCACCGTTTTCCGCGACTTCTTCGGTCACGAATCGAGCCGATACCGCATCCTCCTGCAGGAACTCGGCCGGGCGTCACGAGTCGATGGCCCGGCGCAGGAAGGAGCGTGGCGCAGCGCCGTCGCGGCCTCCGAATGGCGCACCCGGTTTCCGTATTTCCGCGCGCTCGCCTTCATCCCCGCGCCCGACGCCGCAGGCCGGGCACCGGTGCGCTGGCTGGCCTCCGCGGGGCCGTGCGAACCACTCGCAGAGGGCGTGGATGCCGAGGCGACGCCGGGTTTGCGCGAGGTCTTCGCGGCGGCGCGCGGTTTGCGCGAAGGGCTGCCCGCACCGCCCCTGCCCGGTGGCGGCGTGCTGCTGGTGCAGCCCGTTCACCGGAGTTCCGCGGCCCAGGAATTGGTCGGCTTCGCCGTCGGTTGGTTCGACGCGGACGCCTTCTCGCAGGCCCCGCTGCCGCCGGGCAGCGCCGGCCTGATCGAGCGGCGCGTCGTCCCCTTCGATGCCGCACCGCAGTCCGGCTTTCACCTCCAAAACTTCGCCTTCAACGGCGGCGGACTCCGGCGTCGCTTCATCCTCACCGAGGGGCCGCTCGTGGCCCGCCAGTCCCGCCGCTGGATTGCGTGGGTCGTTCTTGCGGGCGGAAATGCGGGCGCATTCCTGCTCGGCTGGCTCGCCTGGCGGCAGGCGCGGATGCAGCTCGCCGCGGAGGGCGAAGTCGCCGCGCTGCACTCCTCCCTCGCGGCCGAGCGCGAGATCGTGCGCCTGAAATCTGCCTTCGTGAACACCGTCTCCCACGAATTTCGCACGCCGCTCGGCGTCATCCTCTCGTCCGCCGATCTACTCCACGACTACTCCGAGCGCCTGAGCCCCGAGCGGCGCGCCGAGCATTTGCAAAATATCCGCGCGAGCACCCGCCGCATGGCCGACATGGTCGAGCACATCCTGCTGCTCGGCCGCATCGACTCCGGCCGCGCCGTCTGCGATGCCGCGCCGTGCGACCTCCCCGCACTCGCCCGCCGCCTCGTCGATGAAGCCACCTCCGCTACCCACCTCCGCTGCCCGATCGCTTTGAAAACCGACGCGAATCTCGCGCCCGCACGCGCCGACGAAGTGCTGCTGCGGCATATTTTCTCCAACCTCCTCGACAACGCCGTGAAATATTCGCCCGTCGGCGCGCCCGTGGAATTCTCCATCGCGCGCGCCGGCTCCGACGCCCTCTTCACCATCGCAGACCACGGCATCGGCATGACGCCGGAAGATGCCGCGCGCCTCGGCGAACCCTTTCACCGCGGCGCCAACGCCACTCACCTTCCCGGCACCGGACTCGGCTGGGTGATCGTGCGCCGAGCGATCGAGCTCCACGCCGGCAGCGTCGAGAGCCACAGCTCGCCGGACGCCGGCACGACCATCACCGTGCGGCTCCCGCTTTTTTCCGCATGAAAAAAATCGTCGTCATCGAAGACCAGCCCGCCATGCGAGCGAACGTCTGCGAACTCCTCACCCTCGAAGGATACCGCGCCATCCCCGCCGCCGATGGCCTCGCCGGCATCGCGCTCGCCCGGCAGGAAAAACCCGACCTCATTTTGTGCGACATCATGATGCCCGGCTGCGACGGCCTCGCCGTGCTCGCCGCCCTCCGCGCCGACCCCGCACTCGCAAATGTGCCGTTCATTTTCCTCACCGCGCGCGGCGAGCGCCCCGACGTCCGCACCGGCATGAACCTCGGCGCCGACGACTACCTCATCAAACCCGTCGGCAGCCACGAACTCCTCGCCGCCGTCGCCGCGCGCTTCGAGCGCCAGAGCCGGCAACCGGTCGGCGGGCCACCCGATTTCGCCGACCCGACCGTGCTCGAAGCGCTCGGACTTTCCCCCCGCGAAGCCGAAGTGCTCTGCTGGCTCGCCCAGGGCAAAAGCAACGCCGCCATCGCCACCATCCTCGGCCCCAGCGAAGCCACCGTGAAGCGACACGTCCTCCACATCTTCGAAAAACTCGGCCTCGAAAACCGCTCCTCCGCCACCCGCCGCGCCATCGAAGCCCTCAGCGGCCAAGGCTGACGGCGATTGCCTGTTCATCAGCCGGTTACTGCGACTCTACGGAGTAAAAAAAAGGTGGAGGCGAGGGGAGTTGAACCCGCGCGGACCGATACAAACCGCGCTATATGATGCGGTGCATCAGAGTAAAATGATTTTGATCGTCATATAGTGCCGTTTGGTTGGGTGGATTTTGTCACAGATTGTCATACCATATGCTTAAATTAAACAGACACCTGAGTTTTCCGCATAGCGTTTAGTTGAGCGAGGAACCAGTCGCGACCGATGAGGCGGAGCACAGATTTGGCGTCCTCC
>JAYVPW010000029.1:0-35158 GCA_043777315.1 Spartobacteria bacterium | reverse complement strand
GGTTCCGGTGGCTCACGCCACCGGCTAATTTCCGATCGTCCCTCCGGGACGGGCGCTCCGCAACCCGTCTGCTTATTTTGGCAAGATGGTATAAGAGGTCTTTCGACTCCGCTGCGCTGCGCTCGAGATGACCGGAAGGAGAGGGAGCGCGTTTTCGAGACGGGTGATCTTTATCCGGGACGGTGATTGTTTCTGGGACGGGTGATCTTCCACGAAGACGCGGGCGGCGGCGGGGCCGCGTGACTTTCCGCGGATGCGGGATACTGGTGTGCGGTATGAAGAACCTCCCCCGTTTCCTCCTCGCCTGCGCCTTTCTCACGCTGCTCTCCGGGGCGGCGATGGCCGATTCGGTGGCGGATTTGCTGAAGGAGGCGCAGACGGCGTATCAGAAGGGGGACATGGAGACGGCGAAGCGGGCGTTCGAGATGGTGTATGCGCTGGATGCGCACAATCAGACGGCGATCACGTTTCTCCGGCGGATCAAGGCGGCGGCACCGAAGGCGGGCGGGGCGAAGGAGCGGGAGAGGCAGCTTGCGGCGGTGATCCTGCCGCAGGTGAATTTCAAGGAAGCGACGCTCGGGTCGGCGCTGGATTATGTGAAGCAGCAGGTGGCGAAGGTGACGGAGGGGAAGGTGCCGCTGAGCTTTGTGCTACAGGTGCCGGAGGAGACGATGAAGACGACGGTGGTGACGCTAAGCCTGGCGAATGTGCCGGTGACGGAGGTGCTGCGGTATGTCGGGGGGCTGGCGAATGTGACTTTTTCCTATGAGCAGTTTGCGGTGGTGGTGAGGGCGAAGGGCGCGCCGCCGGTGACGGCTCAGTAGAGGACGCGGGTGAGGTAGAGGCCTTCGGCGGGGGCGGCGAAGCTGGTCTTGGGACGACCTTTTCCCGCGAGAAGGGCGGCGATCCACGCGGGGTCGGCGCGGCCTTGGGCGCAGCGGAGGAGGGTGCCGGTGAGGAGGCGGACCATTTTATAAAGGAAGCCTTCGCCGTGGAAGCGGAGGATGAGGAGGGCGGCGGTCTTTTGGATGCGGACTTCGGAGATGGTGCGGGTGGTGTCGCGCTCCTTTTTGCCGAGGTTGGCCGCGAAGCCGGCGAAGTCGTGCGTCCCTTCGACCATGCGGGCGCAGTCGGCGAGGATGCGGAGATCGACGGGGCTGGGGAAGTGCCAGGCGCGACCAAATTCGAGCGGGGGGAGGACGTCGGCATTCCAGATGCGGTAGGTGTAGATCTTGCCGCGCGCATCGAAGCGGGCGTGGAAGTCGGCGGGCGGGCGGGTGATGCGCATGATGCGGATTTCGCGCGGGAGGTGGGCGTTGAGGGCGGGGAGCCATTTATCGGGCGGGAGCTGGTCGGCGACCTCGACGTGCGCGACCTGCCCGAGCGCGTGGACTCCGGCATCGGTGCGGCCGGCACCGTGGACGACGATGCGTTCGCCGCAAAGGCGCGTGAAGGCGCGCTCGACGTGGTCCTGCACGGCGTCGCCGGTGGCCTGGCTTTGCCAGCCGCGGAAGGGCCGGCCGTCGTAGGCGATCAGGAGCTTGAGGCGCACGGATCAGCCGAGCATGGCCTGCGAATCGAGCCAGCCTTGGAGGATCATTTGCGCAGCGACCTGGTCGATGACGGCGCGGCTCTGCTTTACGTTGCGACCGTTCTCGTGGAGGACGCGCTGGGCGGCGACGGAGGTGAGGCGCTCGTCCCAGAACTTGACGGGGCAGTCGGGCAGGCGCGCTTTCAGCAGCTCGGCAAAGGCGCGCGTTTTTTCCGCCGCGGGGCCGTAGCTGCCGTCCATGTTGCGCGGCATCCCGAGTACGACCGTGCCGATTTTGTCGCGCCCCGCGATCTCGGCGATGCGGGCGATCGGGTCGCGCACGTCTTTCACACGGATGGTCTCGAGCGGATGCGCGAGCATCCCGAGTTCGTCGGAAATCGCCAGGCCGATGCGGGCTTCGCCGAGGTCGATGCCGAGCGCGCGGGTCATTGCAATTCCGGCGGGACGGCGGCGACGAGCTGCTTGATTTTCTCGGCCTCGTGGCGATGGCAGATGAGCAGGGCGTCGGCGGTTTGCACGACGATCAGGTCGCTGACGCCGATGAGCGCGACGTGCGTTTTCTGCGTGGAGAAGACGATGTTGCCGGTGGAATCGAGCGCCTGCACCGCGCTGTTCGCGACGTTCCCCGCGCCGCGGTCGTCGAGGTATTTCGCGATCGCCGTCCAGCTTCCCACGTCGTCCCAATCGAACCCGGCCTCGACCATCAGGACGCGCTCGGCCTTTTCCATGATCGCGTAATCGATGGAAATTTTCGGGAGCAGAGGAAAGGCCAATGACAGAAACGTCGGGAAATCATTCGCGCTCCCCGCCGCCGCGACGAACTCCGCGAGCGCGGGCGCGTGCCGCTCAAACGCCGCGCGGACGGTCGCGACGGGCCAGATGAACATGCCCGCATTCCAACGGAAATGACCCTGCGCGAGGAAGGTCTCCGCGAGCTCGGCGCTCGGCTTTTCCCGAAAGCACGCGACCTCGAAAACCGCCGGACCGCCCCCCGCGTCGCTCACCGAAAACGCCGCCCCTTGCTCGATGTAGCCGAAGCCGGGGCACGCCCAAGTCGGCTGAATGCCGATGGTCACGATGTCGCCGGTCTGCTCCGCGGCGGCGACGGCGACGCGCAGCGTTTGCTGAAAAGCGGCGACGTCTTTGATGAGATGATCGGCCGGGAGCACGATCATCGTCGCGTCCGCCGCGCGCGCGGAAATCCAACTGACCCCGAGCGCGATGGCCGCAGCGGTGTCGCGTTTGGCGGGCTCGGCGACGATGTTTTCGCGCGGAAGCGACGCCGCTAGCTCGCGCACGGCGGCCTCCTGTTCGGTGTTCGTGAGGATGAGAATGTTCTCCGCCGGGACGAGCCCATCGAGCCGGCGCAGTGTCGCTTCGAGCAGCGTCTCCTCGGAAAAAAGCGCGAGCAATTGCTTCGGCCGCGCCTTCCGGCTGAGGGGCCAAAAACGTTCACCGCTGCCGCCGGCGAGGATCAAAACGTAAAGTGGGGTGGGCATCGGAGGAGCCGGATGAGTAATGATTCGGGTGAATTTTGGGAAGCGTTGAGTCCGAGGTGGCGACGCCCCTTCCCGTCATCCTGAGCGCAGCGCAGCGGAGTCGAAGGACCTCTAACTATTTCCCCGAACGCGCGCGTAGCTGGGGGAAATAGTTAGAGGTCCTTCGACTGCGTTCCGCTCTCGCTCCACTTCGCTCAGGATGACTTTCAGAAACCTGGCGCACGAATTTCGAGACACCCGTATTCTTGCAATTTGCACGGCAGCACGGTCAATTCGCCTGCACTCCCATGCCTCTTTCCAAGCCCTCCGAACTCGTCCGATCAAGCCTGCTGGCCGTCACCCAAACCGCCATTGGCTGCGCCGTCGGCCTCCTCCTTGCAGGAAAATTGGGACGCCCCAAACAGAAGGCAACGGCCGCGACCTTGCTCGGAGTCGGCGCGCTGCTGGCGGTTCCGGCGCTGGTCGGTTTGGTCAGCCGGGTCGTGATCGGCCCGGGCTCGACGCGCGGCGAGCGGCGCCGTCTCGACTCGATTCGGACCGACTCGGGCTTCCCGGACGAAGCCGAGATTTTCTAATCGCCCACGCTGCTGCCGCGGGGCATGGCCGATGCTAAATCCCCTCAGTTGTATGAAACGCCCCCACCTTCATTTCCCCAAATTCGACCTCCACTCGCTCGGTTTTCAGACCGGCATCGAGCTCGCCGCCGGTGGCCTCGCGACCGCGATGCTCCTGCGCTGGATGTCGATGTGACGCGGGCGGCATCGCCGCTTCCACGAATCAACGAGCCGGGCGAGGAACCATTTGCCCGGCCTCCGCGGCACGTCTAAACAACGCGGCCTATGCTCCACCGCCTCATCGAATGGTTACACGCGCTCGTCCCGATTTGGTTCGGTTGGGTCGAGCATTGGGGCTACCTCGGCGTCGTCGTTTTGATGGCGATGGAGAGTTCCATTTTCCCCGTCCCGAGCGAAGTCGTCATCCCGCCCGCGGCATATCTGGCGGCGCACGGGACGATGAGTTTTTGGGGCGTCGTGTTCGCGGGCACGTTCGGATCGTATCTCGGCTCGGCGATCACTTACTGGATTTCGCGCTGGCTCGGACGGCTCGTCATCGTGAAATTCGGCCGCTTCTTTTTTGTCAGTGAGGCCAAGCTGGAGCGCGCAGAACTCTTCGTGCAGCGCTACGCCGCGGGCGGCATTTTCTTCGCCCGACTGCTGCCCGTCGTGCGGCATCTCATCTCGATTCCGGCGGGGATCGTGCGGATGAATTTCGCGGTGTTCAGCGCGATGACGATCGCCGGTTCGTTCCTGTGGTGCTGGGTGCTCGCGTGGTTCGGCACGCACGCCATCACGCCCGACATGATGGCTGATCCGACGAAAATGGTCACCGCGATCAAGGCGCAATCGCACTGGTTCATCCTCTTCGTCGCGCTCTTTTGCGTCCTCTATTTTGTCGCGATGAAGCTCACCGCAAAACGGACGACCGCGGCCGTCTGACCGCTGTTCACATCAGCCGTGGCGTTGCGCCCTGCGTCATGTGCAGCGCCTGCCGGTCGAGCTTCAGGCCCGTCTCGATGTCCTCGACAGGGAACATTTCCTTCTTCGCCAGATCGAGATCCGTGCGCATCGCGTTCTTGTTCACGCTGTAAAGTATCGCCGTTTCCTCGGTCACTTTTTTGTCTTTGAAAGCGGCGAGCAACGACTGCTCAAAACTGTGCCAGCCAGCGGGCGAGTTCATTTCCATGATCTCGTGGATGTCGCGAATCTCCGACTCGCCGAGCAGGATCGCCTCGCGCGAGCGCAGGTTGCTTCCCATCACTTCCGTCACGAGATACCGCCCGCCATTCACGCGCGGCACGAGGCGCTGGCTCACGATGTAGCGGAGGACATCGGCAAGCCGCTGCCGCGTCTGCTCCTCCTCCTCCTGCCCGAAAAATCCGAGGATACGGTTCACCGAAAGCGACGCGCTGATCGTGTGCAAAGTCGCGTAAACCACATGGCCCGTCTCAGCCGCGAGCAGCGCGATTTCCATCGTCTCGCGGTCACGAATCTCACCCACGAAAATGACCTTCGGCGCCTGCCGCAGCGCGGCGCGGAGACCGGTGGAGAAATCCGAAAAATCCTTGCCCAGCTCGCGCTGGCTGAAGGTGCAGCGGCGATGCGGATGCAGAAATTCGATCGGATCCTCGAGCGTGACGATGTGCATGTCCTCCCTCCCGTTCAGCTCGTTCAACATCGCCGCGAGCGTCGTGGTCTTGCCGTTACCAGTCGCTCCGGTGACAAAGACGAGTCCGTTCTTTTCCTTCACGATCTGCTTGAAAACCGGCGGCAGCTTCAGCCCGTCGAGCGACGGAATCTGCGTCGGGAGCTTGCGCATCACGATCGCGTGATTCCCGTTCTGCTTGAAAACATTGACGCGAAACCGCGCGATATTCGGCAGCGCGTAGCTCGTGTCGCACGAGCCGTGGGACTTGAGTTCGGCTTTGAGCCGATCGTTGTCGCCGATCAATTTCAGCGCGATCGCCTCCGTCTGCTCCGGCTGCAGCGTCGTCCCGAAGCTCGGGATTTCCACGCTGCGCAGCTTGCCAAAAATCTCCACCTGCGGCGCGCGCCCCACGATGAACAGGCAATCGGAAATCGCCTCCGCCGTTTGCAGCATCGTGGTGAGGATCGTGTCGAGATTGAAGTCGTTGGACATGGGGAAGGCGGCTTCCCCGATGCAGAACATTCTCCATGCCAGCGCGAAAGGACTCGCACGGGCCGCGTGCGAAAATCATCTTTCGCCTCCAAAATCATGCAAACCCGTCCTCTCGGCCGCACCGGCCTTCAGCTCCCGATCCTCAGTTTTGGCGCCAGTTCGCTCGGCCAGGAATTTCGCAAAATCAGCCTCGACGAGGCGCTCGGCAGCGTCCGCGTGGCGCTCGAATGCGGGCTCAACTTCATCGACACCTCGCCATTTTACGGCCGCGGGATGAGCGAAGTCCTGCTCGGCCACGCGCTGCGCGATGTACCGCGCGACAGCTACACCCTCTGCACCAAGCTCGGCCGCTACGATCTCGAGCACTTCGATTTTTCCGCAAAACGCGTCGCCGAAAGCGTCGATGTCAGCCTGCACCGCCTCGGCACCGACCACCTCGACATCGTCCTCTGCCACGACATCGAATTCGTCCCGATGCAGCAGATCGTCGATGAAACCATCCCGGCGCTCCGCAAGATTCAGCAGTCCGGGAAGGTCCGTTTCATCGGCATCTCCGGCTACCCGATGAAGGCGTTTCGCTTCGTCCTCGCGCAGACCGACGTGGATTGCGTGCTCAGCTACAATCAATACACGCTGCAAAATACGCGCTTCGCCGATGACCTCGTCCCCGAGCTGAAAGCGCGCGGCGTCGGCGTGATGAACGCCGGGCCGTTTTCCGCGCGGCTACTCACAAACGCTCCCCTGCCCGCCTGGCTGAAAGAGCCCGAGGAAGTGAAAGCCGCCGCGCGCGCGGCAGCGGCCCATTGCGCGAGCAAGGGCGTCGATATCGCGCAACTCGCGCTCCAGTTTTCCATCGAAAATCCCGACATCACCACGACGATTGCGGGCAGCGCGAACCCCGACAACATTCGCAAATGGGCGCACTGGGCCGCCGAACCGATCGACCGCGAACTCCTCGCCGAAGTCGCCGCGATCTTCGCCCCGGTCAAAAATCTCGGCCACACCGAGGGCCTCCCGGAAAACAACTAACGCCGTCCCCTTTCCTCTCGCCAAGCCATCGGAGGGCTCTCGCAAAGGCGCAAAGACGCAAAGGAAACAATCCCTCCCTCTTTGCGCCTTTGCGGCTTTGCGAGAGGAAAAAAGGCACGCCACGAAGTTCCATGACATCACACAAGACCCTTCAAAAATCTCATCCATGAAAGCGATCCAACTCGAAAACCCGCAATCCTTCCGCCGCATCGAAGTCCCCGAGCCCGACGCGCCGGGCGCGAATGAAGTGCTCGTCGCCGTCCATCGCATCGGCATTTGCGGCACCGACTATTCCGGGTTTCTCGGCAAGATGCCGTTCTTCAGCTACCCGCGAATTCCCGGCCACGAGCTCGGCGTCGAGGTGCTCTCCGTCGGCTCCGGCGTGACCAATGTGAAGCCCGGCGACCGCTGCTCCGTCGAGCCGTACATGAACTGCGGGCAGTGCTACCCCTGCTCGCGCGGCAACGGAAATTGCTGCGAAAACATGAAAGTCATCGGCGTGATGATCGACGGCGGAATGCGCGAGCGCATCGTCCTTCCCGCCCACAAACTTCACCCCGCCAACGGACTCAGCACCGACCAATGCGCGCTCGTCGAAACGCTCGCGATCGGCTGCCACGCCGTGAACCGCGGCAATCCCGTCGCCGGCGAAAACGTGCTCGTCATCGGCGCGGGGCCGATCGGTTTGTCGGTGATCGAGTTCGCGAAACTCAGCGGCGCGAAAACGATCGTCATGGATTTGAACGAACAGCGGCTGCAATTCGTCCGCGAGAAAATGGGCATCGCCGACACGATTTTCTCCAGCAACGACGGTGCCGAGTTCGACGCGCTGAAGGCCATGACCGACGGCAATCTCGCACAGGTCGTCATCGACGCGACCGGCAGCAACAAGTCGATGGGCAACGCGCTCAACTACGTCGGATTCACCGGACGCCTCGTTTATGTCGGCATCACCACGCAGGAAATCAGCTTCGGCCACCCGCTGATGCACCGCCGCGAAATGACGCTCCTCGCCAGCCGCAACGCGCATCCCGCTGACTTCACGCGCATCGTGAAATTGATCGAAGACGGGCAAATCAACACCCAGCCGTGGATCACACACCGCGCGAAATTCGACGAAATGATCGACGCGTTCCCGAGCTGGCTGAACCCGGCGAGCGGCGTGATCAAAGCCGTCGTCAGCGTCGAGTGAGTGGAAAAACTTTCCTGTCCAACGTCCGCCGCCGGGCCTAAAAACCCCGCCCTCATGTTCCAAGGAACCCACACCGCACTCGTCACTCCGTTCGATGGCGACGGCATCGACGAGCCCGCCTTCGAGCGCCTGATCGAGGCGCAAATCGCCGCCGGAATCACCGGCATCGTCCCCGTCGGCACCACCGGCGAGTCGCCGACCCTCGACCCGACCGAGCACCTGCGCGTCATCGAGCTCGCGGTGAAAATCGCGCGCGGACGCTGCCAGGTCATCGCCGGAACCGGCGCCAACGCCACGAGCGAAGCCGTCGCCCTCACCGTCGAAGCCGAGAAGCTCGGAGCCGACGCCGCCCTCATCGTCGCGCCCTATTACAACAAGCCGACCGCGGAAGGCGTCTTCCGGCATTACCAAAAAATCGCCGCCGCCACGAAGCTCCCGATCATTCTCTACAGCATCCCCGGGCGCTGCGGCATCGAGATCGCCGTCGAGACGTGCGTCCGCCTCGCAGCGGAAACGAAGAACGTCGTCGCGATCAAAGAAGCGGGCGGAACAGTCGAGCGCGTCAGCGCATTGCGAGCGGCGCTGCCGGCGGAATTTGAAATCCTTTCCGGCGACGATTCGCTCACCCTGCCGTTCATCGCCGCGGGTGCGGTCGGAGTGATCAGCGTTGCGTCAAACCTTGTGCCCGCGCGGGTTTGCGATCTCGTCCGCGCCGCGCTCGCGGGAGATTTTGCAGAAGCTCGTCGCCTGCATTTGCAGCTCTACCCGCTCTTCAAAGACCTCTTCATCGAGAGCAATCCCGCGCCTGTGAAATACGCCCTCGCCCGCGCCGGGCAGATGAAACCCGACGTCCGGCTCCCGCTCTGCGAGCTCTCCGCCGCGAGCGCGGCGAAGCTCAGCGCCACGCTTCGCCTGCTCGATCTCCCCGCGTAAATGAACCCGCTCCGACTCCTCATCAACGGCGCGCGCGGACGCATGGGCCAGACGCTCATCACCCTCGCCGACGCCGATCCGCAGCTCGAAGTCATCGCAAAAATCGACGTCGGCGACGACTTCGCCGCCGCGATCCCGGCGTGCGATGCCGTCGTCGATTTCAGCCACCACTCGACCGTCGAGCTCGTCCTCGCCCGCTGCATCGAGCACCAGAAAACACTCGTCATCGGCACCACCGGCCACGCGGATTTGCAGGTCGCCGCGATCCGCCACGCCTCCGGCAGCATCCCGATCGTTTACGCGCCGAATTACAGCGTCGGCGTCAACACGCTCTTTTGGCTCACGCGCAAAGCCGCGGAAATCCTCGGACCGTCGTTCGACCTCGAAGTCCTCGAAATGCATCACCGTCTGAAAAAAGACGCGCCCAGCGGCACCGCCAAACGCCTCGCCCAGATCCTGGCCGAAGTGCGCGAGCTCACTTACAACGCCGACGTGCGCCACGGCCGGCACGGCATCGTCGGCGAACGGACCGATCGCGAAATCGGGATGCACGCCATCCGCGGCGGCGATGTCGTCGGCGATCACACCGTCATTTTCGCGGCGGCAGGCGAGCGCGTGGAGCTGACCCATAAAGCCTCCAGCCGCGAAACCTTTGCCCACGGGGCTCTCCGGGCCGCGCAATGGGCGCACGGCAAAGCGGCCGGGCTCTACGACATGCAGGACGTCCTCGGGCTGAATCAGGAGATTTAGAATTTAGGATTTAGGAAGTTCAGAACTCCGGCGCGCGCTGCCGCCCAAACTTCCTAAATCCTAAATCTTACTTCCTAAATTTTTCTCATGCGCACCGGCATCGCTCTCGGCTCGAATCTCGGCGACCGGCTGGCCCAGTTGCGGGCGGGATTCACGGCGATCTTAGAACTGCGGGACGTGAGCGGGCCAGTGATCGCCTCGCAAATTTATGAAACCGAACCCGTCGGCTCCGGCGCGGACGCGGGGCCATTTCTCAACGCTGTCGTCGAGGTCGATTTCGACGGCGAGCCGACCGCGCTGATGGATGGTTTGCAGGCGATCGAGGCGAACCTCGGGCGGCCGTCGAAGCGCCCGCGCAATGCTCCGCGCACCATCGACCTCGACATTCTTTACGTCGGCAATCTCGTGCTGCGAAACGACGAAATCGTCATCCCGCATCCGCGCCTGCACCTCCGCCGATTCGTCCTCACACCGCTCCACGATCTCCGGCCCGAGCTCATCCTGCCCGGCCAGCATTCGAGCGTCGCCGAACTGCTCGCGCGCGTGAACGATCCCGCGGCGGTCACCCTCTTTCCCGGCTCACTCGACGCATGACCACCGACCTCGCGCAGCTCCGGGAAATGAAGTCGCGCGGCGAAAAAATCGCGGTCCTCACCGCGTACGATTACCCGACCGCGCGCCTGCTCGACGAGTGCGGGATCGACGTGATTCTCGTCGGCGATTCCCTCGGCATGGTCGTCCTCGGCTACCCCGACACGACGCATGTCACGATGGAGGAAATGCTGCACCACACCCGCGCGGTGGCTCGCGGGGTGAGGCGCGCGCCGATTCTCGCCGACCTGCCCATCGCGAGCTACGACACCCCGGAAATGGCTCTGGCAAATGGACGACGGCTCATCGAGGCCGGCGCGCATGCCGTGAAACTCGAAGGTGGCGCGTCGCATCTCCGGCAAATCGAAGCGCTCGCCGGCGCGGGCATTCCGGTGATGTCCCACATCGGCATGATGCCGCAGAGCGTGCTCCTCGAGGGCGGTTACAAAGTGAAAGGCAAGACGCCCGTCGAAGCGGACCGCCTGCTCGCCGATGCGCTCGCGGTGGAGGAAAGCGGCGCATTTGGCCTGCTCCTCGAACTCGTCGTCCCCGACGTGGCGCGCCGCATCACCGAGACCATCGGCATCCCGACCATCGGGATCGGATCGGGTCCGGGATGCGATGGGCAAGTGCTCGTCTCGCACGATCTCGTTGGATTTTTCCCGTGGTTCACGCCGAAGTTCGTCACGCCGCGAGCGCGTGTCGCGGACGAGATTCGCGCCGCGGCGACGGCCTTCGTCCGCGCGACGAAATCGGGCGAAAACTAGGTCGCTTCCTCGATCGCGGCGATGAGCGCGGCGACGGCGAAACGGAGCTGCGGCTCGGTGATGCAGAGCGGCGGGATCAGCACGATCACATCGCGGATCGGACGGGTGAGCAGTCCGTGTTTTCGCGCGGCGACGCAGACACGAGCGCCAACGGATCGCTCCGGCGGAAACGGTTCGATCCCGTCGCGCATCAGCTCGATCCCCGCGATGAAGCCGCACTGCCGCACCTCGCTGACGTGCCGCAGCGCGCGCACCGGCTCGAGGATTTCCGCGAGAAGTGCGATTTTCGCGCGCAAGTTTTCGAGCACGTTTTCGTCGCGAAAGATCGCCAGGCTGGCGAGAGCAGCGGCGCAGCCGAGCTGATTGCCGGTGTAGCTGTGGCCGTAGAAAAGCGTCCGCTCCGGACCGCCGAGGAATGCCTCGAAAATCCGCTCGGTCGTCAGCGTCGCGGCGAGCGGGAGGTAGCCGCCGGTGAGTCCTTTCGCCAGTGCAATGAAGTCCGGGATCACGCGTTCCTGTTCGCAGGCAAACATCGTCCCCGTCCGTCCGAAGCCCGTCAGCACTTCATCCGCGATCAGCAGCACGTCGTGCCGGTCGCACCATCCGCGCAGCTCCGCGAGCATTCCGCGCGGCCACAAACGAATGCCCGCCGCGCCCTGCACGAGTGGCTCGATGATCACCGCGGCGATCTCGTTCGCGTCGAGCGCGGCGAGTTCAGTGAGCCCGGAAACGTGGGTCGCGGGGAATTGCCACGCGGAGAATCGGTCGTGGAAAATGCCGATCCCGCCGAGGCTGGACGCACCCATCGTGTCGCCGTGATACGCGCCGGAAAACGCGACGAATTTGCTGCGCCGCGGCTCGCCGGTGAGCTGCCAAAATTGCGCCGCCATCTTCAACGCCACCTCGATCGCGGTGGATCCGTCGTCGGAGAAAAAGACGCGCGTCAGAGTCCCCGCCGGCCAGAGCGCGACGAGCTCCTGCGCGAGTTGCGCGGCGGGCGGATTGGTGAATCCGAGGAACGAAGTGTGCGCCACACGGTCCAGTTGCGCGCGGATCGCCGCGTCGATTTTCGGGTGCCGATGCCCGTGGATGTTTGTCCAAATCGACGAGTTGCCATCGATGTATTCCCGCCCCTCGCTGTCGCGGAGCAGCGCGCCCTCGCCGCCCGCAAGCACCAGCGGCTCGTGCTCCGAGGCGCACCAATCGCGCATCTGCGTGAACGGATGCCAGGTGTGCGACTTATCGGCCGCGATCCAGCGCGCGGTGTCTCCGCTCGGTTCAGTCATACTTCGGAACCTCGCCGCCGGCGTCCGTGATCATCAGTTCGATCGCGGCGATGTCTTCGTAGGAGAGGTGTTTGCGCTGGTATTTGCGCCAGAGCACGTCGTGCAAGTCGATGAGGTCCGAGAGCAGCGGCGAGTCGTAGTACGTCCAGTTGAAGTCGTCTTTGCACTTCGCCTGGATGCGCCATTTCTTGCCGAATTTCTCGGCGCGCACCTCGCGCTTTTGGCCATCCTCGGTCTTCATTTTCCAAACGTGGGTGTTGCGCATTTTGTTTTGGCTGGTGAGGTCGAAAAGGTGCGGGAGAATACGCAACTTCGTTGAAAGACCTCGCCAAAATCCTCGCGTATTTCGTCGCGATCATCGTGCTGGGCGCCCTGCTCGCGCCGCCGCTTTTTTGGGCGGGAAAAGCGCTCGCTGCTCGCGGCACGCTCACGTTTCTCGGCGATGTAGAGTTCCAGAAATTCTTCCATCGCGCGGTGCTCATCGCCGCGTTTGCGCTGCTCTGGCCGACGATCCGCTGGCTCGGCCTCGGTGGGCCGCGCGGTCTGGGTTTGGAGCCGGATACGCGCTGGCTCCGGCACCTTATTCTCGGCTTTCTGATCGCGGGAATCGCCGTCGCGGCGATGGCTTTGGTTTACATCGCGGCAGACGTTTACCACTGGAAATCGAAGCTGCCGTGGGGCCAGGTGCCGAAGCTCGCGCTCAGCGCTTTCGTGGTCGCCGCCCTCGAGGAAGCGCTTTTCCGCGGAGCCATTTTCGGACTGCTGCGAAAGTCGCTTCGCCCGCTGGGCGCGCTGTTTTTCGTCAGCGCGATCTTCTCGATCCTGCACTTTCTCCGATCCGACGACGAAGCCGCGATCGAGCAGGTCCGGTGGTTTTCCGGGCTCGCGCTCGTGCCCGATCTTTTCGGGGCGTTCCGGCAGCCGATGCTCCTGCTGGCGGGCTTCGGCACGATCTTCACTCTCGGCTGGGTGCTCGGCCTGGCGACGCTGAAAACGCGAGCACTTTGGATGAGCATCGGGTTTCACGCCGGCGTCGTTTTGGTGAAAATGAGCTTCAGCAAATTCACGAAACGCGACGCGGAATATCTGCCGTGGATCGGTGAAGAATTGCAGATCGGTCTCGTGCCGGTCGCGGTGCTCGCGCTGGCGGGCGTCACTGTCTGGTGGGTTCTGAGAAATGAAAATCGCCACGACCGCGCGGTGCGTCCGTGACGCCGTCCTCTCGCTTTTCTATCCGTCGCATTGCGCGGCGTGTGGATGCGACACTGCGGCAGGCGTGCATCTCTGCGGCGAATGCGGAGAGAAAGCGCGGACGATCGAAGCGCCGTTTTGCCACCGGTGCTCGCAGGCATTTCAGGGCGCGATCGACGGCACGTTTACCTGCTCGAATTGCACGGGCCGCGACTTCCATTTCGAGTGCGCGGTGGCGCGTTATCGGAGCGATGGCGTCGTGCGCGAGTTCATCCATCGCTTCAAATACGACGGACACTTTTATCTGCGGCATCAGCTCGCGGACTGGCTCGCGGCGGGGCTCGAAGACGAGCGCATCCGGGCGACTCCGGCGGATTTCCTCGTCGCGGTGCCGCTGCACAGCGCGCGGTTCCGCGAACGCGAATTCAATCAGGCCGAGGTGCTCGCCCGGCTGCTGAGCAAACGCTCGGGGATGCCCGTCCTGCCTTGCCTGCGGCGCATTCGTTACACCTCGACGCAGACCCGACTCGACCGCCACGAGCGCATGGAAAACTTGCGCGGCGCGTTTCGCGTGCGCCAGACTTCGCGCGTGCTCAACCGTCATTTGATCCTCGTGGACGACGTCTTCACTACCGGCTCGACGGTGGATGAATGCGCGCGCGTCCTTCGCCAGGCGGGCGCGGCCTCTGTCCGCGTCGTCACCGTGGCTCGCGGCTGAACCGTTCCGCTGACTCGCATGGGTATTTTTTCAAAGCCAACCTTCACGTCCGAAACCAAGCGGGAGGTGCCCGAGGGGCTCTGGCAGAAGTGTCCGAGCTGCGGCGAAGTCATCCACAACCTCGAACTCGTGCAGAACCTCCGCGTGTGCCCGAAGTGCGATCACCATTTTACCATTGGCGCGCGCGATCGGCTCGCGCAGTTGCTCGACGCGGGCAGTTTCGTCGAGCACGACGCGGGGATGGTGTCGGTCGATACGCTGAAATTCACCGGGATGGCGAGCTACACGGATCGGCTGAAAAGTTACCAAAAGAAGACCGGGCTGAAAGATGCGGTGATCACCGGGCTCGGCAAAATCGACGGGCGGGGCGTGGCGATCGCGGTCATGGATTTCAACTTCATCGCGGCGACGATGGGCTCCGTCGTCGGGGAAAAACTGGCGCGCATCATCGAGCGCGGGACGAAGGACCGGCTCGCTGTGATCATCGTCTCCGCATCGGGCGGTGCCCGGATGTACGAGGGAGTTTTGAGTTTGATGCAGATGGCGAAAACGTGCGGCGCGCTGGCACTGCACGCGCAGGCGGGGCTGCCCTATTTTTCGGTGATGACGCATCCGACGACGGGCGGCGTCAGCGCGAGTTTTGCCACGGTCGGCGACGTGAATATCGCCGAGCCAAAAGCGATGATCGGTTTCGCGGGTCCTCGGGTGATTCGCGAGACGACGCACCAGGATTTGCCGGAGGAATTTCAGACGTCCGAATTCCTCGAGGAGCACGGGCTGGTGGACATGATCGTGCATCGGAAAAAGATGCGCGAGACACTCGGCGAGCTGATCGCGTATCTCGCGCCGGAGCCGAAAAGAAGTTGAACCGCAACGACGCGACGCACGCGACGAGGGAGGGTGCGGGAGTTCATTTTTTCAGCTCGTCGCGCGACCGTCGCGGCGTCGCGGTTGATCCGTGAAAGTGATGAATTACGCGGACGCCGTGGCGTGGCTTTATTCCACGCAGATGTACGGGATCAAACTCGGGCTCGGCAACATTCGCCGACTCGTGGAGGTGCTCCGGGTGCGCGTGGATGGCGGCGGCGGAACGAAGTTCATCCACGTCGCCGGGACGAACGGGAAGGGCTCGGTCTGCGCGATGCTCGACGCGATCTGTCGCGCGGCAGGGCGCAAGACCGGGCTCTTTATTTCGCCGCATCTCGTGACGTTTCGAGAGCGCATCCGGGTCAATGGCGTGATGATCAGCGAGACCGAAATCGCCGCGGGGTTGACGGAGATTCGCCGCGCGGTCGAGGGCTGGGAACCGGAGTTCACTTTTTTTGAAATCACGACCGCGCTGGCGCTCGCGCATTTTCAACGGTGCGGCGTCGAGATCGCGGTGCTCGAGACCGGGATGGGCGGACGGCTCGATGCGACGAATGTGGTCACGCCCGCGGTCAGCGTGATCACGCCGATCGCGCTGGATCATCAGCAGTGGCTCGGCGATTCGCTGGCGGCGATCGCGGGGGAGAAGGCGGGGATCATCAAGCCGGGCGTGCCGGTGGTGACTTCGGGACAGGACGCGGCAGCCGAGGGCGTGCTGCGGCGAGTCGCGATCGAACAGAATTCCGCCTTTGATTTGGTGACGGAACCGATCCGCGGGATTGCGATCAATCTCGCTGGCAGTCATCAAAACTGGAACGCCGCGCTGGCGTTGCGGGCGTTGGAACTTGCGGGGATCGAGGCATCGGAGGCAGCGGTTTCTCGCGGCTTGGCGACGGTCGAATGGCCGGGGCGTTTTCAGTCGAGCGGCGGACGCTTCGTCCTGGATGGCGCGCACAATCCGGCGGCGGCACAGCGGCTGGTGGAGACGTGGCGCGAGATTTACGGAGCGGAACGCGCGACGGTCGTGCTCGGGATTTTGCGTGACAAGGATGTGCGCGGCATCTGCGCGGCGTTGCTGCCGATTGCGGCGCGGATCATCGCCGTGCCGGTGCAAAATGAACGCACGAGCCAGCCGGAGGACGTGGTCGCGATGGTCCGCGAATGCAGCATGGAGGCTGGTTGCGAGGTAATCGGCAACTTGCCGGCAGCTCTCGATCGCGCCTCCGCGAACGAAGAGCGGGTGCTCGTCACCGGGTCGCTTTTTCTGGTCGGAGAAGCGTTGGTTCACTTCGGCCTCGCGCCGGAGTCCAAGGAGAAAAGCGCTCAGTGAAGACCGCAGGGACATGCACGGAAAACGCAAATGCGCGGAGCTCCGGGTAGCGCCCTCGTCTCGAGTGCTGGTCGAGGCGTCTCGCTTTGACGGACTTTTCAGAGCGCGCGATTTGGAGCAGCCACGCCCGTTTCAAAAGTTCGTTTCGGCGAGACGCCGAAACCAGCGCTCGAGACGAGCGCGCTACCCCGAAAGCTCCTCGCGCCACCTTGCTCTACGCCGGGCGCAGTTGGCGGATGACTTCCGCCATGTCGGGGGCATTGAAGGCGTAGGTGCCGACGACGAGGGTGTCGGCCCCGGCGGTGATCGCGGTGGCGGCGGTGCTGGCATTGATGCCGCCATCGACTTCGAGGCGAAAATCGAAACCGAGGGCGGCGCGCGATTCCGCGGCGGCTTGCACTTTTGACATGGTCTCGGGCATGAAGGGCTGGCCGCCGAAGCCGGGGACGACGGTCATGACGAGCAGCAAATCGATCTGGTCGAGGAACGGGACGGCCGCCTCGAATGGCGTCGCGGGATTGAGCGCGAGGCCGCAGGTGCAACCGGCGGTGCGGATGGCGGCGAGGGTTTTTGCCACATCGTGCGAGGCCTCGACGTGCACGGTGATATTCCGCGCGCTGTGGACGTAGCGGGGGAAAAAATGATCGGGCCGCTCGATCATGAGATGCACGTCGAGCGGGATGGTGGCGGCGTTTGCGGTCGCATCGACGAAGGCGGAGCCGAAGGAAATGTTGTCCACGAAATGGCCGTCCATCACGTCGAGATGGAGCCAGTCGGCACCGGCGGCTTCGGCGCGGCGGACCTCGCGGTGGAGCTGTCCGAAATCGCTGGCGAGGATGGATGGGGCGACGACGAGAGGGCGGGAAGGCATGGCGGAATTGAGATTGAGAGCTGGCGTTGAAGTAGCAGCGATTTTCAAAGCAACCAGCGCGCGAGTGAAAAGTAGAGGAGCAGTGTGAGCACATCGGTCGCGGCCAGCGTGATCGGGCCGGCGGCGATTTTTGGATCCCATTTCAACGCGTGAAGCAGCGACGGAATGGCCAGCCCGGCGAGGCAGGCGATGACGACGGAACCGGCGACGCTGGCTCCAATGACGGCGGCGGACGGGAGGGATCGCCGCCAGATTCCAACGATCAAAAACACGAGCCCGCCACAACCGGTGGCGAGCAGGAGCGCGGAGAGCAGTTCGCGGCGGGCGGTGGTGACGAACCATTGCCGCGTCGGTTTTGCGGTCCGCAGCGCCTGGAGCGTGAGGGTCATGGATTGGATGCTGACCGATTCCGCGAGCGCGAGGACGAGAGCGAGGAAGAACGTGACGACGAGGGCGCGGGCGAGCGTGGCCTCGAAAGCCCCGGCGAGGAGAGCGCCTGCGGTGCCGCTGGCGATGGTGGCGAGGAGCCACGGGAACCGATATTGGAAGGCTTTCCACGGCGACGCGCCGCGGACTTGCGACAGCCGGAAGCCGATCGCCTCGAAGACATCGTCCACCTTCTCCGGCTCGCCGAGATCGAGCACCTCCGCGGTGAAGAAGCCGATGTCGATGACGCCGACGACGCGGCGGAGCTCGTCGATCACCGGGAACGCGAAGAATTTGTGGAGCACGAACATGTCGCACGCATCGAGCAGCGTGGCGGTCTGCGGGATCGCGACGACGCGGCGGAGCATGAGGTCCGCGAGCGGCGCGTCGGGTTGCGCAGTGAGCAGTCGGCGGGTCGGGAGCACGCCCGCGAGGCGACCGTCCGGCTCGACGACGTAGAAATAAACGATGCGCTCGCCGACGCCTTTTTCGCGGATCACGCCGAGCGCCTGATCAACGGTCATGCCGACGCCGAGCAACGGAAAATCTGCGCGCATGGCCGAGAGCACCGGCTGCTGCAGATGCGCGTCGGCCATATTTTCGTCAGCTCTGCGTCCGCCGCTCCGAACACCCGCTGCGCCGTTTTTCCATCATGGATAAACAGCCGTCACGGGCACCGCATCGCGCGGCGGTGGCGCCGCGCTCCTCGTTTCGACGAAGCCCCAAATGGCCCCAAGCAGCGCGAGCACCGCGAGGGCACTGATGACCTGACGGGCCACGCTCGGCGGTGGCGGGAGCGTGGCCTCGGGCATGGCGCGGTTCAGCCTTCGACGAGCGTGTCGATCTTCTCAGCGAGGTCGAAATCGGCGTCGGTGAGGCCGCCTTCGCTGTGGGTCGAGAGCGTCAGCTTCACTTTATTGAAACGGATATCCATGTCGGGATGGTGCTCTTCGTCCTCCGCGATGTCGGCGACGCTGTTCACGAAGTCGATCGCTTCGGCGAACTCGTCAAATTCAAAAGTGCGCTCGATGCGCTTCTTGTCCTGGTCCCATTCGGGGACGCGTTTCATGGAATCCTTGATGTCTTGTGCGTTGAGTAAATCGGCCATGTTCGTGAGTAGTTTTAAGTGGGTGGTGACGTAGCATTCGCGACCTGCATTGCAACGGTGAAGTTCGCGGTCGCGAGCGGGGGAGGATCGGCCTTGCCCGGCGGTTTGGCCGTGTGTAGAACGGCGCGCTTTTTCCAAACCGCACGTCACTTCAACCAACACCGAACATGGGCCGCATCTTTAATAACATCGTCGAAACCGTGGGCCGCACGCCCCTCGTCAAACTCAACCGCGTCACCGCCGGTCTCGACGCGACCATCGCGCTGAAATGCGAATTTTTTAACCCGCTCGGCAGCGTCAAGGATCGCATCGGCATGGCGATGATCGAGGCGGCGGAAAAAAGCGGCGAGCTGACGAAAGAGACCGTGATCATCGAGCCGACGAGCGGGAATACGGGCATCGCGCTCGCGTTCGTCGCGGCGGCGAAGGGCTACAAATTGATCCTGACGATGCCCGAGACGATGTCGCTCGAGCGGCGCACGCTGCTCGCGATGCTCGGCGCGAAACTCGTGCTCACGCCGGGCAGCGAGGGGATGAAAGGGGCGATCGCCCGTGCGGAGGATTTGGTGAAAAACACGCCGGGCGGGTGGATGCCGCAGCAGTTCAACAACCCCGCGAATCCCGAGATTCACCGGCTCACGACGGCGGAGGAAATCTGGGAAGATACCGATGGAAAAGTGGACATCCTCGTGGCGGCGGTCGGGACCGGCGGCACGATCACGGGCTGCGTGGAAGTCATCAAACCGAGGAAGCCGGGCTTCCAAGCCATCGCGGTGGAGCCGAAGGATTCGCCCGTGATTTCGCAGACCCTCGCGGGCCAGCCGCTGAAGCCGGGACCGCATAAAATTCAGGGCACCGGCGCGGGATTCGTGCCGAACAACCTTCACCTCAACGACTCGAACGGGAACCCGCAAATCGTCGAGTGCGTGCAGGTGAGCAACGACGATTCGTTCGCGATGGCGCGCCGGCTGGCGAAAGAGGAAGGCATCCTCGTCGGCATCAGCACGGGCGCGAACGTCTGCGCCGCGATCGAGGTCGCGAAACGTCCCGAGAACAAAGGCAAGCTGATCGTTACGATCGCGTGCTCGACGGGCGAACGCTACCTCTCCACCGCGCTCGCGGCGGAGGCGAAGGCGGAAGTCGGCGGGTAAAATCTCATCGGTCTTCGGACGGACTCTTTCAGGCGCGGACCCTCGGGTTCGCGCCTGTTTTTTTTGAATGAATGTCAGCGTTCGCCGGCGAGCTGACGGAGCTGGCTCGCGGTCTCCTGCGCGCCGTCGAGCGAACGCAGCCGACCCCGGCGGTCGAGCAACCAGACGGTTGGGATCGTGTTGATCCCGAGCGCGCGGATGAGCGGGCTTTCCCAGCCTTTTCCATCGTAGCCGACAGGCTCGGCGATCCCCTTTTCTCGCAGCATCGCGGCAAGCGGTTCGGGCTTCGTGTCGAGGCTGATGCCGATGAGCTGCACCGTCTGTTTCGGCAGGGTGGCGACGGCGCGTTTCATCGCGTCGAGCGCAGCGAGCGACGGGGGCGACCAGATGGCGAAAAAAACCAGCGCGACCACGGAGCCGCGCGCCTGCTCGAGGTCGAACGGCTTGCCATCGGTGCCGACGTATCGCAGCGGCACCGGCCGTCCAAGCAGGTCGAGACGCTTGAGATCGTCCGAGATGCGTCCCTTCAATTCGGCCTCGGTCGCCAGCATCTGCGCGTCGGCGAGGAGCTCGCGCATCGTCTTCGGCTGGAGCGAAAAAAGCGACGCGACCTCCGCCAGCAGCGGCGCGACCCGCCGGTCGTCGGGATGCTGCCGCTGGAATTCGCGCGACGCCGCGAGCAGCCGATCCCGCTGCATCACGCTGTCCGGGCGCAGCGTGCGCATGAGCAGCGTGACGCGCGCGAAATCAACCTCGACCCGCTGCTCAGGCGTCGCGCTTTTTTCCAGCGAATCGAGAATCCGCGCAGCTTCCTCCACCGGCTTGCCCGACCCCTGCACATCGCCCCGGATCTGGAGCAAGCGCGCGAGCCGCAGCCGCGCTTCGAAGCCGTGGCCATCCGTCGCATGTTCCGCCACGAAGCTCCGCAGCGCCTGCTCTTGCTTGTCGAGATGCGCCACCGCGGCCGCCCGCGCATCCTGCATCGGAGTCTGTGGACCGGCATCCAGCGCGACGATCCGAGCCCAATCATCGTCCGCCGTGCCAGCGATCACGCGGGTGAGAGCGGGCAGAAAAAAAACAGCGATCAGGAAAAGGAAACGAGGCATCGAGGTTGCGCGGAGCGTTGATCAATCCCGGCGGGTTCGCAACGGCTGGCACCGATCGTCAGATTGACCGGGCTGCAAGGCAGGGCTATTTCGCAAACCTATGAAACGCATCTCATTCCTCACCCTCACTGCGGCGCTGGCCCTCGGCACCGCGATCAGTTGCCTGGCTGCCGCCTCGAAATCGATGATCGGACAGAAGCTTCCCGAGTTGAAACTCGATTACGTCGGACCGAAGCCAGACTACGCGGGCAAGCCGATGATCGTGGAATTTTGGGCAACGTGGTGCGGGCCTTGCAAACAGAGCATCCCGCACCTCAACGAGATCAACAAAAAGTACAAGGACAAAGGGCTCGTGATCATCGGGGTCACCGACGAGGACAATCAGACGATCCGCAAATTCACGAAACAGACTCCGATGGATTACTCACCCGCGACGGACAAGGGCGGCAAATTGAACAAGGCTTTCGGCGTTGAAGGCATCCCGCACGCGGTCCTCGTCAACAAGGCCGGCGAGATCGTGTGGGAAGGTCACCCGATGTCTCTGAAGGACGAAGACATCGCGAAAATCCTGCAATAAGGATGAAAGAGATCACGGCCGGTCCGCGGGAATGATGGCCGCGGAAACCGGCCGGTGATCGCTCGCTTCGTTCCAGAAATCGGAGCGATAAACGGAGCACTTGTCCTTCACGACCTCGCGCGAAAGCGCGCGGCTGACGAAGATGTAGTCGATGCGGGAATACAGGTCGGCGGCGCTCCAATAATGGGTCCACCGATCGCCGCCGCGGTCCTTCGCGAGCAGCTCGGTCATGTAGTTTGGCGCGCCGCGCGGACCGGTGATTTCGTGCATGGTCTGCTCGTTTTTGAGGTCGTTGAAATCGCCGTAGCAGACGAGATTCACCCGCGGGTCGGCCGCGAGGATTTTGTCGAGGTGGGTGCGGAGAAGGAGCGCTTCGTGCCGCCGAATCAGCGCCTCGTCCTCGGGCGCGGCGAGTTTGCTTTTGAGATGCACGCCGACCATCCGCAGCACGTAGTTCGCGTTGACCTGAATCGTGACATCCAGAAATCCGCGGCGCACCTTTTCCGGCGCGCCGTCGATGCTGAACGGCACGTCGGTGACGGACTGCCTCGAAGTGATCGGGAAACGACTGACCAGCGCGAGGTGCCGGTCGGGGTCGGGACCGTTCACATATTCGGTATCGACGTATCCGAGACCTTCGCTTTTGAGCCGCGCGCGGAAGTCGGCAAAACGCTCCGGTGAGCCCATTTCACACACGCCGAGGATGTCGGGGTTTACCTCCTTGATTACCCGAATGAGCGCGGCGATTTCCTTTTCCGATTTCGGTTTGGCGCGCCGCGGATTTCCCGGTGCCTGATCCTCGCCGACGTAGTTTTCGAGATTGTACTGGCAGACGATGATCTCGCGGGGGACGGCCTCCGCCCACGAAACCAGCAGCCCGAAAAAAATGCCGAGCACAGCGATGGGCCGATTCATCGGCGCAAACAGAAAGGGCTCGCCGGTGAAGGCGAGCCCTAAATTTTGTGGCTCCAGTGAGCAGCTTGAAAACTTACGCGTGCGGCTGAAACGGCGGCACATGCGCCGTGGGATCGTGATGTTCCGAATGCTCCGCGTGGTCCGCGGACACGACGACTTTCGGAGCCTCAGTCAGCGGTTCCTGAATCCGCGGGGGCTCCGGCACCGGGCGCGTGACTTCGCGCTCGAATTCATCCTTCGCCTTGCTGAATTCCTTCACCGCCTGACCCATTCCGCGGGCCAATTCCGGCAGTTTCTTCGCCCCGAAAAGCAGGAGGACGATGCCAAGAATGACGATCAGGTCCGGGCCTGCGAGATTGAAGAGCGAAGCGAGCGTATTCATAATGCGTTGGATTCAAGTAACACCCGAGCGGAGAGGTTGCAACGGGCATTCTGGCAACTCCCGGCTCGCGGTTTTCTTAGAGTCCCGAGCATCTGCAAAACGGAGTTGCGGCACGGGACTTGGAGCGCTTCGCGTTGCGATGCCAGGAAAACCGGACCGCGGAAGCACAACGCACTTTCCTCCAACCTCACGCGCTCACGGAAGCAGCGCCGCGGCGACGCTCGGGTTCGGCAGATTCCAGGACTTCCATTGCGCCTCGTACTCGCTGCGCGGCAGCAGCGTGTAGTGCGGCTGCCGGTCGGCGCGGAGGAAGCGGATGAGCTTCACGAGGTTCTCCTCCGCCATCGTCGTGCAGCCGGCGCTCGGGCGCTGCGGACTGCGGCGGATGTGGAAGAAAATCGCGCTGCCCATGCCCGGCGCGGGCGGATCCGAGTTGTGCCGGATTTCGACCAGCCAGCGATACGCGAAGTCGTTGTGCCGCATCTTTTGTTTCTCGAACCACGGTGGTGGCGACGCGGGATCGATCGTGACCTGCTGATTGTAGTGCGGCGAATTCGCGTCATCCACCCAAGCATCCCCTGCCCCGACGGTGTGAAACGGGAACTCAGCGCCCGCGGGCAACGCTGAGTCGTAGGTGTAGATTTTTCCGATCCGAAAAACGCCCGCCGGTGCCCGCCCGTCGCGCTCCACTTTCGCTTTTCCCCCCTCGCCCACGAGCACGCCGCGCCCCCACGCGAGTCCGTTTTTTCCGTAAAGCACAGGCCACGCGTCGCCCACGGCTTTCCAGCCCGCGCCGTCGCGCTCGAAGCATTGCAGCCGCCCGTTCATCGAGTCCCACGTCGGCGCGATGCTCACCACGAGTTGCTTCACGCCGGGATCGATTCCAGCCGCCGACGCCCGCGGCAACACCGCGAATAAACCGAGCGCCGCGACCGCGACCTTGATGCCCCGCGGCCCCGCCGCAATCATCGCCGCCTTGAAAAATTTCCAGCGAGTCGGAGCGCTCTTTTTAATCATCGCGGCGACCTTCCTCGTTTACTGGCCCGCGCAGCGCAACGGCTTTGTCTGGGACGATCACGCCCTCATTTTGCGCGACCCGCTCATCCGCAGTTGGCGGCTCATCCCCGAGGGTTTCCGCCACTTTCTGTTCCTCGACGCCACGCCGTCGAACTTCTACCGGCCGCTACAGCGCCTCACCTTCACGGCGGACTACGCGCTCTGGGACGTGCTGCCGCGCGGCTACCACCTCACCAGCATTTACGCGCATCTCGCTGCCGCCATCGCGCTCTATTTTCTCGCGGAAAAAATGATCGCGCCCGTGGCCAGCAAGCGCTGGGCGGGCGGCATCGCGCTGCTCTGGGCGATCCATCCGTTGCACACTTCGGCGGTCACGTACGTCGCCGGCCGGGCCGATCCGCTCGCGGCGTTTTTCGGCTTCAGCGCGCTCGTCCTCGGCCTCGTCAGCCTGGACGGCGGGAAGCGCGCGAGGCTCGTCACCGCTGCCGCTGCGCTTAGTTTTCTCGCCGCACTTCTGTCGAAAGAGAGCGGCGTTTTCGCGCTCATCGTTTGGCTCATCATTCTCGCGTGGCAGCGCGTGCCGCGCAGCGTTTGGGTGAAGTGGGGCGGCCTCAGCGCGGCGGTGCTCGCCGTATATTGCGCGCTGCGATTCAGCGCGGAAAAGGTCCCTCCGCCGCCGGGCAAAACGCCGACGGTCAGCGAGCGGCCGATCCTCGCTGCGCGGGCGCTCGCGCAGTACGCGGAGCTTTTCGTCGCGCCGCTGACTTTGCAAATGGAGCGGGACATTGCCGTGCGAACCGAGACTCCGCCGGACGATGCAGAAATGCGCGAGGCGCGAACCCTGCCCGGAATCATTCTCATCCCGCTCACGGGTCTGTGGTGGTGGTGGGCAAAGCGTCGCGCCCCGGTTGCCGCACTCGCTCTTCTCGGGGCTCTCGCGGCGTATCTGCCGATCAGTAATCTGCTCCCGCTCAACGCCAACGTCGCCGAGCACTGGCTCTACGTTCCGAGCGCATTCGCTCTCATCGCCGCCGCTGTTTCGCTGCGCATAATCACCGCGCAAAGTCTGCGGCTCACACTCGCTGCGGCGACTGCGATCGCTGTCTGGGCGGGCTTTCTCGGCTTTCGCACCTGGCAGCGGCAGGAGGATTGGAAAGACCAGCGCACCTTTCTCACGAGCACGATTTCCAGCGGCGGCGACAGCGCCCGGATGCGCGTGAATCTCGGGCAGCTCGAGTCCGCTGAAGGCCACGACGATCTCGCGCTGATCCAGTTCCGCGAGGCGCTCGCACGCGAGCCGGACCTCTCATTCGCGCTCCTCGGAATGGCCGCGGTGGACATCCGCCTCGGCGACTACGCCGCCGCCCGCAGCTATCTCGCAAAGGTCGAACATCACCCGATTCTCGCCGTCCAGTGCCGGCAAATGCGCGCCAGCATGGAATATCTCGAGACGAAAAAAGACACCACCGACGGCTTCCGCGAAGCCGCTGAACTCGCGCCGAATTTCTGGCCCGCCCGCCGCCGCTACATCGTCGCGCTGAATCAGCGCGGACGGCTCGACGAGGCGATTCGCGAACTGCGCGCGGTGCTCGAACGCGAATCGTTTCGCGGCGATACGTGGAAATTGCTCGGCGAAATCCTCACCGATGCGCACCAGCCGGACCTCGCCATCGCCGCGTTCAAACGCGCCATCGCACTCGACGTCCACGACACCGAATCAGTCGCGCGCATCGCGATCATCGAGCGGCTCGCCCGCCCGGCGATCAGCCAATGAACAGGAACGGCGGGCGTCCGCCCGTCACCGAAGAGAGCACTTTCGCGAGGATGAATCCGTCGATCGGCTTCACCATCGTCGGACCCGCGGAAGTCCCGGAAGTCCCGAGCACGTTGTCAAAATCAGCCGCCGCCGCCGCTGCGCCATCGACATCATACCCGATCACGTCCGCCTTCACGCCCGACACTTTCGACGCCGCGAGGAACAGCCCGCCGCTCCCGACCGCCGCCGCAATCGCCGCGATTTGCCGCGCGTTCACACCCGCGACCGACCCCGCGATGCCAACGATCCCACCGCCGCTCGCGACACCGCCGCGACCGGAATAAAGCCCCTGCACATTCCCGTTTTCGTCGAATGCTCCGAGCCGCACCGACGGCCCGCTCGGCTTGCCGATGAAGCCCACGGTTTTGATCGTCGTCACATTGCCGCCGCGCCCGCCCGCGCCGGTCGTGCTCGCGCCGCCGTTGCCGGCTTCGATGAGGTTGATCGAGCTGTTGATGTCCTTGGCCTGCGTGATCGAAACGATGTCGCCGCCCACCCCGCCGATCGCTCCCGCCGCCGTCGCCGCACCGCCATCGCCCGCGAGGATTACGGCCGAAAGTCCGAGCGTCCGCTGGGGCGTGTTGATCTGCAGTTTTCCAATCAGTCCGCCGATTCCGCCGCCTTTCACGCCCGCCCCGCCGGTGCCGCTGGTCAGCGCCATGTCGCGATTCACCGTCGCAAAAATTGAGTCGTGCAACCCTCCACCCGCGCCCCCTTTTCCACCGCCCGCGCCGCCCGCGCCGGTCGTGACGATCAGCCGGCCGCCGCCCGGCGGAATGATCCCGTTGATTGGCAGCCTTCCGTCCTCAACGCCGACCGTCGCGCCAAAGACATCGCCGCCCTTCCCGCCGTCGAGGGTCCCGCCCGCGCCGCCTTTGCCAGACTTGATCTCGGCCGAGTCGAGGTGCGTGTGCGTGAGCGGCTCTTTGCCGATGAAAAGCGCGTTTTTGGCGAGAAGCGCGCCGACCGATCCGCCGTTGCCGCCCTTCGTCCCGCCGTCGGCCCCATCGCCCGCGATGACCCGCAGCGCGGTGAGCGCCGGATTGTCTGCGGGCGTCGCCGCCTCTGGATCGTACGACGTGATTCCCGCGAGTCCCGCCGGCGCAAACCCAATCGCACCGCCATTGCCGCCGAGCCCGGTGTTCCCCTTCCCGCCCGCTCCCGACGTGATTTTTGCGACGACGTAATTCAGGTTGATCGCGCCGTTCGAGAGGAGCTGATCGAAAAAGCTGACCGACGAGAATCCGCTGATCGCACCGCCGGAACCGCCGATCGCGCCCACCCCGCCCGCGCCGGTCGCGAGCCCGATGTAAACCGTGCTGTCCTTGATCGCGTGAACCGTCGGCGGCGTTTTCGTCGAGTCGGTGAACGTCTCATCCGAGCCATCGAGGCTGAGCGAAACATTCGTCAGCGCGCCGCCCGCGCCGCCGAGCCCGCCCGCGGAAACGCCGCCGCCACCGGTCGTCATCGCGACGAAATAGCTGGCCTCGTGCTTCTCGACTTCTTCGTTGAGCTGCAGCGTGTATTTGAAATTCGTCACCGCGCCGCCGTCGCCCGCCTTCGCGATCCCGCTCTTCGCATCGCCGCCGGAGCCCGTGCCCACCGTCAAATTTCCGTCGAACGCTGTCGCGATCACATTCACCACGCTCCCACCCCCGCCGCCCGCGCCGCCGAGTCCGTCGCCACCATCGCCGCTGAAGAGCCGCACCTCACCGGTCGCGAGCATCAGCGTGAGCCCGCTGATCGATCCGCCGCTCCCGCCCGCCGCCGCCGCCGTTCCCCCGACCGTCGGAGTGCCGCCGTCGCCGACCGTGATCTCGAGCCGCTCCTCCGCGAGCAGCGTCGGCGCCACCAGCGCGCCCGTCGCGGAGAGGAACGTCAACGGATTGCTGACCGAGCCACCCGCCCCGCCCGCACCTTTCGTGCTGCCGCCCGCGTCCCCGGCAGTGACGCTGATCTCGATCGCGTTCGCATTCAGCCCGACGATGTTTCCGCCCGCCCCGCCTTTGCCCAGCGCCGTCCCCGCGTCGAGCCCGAAGCCGCCGTCGCCGCCCTCGATCGTCACTTTTTTCCCGACAAAAGGGAGCGCGTATCCGGTCAGGTCGTTCAGCGTGCGGCTGTAAAAAAACTGGCTCAACGAACCGCCCACCGCGGCATAACCAGCCGGCGTTTCCGCGTTCGCGACGACGAAATTTTTCAGCGTCGGCTGCGCCATCAGCGTCTTCGGCGCAGCATACGCGACGTCGATCGTGAGCGGGTCGTTGTCTGCGGGGAGCGCGTCAAAAAGGTCGATCTCCGAGCCCACCGCCAGCACCGAGAGCACAGCGATCGAGTCCCCGCCAGGCGCGGAATCTTTCACAAAATGCGCGACCACCGAGCGCCCCGCGAGGCTCGCGATGTTCGGCGCCGCCGCCGCCGTGAGGACACCATCGAGCCCGATACCATAAACGCCGAGCGCGTTCCCGGTCCCGTTCAGCGCGAGCAGTTGCGTGCCGTCGCGGGAGGCATCCAGGTTCGCGATTCCGCCCGCGATTTTCTGGCCCGTCGCGACAATCGTGTACGGCGGAAGCTCCTCGGAACCATTGCCCGTGAGTTGCAAAATCGAGCCGTCCTGCGAGCCGGCGTAGAGTGCTCCCGAGGGCGACAGAACGAGGTCGGTCGCGAGGCGGCCGAGCTTCGTCACCTGCACGAGCGTGCTGTATTCGAGCAAGCCGCTGCGGACGACGCGGTGGACAATGCTCTCCCCCGCATCGCTCGAAATCACGGCCAGCGAACCTCCGCCGCCGTCGAGGCTCAGCAGCGCCGGCGTGAAGCCCAGCGCGGCCTCGAAACCGCTCGGTCCGCCCGCGCCGGCGTTTGCCAGCGGGTCGAAAAAGCCGCCGTCGCCGTCATTCAAATAGACCCCGAGATTCGCGGTATTTTTATACGCCACGATGATATCCAGATCGCCGTCACCGTCGAAATCCGTGGCGATCGCATCGATCGGCGTGGTGCCGTGCGCCGCGATCGTGACGATCGGATCGCCCGAAACCGGATCAAAAGTTTGGATGACCTTTGCAAAAGTGGAGCCGTCGCTGGAACTCTCCGAAAGCACCATCTGCCCGGAGCCGCTGTCGATCGCGAGCACGTCGTCGAGCCCGTCGCCGGTGAAGTCGCGCGCGATGAGAATGCTGTTGGTCGGCGTGCGATTGGCGAAGCTGTTGTTCGTCACGCTGCCGCCCGCGCCGCCCCCGATGCCGGTCCCGCCGTCGCCCGCGGTGATGAGGTAGTTCGAGCTGTCGCTCTGCATGTCCAGCGCGCTCACCGAACCGCCCGCGCCGCCGATTCCGCCGCTGCCTGCGCCGCCTTTTCCGCCGACGATTTTGACCGTGCCGTTCGACGTTTTCTCGATGATGCGCAGCACCGCGCCGCCGGCGCCGCCGGTCTTCCCCGCCTCGCCGTCGCCCGCGTGGATGAAGTAGCTCGGCGACGTCCCGCTCGAGGTCGGATCGATGAACGCGCTGGCGATCGTTATGCCCTCGACGCTCCCCCCCGCCTTGCCCGCCACCGTCGCCGCCACCGCATCCGCGTCTCCATTTCCGGCGAAAATCTGGAGCTCGTTCGCGCTCTGGATCGTCGCCGTTTTGACCGACGCGCCCGCCGCGAATTGCGAAGTCGCCCGCGTGAAAACAAACGTGCTCGTGACGTTCGGATCGACGGGATTGATGTCGAGATCGCCGATGCCCGAACTGACCACGCCCCCGAAAAGCAGCGCCGATTCGCTGCGGAACACACCGTCGCCCGCGTAGATGCCGAAGATCTTTCCGCTGATCGAAACGTTCGAAACCGACCCGCCGGTGATCACGTCGAACACCGTCCCTTTTTGATTTGAAAGCGGCGACGTTTTCAGACCGATCAGATTGTTGGCGAGCAACACGTTCCCGTCCTCACCGTCGATCGCACCGATCGTCGCCGCATTCGAATCCGACAGCCGCCCGCTCGCAGTGAGATTGCCAATGATGTCGCCGAAGACATCGCCGTGAATGTCGAGCGCGGTGTTCGGACCGAACGAAATCCCGGTGATGAAGCCATCTTCAAACCAGACGACCGCCTGGCCCGCAGCCACGGTGACGAGCGTCACTTCATTCCCGCCGATCGAAGTCTGGCCGGAATGCGGATTGCCCGCGCCGCCGAGCAGATTGGCGCCATTGATGAGCAGCGCCGGGGCGATGCGGGATTCGAGTGGCTCGATGCAAGCGAAGCTGGCGGGGCGGAGGAACGGCATATTTTTGGAAAGGTGAAAGATGAGTTGAGGCGCTCCGGTCTGAGCAAATTCGATGCCCGTCGGCGCGCGGCGGCGTGAGCCTTCCCCGTCATCCTGAGCGCAGCCCGGCTTTGCGGGCGCAGTCGAAGGACCTCTATCTATTTCCCCCAGCACACGCGTGCCGTCGGGGGAAATAGTTAGAGGTCCTTCGACTCCGCTGCGCTGCGCTCAGGATGACGGCTGGGTTGCCTCCCGCTCTCGACTCCGCGCTCGCACCGCCCATATTTCGCACTTCCGAAAAACCCGATGCTTCCGAAACCAGACAGCGCCCTCGTCATCGTCGGCCACGGCTCCACCGTGAATCCCGACTCGAGCGGCCCCACTTTCGCCCACGCCGACGAGATCACCCGGCTCGGTCTTTTCGGTGAGGTGCATTCCGTTTTTTGGAAGGAGGAACCGAGCCTCCGGCAGGTGCTGCCACTGGTCGAACGCGACGACATCTACGTCGTCCCTAACTTTATTAGTGAAGGCTATTTCACCCGCACCGTCATCCCGCGCGAGCTCGAGCTGACCGGCGCGCTGACGGAGCGCGGAGGCCGCACGATCCGGTATTGCGAGCCGGCGGGAAGCCATCCGCGAATGACCGATCTGCTTTTGAAAAGGGCGGCGGAAATCGCCCCCGGCGTGTCGCCGCGCGAGACCAGCCTCTTCATCGTCGGCCACGGCACGGACCTGAACGACAACTCTGCCGCGGCGGCCAAGCGCGAGGTCCAGGCGATCGCCGCGCGCGGGATTTTCGCCGAGGTGCTGAACGCCTACATGGAAGAGGAGCCGCTCATCTCGCGATGGGACGAGCTCGCCTCGCAGCCCAACGTCATCGTCGTGCCGTTCTTTATTTCCGACGGGCTGCACAGCTTCCAGGACATCCCGGTTCTGCTCGGCATCGAGCCCGAAATCACCCCCGCCGCGAGCCAGCATGGGCTCTTTCGCAACAACCCATACCGGCTCCGCGGACGGACGCTTTTTTACGCGAGTTCGATCGGGACCGAGCCGCTTTTTGCCGAGGTCATTTTGGATCAAGTCGAGGCCTTCGACCGGCAGTTCACGCCGCGATGAGCCGCGACATCGCGCACGCACTGGAGCGCTGGCTCGCGGCTGGATTCCGGCAAATCGGCGAGATCGCGATCGAGCCCCGCGGCGCGAATTTCGAGCTCGCGCATTTTCAGGATGCGGGTCGCGCCGACCTCGTCGCGCACTCTCAACCCGAGGATGCGCGCGCGCTCGGCACCTATGACGACGCGGGAAATTTCCGTCCGCTGAAAAGCGCACCAACTCTCCGGCACGGCTGGAAGCTTGTGCTGGCGGACCTCGCCAGCCTGCGGCGGGCGCTCGATTTTTTCTATCCGGCCATGCTCGGGACGCTGCTGAACCACGAACGCGGCGAGCTCGCACAGGTCCATCTTCGAGAAACTTTTGCGCGGCAGAGCGGGATGTATGCGGTCACGAAAAAAATCACCGACGCGGAAGCGGACGAGCTGATCGGCGGCGTCTGCACGTCAGACGGCGGATGCCTGAAGACGATCCTGTGGCGCATCGCTCCGGAGCGACCGATCACTTCACTCCCCTCGAAAAAATACGACCCGCGCGCGACTCAACCGGCGACCAGCGCGCGCGCGATTCCCCTCCTATGCTCGGAAGCCTGCAATCTACTGGTCGCGAAAGCGCGCGAAGTGGTGAAGCGCGCCCCGGCGCAGGCATGATCGTCAAGGCCCGCATCGTCGTGACGATGGACGGCGCGCCGATCGAGCACGGCGCAATCGCGATCGACGACGACCACATCGTCGCCGTTGGCAGCCTCGACGCAATGCGCGCGCTCGATGCCGGGCCGGTGGTCGATCTCGGCGCGCGCGTGGTCCTGCCCGGATTGATCAACGCGCACTGCCATCTCGACTACACGATGCTGCGCGGCGCGATCTCGCCGCCCGCGAGTTTCACCGCCTGGGTGCGACGGATCAACGCGCTCAAACGCGGGCTCGACGACGACGATTATCTCGCGGCGATCGGGCGCGGATTCGCGGAGCTGAAGCGCTGGGGCACGACGACGGTCTGCAACATCGAGGCTTTTCCCGAGCTGATGCCGCGAATGCCGGCAACGCCGATTCGGACGTGGTGGTTTTATGAAATGATCGACATCCGGCATCGGATCACGACCGACGATGTGGTGGCCGGGGCGCTCTCTTTTTTCAAGCGAAGCGACACGAAACTCGGCGGGTTCGGGCTGAGTCCGCACGCGCCGTACACCGCCTCGACGATGCTCTACCAGCTCGCGAACGACTGTGCTGCGACGATGGAAATGCCGCTCACCACCCACGTCGCCGAGTCGCGCGAAGAGGCATCGATGTTCCGTGAAGCACGCGGGCCGCTGCACGCCTTCATGTCGTCGCTAAATCGCCCGATGACCGACTGCGGAAAAATGACGCCATTCCAGCATCTCTGGCGCAGCGGCGCGATCGACCGTCGCTGGATCCTGGCTCACATGAACGAGCTCACCGAAAGTGATTTCGCGCTGCTCGCGGAAGCGGCACCGAGCGGCGGACCGAGCATCGTGCATTGCCCCGGCAGCCACCGATATTTCGGCCATTCGCCGTTCGCGTTTCGGCGCCTGCACGAGATGGGGCTGAACATTTGCGTCGGCACGGACAGCCTCGCGAGCACGGATTCACTCAGCCTTTTGCGCGAGCTGCGGCGCGTGCGCGAGAACGAGTCGTGGCTGACCGCGGAGGAGCTGCTGCGGACGATCACGGTGAACCCGGCGCGTGCGCTCCGCCGTTCCAACGAACTCGGCCGGATCGCGCCCGGGGCTCTCGCCGACTTGATCGCGCTGCCGACGTCTGGTGATCTCGCGCACGTCCACGAGGAGATCGTGAACGAAGAGCGGCCGATCTCCTGGATGATGCTCGATGGCAAAATCGTTTCTTAAGATCGCCGCGCTCGCCGCCGTCTTCCTCGCCGTGGAGGCGGATGCGGCGACCAAAAAAAAGCCGAGATCGCCGCCCCGCGCAGTGCCGCAATCCGCGCCCGCAGCGCAGACGAAAGTGCCGGCAAGCTTCCACCTTTTAGCCGAAGGCGAACTGCCCATCCACGCCCGCGGCGCGATCGTGCTCGATGCTTTCACCGGCAAAACGCTGTACGAAAAAAACGCGGATGTGGCCGAGTTCCCCGCGAGCACGACGAAGATCATGACGGCGCTTTTGGTGATCGAAGCGGGCGACCTCGACCGGGAAGTGGAGGTCGAGCTCGAGGACAGCAAAGTCGGCGAGAGCGGGCTCGATATTAAACCCGGCGAGCACTACACGCGGCGGCAAATGCTTTACGGACTGATGCTGAAAAGCGCGAACGATGTGGCGCACGCGCTGGGTCGCGACAACGCCGGTTCGATTGAGGCATTCGCCGAAAAGATGACCCGCCGCGCGCAGGAACTCGGCGCCACTTCGACGCATTTCATGAACCCGCACGGATTGCACAACGCGTTGCATTACACCACGCCGCGCGACCTCGCGATGATCGCGCGCGCGGCGATGGCGCAGCCCTTTTTCCGCGAACTCGTGCGCACGGAAACGCATCCGTGGGTGACGGAATTTGCGGTCCGGGATCTGTTCAATCACAACCGGCTACTCACCCGCTTCCCCGGCTGCACGGGTGTGAAAACGGGCTACACGTATCCCGCGCAGCAGGTGCTCGTCAGCGCCGCGATGCGCGAGACGCGCGAGGTGATCGCGGTGGTGATGCACACGGACAAGCCGGGAATCTGGGAGGACAGCATGCAATTGCTGACGTTCGGATTCGACCACCCGCCAGCGGCGGATGCGGCCGAAATCTCGCGGAACTAAAACGTTCGCAGAAAGAGATTCCGCCTGGAGCGCGGGGCTCCGTCCCCGTTCGGCCGTGCGGGGACGGAGCCCCGCGCTCCAACGCCTCAGCCGATCGTTTCGCAGAGGTAAACCCAGAGGTTGGTGCCGAACATTTCGCCGAGTCGTTCGCCGAGCGCGGTGCCGGATTCCTTCTCGCGGAGCACGGCGAAAACGGTCGCGCCGGAGCCGGACATTAGCGCACCGGCGACTTCCGGCTGCGCGAGGAGCCACTGCTTCAGTTGCGCGAGGACGAGATATTTTTCGAAGACCGGGCGCTCGAGATCGTTCGACAGCAAGCCCCACTCGAAGACCTGCGGCGCGTACGGAATCCCCGGCACCTCGCGCGAGTCGCGCCAGTGCTGATACGCCCACGGCGTCGGCACGCCGAACGGCGGCTTGATCAGCAACAGCGGCAGCTTTTGCGCGAGCCGGACCGGCGTCACCTCCTCTCCGCGCCCGCGGCAGATGGCGGCGGATTGGAAGATGAAAAACGGCACGTCGGAACCGAGCGTCGCCGCCATGTCTGCGAGCGCGTTTCGCGGCAGGAGCGTTTCAAAGATCGCGTTCAGCGCGAGGAGTGTCGTCGCCGCGTCGCTGCTCCCGCCACCGAGCCCCGCCCCGTGCGGGATTTCTTTGGAAAGTGAGATGCGCAGATGCGGTTCGATGCCGACTTCGGCGCAGAAAAGTTTCGCGGCGCGGACGACCAGATTGTCGTCGTTCGCCGGGATCGATGGATCGTCGCAAATGAACTCCAGCCCGCCCTCCTCACGCGCCTCGATTTCGAGCCGATCGAAAATCGAGATCGGAGCCATCAGCGACTCGATTTCGTGGAATCCGTCCTCCCGCCGCCCTTTCACCGCGAGCGTCAAGTTGATCTTCGCCGGCGCGAGAATCTCCATCGCGAAACGACCGCGCGTCAGCGCATCGACTGCGCGCCGCGTTTCGTCGCCTCGTGCGCCCGCTCCTGCGCGCTCTTCGTGACGATGCGCGCGACGTTGCCATCCGCGGAAATCTGCAATCCGGTTTCCTGCCGCTCGCCGCGATCGATCGTTGGCGACCATTGCGCGATCCAGCGGAAATCCTTGCGCAGTAGCGTGGTCGGTTCGAGCGCGAGCGAAGAGATCGCGTGATCCTTCGCAAAGCCCTGCTCACGCAGGTAGTCGGAGGCGATCTTCAACGCCTGATCGATCGGCATCGGCGCACCCGCGAACGCCTGCGAACCAAGCAGCAGCG
>JAYVPW010000028.1:0-35251 GCA_043777315.1 Spartobacteria bacterium | reverse complement strand
GAAGGACCTCTAACTATTTCCCTGAACACGCGCGCAACGGGGGAAATAGTTAGAGGTCCTTCGACTCCGCTCCGGCGCTGTCGCGCCTGCACTGCGCTCAGGATGACGATGAATGACCACACGCTGCACACGATTTTTTGTCCCAATCGCAGCCGCCCGCGCTGTTACAATTGCGAGAGGGGAAACCTTTTCCTGGAAATGGATGATCCGCTTCCGGCCAACCTCAGCAACCTGACTCCATCACATCAAAAATGAAAAAAACCTGCATCCTCAACCTCGCGCTCTGCGCCATCACCCTCGCACTCCCGGCTCCTGCTTTTGCGGGAAACAAAGGTGCCAAACCCGACAAGGCCGAGCGCCAGGAAAAGCGGAAGCTCGTCCGCGAATTCGACAAAAACGAAGACGGCAAAATCGACGGCGCGGAGGCTGAGGCCTTGCGCAAAGCCTTTGATGCCAACAAGACCGGCACGGGCAAAGTTGTGGACGCGAACAACGACGGCAAGCTCGACGACAGCGAAATCGGCGCGCTGAAAGGAAAGCCCGCCGGCGACAAAGCGAAGGGCGCGAAGAAGAAAAAGAAGGGCGTCTAAATCGCCCGCCTCCGGGCGAATCCAATGTCGATGCCTGATGAATCCGCCCCGCGCGAACTCACGCGCGCACAGCATTTGATGCTGTTGATGACCCAGCATCAGCGGCGGATTTTTTCCTACATCTACACGCTCGTGCCGGACCGCCACGACGCGGAAGACCTGCTGCAACAGACCGGCCTGATCGTGTGCGAGAAGTTCGACCAATTTACACTCGGCACCGACTTCGCGGCGTGGGCCTGCCAGATCGCGTATTGGCAGGTCCGCGCCGCCCGGCAGAAATACGCGCGGGCGAAAGTCATCTTCAACCAGGAGATCGTGGACGCGCTCGCGCAGACCGCGGCTGAACTTTCCGAGGAAGTGAGCGCGCGGCACGAAGCGCTGGCCCGGTGCCTGCAAAAATTGCATCCCCGCGATCGTGAACTCGTCCTCACCCGATACGAGCCGGGGAGCTGCGTGGATGCGGCTGCGCAGCGTTCCGGGCGCACGCTCGAAGCGGCTTACAAAGCCCTCACACGGCTGCGGAAACTGCTGCTCGACTGCGTGACCAATCAACTCTCGCTGGAGGGTGCCGCATGAATCTGCCCGACTCCGAGCGACTCGAGTTGAGCGAGCTTTGCAGCGCGCTCGTGGATGGTTTTCTCACCGAGACGAAACGCGCGCGGCTCGCGGAAATGCTGGAGCAATCCGAGGGCGCGCGGCGTTTTTACGTCCGCGCGATGGGGCTCTCGGCCAGCCTTTTCGACTACGCCGCGGAGATGCAATCCGAGGCGCCTGACGCGCCGTTTCGCGCACTCGCGGAACGCTCCGCTGTCGTGTGGTGGGGGCTCGGTTCGCTCGCCGCGGCGGCGGCCATCGCGCTCGCTTTTTGGCTCGGCGGCTCGGAAAAGCGCGAGGTTGGGGACGCGCGGATCGCCGCGGAACAGGACGCCGACGAATCGGTCGCGCGGCTCTCCGGCGGAAAAGACATCCGGTGGATCGGCGAGGCTCCGGCGGTGGGCGACGAATTGCGGCGCGGCCAGCAAATCAAGCTGGCAAGCGGGTTCGCGGAGATCACCTTCGACAGCGGCGCGGAGATCGTGCTGGAAGGCCCGGCGTCGCTCGAACTCAAATCCGAATGGGATGCGGTGCTGCGCAGCGGCACGCTAAAGGCAAAAGTGCCGCCCGAGGCGATCGGTTTTCGCATCGCCAATTCCGCCGTCGATGTCGTCGATCTCGGCACTGAATTCAGCATGGTCGCCGAAGAAAACGGCGGGACGGAAGTCTTTGTGACGAAAGGTGCCATCGAGGCCGCGGCGCATGACGGAAATGGGCAAACGAACGCGCCCTTCACGCTGCGCGAAAAGCAGGCGTCACGCTTCGCGCGCAACGGCGTGACTGACGTGCGCGATCGGGAGCAAAAGCTCGCGCGGCTCATGCGAAAGGTCGCTTTCGAGCGCGCCGCCAGGCCCACGGAATACGTCCACTGGAGCTTCGATGAGCCGCGCGGGCTCATCGCAAATGCGGAAGTGATCGGCGCGATGCGCGGGTCGTTCGATGCCCGGATCGAGGCCAGGCCGGAAGATTCATGGCTCGCCGGTCGGTGGCAAAATGCGCTGCATCTCGACGGCGAAAATTTCGCGCGCGCTCCTTTTCCACGAGTCGGAAAGCGCGCGGCACACACCGTCGCATTCTGGGCGCGCGTGCCCGCCGATGCGCCACTCACCGATTCTGGCGCGATGCTTTCGTGGCAGCTCCCTGGGAAAACGCCGCGGCTCGCCGCTCTCGCCTGGAATGCTGATCCGACGCAGGGCGCACTCGGCGCGCTCCGCACCACGACCGGCCACGGCGTGCGGGTCGGGACGACTTCGCTGCGCGACGGCCAGTGGCATCACCTCGCCGTCGTCGTCCCGCCCGTCCCGCGCGCAGACGCCAGGATTCAACTCAAAAGCTACGTCGATGGCCGGCTGGAAGGCATCTCCTCACGCGGTGCCACGCGCCGTCGCGGAGGCGTCGAGCCCAGTGAAATCGCCGCGAGCGCGGGCGATCTCTGGATCGGACGTTCGCCCGGACCGGCGCAAAAAGGCGGACGTTTCCGCGGCGACCTCGACGAACTCTTCATCGCCAACCGCGAACTCTCTCCGCAGGAAATCCGCCACCTCCTCCGCGAAAATCGCCCTGCTTCCGCCGAGTTGCTGGCGGCCGAATGATTGGCGTTACGCGCAGTTCGCCTCGACCCATCTGAGGTAGGCGGGGAGGCCATCGGCGGGGCGGAAAGCGAGGAGTTCGGGGACTTCGTACGGGTGGAGTTCGTGGAAGCGCGCTTCGAGCGCGGGGTAGCGCCCGATGGTCGTTTTGAAGAGGGCGAGGACTTCGTTCGCAGTCTCGATTTCGCCCTGCCAGCGGTAAATGGACTCGGTCGCGGGGAGCAGGTTCGCGCAGGCGGCGAGGCGCTCCTCGACGAGGATGCGGCCGATGCGGCGGGCGTCGTCGAGGCTGGGGAAAGTGCTGACGAGGAGGAGGATTTCTTCGGCCATTTGAGAAAAGATGGTGAGCTTTTCTGCCGCAGACGGCGACGCGGAAAACGCGCGGTTCGCGTGTTCGACAGGGCCGCGAGCGAGCCTCAGCGTCCCGCGTTTTTTCCCCGTGGCACCACGGCTGCTCAACCGCTGCGCATGAAGTTTCTCCCCACCCTGACGCTCCTTTGTTCGATGACGCTGCTCTGCCACGGCGGCGAGCTTTCGTCCCAAGTCCTGCGCGAGATGAATCACGCGCGGATGGCGCCGCAGGAATACGCGGCGCTGCTCGAGAGCCGGATGGCGGACTCGCATTCCAGCAGCGCCGTCGCGGAGGCGGTGCGCTTTTTGAGAAATTCCCGTCCGCTGCCGCCGCTGCTCTCGTCGGAGGGACTTAGCGCCGCGGCGATGATGCACGTCGCGGAGAACGGGCCGAGCGGTGCGACGGGGCACGGGAACGCGTTTGGAAGGATGTCGAAGTTCGGCCGATACGACGGCCCGGCGGGCGAGAATATCGACTACGGTCGGCATGATGCGCGCGGGATCGTGATGCGGCTGATCGTCGATGAAGGGGTCCGAAGCCGCGGGCATCGGGCGAATATTTTCAGCCGGAGCTACCGCGTGGCCGGAGTGGCCTGCGGCGGACACGCGCGGTTCGGCGCGATGTGCGTGATGGACTTTGCGAGCAGCTACCTCGAGCGCGCCGGTGGCGGGCTGGCGGGGCTGTGAGCCAGCCGCATTTTCGGATTCACCGAGCGGTCAGGCAGCGCGGAATTCCACGAATCCGAAACGTTCGGGCGTGTGAAAATTCGGGCGGCCAGGCGGCGACCAGGCGCTGAGTTCGCGCGGGCCGGAGCGAGGGCGATCGATGCGGCAGAAATTCGCGCGCCACGTTGCGCCGGCAGCCGGCGGAGGGCCGGCGATCAAGCTACGAAACGGGATGGACAGCTCGGCGGTCCACTCGGATGCGCTCTTGCTCACGCGCGTGCGGAGGCCCTCGCACTGCCACGCCAGCGACTTCGCGTATCCGCTGCGATTTTTGCGGAGGACGAGGTCGAGGACAGCGTTGAGGGGGTTCACTTCGATCTCGAAATAACTCTGCAAGTCGCCGACCGGATCGAGGAAAACCTCGACGACTTCCTCGGTGTAAAGCGGCGCGTCGCGTGCGGTCAGCGTCGCCCACGGATCGCGATCGGACGAGTGAAAGAGGACGCGCAACTCATCGGCATCCCACGCGAGGCCAAGCGCGGTCGGCTGCTCCGGCATGCCGCCGGTGACTGCTTCGCGGAGTTCCGCGGGCTCGATCGTGCGCCAGAATTCCGATGACGCATCCGCCGTGAGCCCGGGAAGTTTTCGCGCCACGCAGACCATGCGCGGCGGCTCGAGCATCGCCGAAAATTCCAACGCGAAACTAGATCGGCGACTTCATCCCGAAGACGCTGACGAGCGCACCGACGAAGGCCAGGATCGCCACGATCCCGAAGACGAGAATACCGGTCGCGAGCGGATCCTTTTTTTCTTTCTTGCTCGAGAAAGGGGATGCGTTTTCGAAGTCTGCGGGACGCACGCTCGACTCGGCGACGACGGCCGCCGCCTCCTCCGCCTCCGGCATCGGACGCTCCGCGGCGACGTGCTCGGAGGAGTAGTTCGCCTCGATATTCCCAAACACGATCGTGTCGCCATTTTGCAGATGACTCTCCTCGTCGGCGGCGACGCTTTTGCCATTCAGGCGCGTGCCGTTGGTGGACCCGATGTCCTTCAGAATGTAGTCGCCTTCGCCGCCGAGAAGCTGCGCATGGTGGCTGGAGACAGAGATGTCGGTGAGCTCGATCGTGTTGTCCGGGAGACGGCCGACGGTGACCAGACTTTCGGTGAGCTCGTGCGAGGACTCAGTGCCGTCGGGGAGGGTGATCTGGAGCTTGGGCATGGAGCGGGAGGCTAGCGGCGCGGGCCGGATTCATCAATGAGTTTGGCGAACTGCTGGAAAAAGTAGCTCGCGTCGTTCGGTCCCGGCGCGGCCTCGGGATGATATTGGACGCTGAAGATTGGCAACTCCTTGTGCCGCATTCCCTCGACGGTGCCGTCGTTGAGATTGACGTGCGTGACTTCGACGTTGCCCGGGAGCGAGTCGGGATCGACCGCGAAGCCGTGGTTTTGCGAGGTGATCGTAACCTTGTTCGTCGCGAGATCTTTCACCGGCTGATTGCCGCCGCGATGGCCGAATTTCAGTTTGAAAGTCTTGCCGCCAAATGCATACGCCAGCGTTTGGTGGCCGAGGCAGATTCCGAAAATGGGCGTTCGGCCCTTCAGTTCGCGCAAGTTTTCGTGGATGTATCCGAGCGCCGCGGGATCGCCTGGGCCATTCGACAGAAACACGCCGTCGGGCTTCAGCGCGAGCACCTCGGCGGCGGAAGTGTCGGCGGGGACGACGCGCACGTTGAATCCCTCCTGCCGCAGACGCCGCAGGATGTTGCGCTTCATTCCGAAGTCGTACGCGACGATCGAATGCGTCGCCGGCTTCAGTTTCTCGAAGACCTCGCCGTCCTCGCTCACCTCCGTATTCCCGTCGCCTTTCACGATCGTCCACTGCCGGCTCAGCGTGCCGGCGGGATCCCAGTCGTAAGCCGCGGCGGGCGTGACTTCTTTCACGAAATCCATGCCGATCACGCCCGTCCCTTCGACCGCACGGCGCACCGCTTCTTCGACGGAAATATCGTCGCTCGTGAGGCAGCCTTTCATCGCGCCTTTGTCGCGCAAATGCCGCGTGAGCGCGCGCGTGTCGATTCCCTGGATGCCGGGAATGTTCGCGCTTTTCAGATAATCATCGAGCGTCCCGCGCGAGCGCCAGTTGCTCGGGATCGCGCTCAATTCCTCGATCACAAAGCCGCGGACGTGCGGCCCGGCGCTTTCCTCATCGAGCGAATTCACGCCGTAATTTCCGATCTCGGGATACGTCATCGCCACGATCTGCCCGCGATACGACGGGTCGGTGAGCACCTCCTGATACCCGGTCATCGAGGTGTTGAAACAGACTTCGCCGACCGTCGAACCAGCGGCGCCGAAGCTTTCGCCGATGAAGTGACGGCTGTCTTCGAGTGCAAGGATGGCGCGCATGTGGGCGGGGAGTAAGGCGAATGCGCGCGCGCTTTTGAAGCGGAAAGCGCGGCTCGAAAATCCGGGTAGCGCACTCGTCTCGAGTGCTGGTTTCGGCGTCTCGCCGAAACGGACTTTCGCGGCGCGAGGGCCGCCGCGAAATCGCGGGGTTTCCAAAAGTCCGTCGAGGCGGGACGCCTCGACCAGCGCTCGGGACGAGCGCGCTACCGCGGAACTCCGGGCGCAATCGTTACAGCAGCTCGCTCGTCTCCGCTTTGAGCAAATCTTCGAGCGTTTCGCGGCGGGAGATCATCTCGACCGAGCCGTCGGATTCGATCCAGAGCTGCGGAGCTTTGCCGATCGAGTTGTAGTTCGAGGACATCGCGGAGCCGTACGCGCCCGCGTCGCGGATCGCGAGAAAATCGCCGGGCTCGACGCGCGGGAGAGAGCGCGGGACGAGGAGCTCGGCTTCGTCGCGGGTGAAGACATCGCCGCTTTCGCAGAGCGGACCCGCGACGACGATCTCCTCGTTGTCGGGGCCGTCGTTTTTGCCGACGACTTCGATGCGGTGAAAACTCCCGTACATCGCCGGGCGGACGAGATCGACAAACCCCGCATCGACCATCGCGAACTTCATCCCCCTGCCCTTCTCATTCGTCCGCGTGACCTTCACATCCGCGACGCGAGTGATCAGCGTGCAGCCGGGCGCGACGTAATATCTGCCGGGCTCGATCTCCAGCCGGATCGCGCGTCCGGCGGCGGCGCACAATTTTTCCCGGCACTCGGAGAACAAGCGCTGGAGCGGCTCGAGCGGCACCTGCGCATTTGGATCGCGATAATTATGCGGGATGCCGCCGCCGAGGCTGACGGCTTCCACGTCCGGAAAATTTGGCAGCAGCTCCGCGAATTCCGCCGCGAGCTTCGTCAGGTTTTCGACGAGTTCCTGGAACTTCGGACCGCTGCCGATGTGCGCGTGCAGCATCACGATTTTCATCCCCGCGCGCGCCGCGGCGGATGCGGTCGCCGCAATATCGGCCCACCAGATTCCGTGCTTCGAACTCGGCCCGCCGGTGTCGCATGAATTGACGTGCCCGTGGCCGAAGCCGGGATTGATGCGAATGGAAATCGCCCCGCGATAGCCCGCGCTCGCGAGGTCCGCGATCATGCCCGGCGAGCCGATGTTCGGCAAAAGGCCGTGCTCGAGGACGACCAAAAGAGCGTTGTCGCGAAAGACATCCGCGGTGAAACAAACCACGGGCGGCGCGCTGCCCGGAGCGTGTCCGGCACGCAACGCACGCAGTGCTTCGTTGCCGGAGACAGCGTCGATCCAGATGCCCGCGGCCTGCATTTCGCGAAGCACTTTCGTCGCCGGGCACGCCTTCATCGCGAAGCGAGCCTGCACGCCCTCGCCGCTCATCAGAAACCGCACATCGGCGATCCGCTGGCGGATGATCGCAGCGTCGTAGAGCCAAAAAGGGGTGCCGACTTTTTCGGCGAGCGAGCGGAGCAATGCGGGGTCGAGGTTCATGGAGAAAAGGGCGGGCATCATCCGTTCTGGGCGCGCCCTGGCAAGGTTGGGCCGGCGCCCTTTTTGCGGTGTTTCGACCCCGTCATCCTGAGCGAAGTGGAGCGCCAGCGGAACGCAGTCGAAGGACCTCTTACTTCTCCCCCGACGGGACGCGCCCCAGCGGGGAAATAGTTAGAGGTCCTTCGACTCCGCTTCGCTGCGCTCAGGATGACGGGCTTGGCGTCCGGCGATCAGTTCGTCTTCAGCACCTCGATGAACGCTTCTTGCGGGATGTTCACGCGGCCGATCGACTTCATGCGCTTTTTGCCTTCCTTCTGCTTTTCCAGCAGCTTGCGCTTCCGCGAAATGTCTCCGCCGTAGCACTTCGCCGTCACGTCTTTGCGCTGCGCGCTGACGCTTTCACGCGCGACGATTTTGCCGCCAATCGCGGCCTGGATCGCGACTTGGTAAAGCTGTGTCGGAATGACTTCCTTGAGTTTCGCGGCGAGCGCGCGACCGCGGCCCTCGGCCTTGTCGCGATGCACGATCGAGCTGAACGCATCGACCGGCTCGCCGTTCACGAGCATGTCGAGCTTCACGAGCTTCGAGGCTTTGTAGCCCGCCTGCTCGTAATCCATCGAGCCGTAGCCGCGGGTCATCGACTTAATTTTGTCCACGAAATCGACGAGGATTTCATTCAGCGGCAGCTCGGTCGTGAGCATCACGCGCTTGGTGTCGAGCGACTCGGTGTGCTTCACCTCGCCGCGCTTCTCCATGATGAGCTGCATCAGCCCGGAGATGCACTCGTTCGGGATCATGATGAAGCAGCGCACCATCGGCTCGCGGATTTCCGCGATGACGCTGAAGTCCGGCATGTGCTCGGGATTATCGACGTGGACCATCTCGCCGTTGGTCTTCAAAATTTCGTAAATCACCGACGGATACGTCGCGATGATGTCCATGTTGTACTCCCGTCGGAGCCGTTCCTGGATGATCTCCATGTGCAGCAGACCGAGAAATCCGCAGCGGAATCCGAAGCCGAGCGCGACCGAACTTTCGGGCTGGAAAACGAACGCGGCGTCGTTGAGCTGGAGCTTGCCCATCGCCAGTTTCAGGTGCTCGAAGTCGGCGGTGTTGATCGGATAAATGCCGCTGAAAACCATCGGCTGCACGACCTGAAAACCCGGCAGCGGCTCGGTCGCCTGAGCGCGCGCCGAGACGAGCGTGTCGCCGACTTTGGCGTCCGACGCGGATTTCACATTGGCGATGACGTAGCCGACGTCGCCGGCTTCGAGCCGATCCTGCGGCAACATTTTCGGAGTCTGCGGGCGAAAGATGCCGACCTCCTTCACCTCATACGTGCCGGTCGTCGCGAACATCTTGATCGGATCGCCCGCCTTGATCTGGCCATCGACGACGCGCACGTGGACGACCACGCCGCGATACGTGTCGAACATCGAATCGAAGATCAGCGCGCGCAGCTTGTCGTTGTTGTTTCCTTTCGGAAAAGGAATGCGCGCGACGACCGCTTCGAGGATTCCCTCGATGCCGATGCCCGCTTTCGCGCTGCATTGGATCGCCTCGCCCGCGGGGATCGCGAGGATGTCTTCGATCTGTTTGAGCACGGTCGGGATGTCGGCGTTCGGCAGGTCGATTTTGTTGATCACGGGGATCAACGTGAGCCCTTGCTTCATCGCGAGATGCACGTTCGCGACGGTCTGCGCCTCGACGCCCTGCGCCGCGTCGATGATCAGCAGCGCGCCCTCACACGCGGCGAGCGAGCGCGAGACTTCGTAGGCGAAGTCCACGTGCCCCGGCGTGTCCATGAGGTTGAGTTTGTAATGATGCCCGTCTTTCGCGGTGTATTTCATCGCGATCGGGTGCGACTTGATCGTGATCCCGCGCTCGCGTTCGAGGTCCATCGCGTCGAGGAGCTGCTCCTGCGACTCGCGCTTTTGAATCGTCCCGGTGAACTCGAGCAGCCGATCGGAAAGCGTGGTTTTCCCGTGGTCGATGTGGGCGATGATGCAGAAATTGCGGGTGCGAGTGTGCGGCATGGATGTCAGCGCCGGGCGGCGCGGGCGCGGAATATGGAGGCCACCCCGGCTCGGGTCAACGCATGACCCCGAGTTAGCGCGAGCGTCGGAACTCCGGGTAGCGCGCTCGTCTCGAGCGCTGGTTTCGGCGTCCCGCCGAAACGAACTTTTCGAGCGGATGCAGCGTTCGAAATTCGCGCAGCCGGCAAAGTCCGTCGAGGCGGGACGCCTCGACCAGCGCTCGGGACGAGCGCGCTACCCGGAGCTGCGCTTCCGCAACCGTCGGCGCTACGCCCAAGGCGCGGGCGCGAGCGGCGCAGCGCGCTCGCGGCGGTGCGGCTGTAACGCCATGCAACCGGCGAAAAGCGCGGTGAAAAGCAGGTCGCTGATCAACGTGTTGCGATAGAACCACCACGTCGAAGGCCACCCCGGAACACCGGTCGTCAGCGCCTGAATCCAGCCGCCGAAAGTCTTCGCGTAGGCCGGCTCGCCGAGCCACGAACCGGTGTTCGTGATCACATAAAAAAGCAGCGAGCCGGCGAGGCTGCCGCCCAGCATCCCGGGGAGCCGCACTTTCCCGCGCAGCGAAAATCCGAGCCCCGTAATCAGCGCCAGCGCGAGATACCGCGGGACGATTTCCACGGTCACGAGCGGGACGTGATAGTGGAAAACATTCAGCACCACATCGCTGACGAAAAGCATGGCCAGCGGCAGCGCCCACGCGACGCGGCGCGGCAGATACACCGCCCCGCAGAGCGCGATCGCGGCGATGGGCGAGAAGTTATGCAGCCATCCGATGTCGGCGCTCCCGACGATGCCGGAGGCCACGCGGAAGAAGACGACGACCAACAACAGCACGAGCGGGGCAATCATTCCGGCACCGTGTCGCGCGCGCCCGGATCGGGCAACAACGAATTGCGCGCCCGCCCGCAAACCCTTTGCCAGCGGGCCGCGGAACGAAATCGCTTGCCGCCCGAAACGCGCCACCTACAGTCCGCCCCCAGTTCTTTGCGAGTCAAATAAAGTAAGCGGGTCGATGGATGGAATTCCGTGAAAATCGGAAACAGTTGCGCTGCTGTAACTGGATACGACTCCCCAATTTGCCAATTTTCGCGCGAGCGAAAGTGAAGGCGGGGAGAAGGTTGGCGAGCAATCGCCGATAAGCCAGGAGTCAGAACATTTCCTCGATCCGCGCTCATTCGCGCCGCCGCTTTGATAGTGGCTGAATCCCAGCCACGGGCAGCGGCGCGTCAAAACTTCTTCGCAAAAGGAAGCAATGAGAGATCAGCCAAAAGCTCGTCGCGCCCGCGAATTCTCGCTCCTGCGCGCCGTGTCCTGGCCTCTCTCCCAACCCATAGAGACCAAGACACATGAAAAAAACCATCGCCCTCACCCTCGCCGCTTTTTCCAGCGCGGCGACTCTCGCTAACGCCGCCTTTTTCGCGGACGCAGTCGTCGAATACACGCCCGGCACCGGAGTCGGATCTTACACCAACAGCTCCACGGCTCTCGGCGAACCATCGCCGATCGTTGGCGCGGCGGACGGCTTCCCCAATGTCTTCAGCCCGTTCAGTCCGCATTACGAAACCACGGATCTGGTCGCCATCGGCACAGGCGGACATCTCACTTTGCGGCTCTCGCATTTCGTCACGATCGATCGCAACCCCGGCGTCCGGGAACTCGGAATCTGGGAAAATGTGGGGCTCATCGACAGCGTCGGTAACGGTACCGCGACGAACCCGGCAACCACCTTCGGAGCGGACAGCGCAGTCGTGGAGGTGAGCCCCGACAACGTCACCTGGTTCGCGCTCAATAACGGCAGCCCGATTCTCTTCAACCTGCCCGGCAACTACTACAAAAACGCCGGCCCGTACGATGCGAGCGCGCCCGCGTCACCGCAGTTTGCCGACTTCGGCAAGCCTTTCACAGGCACGCTCTCCAGCTTCGACGGGGAAAATTACTCCCAAGTGCTGGCCACGCTCAATGGCTCCGCGGGCGGCACATGGCTCGACCTCGACAGCTCGCCCTTTTCCCAAGTCGGCTATGTCCGCTTCAGCGGAGTCGCGGCAAACCAGACGCTCGAAGTCGATGCCGTCTCGATCAACACCTCGCTCGCGGGTGCCGCAGTGCCTGAGCCCGCGTCGCTCGGCCTGCTCGCGATGGGCTTCGCAGCTTGCTTCGGAATGAAACGCCACCGGAACGCCTCCGTGCGGGGATGAACCTCCCCCGTTTCGCCCGTGCGCGGATCGCCGCGGCGCTTTTTTTCGCGCCTTGGGTCGCGAGCGGCGCGGCGATCACCGGCTTCGGCGACATCACTTCCTGGACCGGCACGGGCGCAAACAGCGCGGCCCTCGTCGTCGATTGGAAGGACGGGCTGAACTATCCCGCGCCCCAAACCGGCGGCCAATCGCTCGCGTGGGGCTTCCGCTGGGATGGCGCCGCGACGGGCAAAATGATGTTCGACGCGATCCTCGCGGCCGACCCTCGCCTGCTGCGAAATCTCCCGCCGCCCACGACCCTGCCGGGCGGACCCAATTCGATCTACAGCCTCGCCTACGATCTCAACGGCGGCGGGCTCGCGTACGTTCCGGGAGCCGATCCCGGTTTCGACGATCTCGGCCACGCCGCCGATCCAGCGGATCATTATAAAGAAGGATGGTTCACCGCCGGGTATTGGAGCTATTGGCGCGACGCGAGTCCCGGCAGTTCGTTGCCGACATGGACGCTTGCCAGCGGCGGATACGCCTCGCGGAATCTCGCCAATGGCTCATGGGACGGCTGGAGTTGGGCGCCGGGTTTCGCCGGGCCAGCCCCGATCGCGCCCACTGCGGCCGTCCCGGAGCCGTCCGCGCTCGCGCTGCTACTCATCACCTGCGCCTCGGCGTTCTCGCGTCGGCGGCGTGCTTGATTTAGGTTCGGCCCCATGCGACGACGGCAGAAATTCGCGCCGTCACGAGCGGCGTTCACGCTGATCGAATTGCTCGTCGTCATCGTGCTCATCGCCATCATCGCCGGCCTCGCGATGGCCGGGATTCAGGAGCTCCAGAACGCCGGAAAAAAAGCCGCCTCCACGAGCAACCTCCGCCAATTCGCCGCAGCCACCCACCTCTACCTCGCGGATCACAACAACACGTTTTTCCCGTACCGGCAGCTTCAGCGCGACCACTCCGTGCTCTGGTGGTTTGGCGCGGAAACGCAGTCGAGCCTTGGCTCCGCGGAGGGCCAGCGGCACATCGACAAAACACTCTCCCCGCTTTTCCCCTACCTCCAGCAGAGTGGAAAAGTCGAGGTCTGCCCCGGCTTTGCCGCCGACAAAAATATCACGAAATCCAAGTACGACGGCGCGAGCTACGGCTACGGCTACAACGTCCTCCTCGGCGGCGGCTGGATGGGCACCGCGCCCCTCGAGCACATCTCGAATCTGGAGCATCCCGCGAACACCATTTTCTTCGCGACCTGCGCGCAGGTGAACACCTTCCAGGCACCCGCCTCACCCGACCACCCGCTCATCGAGGAATTCTTCGGCCTCGACGACCAGTTCAAGACCATCGACTTCCGCTTCGCCGAACGTGCGCTCGTGCTCTTTGGCGACGGTCATGTGGAGCCGAGGGAAATGTATCCGGGCACCGCCGACGAGCGGACGCAGCCGCCCCGCATCGGTCGCGTGACGCCAGTCGGCAGCATGGAGATGTTGAAGTGATCGCTCCGATTTTGCCTCATCACCGGCCTGCACCCTTGGCTTCACACAACGCGCTCCGTAGCATTCACGGCTCCATTCCATGAGCATTTTTGAAAACGCCAACGCCGCCGCCATCGACACCTTGCACGCGATGCGCGCGCTCCAGCCCGCGCTCGAGCAGGCCGCGAAAATGGTCGGCGATTGCGTGGCCGGCGGCGGCAAACTTCTCGTCTGCGGCAACGGCGGCAGCGCGGCCGACGGCGCGGATTTCGCGACCGAATTTGCGTGCCGTTTCATCACCGACCGCCGGCCGTATCCGGCGCTGAATCTCAGCGCCTGCGGCAGTCTCACCACCGCCATCGGCAACGACTACGGCTTCGAGCAAATCTTCGCCCGGCAGGTCCGCGGCTTCGGGAAAAAGGGCGACGTCCTCGTCGCCCTCACCACCAGCGGCAACTCCGCCAACATCCTCGCCGCCCTCCGCGAAGCGCACTCACTCGGGCTCGACAGCATCGCCCTCCTCGGCCGCGACGGTGGCCAGGCCCGCGGCCTCGCGACACTCGATCTCATCGTCCCCGCGCCCGCCACTGCCCGCATCCAGGAGGGACACAAATTCCTCCTCCACGTCCTCTGCGAGATCGTCGAGGAGCGGCTGCTCGCCGCGCCGAGCAAGCCGATCGCCGGGTAGCGCACGCGCCCTCGCGTGCTGTTTTCGGCGCCCTCGCCGAAAATCCGCGGGCGATCCGGGCACCCCGAGTCTTCGGCGGGACGCCGAAGACCACACGCGAGACGCGTGCGCTACCCAAACGCCAGCCCGCTCTACTCCTTACTTCCGCCGACCATCGCCTTCAGGCTCGGGGCGCTGAAATAATCCGCGACCACCTTCCCCTTGTCGAAAACCTGCGCGCCGTAGCCCGTGACCTTCTTCCCCGACGCCTCCACTTTTTTCCCGCCCCGGCCATTCTTGCCGCCAGTCGAATGCGCGTCAGTGCTCTTCTCCGTGATCACCGGCGACTCGACCATTTCGCTGCCGTGCGCCTTCACATTCGCGCCCTTTTCGCCCTGCTCCAGAATCATGACATCGTGATCCTTCACGTCTTTTCCGAAGAAATAATACTTCACCTTCAGCCCGTCCATCGCCTGCGCCGAGTTGTTCGTGACGAAAATCTTCAACGACTTGTTCTGCACTTTTCCGGTCTTGTTATTGTCGTCCTTGCTCACCTGTTCGGCACGCACGGTGACCGGACTAACCTCGGCACGGAGACTCGGAGCGAGGGCCAGGGCGGCGACGAGGGAGAGAAAAAATAGGGGGCGTTTCATGGTGTTTTGATTTGCCGTTTTGTAAGCGGAAAAGCCCGCGGCGCGCACCCTCTTTTCCACTTTTCATTTCGCTCTCGCTTCCCACTCTCGCGCCGTGACGCCGCCCACCTACGACCTCCTCTTCTCCACTTTCGCCTTCATCCTCGGCGCGGCGATCGGTTCCTTTTTGAACGTCTGCATCTACCGGATGCCCCGCGATCTTTCGGTCAACGAGCCGAAGCGCTCCTTCTGCCCGAGCTGCAAATATCAGATCCCCTGGCACCACAATCTGCCGCTCTTTTCGTGGCTGATCCTCCGCGGCCGCTGCGGAAATTGCGGAGGGAAAATCTCCGTCCGCTACTTCGGCGTCGAGCTCCTCACCGGCCTCCTTTTCCTCGCCGTCTGGCATCACGTCTGGCCGCAGGAATGGGCGCTCGCGCTGCCGTATTGGATCCTCGTCAGCCTCTTCGTCGTCGCCACATTCATCGACCTCGAGTTCTTCATCATCCCCGACGAAATCACCTGGGGCGGCACCATCGCCGGCATCCTCCTCAGCCTCGCGCTGCCGGGCATGATGGGCTGCGAATCAAGTCTGGAGGCTGGTCTCTGGTCCCTCATCGGCGCGGCGACCGGCTACTTCCTGCTGTGGGGCGTCGTCGAGCTGGGCAAAAAAGCCTTTGGCAAAAAGCAGTTCAAACTGGCCGGTCCAACCGCATTCACATGGGCAAGACGCGCGGTGCAGACCGAACGGAGGGAAGAAAGTGACGCCGACCTGATTGTCGGCGATCTGAGTTGGAAGGAGTTGCCGCCGCCCTCCGTGACGGAGCGGCTGCGCAGATTCTGGAGCGCTCTGATACGGATATTTCGAGCCGACCGGCCCGCGCAACCACAGCGCGGCGAAGCGTGGGTTTGGAGCGATGTATTTTCCCGCGACAGCGACCGCCTGATCATGAAGTGCCCGCAAGTCTCCGTGGACGACGACGCGTTCTCGGACGCGACGCTCACGTTCGGTCACAGCCAGCTCGAGATCGGTCAAAAAAGCTGGCCGCTCGACAAAGTGAACGAGATCAAGGGCGTGGTGAACGCGCTCATCGTTCCGCGCGAAGCGATGGGTTTCGGCGACGTGAAATTCATCGCCGCCATCGGAGCTTTTCTCGGCTGGAAAGCGGTCCTCTTCACCGTCTTCGGAGCCTCCACCATCGGCGCGATCATCGGCCTCGGCACCATCGCGATCGGCAGGCGCGAGTGGTCGGCGAAGATCCCCTTCGGCCCCTACCTCGCCTTCGCCGCGCTCGCCTGGCTCTTCGCCGGCCCGCAAATCATCGCCTGGTATTTGCAGCGCTTCGCCGCGTAGCACTCCGCGTTGATCGCGGGGCGGAGCGCCGCGCAGCGTTCATCCAAACCGGTCATCCTGAGCGCAGTGGAGCGACAGCGGAACGCAGTCGAAGGACCTCTTACTTCTCCCCTCCCCGCGCGCGCCACCGGGGGAGAAGTAAGAGGTCCTTCGACTCCGCTGCGCTGCGCTCAGGATGACGGCTTTTGCGCCCCACGCGCCCTGATCGCCTACTTCGTTGCCGGCGTGGCCATTTCGGTCTCGAAAACTCTCAGCACTCCTGAGCCGGTGGTCGCGGGAAACTGCTGGAGCACCTTGCGCGTGAGGGCGAGGGCGGCATTGGATTTGCCGAGGGCTCGGAGCTGAATGATTTCGTGGATTGTCGCCCGGATCATGTCTTCGGGATTCGTGTAGTTCTTCCGTGCCTTTGCCAATGACTCGATCGATTCGACGGGTTCCCCGGCCACAATTTGCATCAGGCCCAGCCCCTCGAAAATGATGCCGCTGTGCATTTTCTCGGCGGAATTTGCGAGTGTCGCGCCATTGTCCGCGGGATTTTCGGACCACGCTTTTACCCCTGCGGCATACATGCTCCACTCGTCTTTCGGAACCGGCGCGTTCAATTCGAGGTCGGCGGAAAACGGCCGGTAGAGCGGGTCGCCGACGCACGTCGTCATCCAGGAAATCGCGACCTCCGAGGCCCAGGCACTCTCGGCGAAAGTGAAGCCGGCGCGGAGACGTTCGTGGAAAATATCGAGGTTCGGCGTGAGCGCGAGGAAGGGCTCGGCGACGTTGCCGAGCGTCGCCGCAGCACCGGCGGCGAGGAGCGGCGCGCACCAGAATTTCTTCGCGGCGCGCAGCGTGACGGCGCTGAAGGAATGGATGTGTATGGCGATCGCGCCGGGCGTGAATTTGAAATCCGGTCGCGCCATCGGGCCGGCCACATTTTCCGCGTACCAGCCAAAATAGAGCGCGGCGTTTCGCATCGGATACGCCGCGGGAAAAAGGCCCTCGCCGTTGTCGAGGATCACCGGCGAGCCGTGCTTCCGCGCGGAGTCCGCGACTTTCAGCAGCCAGGTATCGCCTTCCAAAAGTCCGCCCTCTTTCAGCCCGCGCGCATCGATGTAGGCGAAGCCGCGCAGCCCGTCGCGCTCGGCGGCGAGGGAGTCGGTGATCATCTGCCGGACGATCTCCGGCGTCGGCGCATCGAGCCGGCAAACCAGCAGGAGCGCGGGGAGGTGGGCGTCGGCGATGCGGGTGAAGCTGCGGAAATACGGGTTGCGCGTGACGCCGGAGATGTTGCGGGTGAAGAGGCCGAGGCCCGCGACCTCTGAATCGACGGAGGCTTCGTTGCGCGCGGCGACGGGCGGTGGACCGTTCGCCTTGTCGGCGGGGTAATCCGCGACCTGCCCGATGCGCAGCGGGATGCCGCGAATCAGCGCGACGAAATGAATTTCGCTCGCCTCCAGCCGGCCGAGCGGATGGTCCGCCTCCCGCAATTTCCACCAGCCGCGCTCGTCGAAAATCTTCCGCAGCGGCTCGGCGATCTCACGGTCGTAATCCGCCCGGCTGATCTCCTCGGCGACTGTGCATTTCAGCCCGATGACGTGATTTTTTTCGATGCCCCGCTTCTCCGCATAAAAGCACGCGAGCTCGCCGGAATCGCGCTCGTTTTCGTTGAAGACGACGACCGTCATCGCCGCGTCCGCCTTCCGTCCCCCACCCTCCGGCGCGCGGACGGAAAGCCCGCTTTCCTCGGCACGCGCCGCGGAGGCCAGCAACCATCCGATCAAGGCGCAGCCTGCGATCAGCAGCCATCGCGGTTTTTTCAGTCCGGTCATATTTCGATCTTCATCCCGTCGAATGCGAGGCGCACTCCGGCTGGCAGCGACAGCTCGGTTTCGACGTGCCCGAGATCGTGGCAGAGATGCGTGAGCCACGTCTGCGACGGCCGCACTTTTTCAGAAAAAGCGAGGGCCTCCTCGAGGTTCATGTGCGTCGCGTGCGGCTTGCGGCGGAGGGCATCGACGATGAGATGCCGCACCCCGGCGATCCTCTCCAGCACAGCATCGGGGACCGATTTGCAGTCGCTCAGATACGCGGCGAGCGGCTCGTTGCGACGGGAGAAAAGGTAGCCGTTGACGCGCGCCCGACCGTGTTTCACGGGCAGCGGAGTCAGCTCCGTCGCGCCGAGCAGAAATGGCCCGTCGATGAGGCGCGGCTCGGGATGGATGTAGCCGGGGAAACGGTTCAGCCCATTGAAGGCGAAGAGGAACGCGCGCTCGAGATCGGCCATCGTTTCGAGCGATGCGTAGATCGGCAGCGTGCCGCCGCGGGGCGAGAAGGCGCGGAGATCGTCGAAGCCCATGATGTGGTCGGCGTGCGAGTGCGTGTAAACGACGGCATCGACGGCGCGCACTTTTTCCCGCAGGCACTGCGCGCGGAAATCGGGTCCGGTATCGACGACCCACGAGCACTCCGGCGTCTGCAGATAAATGGACGAGCGGGTGCGGGTGTCGCGCGGATCGGCGGATTGGCAGACGGCGCAATCGCACCCGATCATCGGCACGCCCTGCGAGGTCCCGGTGCCGAGAAAGGTGATCGTCAGCTCCGCCATTCGACGCGCTACGGATTTACCGCGGCGGGCGCGGCGGGCGCGGCGAGAGGCAGGGAGGATGCAGGCGCTTTCACGGCCTCGCCTTTGAAGAAGCGCAGGAAGCTTCCCTCGGTCGTGAGGACGACGGTCGTCCCCTGCGTGAAAACGGTGCGGTACGTCTCGAGCGTGCGGGTGAAGGCGTAGAATTCCCGCGCCTCCGGCGTCGAGTTGTAAGCCTGTGCGTAGATCGCGGTCGCCTCGGCGTCGGCCTTGCCCTGCACGCCTTGCACGGTGCGATACGCCACGGATTCGATCTCTTTCAAATCGCGCTCTTTGCTCCCCATGATCTTTGCTGCTTCGCCCGCGCCTTCGCTCCGAAAACGCTCGGCAATCTGGCGGCGCTCGCTCGTCATCCGGTCGAAAATTTTCGCGCTCACCGCGGGGTTGTAATTGATGCGCTTGAAGCGCACGTCGAGCAGCTCGATCCCGAATTCCTCGAGCTTCTTCCGCGCTTGATCGCCGATTTCTTTTTCGAGCGTCACGCGTCCGAATTGGATCGGCGGCAGCCCCGCGGCGGCGGTCCCGCTGGCATTGACGATGGTGTCGTCGAGCGCAGCTTTCCGGTCTTTCGTCGTGCGGACGAGTTCGACGAGTTCGTGCCGCGCGACGGTGTTCCGCGTCTCGCTGCCGAGGATGTCGTCGAGCCGGGATTGCGCGCTGCGCTCATCGCGGAGGCGCAGAAAATATTGCAGCGGGTCGCTGATGCGCCACCGGCCGAAGGTATCGACGACGAGGTAGAGCTTGTCTTTCGTCGGCATTTCCGCGCTCGGGCCGTCCCATTCGAGCACGCGCTTTTCGATGCGATTCACGTCCTGGATGAATGGCACTTTGAAGTGCAGCCCGGCGTGCGAGATCACGCCGCCGACTGGCTTGCCGAACTGCGTGAGGATCACCTGCTCCGTCTCCGGCACGACGAACGCCGCACCGCTGAAGACGAGCACGAGCGCGAAAACGATCGCGAGTTTGAACCATGTGCTGATGCTCATTTCGTGGGGCCTTTCTGGTCGAGTGGCAGCAGCGGGAGGAGCTGTCCGGCTTTCTCGTCGAGGATGATCTTGCGCTCCAACTGCGGCAGCACCTCGGCCATCGTCTCGAGATAGATCCGCTGTCGCGTGACCTCTGGCGCCTTCGTGTATTCGGCGAGCAACGCATTGAAACGGTCTGCGTCGCCGTGCGCTTCGTTGGTTCTTTTCAGCGCATAGCCGTCGGCCTCACGGATCTTTTGATCAGCGATGCCGCGGGCGCGCGGGACGGCTTTGTTGTATTCGCCATTAGCCACGTTGATTGCCTGCTCCTTCTCCTGCTGCGCCTGGTTCACTTCGTTGAAACTGGCCTGCACGGCGCGCGGCGGATGCACGTCCTTGAGCTGCACCTGCATGACCGTCAGGCCGAGGCCGTAGTTTTCCGCGAGGTGCTTCATCCCGACCAGCGCCTCGTTTTCGATCTCCTGCCGGCCAATCGTCAGCACCTCATCGACCGTGCGGTCGCCAATCACTTCGCGCATCACGGATTCGCTCGCATCGCGCAACGTCCAGCCGGGTTCGCGGACGTTGAAAAGATACCTTTTCGGATCTTCCACGCGGTACTGCACGACCCATTCGACGAGCGCCATATTCAGATCACCGGTGACCATGTTCTTCTCATCTTCCGGCTCGTCGGAGCTCTGGTCGTGATTCTGCGCGCCGGCAGTTTTGAAGCCGAACTCGAGCTTCAACTGCCGCTGCACCGGCACGATTTTGAGCTGGTCGATGCCGAGCGGAAACTTGAAGCGCAGCCCCGGCTGCACGACTTCCTGAAATTTCCCGAGCCGAGTCAGCACGCCGACGGAATCCGCCGGGACGCTGGTAAAAAGCGAGAAGCTGATCCAAATCACGAGGACGACGAGGAGCCCGCGCCAGAGCCAGCCGAGCCGGACGGGCGGGAGATTCCATTCGGGTGGGATGATGTATTTGGTGGGCGGCATTGGGCAGGGAGGGTCGCATGGCAGCGCAGCGGGAGGCGAGCAAAGTGTGAACGCGTTCAGCTTTCCCGTCATCTTGAGCGCAGCGCAGCGGAGTCGAAAGACCTCTTACCTCTCTCCCGGCGGGGCGTGCCCGAGCGGGGAAAAGTAAGAGGTCCTTCGACTGCGCCCGCAAAGCCGGGCTTCGCTCAGGATGACAAGGAAGGAGTGTCGCTCCGCGGTTGCCAGCGCGCCTGTGCGGCGCAAGGTTACGCGCTTTTCGCCATACCAAATCTCTTCGTCGCGGTCGGACAAAACGGGCAGCGCGTCACATCGGAGAACGGCGTCGATTGGATAAACTCGCTCGTCGGGAAAGAGGGCGAGACGTATCGCGCGGTGGCGTTTGGCGGCGGACGTTTCGTCGCGGTGGGGAGCTACGGCGGGACGAATATTTTCGGGACCACGACGGACGGCGTGACTTGGGATGCGTCGAAATTCGAGGGGAACTACAGCCGCTACGTGCGCGGGATCGTCTTCCACAAAGGCAGCTTCATCGCGCTCGGCGGCGACCCGGGGACGGTCGGACTCGCCAAGCCGTTCGCGCTCACGTCGAGCGACGGAAAGACAGGCGTCTCGCCTGACGCCCGCGTCACTCACCCCGTCAGGCGAGACGCCTGACTTCCGCGAGACGCCCGACTTCCGCGAGACGCCTGGCTCAGGCCGCGGGCGGCTCGATGATTTCCAGCAGCGCGCGCTCGCCGTGGCGCGCGGCGGCGGCGGCGAGCAGGTTGCGAATCGCAATGATCGTTTGCCCGTGTTTGCCCACGATTTTGCCGATGTCACTTTGGCGCAGCCGCACTTTAAAGACGGTTTTTTTCGGCCCGCCCTCCGTTTTCACGAGGATCATCTCCTCGGGAAAATCGATGAGTTGCCGGAGGACGTAGGTCAGGAATTCGAGCATGGCGGCGTGATGCATTTCGATTCCTCGGTGGTGATGGATTGTAGGGCGACCGCCCCGTTTGCCTGGGCAGGCGGAGCGCCCGCCCTGCAAATCGCGGGTTACTTCGCCGGCTCGGCGGCGGCGGCGGCTTTGCGCACGCGCTTGATCAGGCTGCGGACGGTGTCGCTGGGCTGCGCGCCTTTGCTGATCCAATACTCGGCGCGCGAGACGTCGATTTTCGCGTTGTCGCCGGCTTTCTTCGGATCGTAGTTGCCGATGATCTCGATGAATTTGCCGTCGCGCGGGCTGCGCTGATCAGCGACGACGACTTTGTAATACGGGTGATTGAGGGCGCCTTCGCGGCGGAGACGGATGCTGACGGACATATCGGTGGGTCTTGCTGGTTGTTGGTTTGGTTAAATTTATTGCGGCAGTTTGAAGCGTTTGGCCGCCCCGGGGCGCGACATCATTTTCTTCATCCGGCCCATGTCTTTCATCATCTTCCGCATCTGGCCGAAGCGCTGGATGAGGTCGTTGACTTCAGTGACCGAAGAACCGCTGCCGCGGGCAATGCGCTGTCGGCGGCGGGCATTCAAAATGTCCGGGTTGGTCCGCTCGTCCAGCGTCATCGAAAGCACGATGGCTTCGACCCGCTTCATCTGTTTTTCGTCAACCGAAAAGCCTTTCAGGTTAGACATGCCCGGCAACATGCCAAGGATATTTTCCAGCGGCCCGAGCTTCTTGATCATTTTGAACTGCGCGAGGAAATCATTCAGGTCGAACGACGCCGTCCGCATCTTCTCCTCCATCCGCGCCGCCTCCTCCTCGTCGATCATCGACGCCGCTTTTTCCACGAGCCCGACGATGTCGCCCATCCCGAGGATGCGCCCGGCGAGGCGGTCGGGGTGGAAAGGTTCAAACTGGTCGAGCTTTTCGCCGATGCCGGCAAATTTGATCGGCCGCTGCGTCACCTCGCGCATCGAGAGCGCCGCGCCGCCGCGGGCGTCGCCGTCGAGTTTCGTGAGCACGAGGCCGGTGATATTTAGCGCTTCGTGGAAGTGAGTTGCGACGCTGACGGCCTGCTGCCCGGTCGCGGAATCGGCAACGAGCAGGACTTCGTTCGGCTGCAAAAACTCGCGGAGTTGCTTGAGTTCCGCGACGAGCGCGGCGTCGATTTCCTGCCGGCCGGCGGTGTCGTAAATCTGGACGTTCCCCGGCTGCTCCTTCGCCCACTCGACGGCGGCGCGCGCGTTCCGGAGTAGGTCGGTTTCGCCGGAAGCCGGGATGAAAACAGGGACGCCGATCTGGCGACCGAGTGTCGCGAGTTGCTCGATCGCGGCCGGTCGATGCAAGTCGCACGCGATGAGCAGCGGCGCGCGGCCTTGCTTTTTCAGGTAGCTCGCGAGCTTGGCCGAGGAGGTGGTTTTGCCCGCGCCGTTGAGGCCGACCATCAGGATGCGCGCGGGCTTGTCGAGGTTCAGCGGCGACTCGCCGCCGCCGAGGAGCGCGGTGAGTTCGTCGTGGAAAATCTTCACGATCTGCTGGCCCGGCGAGACGCTCCGCAGCACCTCCTCGCCGAGCGCTTTCTCTTTCACCCGGGCGATGAAACCCTTTGCCACATTGAAATCCACGTCCGCCTCCAGCAGCGCCATTCGCACTTCCCGCAGCGCTTCCGTGATGTTCGTCTCCGAGATTTTCCCGTGGCCGCGGAGGTCTTTGAAGACGTCCTGAAGTTTGTCGGCGAGCAGTGAAAACATGGGCGAAAGGGCGCGCACCTTAGCCCAGACGAACACGAATGCCAGCGGGGAGTGAGGCCGCGCTTGGGCGCATATTTCTTCCGAAAATCAGTGCGCCCGCAGCCGCTCCGGCACATCGCGGAGCGCGTCGTCGGGGAGGACGAACGAGTTGTCCCGCTGCTCACCGGGCTCGTTGACGATGTCGGGATGGGCGATGTCCGACAGGACTTGGACGGCAAAAATTTCCTGCACGGTCCCCTCGAAGCGGAGAAACGCGACGGTCTGGCCGTTGCGAATATCGACGACCCAGACGCCGCAGGTGCGCTCTTTCACCTCATCGACGAGTGGGATGCCGCTGAAGACGGCGCTCTCGCGGACCTGCGAAAGGCCGATGAAGGCGAGGTTGCCGTGAAAATCGATGCCGCGGGTGAAGCCGGGAAGTTTGCTGAGAACGGTGGTCGTCCCGGCGGCGAGATCGGCGCGGGAGAATGCGCCGATGCCGGATTCCAGAATCCAAAAGCGGTCGGCGTAAAGCCGCGGCGAATGCGGCATGCACATCCCGTCGAGCAGGACCGCGCCGGTCTCGACATCGAGCAGGCAGCCGCCGCTGGCTTTGTTCGCACGCCAGCCGCCGGGGGTGTCGGTGCGGCCGAGGCAGGTCACGTATTTTACGCGGTCCCCGACGATGGCCATGCCGTTGAGATGACAGCGGTCTTCCGGCGCGTAGCCGGTGATGAAATCGGGCCGCCAGCGCGGGACGAAGCTGTGATCCTGGTCGAACGTGCAGAGGCAGGAAAAGCGCGTGTTGACCGCCCAGATTTCGGAGCCGATCCAGCCGATCTCGTGAATGCGGATGTCGCCGCTGTGGTGGCTGCGGCGCGGGATGAAGGCGGCGTCGTGCGTTCCTTTCGGCTCGAGCTTTGGCGCGACATCGGGCTGGTTGCGGAACTCCCAGACTTCGTTCTTCGTCCCGATCGCGAGCCGCCCGGTTTCGGGCTGATACGCCATGCCCATCGGGCTGAAAAAGGTGCGGAAGTGGGTGTTGAGCGAGTCGCCCTGCGCGCGGACGACGATGACCTTGCCGGCCTGATACGTGGAGACGAGGAGCGAGATACCGCGGTCGCGGAGCAACGCGGGGAAGTTGCTCGTGTGGCTGCTGGTGAAGGACGCCTCCGTGATCGGCGGAACGGCTGTTTCGCTGGCATTTTCCACTGTGGATTGCATCCCCAGATGTCAATCCAAAAATCGGCATCCTCGCAAGGTTCACGAAGGAATTATTGACTCGCGAAATCGACAGTTTTCCAATTGTCGCCATGAAAACCATCACTCCCAAGGCCGCTGGTTGTTCCCGAGTCCAAGCCGAAAGCATCGAGATGCTGGAAGCTCGCATCGCCCCGGCGGCGATTTTTGTCACCACGCTCAAAGACACGGACAACCCGACCGACGGGCTCGTGAGTTTGCGCGAAGCGATCACGCTGGCGAACACTCAGGCCGGCGCGGACACGATCGCTTTCCACACTGCCGCGGCGAGACCCGCGCCGCTCACCGGGACGATCACGCTGCTCTCGGACCTGCCGGCGATCACCGACGATCTCACGATCACCGGTGCTGCGCTGCCCGCGAAGCTCACGGTCAGCGGCGCCGGCAAGTTCTCGATTTTCAACATCAAGGACAGCGGAACGCCGCTGACGGTTTCGCTCAGTGGGATGACAATCACGAAAGGCCACGCGCAGTTTGGCGGCGGCGTTTTCATCGATGACGCCAGCGGGCTGGTCACGCTGACCGATTGCGTGATCAGTGCGAACATCGCCGACGGTGCCGACGGCGATGGCGCGGACGGCGCGGAAGCGCGGGGCGGCGGGATCAATATCGAAAATGGCGACGTGAACCTCGTCCGAGTGAAGATCAGCGGAAACACCGCGTCCGGCGGCGTCGGCGGCGCAGGCTACCACGGCGGAGCGGCGACCGGAGGCGGCATTTTTAATGGGGACGCCAATACGCTGACGCTCAAAGATTGCACGGTCAGTGGGAACTTCGCGACCGGAGGCACCGGCGGGGCCGGGCAAAATGGCGACTCTTTTCCCAGATCCGATCGGGGTGAAGATGGCGCGCCGGGGACCGACGGCTCTGCCGGCGGTGACGGCGGGGATGCATTCGGCGGCGGCATCGCGAACCTCGGGCAGCTCGTGCTCCAGACTTCGGTCATTTCCGGAAACACCGTGACGCCCGGCAACGGCGGCCACGGCGGTGCGGGCGGCAACGGCGGGGCCGGCGGCCGCGCTTTCAACGTGACGGATGCGGATCATTACACGACGCATTACCACGCTGGCGCGGGTGGCGACGGGGGCAATGGCAGCGATGGCGGGGGCGGTGCCAACGGCGCGGGGGGCGGTGTTTACAGTTTAGGGACGTCGGTTTCACTCGTCGGATCGACGATTTCCGGCAACACCGTGAAGCTCGGAAACGGCGGGATTGCCGGTGCGGCCGGTCGCGCGGGCGCGGGCAGCTTCACCGACCCCGACACGGGCGAGACCTTCCGGGGCACCGCCGGCACCGCTGGCGGAAATGGCGTGAGCGGAACCTCGGTCACCGGGGGCGGCATCGACAACCGCGGCGGAGCGGTCACCGTGCAGGATTCCTTCATCACCGGAAATAAAGTGACCGCCGCCAATGGGACGCTCGCATTCGACGGAGCCAGCGCCAGCGGCGGTGGAATCTACAGCGATGCCACCGGGTCCGTGATGATCAGTGGCTCGACGATTTCCGGCAACAGCGTCCTCGCCGCCGATGGCGCGGACGGTGAGAAAGGAGCCGCGGGAGATCGCGGGGATCGCGGAATAGATGGCACCGAGGGCTCGGAGGGAACCCCCGGCGGCACGGGCGGCAACGCGGTCGGCGGCGGCATCGCGGCGTTCGGCAATCTGACCATCGAAAAATCCACCCTTTCGGGGAACACCGCGACCGGCGGCGATGGCGGCGCGGGTGGTGCCGGCGGCGCGGGCGGCGCTGGCGGTGCGGCTTTCAACTACACCGATCCCGACACTCACGAGACGACGCATTACCACGGCGGCGCGGGCGGCAATGGCGGTAACGGCGCGGATGGCGGACCGAGCGGTGACGCGAGTGGCGGCGGCATCTTCTGCGACGCCGGGGTCTTGACCGTGAAAAATTCGACGATCTCCGGGAACATCGCCACGCTTGGCAAAGTCGGTGCCGCCGGTGCAGCGGGCGCGGCGGGCCGCGGGAGCTGGAAGGATCCCGACACCGGCACCACCTACCACGGCGACAAGGGCGGGGCCGGGACTCCCGGCGTTAGTGGCGACGGCAATGGCGGCGGGCTCGTGAGCCAGGGAGGAGAATTGATCCTCTCACAGGTAACCATCGGCAAAAATACCGCGGCGCAAGGCGGCGGTCTGGCGATCATCGGCGACGCCGCCTCGACGATCCACAACTCCACAATCGCCGCGAACAAAGCGACCGGTGCGGGCGGCGGCGTCTTCATCGTGCTCGACGCCAACAGCGCGGCGATCGGCGTCATCAGCACCATCATCGCGCAGAACACCGCGAAGCTTCATCCAGATGCTGATGGCACTTTCAACGCCGACTTCTGTTACATTCAGAACCTGAGTGGAGCCAAAATCACCGGTGCCAATAACCTCACCGAACTCTTGAAGGATTTGGCAGGCGTGCTCGGGTTCTCCGTGAACCCGGCCAAACTCCTGTCGCCGCTGAACTCAGTGCTCGGCATCTTTCCGCTGACTAAAACCAGCCCCGCGATCAACCACGGCAGCAACCCGGACAACCTCACCACCGACCAGCTTGGAAAGCCGCGCGTCCTCGGCGGGACCATCGACATCGGTGCCGTGGAATTCGCGTAATTCGCGCCCTCGGCCCGACGCTACCTCAACCCGCCCACTTCTGACTCACCGCTTCGCCTTTCCCTTCGCGGGCTTGGCGGGCACGACGGGCGCGGGTGCCGCGTCGCGGGGCGGGAGCGAGGTTTCGATCGGCGGCGGGGCTTTGCCGTCGAGGCTGAAGTTGAAGGTCCAGCGGGTCTCGGCTTTGCGACCGCCGACGTTGGCAGTGAGGATGACGGTGTAGTGCGGCTCGTGGAGTGCCTGCATGACTTTCGCTTCCGCGAGATGCGTGGCGGGATCGTATTTCACCGGGATGTCGCCGACGCCGCTGAGCCGGAGATGGATGCTCGCCGGGTCCACTTCGCCCATCGTGGCGAGGTTCACTTTCAAGGTCGGGCGCGGGTCTTTGATGGTCTCGCCTTCCATCGGCTGCGTGACCATCGAACTCGCGGCGAGCTGCGCCACGGTGGAAGAAGCGAGCGGATCGGCAGCCACACCGCCGCCGATCATCTTCATCGCATCGGTGAAGATCTGCGGCTTCGCGGCCTCGATGGCGTAGCGCCCGAGCAGATCGAAGGGAGGCGAATTGTGCCGCAACTGCTGCCCGTAAACCGTGAACGCCGCCTCGTAACCCGCCTCTTTCACCAGCTCGCGCGCCTTCGTGTTGTAGATGCCGAAGGGATACGCGAAGGCGTTGCATTTGATCCCGAGTTGTTTCTCGAGCACCGCTTTCGACTCGACGATTTCCTTCCGCATCCAGCCGTCCACCCCGAGCGCGGCGACGTCGCGTTTCACCATCTCGGAGTGCGTCTTGTCCATGCCGCCGCCGGGGATTTTCAGGTTCGAGTGCGAGTAGGTGTGGCACTGGATGTCCACGCCCGCGTCGCGCATTTCGCCGAGCTGCTCCCACGTCATCGATTTGCCGCCGGTGCCGACGTAGTTCACGTAAATGAAGAGCGTGAACGGATATTGGAATTTTTTCAGGAGCGGCCACGCGTTCGTGTAGGCGGAGAGCCAGCCGTCATCGATGGTGATGATGCAGCTCTTCGCGGGGATCTCTTTTTCACCACGGCGAAAGGCGAGGAAGTCCTGCATGCCGATGACGGTGAAGCCGCTGTCCTTGATGCCTTGGAGCTGTTTCTCGAATTCAGTCGTCGTGATCGTGAGCGCCTTCGAGCCGCCCTTGTCCTCGACGTTGTGGTAGCACAAAACGACAGTCGAAGAGTGCGTGTTGATCTCGGGCTTGGACGCGACTTTCGGGACCAGGATGTCGGGCGGCGGCGCCGGCGGCGGGGTCGCTGTCGGAGCTGCCGCCGCCTGTGCCGCGGTCGCGTCGGCAGTCTTTGATCTACTGAGAAATGGGACGTGCTTGACCTTGTTGCAGCCGGTGAACGGCAGGAGGGCGGTGAGGAGCAGAAGAGCGATTTTCCGAGTCATAAAACGAGTCCGTGTCGCGAAGTGATGAGAGAATACTGAAAGCGCGGGAGCTGAAAAGAAGAAGCTCGCGCTGACGGATGGAATCGCCGCAGACCTTGTGCCTGAGCGGGTTTGCGGGTGATGCTGCTTTTTTAGCGTCCCGCTTTTTTCAACACCCATTTGTCAGCGATGAAGGCGAGCGCGAGCCGATGCTCGCCGGCGAATCGGTCCACGGCGAGACGCACTCCGTCCCAACTGTAGTCGTCGCCGAAGAGCGTCCCGCCGGGCGCGAGTGCCTCCCAGAAATTCGCGAGATCATCGGCGACATCCTCTTCCTCGTGGCTCCCGTCGAGGTAGATCAAATCCGCGCGGATGCCGAACGAGCGAAGCCATAGCCCGGCAATCGAGGAGGTCTGCGGAAACGGGACGATGCGCTATTGCGCGCCGCGGTGGCAGACGTTCGCGAGGAACTGAAAATAGACGGACGGGTAGCCGTGCTGGAGCTGGAGGCTGCCGTGGCGCTCAGGGTCCGCGAGGTCGGTCCAAAATTCCAGCGCGCCGAGCCAAGTGTCGATGCACAGGATCGCGGCAGGCAGATTCGCCTCGTCGAGCACGCGAGCCATTTCGAGCGCGGAGCCGCCTTTCCATGTCCCGACCTCGATGATGAGCCGCGGTTTTTGCGCGAGGATCAGCTCGCGAAAGGCGGGCGATTCGCTGCCCCAGCCACGGAGGTCGAGCGGATGTTTTTTGAAATCGAAGCCTCCGAAAATTTCATCGCGATGCAGCAATGATCGGAGTTCCGCGGCATCGGGTGGTTGATCGCGCGCCTTCTCCCCCGCTCTGCCCCGGTGGCGGGGACGGATTTTTTTGATGCTGAAGCCGAGCCGGAAAAGCGCGGTCTTGATCAGCGATTGCAGAATCACGGGAGCAGCTCGCGAATCACTCCAGCCCGAGTTTTTTAAAGGTCGCGTCGAGGTGCTGAAAATGAATATCGAGCGAGCAGAGCCGGTCGATTTCCTCGCGCGAGAGCACCGCCGCGACCTGCGGTTCGGCCGCGAGATTTTCCTGCAAGCTGACTTCGCCCTGCCACGTTTTCATCGCGGCGCGCTGCACCGCTTCGTACGCGTCTTTCCGCTCGAGCCCGCGCTCGGTGAGCTTCAGCAAAATGGTCTGGCTGAAGTAGAGGCCTTTCGTGATGCGCAGGTTGCGCTCCATGTTTTCGGGATAGACGAGCAGGCGATCGACGAGCTTGCGCAAGGTCACGAGCATGTAGTCGAGCAGGATGGTCGAGTCCGGCATGATGACGCGCTCGACCGAGCTGTGGCTGATGTCGCGCTCGTGCCAGAGCGCGACGTTTTCGAGCGCGGCCATCGCGTTGCCGCGGAGGAGGCGCGCGAGTCCGCTGAGCTTTTCGCCAGTGATCGGGTTGCGCTTGTGCGGCATCGCGGAGCTCCCTTTTTGGCCCGCGGAAAAATACTCCTCCACCTCGAGCACTTCGGTGCGCTGCAGGTGTCGGAACTCCGTTGCCCAGCGATCGATTGACGATCCGATGACCGCGAGGATCGCCTGAAACTCCGCGTGCCGGTCGCGCTGAATGACCTGCGTACTCAACGCCGCCGCGCTCAGTCCGAGCCGCTCGCAGACGCGCTCTTCCACCCGCGGATCGAGGTGCGCATGCGTCCCGACTGCGCCGCTCAATTTCCCGACACGGATGCGCGGCTGCACTTGTTCGAGCCGCTCCAGCGCGCGCCCGAATTCGTCGTACATGAGCGCGAGCTTCAGCCCGAAAGTGATCGGCTCCGCGTGGATCGCATGGCTCCGCCCGATCATCGGCGTCGTTTTGAATTCCCGCGCTCGACGGGCGATCACTTCGCGCAGCTCGCGCAAATCTTTCAGCAAAATATCGGACGCCTGCGCCATCTGCACCGCGAGCGTAGTGTCGAGCACGTCGGAGGAAGTCATCCCGTGATGCATCCAACGGCACGCCGGGCCGACATGGCTCGCGACGTTTTCGAGAAACGCGATCACGTCATGATTCGTCCGCTTTTCGATCTCCTCGATCTCGCGCAAATCGAACTTCGCTTTCGCCCGAATCGTCTCCGCGTCCTCCGTCGGAATCACCCCGATTTCCGCCTGCGCCTCGCAAGCGAGCGTCTCGATTTCGAGCCAGATTTCGTATTTGCGCTGGTCCGTCCAAATGGCGGCCATCTCGGGAAGTGTGTAGCGGTCGATCACGCCGCGAAGACTAGGGACGCCACAAGTTGATCGGAAACAAAAACCGTTCGCCCGTCATTCAAACCTCTCTCCGCTACAGTACAAAACTTACCCCGCCCCGACCTGAAAGTCGGAAGCGGGGTTGAAATTCTTCGGCGGCCAAGAGACGCGCCGACCTGCGCCATTCTGGCGCGCCGCGTCGAGCGGCCCAGGTCAACAAACGCGGGCGCGGATTTTCTGCCCGTGGCTGTTCAGCCGGACTTTACCGCTGTCGAGAAGGTCGGCCACTGCGGCGACGGTCTCACGGTTGTTTTTGCTGTAGGAGCTGACGGCGAGGATGAGATCACCCAAGCTGTAGTTGGCGCGGGCGGCTTTTTTGAGTGGCTTTTTCATGGTGATGGGTGGGTTGGTTTTTTGAGGACGAGATAGGTTTAGCAGGGCGGGTGCCACGCGCCGGATTCTTCTGCTCAACGTCCATTTTAGACGGGGCGGGGCCGATTTGGTTCAATCAATTTGCACTGAGAACGGACACACGTGTCGAAGGGCAAACGCGGCGAACTCCTCGTCGGCGACTACTCCAAGGAAGAGCGTTGCCAACGCGACCGTTCGCAGTATTTCCTGCGCGCCAGATGGCCATTTACCGACGCGTGTTTGCCTACTTCCGCCCGTTCCTCGGGGCGAGCATTGGGGCAACACTGTTGATGCTGATCTCCATCGGCTTCAACCTCCTGCGGCCGTGGCCTTTCGCAGTCATCGTGGACAAAGTGCTGCCCGCGGCGATGCGCGGCGAAGCGACGATCCCCTTCCGCGGCGCTCCGATTTCCATCTCGCAGGCGATCCTCTTCCTCTGCCTCGCGCTCGTCGCCTTCCACTTCCTCGGCGGCGTGCTGAATCTCTTCACGAACATGATCTACGTGAAGGTCGGCCTGCGCGCCCTGCTCCGGCTCCGCACCGAACTTTACGCCTATCTCCACTCGCTCCCGCTGAAATTCCACGACACGCGGCGCAGCGGCGATTCGACGTTTCGCGTCGCCTACGACTCGCAGGCGATTCAGGGATTCTACAGCAAGGCGACGTTCGTTTTCAGCGCCATAATTACCATCGTGAGCACCTTCGCGATCATCTGGCGGCTCGACCCGCAGCTCGCGCTCCTTTCGCTCACGATCGTGCCGTTCATGGTCGGCGCGATCTATCTTTATGCGAAAAGGATCCGCACCGAATCGACCGCGATCCAGGAGCGGGAGAGCGCGCTTTTGACGCAGGCGCAGGAGGGACTCAGCTCGGTCAAAATGGTGCAGGCATTCGGGCGCGAGGAGCACGAAATCGAGCAATTCCACGGTCACGCGCGGCAGAGCCTCGAGGCCAATCTGCGCCTCACCGGCACGTCGATGAAAAGCTCGCTCATCGTCAGCACGCTCATGGCTCTCAGCACCTCGGCGATGTACTACGTCGGGGCGCAACACGTCCTCGCCGGCTCGCTCACGCTCGGCTCGCTCATCGCGATTTCGACCTACCTCGTGATGCTCTACTCCCCGCTCGAAGCGCTCACCCATCTCGCGTGGGCGCTCGAGGGCGCAGCCGCCGCGGCGCAGCGCTGCTTCGAGGTCCTCGACCGTGCCGACGATGTCCCCGACGCGCCGGATGCGGTCACCGTCGAGCGATTTCCGGGCGACATCGTTTTTGAAAATGTGAGCTTCGGCTACTCGCCCGAGCGCACGATCCTCGGCGGCGTCAATCTTCGCGTCGCGCCCGGCCAAACCGTCGCCTTCGTCGGCGGCACCGGCGCGGGAAAAAGCACGCTCCTCAGCCTCGTCCCGCGTTTCTACGACCCGACCGCGGGTCGCGTTCTCCTCGATGGCCGCGACCTCCGCGACATCACCAAAAAATCGCTCCGCAACCAAATCAGCATCGTCCTGCAAGACACCCTGCTCTTCTCCACCACCGTCCGCGAAAACATCGCCTACGGACGCCCCGACGCGACCGAGGCCGACATCATCGAAGCCGCCAAACGCGCGCAAGCCCACGACTTCATCCTCGCGATGGCCGACGGTTATTCGTCGCAAGTCGGCGAGCGCGGAAACCATCTCAGCGTCGGCCAGCGCCAGCGCATCGGCATCGCCCGCGCCTTCCTCAAAAACGCCCCCATCCTCCTCCTCGACGAGCCGACTAGCGCCCTCGACCCGACCACCGAAGCCGCGATCATGCAGACGATGGAAGAGCTCATGCGTGGCCGCACGACCCTCATCATCACGCACCGCATCGCCACCATTCATCAGATGGAAAAGATCGTCGTCCTCGGCATCGGCGGCGTCGTCGAAGAAGGCGCCGGCCCCGAACTCGTCCAGCGCGGCGGTGTGTATGCGGGGCTGTATCGGTCGGCTAATTTAGGAACCTAAACTCATGAGCAACATCACCGCCGATCGCCGCGTCGAACAAGATTGGTGGCAGCACCCGATCCCCGAAAATGTTTTCTGGGGCGAAGGTCTCTACGCCGAGACCGCGCAGATTTTTCGCTTCATGCGCAGCAAGCGCGAGCGGGCCATCGAGCTCGGCCAGCACGTCTCGCTTTACGCCGGCGTTTCCTTCGCGCTCGGCGAAACCGGGACGTGCAAAATCGGCGACTTCACGCTGCTCAACGGCGCGCTGATCATGGCCGACGAATACATCGAGATCGGCTCGCATTGCCTCGTCTCGTGGAATGTCGGCATCGCCGATTCCGACTTCCATCCCATCGACGCCGCCCAGCGCCGGATCGACACCTACGCCCTCGCCCCATTTTACAAAGATCGCCCGCCCCGCCCGCCGCTCCGCACCGCGCCCGTCATCATTCGCGACAACGTCTGGATCGGCATGAACGCCGTCATTTTGAAAGGCGTCACCATCGGCGAAAACTCCGTCGTCGCCGCCGGCGCGATCGTCAGCAAAGACGTGCCGGCGAATGTCGTCGTGGCTGGCAATCCAGCAGTGATCGTGAAGCAATTATGAGAAGAAACGTCGAACGTCGAACGTCGAACGTCGAACGTCGAAGTGGGGAATTCAGAAGCCGAACGCGGAGGTTTTTCGACGCGCGAATCGACCCCGGCGAAGCCGTCTTCTTTTCCTACTTCGACGTTCGACGTTCGACGTTCGACGTTCGACGTTCTCCCCTCCCCTCCGCCCCATGACCCGCAAACGCATCGTCGTCATGGGCTTCATGGCCAACATCCCGATCGCGGGCGTAGTCTGGCAGCACATCCACTACATCGTCGGCCTCCAGCGGCTCGGCCACGAAGTCTTCTACATCGAGGACTCCGGGCGGCTTCCGTACGATCCGACGACCGGCGAAGTGACCGAAGACTTCGGCTACGCCACGAAAAAACTCGGCGAGCTCGCGGCCGAATTCGGCTTCGAAAACCGCTGGGGATTTTGCGCCCGATACCTCCCGGATCAGCCATGCGCGGGGCTTTCGCGGGCACGCATCACCGAACTCTACCGCACCGCCGACGCCATCCTGAACATCTGCGGCGCGCAGGAACTCAACGACGACCTGCGCCAATGCGAGCGAATCATTTACGTCGAAAGCGACCCCGGCGTGGAGCAGATCAAGGTCGATAAAAACGAGCCCGAGCCGATCGAATATCTCTCGCATCACCACGCGCTTTTTACGTTCGGCGAGAACATCGGCCGCCCCGAATTTCCCGTCCCGCTGCACCAGTTCCAGTGGCTCCCGACCCGCCAGCCAGTCGTCACCGATTTGTGGAAAACGACCTCGTTTCCGCCGCCCGACGCTCGCTTTACGTCGGTCGCAAATTGGAACACCAGCGACCTCAAAGACATCACCTGGCGCGGCGAAAAATATCTCTGGAGCAAGTCGCTCGAATTCCTCCGCTTCATCGACGCCCCGCGCCGCGCCGGCGAGACATTCGAGCTCGCCACCACGATTCGCGAGCAAACGACGATCGACCAATTCCTCGCGCATGATTGGCTGCTTTCGAACCCCGAAGAGAACAGCATCGACCACAACCGCTACCGCGGATTTCTCCAGAATTCGAAGGGCGAATTCACCGTCGCGAAGGACCAATACGTCCGCCTCGAAACCGGCTGGTTCAGCGACCGCTCCGCCTGCTACCTCGCCGCCGGGCGCCCCGTCATCACGCAGCAAACCGGCTTCACCAGACACTTCGGCGGCGACCAACGCGGCCTCTTCGCCTTCGAAAATCTCGACCAAATTGCGGAAGCCGTCCGCGAAATCAACCTCGACTACGCCCTCCATTCCCGAGCCGCCGCCGCCCTCGCCACCGAGCATTTCGAAGCCACGAAAGTCATCGCTTCGCTCCTGGACCGTGCCGGCGTATGACATTGCACAGCGCACAAAAGCCCCCCTTCGCGCGGCGACGCAAAATCCCGTCATCCAGAGCGCAGCGAAGCGGAGTCGAAGGACCTCTAACTATTTCCCGTGACGCTCGCGCATCGCGGAGGGGGAAA
>JAYVPW010000027.1:0-10218 GCA_043777315.1 Spartobacteria bacterium | reverse complement strand
TACCGGGTGTGGGGCGAGCGGATGCTCAAGCGTCTCAAGGGCATGTTTGCCCTGATTATTTTTGACGCCGCCAGCAACCAGCTTTTCGCCGCGCGCGGCCCTCTCGGGATCAAGCCCCTTTACTACATGCGCTCGCCCGGAGTAATTCGGTTTGCCTCGGAGGTTCGCATGTTACTCGCCGGGACGGATGCGGCCTATGATCGGCGGGGCGTCGGCGCGTATCTGCAATGGGGCGCGTGCCCGGAAGGTGAGTTTCTTTTCCGCCGAATCCGGAATGTGCCGGCTGGTCACTGGATGAGTGTGCAGCCCGATACCTCGGTTGAGACGGTGTGTTACTGGCCGGAAAAAGGTTATCCACCGATCCCGTCGAAAGGTGCGCCGGCGCGCGTGCGCAGGCTGGTGGAGCAGGCGGTCGAGAGTCATCTGATGGCGGACGTGCCGGTGGCGTCGTTTCTAAGCGGTGGCATCGACTCCTCGATCGTCACTGCGCTGGCCTCGCGGGCAATGTCCCCTGCCCGGCTGCAAACATTTTCGGTCGGATTTCCCCACGCCGCTTTCGATGAGACGAGCGTCGCGGCGGAAGTCGCGCGCCGTTACAAGACAGACCACCATCGGATCGAGGTGAGTGATGACGAGGTCATAGCCCTGGTGCAGGAAGCTGTCCGCAGGATGGATGCGCCGTCGCTGGATGCGATCAACACCTACATCGTCTCGAAGAAAGTGGCGGAATTCGGAATCAAGGTTGCGCTTTCGGGGTTGGGTGCGGACGAGCTCTTTGGCGGATACCCGAGCTTCCACGATGCGCCGATTTTGCGCCACCTGTCCGGCTTCCCGAAATGGATGCGCCGTCTGGCCGCAGGCTTCGGCAAGTTTGGCGCACGCATCGCGGATCTTCCCACCGGTGATCTGATGGAAATCGCCATCTGGCGGCGGAGGCTTTGGAGCGATGCGATGCTTCGGCGGGCGGGCCTGCCGGTACGTCCTCTGCGTATCCTGCGTCCGCCGGAGCTAAGTGACGATTTTGCGAAAATCAGTTGGGCCGAGCTGACGGTGTACATGCGGCAGATGCTGCTGCGGGACTCCGATCAGATGAGCATGGCCGTCTCGCTGGAACTCCGCGTGCCTTTTCTCGACCAGGAACTCGTCGAGTATGTGCTCAGTCTCCCGGGTCGCGAAAAGATGCGTTACGGAACACCGAAGGGCCTGCTCGTGGAGGCCTGCCGAGATATGCTTCCAGAGCAGGTCTATAATCGCCGGAAGATGGGCTTTGCCCTCCCTATGAATGCCTGGATGCGCGGCCCGCTGAAGCCGTTCAAACTGGCGGGACTCGAGGAAGTGAAGAGTCTGCAAATTCTAGCACCGGGTGCAGTCGAGTGGATACGAAAGGAGTTTGAAGACGGGAGGGTTCACTGGACGCGCCTTTGGTCATTGGTCGTCTTGGGGCATTACTTAAAGAGGATCGGCCATGCTGCCGGCTTTGCCCAAGCCGAAGCAGCGGACGCCGCGTGAGTGTGCCTCAGTCATGCGCATCCTTCGTTCGATACACTCGGTCAATCCCGCTGGCGGCGGTCCGATCGAGGGCATCAAACAGGTCGCGCGTGTTCACCAAGCCGCCGGGCACGAGACCGAGATCGTCTCACTCGATGCGCCGGACGACGCATGGGTGAAGGAGTGTCCGGTGAAGGTCCACGCGCTGGGTCCAGGTCGCTCGAGTTATGGCTACTCGGGCAGGTTAGTCCCGTGGCTCGCCGGGCACCGGAAGGACTACGATGCGGTCGTCGTCAGCGGGCTCTGGCAATACAGCGGCTTCGGCGTCTGGCGCGCACTCCACGGGACGGACACACCTTACTTTGTCTTCCCCCACGGCATGCTCGATCCGTGGTTCAAGAAGACCTACCCACTCAAGCATTGGAAGAAGTGGACCTACTGGCCGTGGGCGGACTACCGGGTGCTTCGCGATGCGCGCGCGGTGCTTTTCACCTCGGAGGAGGAAAGGCGTGCGGCCCGCGAATCCTTTTGGCTCTACCGCTGTCACGAAGTGGTGGTGAACTACGGAATCTCCGGGCCGACGGGCGATGACTCCGCGCAGCGGCAGATGGTTTTGGAACGTTACCCGGGATTGCGGGGCAAACGTCTCTTCCTGTTCCTCGGTCGGATTCAGGAGAAGAAGGGATGCGATCTTTTGATCCGCGCTTTTGCAAAGATCGCGACCGCTGATGACTCGATGCAGCTAGTGCTGGCTGGACCAGACCAGACGGGCTGGACACAGGATCTGCAGGCACTGGCTGCTGAGCTGAAGATTGCCGGAAAACTGCTGTGGACGGGCATGCTTTCCGGCGACCTGAAATGGGGAATGTTGCGCCTCGCGGAGACATTCATCCTGCCGTCGCATCAGGAGAATTTCGGCATCGCCGTGGCGGAGGCGCTGGCCTGCGGGACACCGGTGCTCATTTCCAACAAGGTGAACATCTGGCGCGAAATCGAAGCCGCCGGCGCAGGACTGGTGGCCGATGACACCGAAGCCGGCACGCTTGATCTGCTCCAGCGCTGGCTGGCGCTTTCCGAGATGGAGCGTACCGCCATGCGAAAGAAAAGCCGCGATGCTTTTGAGTCCCGTTTCGAGATCCGCCGGGCGGCCGCAAGTTTGCTCGACGCGATCACAAATTGACGATGGTGTTTCCCACCGCCGCCATGAACCATACCAAGCTGCCAATCCACGCCATCTGATACTTGATACCGCATGTCCCTCATCCTAGGAATCAACGCCTACCATCCCGACGCCTCCGCGTGCATCCTGCAGGACGGCCAGCTCATCGCCGCCGTGGCCGAGGAGCGGCTCGGCCAGCGCTTCAAGCACATCGCCGGTTTTCCCGCGCAGGCCATCCGGCGCGTGCTGCAGATGGCGGGCGCTACCGTGAAAGACCTCGATCACGTCGCCATCGGGCACGACAGCAAGGCGAACACCTCGGCGAAAGTGCGGCGGGTTATCGCCAACCCGGCCCGCTCGGTCAAAGCCGTCGCGTCTTTCCTCAAGCGGCGCAGCCGGTTTGAAAGCCTCGGCGATCAGGTGGCCGCCGCGTGCGATGTGGGGCGCGCGGACTGCCGCTTCGAGCAAGTCGATGTCGAACATCACCTCGCCCATCTCGCCAGCTCGTTTTTCTCCAGCCCGTTCGATTCCGCGGCAGGCATGTCCTACGATGGGTCGGGGGATTTCGTCGCCACCATGCTGGCGAAGTGTGAAGGGCACACGATCACTCCGCTGCGCCGGTTTTTCGTGCCGGATTCGCTGGGCTATCTTTACACCGCCCTCTGCCAGTTCATCGGCTTCGACCACTTCGGCGAGGAATACAAGGTCATGGGTCTGGCCGCTTACGGCGAACCTCGCTTTGTGGATGTCTTGCGGAAATTTGTGACGACCGATGGAAAGGGCGGCTACTCGCTGAACGAGCGCTACATTCGGACCACAGGCGGCAGCTTCGAGGAGTGCATCAACGAAAAGGGCGAGATCGTCCTTTCGCGCATGTACACACCGGAGTTGGTGAAGAAACTCGGTGAACCCCGCCAGCGCGGAGAAGAACTGACCCAGCGCGACAAGGACATCGCAGCTTCTTGCCAGAAATACTTTGAGGAAATCGTCCTGGGTCTCCTCGGCACGCTGCACTTTCAGATGCCCACAGACGCACTCGTGACTGCCGGCGGCTGCGCGCTCAATGGCGTCTGCAACGCCCGTATCTTCCGCGAGACACCTTTCAAGAAGTCCTACATCCAGTGCGCGGCCTCGGACGATGGGACGGCGATCGGTGCCGCGCTTTACGTGTGGAACTCCGTGTTGAAAAAACCGCGGTCGCCGGTCGTTGATCACGCCTCCTGGGGACCGTCTTATTCCGACGCCGAGATCGAGACGGCGCTGAAGGCCGCAGGGCTGGCCTATGAGCGGTTGGACGGTGACTTACTCTACCAACGCACGGCTGCTCATCTCAAGGCGGGTCATGTGACCGGATGGTATCAAGGCCGCAGCGAATGGGGTCCACGCGCGCTTGGCAATCGGTCCATCGTCGCCAACCCCGCATGGCCGGGCATGAAGGATCTGATCAATGCCAAGATCAAGCGGCGCGAAAGCTTCAGGCCCTTTGCACCGTCCATCCTCGCCGAGGAAGTCCGCAACTACTTTGAACAGGATGTCGAGAGCCCGTTCATGATGCATGTGGTCAAGATCAAAGCCGAGAAACGGACTGAGTTGGCGGCGGTCTGCCACGAGGATTTCACCGGGCGGCTGCACACGGTCAAACGGTCGCAGAACGAGAAGTATTACGAGTTGATCCGCGAGTTTGGAGCCCAGTCCGGCACGCCTGTCGTGCTGAACACGAGCTTCAACGAGAACGAGCCAATCGTGGACACCCCGGAGCAGGCCATTGCCTGCTACCAGCGGACCGATTTGGACGCGCTGTGTGTCGGGCCTTTTCTCACCGCGAAGCCCGGCAAGTCGCTGCCCGCCGAAAACGGAAGGTGAGCAGCGAACCGGCAACGATGCGTCCGACTGTCCCTGTTTCCATTCTTATCCCGATTAAGAACGAGGCGGGCAATCTGCCGCGGTGTCTGGCTTCGGTGGCGTGGGCGGATGAGGTGTTTGTCGTGGATTCGCAGAGCGCGGATGGGTCGCAGCGGATTGCGGAGGAGCTGGGGGCGAAGGTGGTGCAGTTTGAGTTCAACGGCATCTGGCCGAAGAAGAAGAACTGGGCTTTGGAGAACCTGCCTTTCAAGCATGAGTGGGTCTTTATTCTCGATGCGGATGAAGTGTTGCCGGCGGAGGCAGAGGAGGAGTTTCGGCGGATTGTCAGTCAGGCGGCGAATCCCATCTCGGGGTATTGGATCAATCGCCGGTTTTGGTTCATGGGGAAGTGGCTCAAACACGCCTATTACCCGAACTGGAACCTAAGACTCTTCAAGCATCGGCTTGGACGTTACGAGAAGCTGACGGAGGTCGATACGAAGAGCGGCGACAACGAGGTGCATGAGCATGTGGTCGTGCAAGGTGAGACGGCGCGGCTGGGGTCGGAGATGGATCATTACGCGTTTCCTTCGGTCGATGTCTTTGTCGAGAAGCACAATCGTTACTCGAACTGGGAGGCCCGGGTGGCGCTGGACCGGCACCTCTCCGGGAGCGGCAGCAGCTTGCAAATGGGCAGCGTGGGGCTGCGGCGCTGGTTGAAGCAGGTGTCACAGCGACTCCCCTGCCGGGGCTTGCTGCGGTTTCTGTTTGTGTATGTGTGGCAGCGGGGCTTTCTCGATGGGCGGGAAGGCTATTACTTTGCGCGGCTGCATGGCTTTTACGAGTTCCTGAGTGTCGCGAAGACCTATGAGTTGGGCAGCGCCACGGGGAAGGCGGGTCAGCCAGGCAGAGGACCGCTGGGCTTTGCGCTCTGTCTCGCGGCGATCCTTTACTTTGCCCTGACTCCGCAGAGCGGGCATGGGCTGCACGCTTTTCCGCGGCCTTTCGCACGGTGGCTGGCGGAGCATGATGATTTGGCGAATTTCGCGGTGTTCGCCGGGTTCGCGGGACTGGCTTTCGCTTTGCCGAAAGGCTGGGCGATCGACCGACGGCTGCGGCGGATGGGGTCCGCTTTTTTGTTCGGAGAAGTGCGGCTGGTGCTGCTGCTCGCGCTCGTCTGCGGGCTCGAATTCGCGCAGCTTTTCATCCCCGGAAGAATCAGCGACTGGGTCGATGTCGCGACCGGGTCGGCGGGCGTGATCGTCGCCTGGCTCGTGTCGCGCGCGCTGCGGCGAGGGTGAGGGTCAGCCTTTTGGATTCGCACCGTAACTCGATGCAGTGACGAGAGGCGCGGCGGCGGGCTGGCGGGAGGTGGCGGAGACGGGGAGGCGGCCGTGGTATTCGATCATCAGGCTCATGAGCTTGCGGGAATCCCAGTAGCGGGGGACGAATTTGCGGGGTTCGTCGAGGCAGCGGAGGAGCCAGCCGAGGCGGAGGCGGTCGGCCCACATCGGGATGGCGACCTGGTCGCCGCTGAGGAAACCGATGGCCGCTCCGAGGCAATGGACCGCCGGGCGATAGTCGAGATTTCGCAAAAGGTAGGCGCCCACGCGTTCCTGCATTCCGCCTCCGATGGCCATGATGATGTGAGCGGGGCGGGCCTGGAGCACGGCCTCGATGAGCGCGGGATCCTCGATCGCGGCGTCTTTTCTGTACTGCGGCGCGAGGTAGCAATCCTCGGCGGTGACGGGAATCCCCTGCGCTTGCAACCACGCCAGATTCCGGTCGCGGGAGGCGGCGTGGGGCATGATCCAAAAGGTCGCGCCGGCCGCTCGAAGCTCGGGACGGGCGATGAGGAGTTTAAGATATTCGAGTCCTGAGACGCGGGTGATGGACTCGCCGGTCATCATTTTCCAGAGCGTGACCATGAGCCCGCTGTCGGTGATCGCGAGGGCGCTGCCGGTGATCGCGGCACGATGGACGGGATCGGTTTCCAGCTCGAGGAGCGCGGGTGCCGCCGGGGCGACGACGAGCCCCCCGCGCATCCCGATTTCCACCGCATCGGCGGCGCTGCCGATGAAGAAACGGATGCCGAGAATCTGGCGGTATTGTCGATTGGCCGATGGGCGCCGCGAGGTCGTGCCGGGCGCGGGCGCGGGCGTGGTGTCGGGTGGAAAGTGGGGCCGCGCGACGAGCTCGCCGCGGGAGCCGAGGAGGCGGTTGCCGGAGAAGAGAAAGATCTGGAGAGCGGTGCGAAAGATGATCGCGAGGTCGAGGGCGAGCCGCCAATTTTCGAAGTAGGAAATGTCCGATTCGAGGCGGTGGCGGATGTCGTCGGCGGTATATACTTCGCCGCGAAAACCGCGGACCTGCGCGAGGCCGGTGATGCCCGGTTTCACAAAAGTGCGGAGATGGTAGCCGCTCATCTGCCGGGCGAAATCGGTGTTGTGCTCGATGAGGTGCGGGCGCGGGCCGACGACGCTCATGTCGCCGGTGACGACGTTCCAGAACTGCGGGAGTTCATCGATGCTCAGGCGGCGCAGCCAGCGGCCGGCGGCGAAAATCCGCGCATCGGCGAGGGTCGCCTGGCGGGTGGGCTCGGTGTGGCCCGCGTGCATGGTGCGGAATTTGATGATCTGAAAAGGGCGGTTCTGGATGCCGGCGCGGACCTGGCGAAAGAGGAGCGGGCCGCGCGATTGGAGGCATTGCAAAATCCAGACGAGCAGGCCCGCGGGCGGCAGGAGGAAGAGCACGATGGGGAGCGCGATGGCGAGGTCGAGGAGCCGTTTGCTGAGCCGGTGGATCGGATTTTCCAGCGGCTCTTCGCGCGAGGTGATGAAGGAAAGTCCGTCGTCCTCGATGTGGACCGCGCGGTGCCCGAGCTTCGCCTCGAGGTTGCTCAAAATCAGGACGCGGACGCCGTGATTTTCGAGCACATGAACGAGGCCCTCGTGGCTTTCGACCGAGTTCGGCAGCTCGAGGAAAATGGCCTGCGTGATCGGGTGTTCGTTGAGCACGCGTTCGAGTTCGCTGGATCGGCCCAGGCGCGGCAGGCCCGGCGTTGGGACGTTCGCGATATCGTCGTTGACGAGGCCGACGAGGCCGACGCCGAACGCTTCCTTGACCTTGATCCAGTCGAGCAGACGGCGCGCGTCGGAGGCGGGCCCGATGAGCAGGATGCGCTCGGCCCGGACGCGGGAGAAAAGGTGCCGCGCCAGCACGGCCGGCAGGTCGCGGTTCGACCAGAGCAGCACGAGGTAGAGGAGCGGAAATTCGATCGCGAGGACGGTGCGCGAGATGAACGCGTCCTTCGCGATCGCGAGGTAAAGCAGCAGCGCGCCCGCGGCGAAAAAGGTCTGCCGCAGGCTCGTGGCGTGGACGGAGAGAAAATCGCGCTGGAAGAGGGCGTTCGCGGCCTTGTGTGCGTCGCGCCGCGCCGAATCGATCCAGAGGCCGAGAATGAGCAGCGCCGCATAAATCGGGTAGCGCTCGAGGTGCTCGGTGGCGGCACCGGTGAAAAAGGTGAAGGCGATCGTCATCGCGGCGAGCAGGGCGAGCACGACGAAGACTGACTGGCCGATCAGTAGCGCGGTGCGCAGGCCGCGGGCGCGTTGCGAAATCATTGGGGCACGTCCGACCGCCCCGGCAGGCTTGGAATGGCGACCTGAAATCGAGAGCCACCGGCGCGCGAATGAGATGGAAGCAGCATAAACTTGGGTCGGCAGCCCGAGCGGATGCAGCCACCGTCCCCGCGAAGGCAGGCCGCCAAAACTCGAGCGCGCGGAAGGTAAGGGGTTTTACTCAAGCCGCAAGCGCGAACCACTAGCCGACGGTCAGGTCTTACTCGCGAATCTGCCCGTCGCCGCGGAGGAGATATTTATAAGTCGTCAGCTCCTCGAGCGCCATCGGGCCGCGGGCGTGGAGCTTGTCGGTGCTGATGCCGATCTCCGCGCCGAAGCCAAATTCCCCGCCGTCGGTGAACCGCGTGGAGGCGTTCCAATACACGGTCGCGCTGTCGATTTCCTGGAGAAAACGCTCCGCCCGTTCCGCATTCGCGGTGACGATCCCGTCGCTGTGATGCGAGCCGTGCTCCTCGATGTGCGCGATCGCCTCGTCGAGATCATCGACGATTTTCGCCGCGAGGATCAGGTCGAGAAACTCCGTGCGGAAATCCTCCGGCGTCGCCGCCACGACCCGCTGCACCCCGGACGCCGGACGCTCCGCCCGGAGCGTTTCCACGACGCGCGCATCACCGCGAATCTCGACCCCTTTCGCCAGCAACTCCCCGCCGGTCGTCGCGAAAAAACGGTCCGCCACATCGCGATGCACCAGCACCGTCTCGATCGCATTGCAGACACCGGGGCGCTGGCACTTCGCGTTCACCACGATCCGGCCGGCCATGTCGAGATCGGCGTCGCGGTCCACGTAGATGCTGCAGATGCCGTCGTAATGTTTGATCACCGGCATCCGCGCATGGCTCACGACGGTTTCGATGAGCCCCTTCCCGCCACGCGGCACGATCACGTCCAGGAACTGATCCATCGCGCAGAGCAGCCTCACCGCCTCGCGCTCAGTCGTCGGGATGAGCAGCACGCTGTCGGCGGGCAGACCCGCGCGCACCGCCCCGGCACTGAGCGCGGCGGCGATGGCCACGTTGGAATGAATCGACTCGGAACCACCGCGGAGGATCGTCGCATTGCCAGTCTTCGTGCAGAGCACCGCCGCGTCGCTCGTCACATTCGGGCGCGATTCGTAGATGATCCCGACGACGCCGATCGGCACCCGCACCTTGCTGATGCGCAGCCCATTCGGCCGCGTCCAGTCCCGGATGATTTCGCCGACGGGATCGGGCAACTCCGCCACCTGCCGGATGCCCTCGGCCATCGCGCCCAGCTTCTTCGGATCGAGCGCGAGCCGCTCCAGCATCGCGCCGGAGAGCCCGTCGGCCTTCGCCTTTTCGAGGTCCGCCGCATTCGCGGAAAGGATCGCATCCCCGGCATTCACGAGTTCGTCCGCCATCGCGCGGAGCCCCGCGTTCTTCTGCGCCGGGCTCAGGCGCGCGAGCACCCGGGCAGCCGCACGCGCGCGTCGGCCAAAGTCGAGGATTTGGGAGGCGAGATCGCTCATAAAAAAACGGGCTCACGACATCGCCGCAGCTCAGCCAGGCGTCAAGGTCATCCGTGCTGTCTCGCCGCCGCATCGAGAGTCTCGCGAATCCACTCGTGCGTGGAGGACGACTACGATGCGAGACGGATCGGAGCTAGAAATAGCCGCTACCGTGACCTGCGGAGCCGTCCGCGGCCGCGCAGGGCCAGGCGTTCTTATGGGAGACGTTTGATGCGGATGTCCTTGAGGTAAAAGACACTCTTCGGGTCGTGACCTTGGAGCGCGATGCCGCCGCCGTTCGGGTCGAGCAAACGCCCGGCACGCTAGTGTAGGTCGCCGCAATTAGTGGAGATTAACAACAGGCTTGAACCGCGTTTTTTTAGAGTAATCGAATACCGCGTTATTTGCGGCGCACTACACTAGCAGCAGGTCCGCCTCCAACCGACCTGCTCTCAAGCAATGCCGGTCGCAGGGTAGGCTGAAAATCTGAAGGTTTTCCAGAGGTGGGATTTTCCTCTCCTCTGTGAGCTTTCTTCGATTCTGTGGACAGCAAAAGCGGGGTAAGGAACCCAAACCGCAATGAGTCCAAAAACCGAACAAACCACACCAACTAAAGTGAAGCG
>JAYVPW010000026.1:0-10381 GCA_043777315.1 Spartobacteria bacterium | reverse complement strand
CGCGTGGAGTTGGGAGCTGAATAATTTAACCGCGAAGGAGCGAAGGAGCGAAGGGCGGAGCAAAAGAGGGGGCTGACCGCGGCGGTCGCGGTGAGCGCGGCGGGGGACGAAAAACAGAAGCCACCGATTTTCCGTCGCCGCGAACTCCGCGACCGCCGCGGTTTTCAATCCCTGCTCCATCCGTTTGCCTTTCGTCCGCTTCCCCTCCCCCTTCGCTCCTTCGCTCCTTCGCGGTTTAAAAACTCCTTCCGGCCGCGACCCTGATCGGACCATCGTCGCGGCTTCACTTTGACCGGCCCTCAACCCTCAACCCTCAACGCTCAACTTTCCCCCGACGTCGTCGTCATCGGCGGCGGGGCGGCGGGGCTGATGTGCGCGATCGAGGCGGGGAAGCGCGGGCGGCGCGTGGCCCTGCTGGAGCATCAGGATCGGGTGGGGAAAAAGATCGCGATTTCCGGGGGCGGGCGGTGCAATTTCACGAATCTGGAGGCGGGGCCGGGGAACTATATGTCGGGGCAGCCGGACTTCTGCAAATCGGCGCTGGCGCGTTATTCGCCGTGGGATTTCGTGGCGCTGGTGGAGAAGCACGGGATCGCTTTTCACGAGAAAAAACTCGGGCAGCAATTCTGCGACGGCAGCGCGCGGGCGATCATCGAGATGCTGCTCGCGGAGGCCGCGGCGGCGGGCGTGGAGGTGCGGACGAACTGCCGGGTCGCGGAGGTGAAAAGGACCGGGCGATTTCAGCTCGAGACGAATCAGGGGGGGCTGATGTGCGAGTCGCTGGTGATCGCGACGGGCGGGCTTTCGTTTCCGAAACTCGGCGCGACCGACTTCGGCTACCGCATCGCGCGGGACTTCGGACTGCGGCTGACGGAGACGCGGCCCGGCCTCGTGCCGCTCACTTTTTCCCTCGAAGATGCGCCACTGCACGAGTTGAGCGGGCTCTCCCTGCCGGTCGTCGTAAAGGCGCGCGGACAGGAGTTTCGCGAGAGTTTGCTCATCACGCATCGGGGCGTGAGCGGGCCGGCGATCCTGCAAATTTCGTCGTTCTGGCGCGAAGGCGAGACGGTGTCGATCGACCTGCTGCCGGAGTTTGAGGCCGAGCGCTGGCTGACCGCCGCGCGGCTGGAAAAAGCCGACTGGCCGACGCTGCTCGGCCGGCACTGGCCGCGGCGTTTCGCCGAAGCTTGGTGCGCGCGACATGCGCCCGCGAAGCCGCTCGCGCATTTGAAAGCCCGCGAGATCGCGGAGTTCGCCGCGCTGCTGCACGCCTGGCCGCTGCGGCCCGCGGGGACCGAGGGCTACGCGAAAGCGGAGGTGACGCTCGGCGGCGTGGACACGTCGGAACTTTCGTCGAAAACGATGGAGGCGCGGAAGGTGCCGGGGCTCTATTTCATCGGCGAAGTGGTCGATGTCACGGGCTGGCTCGGGGGCTACAATTTTCAGTGGGCCTGGGCCTCCGGCCACGCGGCCGGCGCGGCCTGTTGACGCTTCGAGATTTCCCGAGACCGTCCCCGCCCGTGCGCCGTCCCACCCAAACTCCCACCGCCGCCGCGCTCGCCGTCCGCGAGATTTACGTCGAACTCGCCTCACGCCCAATCGAGCGCGCGTGCGAGTTGCGGACCGATTGCTGCCATTTCAAGCTCACCGGCCGCACGCCGTATCTCACGGCGGGCGAAGCGCTCGTCGCCGCGAATGCTTTGCGCGCCTCGGGCCGCACGCGCCTGCCCGCCCGCAGCGACGGCGGGTGCCCGCTGCTCGATTCGCTGGGAAAATGCAGCATTTACGAAAGTCGTCCGTTCGGCTGCCGCACGCACTTTTGCGCCGCCGCCGGCGGGCAGTATCCGCGACGCGAAGTCATCGACCTCATCCACCGCCTCGAGGACATCGACCGCGCCCTCGGCTGTGACGGTGCCCGGCAGCTCCCCGTGGCGATCAACGACGCCCTCAAACGCGCGCCCGCGCGCTGACCGCGACTACCCTTTCGCGACTTTCTTCGACCGCTTGAACGCGTCGATCGCCTTCTTCGTGTCGCCGTTTTTCTCGTACAGGATGGCGAGATTTTGCCACGCCTCCGTGAAGCTCGGATCGAGCTTCACCGTCTCCTCGAACGCGATGATTGCCTCCGCGTCCTTGCCCGCTTTCATGCAAAATTGCGCCCGCGTGAAGGCGTCGGCGATTCGCTCCACTTTGTCGTCCGCGGGCAGATTCGGCACGACCGCGGGGGTCTTCACGATCGCGCTGGGAGGCGGCGCAGGCAGCCGGACGAGCTCCGCTTTTTTGGCCAAAGCGATCTCGACGGAAGTACCCGGCGGCGTGTGGACACAAGCGCCGAGCGCGAGCCCGGCGGCGACAATGAGGATGCGGGAAATGGCGGATGACATGTGCGAAAAAGTTCTCGCGGTTGCAATAGCACGCCCCTTGCCGGTGAGGGAAGAAACTTGCGCCCCGCTGGACACCGCAGGCCCGCGCCGCTCTATTCCCGGCCTCATGCGCGGACGCAACGTCACCAAACCGTTCACCATCGGCGGCTTCATTTTCGGAGAGATTTACATGCTCTTCGTCGTGCTCGGAAATTACAGCAGCGGCGCGCCCGTTCCGCTGATCGGGAAGATCTACCGCGTCCTCGGCGCGTTCTTTTTTGTCGGAATGTGCGGTGCCGCCGTCGGCCTCGGCATCGGCCTGCTCGTCGGCGCGCTGCTGAAAAAGCGGCCGTAGCCCGGCTGCGACGGGATCCAATATCCGGTCATCCTGAGCGGAGTGAAACGCCAGCGAAACGCAGTCGAGCCGAGTCTGCGAGACAGCGGGCGGGCGGAGGCGGGGAGGCAACGACCTCTTACTTTTCCCCGATTGCACGCGCGATCAGGGGAAACGTAAGAGTTCCTTCGACTCCGCTGCGCTGCGCTCAGGATGACGAGGAGTGGCTCACGCCACCGCGTCCGGCGCGAGGCCGAGGCGCGTTTTCATGCGGGCGATTTCGTTGCGCATTTCGTCGCGTTTCGTCTGCATCGCGTGGACGTGCTGCTTCGTCCGCTCGAGGCCCGCGCGCGTCGCGTCGAGCTCCAGCTTCAGCGCATCTCGCTCCGCCACCGTGGCCCGCATTTGCTCCGTGTTTTTTTCCAGCTCGCCTTGGATGAACGACACGCTGTCGCGCGCGGCTTCGCTGCCTGCGCGTTGCTCCGCGAGTTGCTTCGCCGTGGCCGCAGCGGACGCTGTCGCCTTCGCGGCATCGGCCAGCGCGCGGTCGCGTTCCGCTTCGAGTTCGCGCTTTTTTTCGCCCGCCTCCGCCGCCGCCTTTTCCGCGGCTTCGACCTGCAGATGCTGCGTGTGAGCGGTGGTTTTCTGCCGCTCGATTTGCGCGTTCAACTCGCGAATCCGCACGTCGCCAGCGCCCGTGCTGCCCGCCGCTTCGTCACGCTCGGCTCGCATCAACTCGTAATTTTTCCGCGCCGCCTCCGCCTGCGCCTGCACCTCCTCGAGCTTCCGCTGCAGCTCCGCCACGCGCTCATTCGCCCCGGCGGCTTCGCTCCACAGTTTCGCGGAACTCTCACGACCTTCGACTTCTTTCGCCGCCAGCCGCACCGCGATTTCCTCCCGTCCGGCACGCGCCTCCGCCGCGTCCGCTGTCGCCTTTTCCAGCTCCGCCCGGAGCTGTTTCGATTCCGCTTCGCGGGAAGTCACGCGCTCCTCGAGTTGCTTCGCTTCCTCGAACGCGCCGGCCAGCAACCCGGACATTCGCTCCCGCTCACCGCGAGCCTCGACTGCGCCTTGTTCCGCGCGGGTGGCCTCCGCTTTCGCGGCTGCCAAATCCGCCGCCGTCTTGCCCATCGCCTCGTCACGCTCGCCGAGTTTCCGGCGCACCGCATCCCGCTCGCCGCGCATCACTGCCAGATTGCGTTTCGCGTTCGCGAGTTGATCACGCAGCTCCTGCGCTTCCGCCGCTGCAGCCGCCACAGCTTTCGCGGGCGCCGGATCATCCGCGCGCCGCTGGAGTTCGACCCGCTCGCGCTCCGATTCGGAAAAGCGCGCGGCGATCTCCGCCACTTTCCGCGCCTCGGATTCGTGCGCCGTCTTCGCCGCATCCGACTCGCCGCGAAGCCCAGCCGCCTCCGCTTCCGCGCGCTTCAAGTCGGCCTGGAGAACATCGCGCTCCGACGTACCTGCCGCCGCCTTTTCCTCAGCGCGTGCGGCCTGCGCCCGCGCCTCATCCCGCTCTTTTTCCGCCGCGCCCCGCTGCTGTCCAGCCGCTGCGAGCGAAGATTTCAGCTCGCTCAACTCCACCGCTTTCGCCGCCGCGGTCTCCTGGTTTTCGCTTTCATTTTTCGCGGCCTGCGCCGCCGCCGTTTCGCCGCGCTCACGCTCGGCCGAAAGCTCCGCGCGCACTTGCGCCAGCTCTGTTTCCAGCGCCTTCGCCGCGGCCCCGCTCAAGTCGGCCGCCTGCTTTTTCGCGAGCTCCGCCTTGGTCTGCTTCAGCTCGTTCTCCAGCGTTGCGCGCTTTTCCTCCGCCGCGATCACGGAGGCGATTAGTTCCCTCGATGCCGCCGCCATCGTTCCCTCACGGGCCTGTGCTGCGCTCTCGAATTCCGCCGACTCCCGGGTCAGTTTTTCGCGCCGTGCGCGTTCGGCCGACAGCTCGTCCTGCAACTGCGTCAGCTCCTTTTCCAGCGCCTCTGCTGCGGCCCCGCCGCGCTGGATTTTGGCGGCCTGCTTTTTCAAAAGATCCCGCTCGGCGGCCACGCGCGCGAGCTCTCGGCGCGCGCTTTCCAGAGCTGTGCGCGCGTCGCCGAAACCCGCCAGCTCGGCGGTCTGTTTCGTGGCTCTTTCGCGCAGCTTGTCGCGTTCCAAGACGGCGACCGCCGATTCTTTCCGCAGCCCCTCCACCTCACCCGCGAGACGCTCCGCCTCCGCGCGCAGTCGCACCGTTTCCTCGACCGCGGCGGTGAGTCCTTTTTGCTTCGCCTCGACCTCCCCGCGCGCGGCCTCGGGCTCCGCCGCGCCCGCGATTTTGTGCCGCGTCAGCAGCTCGACGGGGGCGATCCCGCTCGGCGGAATGATCAGCGTGCTGGAGCAAGTCGGGCAGTCGATCTGCATCCCCGCGGCCTCCTCATCGACGACGATTTTCGTCTGACACGCAGGGCAGTAAAACTTGATGTCGGGCATGGGAGCGGGGTGCCGACGAGTGCCGGAGGGATCCCGGCGTAGCAGCGTCGCGCGGGCAGTGAAAGGACGATTTCCGCCCGCGCTTCCGCTTGCACGCCTCCGCATTTCCGGGCGACGGTGGCGGCCTGTGTCCGATCCCATTTCCACGACTTTCACGCTCCCGCCCGGCCCGTTCGACGCCTACATTTTCGACTGCGACGGCACGCTCGCCGACACGATGCCGACGCATTATCGAGCCTGGCAAATCGCGCTCGGGCCTCATGCCGCCAGCTTTCCCGAGGCGATGTTTTATGAACTCGGCGGTGTCCCGACCTGTCGCGTCGTCGAGATCCTCAACGACCGCCACGGCTTCGGAATGCCGGTCGATGAGACCGTCGAGTGCAAGGAAGCGCTCTTCCTCGAGATGAGCGCGGAAGTCGCCGCGATCGAGCCCGTGGTCGCGCTGGCCAAAAGTTTCGCCGGAAAAAAACCGCTCGCCGTCGCGTCGGGCGGGCATCGCCGCATCGTGCTGAAAACGCTCGACGCGCTCGGCATCGCCAGGCTCTTCGACGCGATCGTTTGCTCGGAAGATTACACGCGCGGCAAGCCGTTCCCCGACCCGTTCCTCGAAGCCGCGCGGCGTCTCCGCGTCGCGCCGGAAAAGTGCCTCGTCTTCGAGGACACGACGACCGGCATCGCCGCCGCGACCGCGGCGGGAATGCAGTCCGTCCTCGTCCCCCCGCCGATGCGCGGCTGACCGGCGCTCACCTTTTTAAGTCATCCTGAGCGAAGTGGAGCGCCCGCGAAACGCAGTCGAAGGACCTCTTACTTTTCCCCCTCTGCGAGGCGCGCGCGCCGCGGGGGGAGAAGTAAGAGGTCCTTCGACTTCGCTGGCGCTGCGCTCAGGATGACGAAGCTTTCCCCGACCGCCCTCGAACTCCGCCAATGCCCGCCGATCCGCTCTACCCCACGCTGAAGAAAGTCTTCGGCTACGACACCTTCCGCCCGCTGCAGGAGGAGATCATTCGCGACTCGCTCGCGGGGATCGATGTCTTCGCGCTGCTGCCGACGGGCGGCGGCAAGTCGCTCTGCTTTCAGCTCCCAGCCTTGATCCGCGAGGGATTGACCGTCGTCGTCTCGCCGCTGATCGCGCTGATGAAAGACCAGGTCGATGCCATGCAGGCGAGCGGCGTGGCGGCGACATTCTTGAACTCCACGCTGTCCGCCGACGAGTCGCGGAAACGGCTGCGCGGGCTTTTCAACGGCGAGTATCGGCTGCTCTACGCCGCGCCGGAGCGGCTGATGCTCGACGGCACGCTCGAGATGCTGCGGCAGTGGGGCGTCGCGCAATTCGCGATCGACGAGGCGCATTGCATCAGCGAGTGGGGCCACGATTTCCGGCCGGAATATCGGCAGCTCGCGAAGCTCCGCGGCTTCTTTCCCGGCATCCCGGTGATGGCGCTGACCGCGACCGCGACGGAGCGCGTGCGGGGCGACATCGTGAAGCATCTGCGGCTCGACGACGCGCGCTGTTACGTCGCGAGTTTCAATCGGCCGAACCTCACGTATCGCGTTTTACCGAAAGCGAAACCGTACGACCAGACGCTCGCATTCGTGCGGCAGCGGCGGAACGAATGCGGGATCATTTATTGCGCGAGCCGGAAGGCCACGGAGTCGGTCGCGGAACGGCTGACGGCTGATGGGATCAAGGCCCGGCCGTATCACGCCGGGCTCGACGACAAGGTGCGCTCGCGGAATCAGGAGCTCTTTTTGCGCGACGAAATTCACGTCATCTGCGCGACGATCGCCTTCGGGATGGGGATCAATAAGCCGAACGTCCGGTTCGTCATTCACTACGATCTGCCGAAGAACGTGGAGGGCTACTACCAGGAAACCGGGCGCGCGGGACGCGACGGTTTGCCGAGCGAATGCCTGCTCCTTTTCAGCTCGGGCGACGTGATCAAGCAGACGGCGTTCATCGACGAAAAACCCGATCCCGACGAGCAGCGGATCGCGCGCGAGCAGCTCCAGCAGATGGTTCATTACGCGGAGTGCTCGGCGTGCCGGCGCGCGGAGTTGCTGGAATACTTCGGCGAGACGTGGCCGGAGCCGAACTGCGCGGGCTGCGATAATTGCCTCGAGCCGCGCGAGACTTTCGACGGCACGGTCGCGGCGCAGAAGTTCCTCTCGTGCGTTTATCGGCTGCGGCAGGCGTCGCGATTTGGCGTCGGGCTGAATCATGTCGTCGAGGTGCTGACGGGCGGCGCTTCGGAGAAAGTGACGAAGTGGGGGCACGACAAAATCTCGACGTATGGCATCGGGAAAGAGCACTCGCGCGGCGACTGGCAGGCGATCGGGCGCGAGATCATCCGCCTCGGTTTCTGCCGGCAGAGCACGGAGAAATTCAGCACCGTCGAGCTGACGCAGGCCGGGATGGACGTGCTGAAGTCGCGACAAAACATCACGCTCACGCGGCCGATGCCGACGGTGGAAAAGACGCGCGGGACTTCGCAAAAGGCGGGCGCGATCTCGTGCGATGAGGCGCTGTTCGAGAAGCTGCGCGACTTGCGGAAGCAGCTCGCCGACGAGCGCGACGTGCCGGCTTACATCGTTTTTTCGGACGTCTCGCTGCGGCTGATGGCGCGCGATTATCCGGACTCGGAGCCGGCGTTCGCGAGGATCACGGGAGTCGGTGAAAGGAAGCGGGCGGAGTTCGGCGAGGCGTTTCTGGCGGTGATTCGCGAGCATCTGGGGAACAACGCGCGGCAGGTTTTCGCGACGGATTTCCGGGAGTTCAGCGGACCGCCGCCGAAGAAGGTCGCGGGGGCCAATTCGCGGGAGAGCTGGCGGATGTTCGCGGCGGGGAAAACCTGCGCGGAGATCGCGCGGGCCCGGGATCTCTCGGAGCAGACGATCGTGAAGCACGTCGCCGATGCGATCGAAGCCGGGGAGCCGTTTGATCTGAATGCGATGTTCACGCTCGATGAGCAGGCGGTGCTGTCCGCGGCGTTCGTGCGGCTCGGCGACGTGGCGCTGGCGCCGATCAAGGACGCGCTGGGGAACCGTTTCGACTACAACCGGCTCCACCTTTTCCGCGCGGCGATCCGCGCGCGGCGGTGAGATGAAGCGGGCGCGGCGGGGCGGCGCTCCCTTCCTTCCGGTCATCTTGAGCGGAGCGAAAGCGGAGTCGAAAGACCTCTTACATCTCTCCCGTTGCAACGCGCGCATCGCGGAGGGGGGAAAAATAAGAGATCCTTCGCCTGCGCTTCGCAAAGCCGACGATCTGCTCCTGAACGAGATGATCTGGCGCTCCGTCCGCGGCCCGGACAGCCGGATGCCCGCGCCCCACCCGCGCGGCGTTCGTCTTCACGAAAGACGACGACGACTGACCGTGCGCGCGGCCACCGACTTTCGGCTTGATGACAATTCACTGCGGGCCGATAGCCGCCGCGTCTTTATTCCCATGAAACTCCTCCCCCTCCTCCTCGCGTTCACGCTGCCGCTGTCCGGGATCGTCGCCGCGCCGCTCGCGCAATTTTCCGGGCAGGATCCGGTGATCGTGCAGATGATCGGCCGCATGGTCCGCGTGCGCGTGCCGGCGGGGTTCGATCACGTCACTTTGCAGACGCTCGTCGCGCCGCCGAAAGGCCGCGTCGCGCCGGGTAGGGCCGCGCAGCCGGAGTGGAAAACGGTCGGGATGCAGTTCACCGGCGGGAAGCGGAAAGACGTGCGGTTCACCGTCGCGAGGCTCACGGGCAAGCGCAATCTGCGTGCGCTCGGCAGCAAAGCCGATCGACTGCCGGGCAGCCTGCTGACAGGGATCAGCACGTTTCTTCCCGACCCGGAAACGACCGGCGCTGCCGCAAATCTCCGCTCCGGGACGCCGACGCTCAGCGACTCCGACACCGCCGTCACGTCGAGCGCCGCCACCAATTCGCTCGCCTCGACCAGCGCCGCGAAAAGCACCGCCACGCGCGATGTGGTGGAGAGCGACATCTGGAAGCTCACCGGCGACCGGCTCTATTTCTTCAATCAATACCGCGGCCTGCAGGTCTTCGACGTGAGCAATCCCGACGATCCCGCGCTCCTCGGCACGCTGCGGATGCCGGCGGTCGGGGACGACATGTACGTCCTCGATGCGGACCACGCGGTATTGCTGAAAAAGTCGAACTCGTGGTCGTTCAATTACTTTTATGACGGCGGGCCGATCCTCTTCCGCGCGAACCCGCTCGTGCTCGCGAACGGAGTTTCGCTCGCCTCGGACGACGTCGTGACAGCGAGCCCGACGCTCTCGCTCACCGCCAGCTCGTCCGTAGTGCGATCGGCGAGCCTCATTTACCGCCCGCAGGCGCAGGCCGCGCAGACCAGCGAAGTCGTCCTCACCGACATGAGCAGCGGCCACCCGGAAATCCTCTCGCGCCTGCCCTTCGACGGCACCCTGCGCGAGAGTCGGCTCGTCGGCGATGTGCTCTACGTCGCGTCCGATGTTTACAATTCCGCGACCGACACGACTGCCGCGCAATGGGGGATGCAGCTCACCTCCTTCGACCTGAGCGACCGCGCGAATCCGATCCAGCGCGGCAAGGTTTTCCTCGGCGGCTGGGCCAACGCAGTCATGGCGACCGACCACTTTTTCCTCGCGGCAAAATGGAGCGGCAACGGCAACACCGTGGACCTCATCGACATCTCGGACGCGAGCGGCGCGATGGCGCAGGCCGGACAGGTCAGCGTCGATGGAAATGTCGAGGACAAGTTCAAAATGCACGTCGAGGGCGACGTGCTGACGGTCGTCTCCCAGGCGTGGAAGCAGACCGCCAACACCGTCGTTTGGTGGAACCAAACCCCGGTCACGAAAGTCGCCACCTTCTCCCTCGCCGACGCCGTGCGTCCCTCCGCGCTCGGCAACCTCGAACTCGCGGAAGGCGAGAACCTTTACGCCACGCGCTTCGACGGCGATCGGCTCTACGTCGTCACCGCGACCCGCGTGATTTACCCGATGGACCCGCTCTGGATCGTCGATCTCTCCGCGCCCGAAAAACCGGCCGTCCTCGGGCAACTCGACATCCCCGGCTTCTCGACCTACGTCGCCCCGCTCGGCGACCGGCTCGTCTCGATCGGCCTCGTAAATTGGCAGCCCGCCGTCTCGCTCTTCGACGTGAGCGATCCCGCCAAGCCCGCGCTGCTCACCCGCATCTCCCTCGCCACGCAAAACGGCTGGAGTTACACCGAGGCGACCTGGAGC
>JAYVPW010000025.1:0-10385 GCA_043777315.1 Spartobacteria bacterium | reverse complement strand
GTGCCAGCGCGCAGCCTGCCAAACGGCGTGACTGTCCCCGGTCGCGAGGCCGTGCCAGCCATCTCCGCAGCCGACCTCGACGCCGCATTCGCCGCGCTTGGCGAGCAAAATATCCCCATCCTCGACGCTCTCGGGGGCGTGCTGGGTTGACCGCCGATTGGCGGCTGCTCGGAGCAATCACCACCGAGCGGCCGCGACCGTGCCGCCCGCACTCGCCGACGCCAAGGCCGCGCTGCTCGCTATTTTTGCGTGACCGTACTCATGCTCGCCCCGATCGAACAAGCCCTCAACATCGCCGCCCTCCCGCAGTCTTGGGCCTCGCCGTGATGCCGCTGCACGCCGCGCCCGAGTGGGCACAGCCGCTCCTCGATTGGTTCCGCGGCCAGCCCGTGATGAGCGGCCTGATGTTGCTCATGTGCATCGACGTGGCCGTCGGCATTTTGCTCGCGATCGCCAAAAAAACGCTCAACTCCACCCTCTCGTGGAGAGGCATGAGCCGAAAGGCGATCATGCTCCTCATCGTCGGCGCGTGCGGCGTGCTCCAGCCGTCGCTCCCATCGATCCCGATCCTCAACATGGTGGCGTTTTTCTACACGCTCACCGAGGCGATCTCGATCCTCGAAGCCGCCGCGGCGGCGGGCGTGCCACTGCCGCAAGGGCTGGTCGATACGCTCTCGAAACTGCGCGAACAACAACGCGTGTTGCGGCAGCAAAAAGACCCAGGGACCACGACCAACATCACAGTCATCAATTCGCCGGCGTCATCCGATTCCGCCGAGCCCCCGGCTGGAGAGTCCTGATTTGACACGTGCGATGGAGCATGAAGAAGCTCCTCACTGCTGTCGTGGCGCTTTGCGCCGTCTCACTGCTCGCCGGTTGCGCTGGCAGCCAAGCTGACACCGACTTCCGCCGCAAGGTCTCCGCGGTCGATATCGATCCCACCGCTACCTACGATGCCTCTACCGGAAATGTGACCGGCGGCGCGCACACTCACTTCGAGCTCCGCGACCCCGACGCCGCGCGGTGAAAACACTCGGCACACTCAGCGGCGAAGGCTTCGCGTGCGAGATCATCGAGCACGAAGACGGCCGCGTTGATTTTCTTGCCGACGCCGATATCGACGCGGATGGCGCGAACGGACAGTCCGGTGGACGGCCAGCCTACGCGGTTGGCAACGCGGGCTCAGAGTTGCTCCGCAACGGCGGCATGAAGATGGAGGGCGGCAAGGTCGTCGGAGCCGCCGACTGGTATCGAGACATCGTCATCCTCGACGAGCACGGCCACCCGCGCGAATTCGCCGGTGGTGTCATCGCCAGCAAGACGGCCTACCGCTTCCCGGATCGCGCCGATGACGATCCCGCGGCCTATGTCGATTCCGAGACCATCCCCTACATCGTCGTGCCGCCGCTGATTCTCCACGCGACCCAGGGCGCAGTGCTCGGCTGTCGCTGCCGGGTCACCGACACGCGCACGCTCCGCTCGGCGGATGGCATCGTCGCCGATGTCGGCCCCCGCAACAAAACCGGCGAGATCAGCATCGCGATGGCCCGCGCGCTCGGCATCCCCAGCAGCCCGCGCACCGGCGGCGTCGAGCGTCCAGTCATCCACTACGAGCTGTGGCCCGGCGACGCCGGCGAGATCGCCGGCACGCGCCTGGCTCTCCAGCGAGGCAACGGCACCTATGTCACGGCCTGATCTCGCGCCGCGCGCTCCAGCGCCGCGAGCGCCCACTTATTCCACGTCTGCCTCGCGGCTTTGTGTGCGATCATCAACCGGCGCTTCTCGCCCTTGGTGAGGTTGACGACAACGGTGGTCATTTCGCCGTCACTGCGATCGGAGACTTGATTCGAGTCGGCGCTCATGCCTGGCATCCTTGTCTGCGCCGAGCGCGGATGTCGAGGCGGCGTCAATAACTGAAGTAGTTCCTAGCTTCCGCTCGCGAGCTTACTCCGTCGTAATGCGCCGCCAAAGTCTGCAATTTGTAGTGTCCCAAAACCTTCGCAGCCATTGCCGGATGCCCGGTGAGGGCGACGTAAAAAGTCGCGAACGTGTGCCGCAAAATATCGTGCCCGAGCTGCACGCCCGAAGCCCGCGCCGCTCTCGCCCGTTCGTAGGCCCAATGATAGACCGCGTGCGCCTCGCTGTCCGCCGGCATCACCCGCCCATGCCTTGCCTTGGGTGGCGTGGCCTCGCGCAGCATCCTCCACAGGATCGGCGGCACACCCTCGATCATCCGCGCCCGCCGAATCTTGCTCACCCGCGCCTCGATCCGGATGCGGCGATCGGTCAGATGGATCGCGCTCCACTCGATCCGGCAACACTCATACGGCCGCAGCCCGGCATACAGCGCCAGCACAAAGGCTGCGCGATAGGCCGGCTTCAGCGCGGAGAGGAAAGTGCGAGTCTCCGCGGGTGTGAGATAGCAGATCGTTCGCTCGTCAGACCGCGGCGGCAGCGGCAATTCACCCGCATCGAAGAACCGCGGCAGAACGCGCTGCTTCACCAGCCAGCGAAAGAAGACCTGCGCGTGCATCGCGTGACCCAGCGACTTCTCCCGCACGAGCGCCACGATGTCATCAGCCCGCACCCGGCGCACCACGCGCGCACCCCAATGAGCCTCCATCCATCGCGCCCAAATCGCGTAATTGATCATCGTCGCCTTCCGCAGATTTTTGTCCGCGCGCGACCGCAAAAACGCCGGGAGCAACTCGGCGACCGTCCTGCCCGCAATCCGTGGTGTCATGTCTTCGGTTCCGGGCAACCTCCCGGCAGGCGTTGTGAGCGGCGGAATTGCCGCTCGGCAAGAAGACGCAGGCGCTGTGATTCTGATTCAAAAAATCGAAGCCCGAGCACGTCAGGTTTCCAACCTGACGTTCAACCAGCCAGAATGAAAAGCGCGGCCATTCAGCGACCAACTTTGCGTAACCAGCACGAAATCAATGAGTGTCGTTGAACTCATAACCTGAAGGTCGTGGGTTCAAATCCCACCCCCGCAACCATTTTGCTGCTGTGTAAAGTGCCTTTTTTCAGGTATTTACACCTGCATTCCGCTGGCGACACAAATCCTTTGGCACTGGTTTGCACCATTCTGGATCGTTCCAAATTTGTCCGCTTTTTGTCCGCTTTCTCGGGCGAATTTGTCCGCTTTCTACTTTGAACTGGCGTGAAATGTGGGGCGCTTTCAGCGGTCTGGCCTGGTTCGTCAGAAAAAAGTTTCGTGCAGAAACGCGTCGTTTCGAGCTGAACCATAAAGTCGGAGAGTCGCTTATCGGCCGCTCTTGATGGGAAGAGCTCCTGAACCGGGACCTTCAAAACCTCGGCTAGGGCGTGTTAAGGTAAACCAAGGCATCGAAGATCAAGGCGATGTGGATGAAGGCGGTGAACATCACGTCGAGCTTTTCGAAGCGGGAGAAGATGCGGCGAAAGCCTTTGAGTCGGCGCGATGCGTTCGGATTGCTCTTTGGGTCAATTCTTTTACCTTAACACGCCATAGGTCGGGCACTCTGGTGGGCATGGCGTTCTTCCGCAAGGCATCCCGTTCATCGGCTCGCGGAAATTCGACCGTATTTCTCTCGCGGGCCGTGGTGCCAGTTAGCCTGGGGTGATGCGTGCGAAATTATGCTCCCTGGTTGCGCTGCTCCTCTCCACCGCGTTTGGGCAAATTTCCGCTGCTCTGCCGCTGAGGATCAGCGCGAACCGAGACTTCATCGGTCCACGCGGATGAGACGCCTTTTTTCTATCTTGGGGACATTGCGTGGGAGCTTTTTCACCGGTTGAATCGGGAGGATGCGGAGCGGTATCTCGCGGATCGGGCGGCGAAAAAGTTCACGGTGATCCAATGCGTGGTGCTCGCGGAAGAGGACGGATTGCACGTTCCGAATTCCTACGGCGACGGGCCTTTGATCGGCGATGATCCGTCGAAACCCGACGTGAAAGATGGGCCGCAAAATGACTGCTGGGATCACGTCGATTTCATCGTGGAAAAGGCGAACGCCCTCGGGCTGACGGTCGGATTTCTCCCGACGTGGGGCGACAAATGGAACAAGAAATGGGGCGTCGGCCCGGAGATTTTCACGCCGGAAAATGCGGCGGTTTATGGCGAGTGGCTCGGTGCGCGGTATCGGGGGGGCGGACCTGATTTGGATCCTCGGCGGGGATCGTCCGGTCGAGACGGAGCGGCATTTGGAAATCCTGCGGGCGATGGCGCGCGGACTGCGGAAAGGCGACGGCGGCGCGCACCTCATCACATTCCATCCGAGTGGCGGCTCCGGCTCTGCGGACAAGCTGCACGCGGAGGAGTGGCTCGACTTCAACATGCGGCAGAATGGGCATGTCGCGGAGTTCGGCCGCTACGCCACGACGCGCTTCGACTACGACCGATCGCCGGTGAAGCCGGTGCTCGACGACGCGTCGAAAGGCTACCCGCCGCCGGGACAGACGCGCTGATCTCCCGGCGTTTGTCTTTTCATGTGGGGTCGGATTTAAGACCGGATCATGAACCGTCGTCACTTCCTCCAGACCACGGCCGCCGCGCTGGCCGCGTCGAGCCTCCCGAGTTTCGGTGTTGATTTCGCGGATCAACGAAAACGCGTCGGGCTCATCGGCTGCGGCTGGTACGGGAAGACCGATCTTTTTCGGTTGATCCAAGTCGCGCCGGTGGAGGTCGTGTCGCTCTGCGATGTCGATAAAGTCATGCTCGCCAGTGCGGCGGAGATGGTCGCCGGGCGGCAGGTTTCCAAAAAAACGCCGCGCACGTACGGCGACTATCGCGAGATGCTGAAGGAGAAGGATCTCGATGCGGTGCTGATCGCGACGCCGGATCATTGGCACGCGCTGCCGATGATCGAGGCGGTGAAATCCGGGCTCGATGTTTATGTGCAAAAGCCGACCGGCGTGGATGTCGTCGAGAGCCAGGCGATGCTCGCCGCGGCGCGGAAATATGGGTGCGTGGTGCAGGTCGGCACGCAGCGCCGGAGCACGCCGCATCTGATCGAGGCGCGCGATCGTTTCATCAAGGAAGGGAAGCTCGGGAAAATCGGGCTCGTCGAGATTTGCTGCTACTACCACATGCGCGCGACGGACAACCCGCCGGACAGCGCGCCGCCGGAAAATCTCGATTACGAAATGTGGACCGGCCCCGCGCCGATGCGGCCTTACAATTCGCTCGTCCATCCGCGGCGGTGGCGCGCCTTCATGGAATACGGCAACGGCATCGTCGGCGACATGTGCGTCCACATGCTCGACATGACGCGCTGGATGCTCGATCTCGGGTGGCCCACGCGCGTGAGCTCCACCGGCGGCATTTTCGTGGACAAGAAAAGCAAGGCGAACATCAGCGACACGCAGTCGGCGACGTTCGAGTTCGACGACCTGCGCGTGGTCTGGACGCATCGTTCGTGGGGCGAAGCGCCGGACCCGAAATACCCGTGGGCGGCGACTTTTTACGGCGAAAAAGGGACGCTCAAGGCGAGCGTGAACGGCTACGACTTCACGCCGCAGGGCAAGGGTGAAGCCGTGCATCGCGACGTGACGATGGAGCTCGAGCAATACCCGGAGGACAAGACGGAGAAAGACTTGGAGAAGCATTGCGCCCCGGCCATCCGCGGGCACATGCGCGACTTTCTCGCGGCCATCGCGACGCGTGGAAAGCCCGTCGCCGACATCGAGCAGGGTGTCACTTCCACGATCTCCTGCGTGCTCGCAAATCTCTCGATGCAGCTCGGCCGCACGCTCGCGTGGGATGCCGCGGCGGGGAAAATCATCGGCGACGACGAAGGCAACAAACTGCTCCGCCGGCCCTACCGCGCGCCGTGGATTCATCCCGACCCGGCGACCGTTTAATTTTTCGACCCACGATGTCTTGCCGCGAAAAGCTCGTCATCCTGAGCGAAGCCCGGCTCTGCGGGCGAAGTCGAAGGACCTCTTACTTTTCTCCCCGTTGCGCGCGTGCACGGGGAGAAAAGTAAGAGGTCCTTCGACTCCGCTGTCGCTCCGCTGTCGCTCCGCTCAGGATGACGAGCTGGTCGTCCCGCCATTTCCACAGCCTCACCGATTCCATCGCTCCCATGAAGCTGCCGCTCCTTGCCCGCACCCTTATTCTCCTCGCCCTCACCTTCACCGCGCACGCCGCCACCGACCCGCGCGCCGACCCGGCCGGCCGGTCGCGAAGTCCGATGCGCTCAGCCCCGCGGCGACCGCCGCCCAGTTCAAAGTGCCCGCCGGATTCCGTGTCGAAGTCCTCGCCGGCGAGCCGGAAATCGTGCAGCCGATCGCCTACACGATCGACGATCGCGGCTGGCTTTACGGAACGCAGGGCATCTTCACCGAGTCGAATGTCGGCAAACCCGGCGCGGCCAAATCCGAGCGCGTGCCGATCAACGGCGGCGTCTGGCGCCACCATCCGACGCGGAAGATTTTCGAGCGGTGGGTCGAAGGCGTGAGCAATCAGTGGGGCCTCGATTGGAACGATCACGGCGAGGCGTTCTTCGCCGCGTGCGTCGTCCCGCACATGTGGCAGGCGATCGAGGGCGGCCATTATTTGCGGCAGGCCGGCTCCGATTTGAACCCGCACTTTTACGAACTCATCCAGACGATCGCGTGGGGCCGCTACGAAAAGGCCGCGTATTGCGGCGCGATGATTTACCTCGGCGGCGCGTTCCCAGCGGAGTGGCGCGACAAGTTTTTCCTCCACGACATCCACATGAACAAGCTGCGCTGCGAGCAGTTCATCCGCGAGGGCTCGGGCGAAGGACGATTTCTCGCCGCTCGTCCGGCTGCGGATTTCCTCCGCTGCACAACGCCTCGAAATCGGGCAACGCTGGGGCCAGCGCCGCGATGGAGGTGCTCTCGCAAATTCTCGCCGGCGCGGACTCGCGTCTGCGGCTCGACGCGCTCCGCGGGATGCTCGCCGCGCTGAAAGGCCGGCAGCAATTTGCCGCGCCCGGCGGCTGGGAAATGGCGTATGCCAAACTCCAGACCGACACCGATCCTGCCGTCCGCGCCGTTCGGATAACGCTTGAGCGTGAGCGCGCGATTTTTGATGTGCGGCAAAAGCGTCGGCGCGATGCGGATGAAATAGTCGATGACGTTGGCCTTCGTGAACCCGGCCTTCGGATACAAAACCTTGTCGAGATCCGAGACTTTCAGGCGCTTTCCGGCGACCTCGATTTCGCCCTCAGTGCGCATGATGAGTGGTGAAAATCATTGCTGAAAGTGATCGCGAGGCAGCGGCGGCGCGCGCGTATGCGTGAGCGCGGAGCGCCTTTGAAAGTCATCCTGAGCGCAGCGCAGCGGAGTCGAAGGACCTCTAACTATGTCCCCATTGCGCCTGTGTTCGGGGAAATAGTTAGAGGTCCTTCGACTTCGCCCGCAAAGCCGGGCTTCGCTCAGGATGACCGGAAGGAATCAGACCGCACGCCGAGCTCGGCGAGCATCGGCTCGAGCGCTTCCATCGGCAGGCCGATGACGTTGCTGAACGAACCTTCGACGCGCTCGATCAACTCGCCGTCGTCGTCCTGCGCGGCGTAGGCGCCGGCTTTGTCGAGCGGGCCGATGCGCGCGAGATATTCGTGCAGCCGCGGCTCGGCGAGATGGCGGAAGTGGACGCGCGTCATCTCGACGAACCCACGCTCCACGCCAGTCGCGAGGCAGCTCAACCAGACTCCCGAGAAGACTTCGTGCGCCCGCCCGTTCAGCCGCCGGAGCATCTCCAGCGCTGCGACCAGATGCGCCGGTTTGCCGAAAATCCGGGTGTCGCAGGCCACGAGCGTATCGACGCCGAGGACGAGCGCGCCGGGATGTTTCGCGGCGACCGCGGCCGCTTTCAGGCGCGCGTTGAAGAGCACGATTTCTCCCGGCGTGAGGTGCTCCGGTGCGAGCTCGGTCACATCCGCCGGCTCGATTTTGAAATGAAACCCGCGCTCCGCGAGCAGGTGCCGCCGGCGCGGCGAGGCGGAGGCGAGAATCAGCGGGCGTGCGGGTGGGCGGTCAGGTGCGGCCATGCGACGGGTGGGAGGCTGCGGCGTTCCCGGCCGTTCTGGAACCGCGAAATTTTCGCGCGACCGCGCGCAAATCCGCGGGTAAATAACCGCCCACTTTTATGGACCTCACCCGCACCGCATACGGCACCTGGAGCGGCGGACGCTTCATGCATTTTGGCGAACCGCTCGACGACGACCGCTTCCTCGGCGCGATCCGCCACGCCTACGAATCCGGCATCCGCACGTTCATGACCGCCGACGTTTACGGCAACGGCGCCGCCGACGAAATGCTCGCCCGCGCGCTCTCCGGCCTGCCGCGCGAGAGCTACGCGATCGTCGGGATGATCGGGCACGATTTTTACAACGGCGAACGCGAGGGATCGAAGGGTTACCCGCGTTTCACCGACTCGCGTTTGCGGCAGCCGCGGGAGTTTGCGGGCTACATCCGCATGGCAACGGAGAAGGCGCTGGAGCGGTGCAAGACCGATTATTTCGACTGCCTCATGCTGCACAATCCCGACTCGACCGGCTTCACCAGCGACGCCGTCTGGACGGCGATGGACCGGATGCGCGAGGAGAAAATGTGCGAGCAAATCGGCATCGCGCCGGGACCGGCGAATGGCTTCACGCTCGACGCGATCCTGAGCTTCGAGCGGTTCGGCGCGCTGCTCGATTGGGCGATGGTCATCCTCAATCCGCTGGAGCCGTGGCCCGGCTCGCTCTGCCTGCCGGCGGCGGAAAAGCACGACGTGAAAATCATCACGCGCGTCGTCGATTACGGCGGACTTTTCCACGGCGACGTGAAGCCGGGGCACGAGTTTCCCAAACACGATCACCGCACTTTCCGCCCCGCCGGCTGGGTCGAAGTCGGCAGCGCCAAGCTCGACAAAATGCGCCCGATCGCCGAGCGCCACGGCCTCTCGACGCTCCAGCTTTCCTGCATCTGGAATCTCTCGCACGCGCCGGTCCGCAGTGTGATCCCGACGATGATTCAGGAGTCCGGCCCCGGCTCGAAACCGATCGAGGATAAGATCTCCGACCTCGCGCATCTGCCCGACCTCACCCTCGACGCCGACGAACTCGAAGAGCTTCGCCGCATCGGCGACAACACCGGTTGCATGGACCTCAAAGGCGGCAACCCCAGCCACACGGCCGAGCCGCTCGCCGACAAATGGGGCATCTCGAACGACCTCGCCCAAGTCGCCGCCCGCTGGCACATCGATCCCGCCCGCGACCTCGCCAACACCCACGCGAAAGTCGCGTAACCTCGCTTCCCGAGCATGAAAACCGGCCTCTCGATCGCGCTCGTTTTCCTCGCCTTCCTCGAACTCTGTCGCGCCGACATCGTCATCACGCAGCGGGTCGAAGGCTCGATGCAATCGGGCACGATGGTCGTGAAAATCAAAGGCGACAAATCGCGCGCGGACATCGCACCGCCGCTCAGCACGATCACCGACGGCGCAACCGGCGACGTCGTCACGCTCATGCACGAGCAGAAGACTTTCATGCGCATCCCGGCCGACCGCGGACGCGCGCTGCTGGAGCAATTGCAGAAGCAACAGGCCGCGGCGCAACCCGCTGGTGCCGCGCCGCCGAAGCTCACGCCGCTCGGAAAAAAGGAGAAGGTCGAGAACTACGAATGCGAGCTTTTCAAATGGGACGCCGCCGGCCTCAGCGCGACGTATTGGATCGCGAAGGATTACCCGAAGTTCCCCGAGATCCTCGCGGCGATGGACAAAATCCAGAACGCCGGCCTCGCCGTGGTCGCGCGTTCGATGACTCCGAAACCGGGTGACTTTCCCGGCATGCCGGTGAAAACGGAGCTCACGATCGCGGGTCAAAAAGTAACCACGACCCTCGTTTCCGTGGCCGAGCAAAACCTCGATGCGGCGCTCTTTACCATCCCCGGCGACTACAAAGAAGCGCCGACCCCGGCGTTCGACTTCCCGGCTGGGAAATAGGTCCAGGCGACGTGGCGGGCGCACTCCTTCCGGTCATCCTGAGCGAAGTGAAGCGCCAGCGAAACGCAGTCGAAGGACCTCTTGATTTTCCCCCGCCCCGACGCGCGCGCAGCAGCGGGGGGAAATAGCCATACCATCTGCTTAAATTAAACAGACACCTGAGTTTTCCGCGCAGCGTTTAGTTGAGCGAGGAACCAGTCGCGACCGATCAGGCGGAGCACGGATTCGGTGTCCTCCCAATATCGGCGCAAGGGAACTTTCATGCGCTCCCGCAGCTTGCCCACCGTCGCAAAGACCTGGTCGCAGGTTTCATCCTTGAGGATGTCCCACAGTTGCTCGCAGGGATTGATACCATCTTGCCAAAATAAGCAGACGGGTTGCGGAGCGCCCGTCCCGGAGGGACGATCGGAAATTAGCCGGTGGCGTGAGCCACCGGAACCGGTCC
>JAYVPW010000024.1:0-10477 GCA_043777315.1 Spartobacteria bacterium | reverse complement strand
TCAGCGGTGAGGGCACCGCGGGGGACTTCGATCATGGTGCCGACTTGGTAGTCGAACTTCACTTTCTTCTCGGCCATGACTTTCTTGGCGGTGGCATGAACGATTGCGGCCTGGAGGTCGAATTCTTTCTTGAAGCCGACGAGCGGAATCATGACTTCGGGTTTCACCTTGATCTTTTTCTTGGCCACTTCCGCAGCGGCTTCGAAAATGGCGCGGGCCTGCATTTCCGTGATCTCAGGATAGGCGATGCCCAAACGACAACCACGGTGACCGAGCATTGGATTGAACTCATGGAGTTGCTCGACCCGGTGGGCGATGGCTTCGGCTTTGACCCCGAGTTTCTTGGCGAGTTCCGCCTGGGACTTGGCGTCGTGCGGGAGGAATTCGTGGAGTGGTGGGTCGAGCAGGCGGATGGTGGCGGGCATGCCTTTGAGTTCCGTGAAGATGCCGATGAAGTCTTCCCGCTGGTAGGGGAGGAGTTTGGAGAGGGCTGCCTGACGGGCGTCGAGCGTGGTAGCCAGGATCATTTCGCGCATGGCGTCGATGCGATCCCCTTCGAAGAACATGTGCTCGGTGCGGGTGAGGCCGATGCCGACGGCGCCAAAGGCGAGGGCGTTCTGGGTCTGCTCGGGGTTGTCGGCGTTGGTGCGGACGTCCATGCGGGTGGCTTTTCCGCACCAGGTCATGAGCTGCTGGAAGGCTTTGAATTTGTCGGTCTTCTGGGCGGCTTTGTCGCCGTGGATGGTGCCGGTGATGATCTCGCTGGGCTGGGTGGCGAGCTGGCCGGCATAGACGATGCCGCTGGTGCCGTCGATGGAGAGGAAGTCGCCTTCTTTGAAGGTCTGGCCGGCGGTGGTGACGGTCTTGGCCTTGTAGTCAATCTGGAGGGCGCTGGCACCGCAGATGCAGACTTTGCCCATCTGGCGGGCGACGAGGGCGGCGTGCGAGGAGACGCCGCCTTTCGCGGTGAGGATGCCCTCGGCGGCGATCATGCCGCGAAGGTCTTCGGGCGAGGTTTCGTTGCGGACGAGGAGGACTTTCTCGCCGCGCTCGGCGGCGACGACGGCGCGGTCGGCGTTGAGGTAGATTTTGCCGGAGGCGGCGCCGGGGCCGGCGGGGAGACCGGTGGCGATGGCCTTGGCTTTCTTGACTTCCACCACGTCGAAGATGGGCGCGAGGAGCTGGTCGAGCTGGTCGGCGGGGTTGCGAAGGACGGCGGTTTCCCAGTCGATGAGCTTCTCCTTGCACATGTCCATGGAGAATTTGAGCGCGGCGGCGGCGGTGCGCTTGCCGTTGCGGGTCTGGAGCATGAAGAGCTTCCCTTCCTGCACGGTGAATTCGATGTCCTGCACGTCCTTGAAGTGCTTCTCGAGGATCTGGCGGACTTTCATCAGCTCGGCGTAGGACTTCGGCATTTCCTTTTTGAGCTGCGAGACGGGCTCGGGGGTGCGGACGCCGGCGACGACGTCTTCGCCCTGCGCGTTGATGAGGAATTCGCCGTAGAACTCGTTCGCGCCGTTGGCCGGGTTGCGGGTGAACGCGACGCCGGAGCCGGAGGTTTCGCCGGTGTTGCCATAGACCATCGCCTGCACGTTCACCGCGGTGCCCCACTCCTGCGGGATGTTGTATTTGCGGCGATAAACGATCGCGCGGTCATTCATCCACGAGCCGAAGACGGCGCCCGCCGCGCCGCGGAGCTGGTCCCACGGGTTGTTCGGGAAAGCCTTGCCGGTGCGCTCTTTGACGAGGGCCTTGAAGCGCTTGACGAGCTCCTGGTAGTCGGCGGCGGTGAGGTTCGAGTCGTCGTGATCGTGGCGGCCGTACTTCTCTTCCTTAAAGTGCTCGATCATCGCCTCGAACGGGTCGTGATCTTCGCCCTCGCGCTTCTGCACGCCCATGACCACGTCGCCATACATCTGGATGAAACGGCGGTAGCAATCCCACGCGAACCGCTCGTTGTTCGTGGCTTTCACGAGCGAGAGCACGGTCTCGTCGTTGAGCCCGAGGTTCAGGATCGTGTCCATCATGCCCGGCATGGAGTCACGCGCACCGGAGCGGACCGCGACGAGGAGCGGGAAGCCCTTCGAGTCGCCGAACTTGTAGCCCATGATCTTCTCCATGTTGGCCACGCCCTTCTCCATCTCGGCCTGCAGCGTGGTCGGATAGGTCCGCTTGTTCGCGTAAAAGTAGGTGCAGACCTCCGTCGTGATCGTGAACCCCGGAGGCACCGGCAGGCCGATGCGCGTCATCTCCGCGAGATTCGCGCCCTTTCCGCCGAGGAGTGGCTTCATCGAGCCGTCGCCGTCGGCTTTATTGTTACCCCAGGTGTAAACGTATTTGACTGCCTTGCCCGCCTTCGGGGCTGCGGCTTTCCCGGCCTTCACACCGGATTTCGCGCCGTTCTTGGCGGCTGAAGTTGCTTTGGCCGCCGGCTTGCGTGCCGCGGAGGGTTTGATGGTCTTGGCTTTGGTAGGCATGGGAATGTGGTGATGAGAGGTCGCTCTCGCAGCACAAGCCCGACGGGGAGACGCATCGCCGAAAAAGCGACGCCATGCCCTGCGAAAAGAGCCGCGTCTTATGCCACAGCCGCTCCCACCCGTAAACGGCTTTTTCCGATTTCCGTCACAACGCCTTAAACTCGTCCTCGCTCATTCCCGCCTGCTTCAAAATGCTCCGAAAAGTCCCGGTCGGCACGTCCTTCGAATGCATCGCCACATACGTCTGCCGCCCATCCGCGTGGCGCAGGACGACGTGCGACCCCGACTGCCGCCGGGATCACAAACCCCGCCCGCTGCAACGCCGCCAGCACCTCACGCGCTTTGTAAGGCATCGTCCGGGACTTCGACCGTGGCGAAAAGAAACTCCGCCGGGCGACCCACCGCTTCTCCGGCCGCGCGTTTTTCCGCGATCCAAAGTTGCACCAAATCCCGCGCAGCCTCCCGCGCGCCTTCGATCCCCTCGCCATGCGTCGTCAATCCGAGCGCCGGAATGTGCGCGTAATAACTCCCCGCAGGCATTTCACTCTCCTCGATTTTCTCAAAAAGGATGCCGTAGGTCATGGCAGTAACTTAGGAAGCAGAGCCTCGGAGACAAGTTCAGTCGCGGTGGTAGGGGAGGCGGGCTTTGATGGTGTAGGCGCGGTAGATTTGCTCGAGGGCGAGGAGGAGGGCGAGCTCATGCTGGAAGGTGAGGCGGCTGAGGGACCAGGACCAGTCGGCGGAGGCGCGGAGGGCGTCGGTGTGGCCGTCGGCACCGCCGATGAGGAGGGCTGCGGTTTTGACGCTGCGCTGTTCCCATGCGCTGATTTTTTCGGCGAAGGCGCGGCTGGTCAGCGACTCGCCGCGTTCATCGAGGACGATGCGAAACATGCCGGCGCTGCGGTCGAGGAGTGCGGCGCTCTCGGTGTCGCGTGGGCCGGATTTAAGGTAGTCGAGCTTGACCGGGGCGAAGGGTTTCAGCCGGGCCGTGTATTCCGCGATGCCGGCGGCGGCGAAGGGGAGCCGGGGCTTGCCAATGGCGAGAATGTGCCAGCGCATGGGATTGGGTAGGGTGGGCATTCTGCCCGCCGGTTTAGGCATTCTGCCCGAACCCGCCGGCGTGGAGCTGCGCGCGCAAACGACGCCGGGATGGTCGAGGCAGGATGCCTCGACCGGCGGGCAGGATGCCCACCCTACCCCGGAGTCACCCGCGTCTGCCGCGGCGGGGGCGTTCTTTTTTGTCGCGGGATTGGGGCTGGGGTTTCCCGGGTTTCCCACGGTGCGGCTGGGGACTGGGCTTGCTGGGTTTGCCGCGCGGCGGCGCGGTCTCGCCGACGATCGTGAAATCCATCTGGCGTTTGTAGGCATCGACGCGGGCGATGATGACGCGGAGCTCGTCGCCGAGCTTGAAACGGCGCTGCGTCGAGCGGCCGGTGAAGGCGAGGCGCACGGAGTCGAACGTGTAAAAATCATCCGGCAGCGCGCTGACGTGGACGAGGCCGCTGACCATCACGTCGGGCAACTCGACGAAAAGCCCGTAGCTGCGGACATCGACGATGACCGCGCGGAATTCCTGCGGGTCGCGCGCCGTGAGCTGCCGCTGGAAGAACTCCATCTTCTTCAACATCGTCGAATCTTTCTCCGCATCGGCGGAGGTCCGCTCGGTCTTGGAAATGTGCTCGGCGGCTTCGGCGAAGTCCTTTTGCGTGCCGTTCACGCCGGCGAGGACGCGATGCACAATGAGGTCGGCGTAGCGGCGAATCGGGCTGGTGAAATGCGTGTAGTTCACTTTCGCGAGGCCGTAGTGGCCGAGCGGATCGATGCCGTACGCGGCGCGTTTGAGACTCTTCAAAAAGGCGAGCTTCAGCGCGTATTCCTCCGGCGTGCCTTTGATCGCTTCGAGGACTTTTTGCACCTCGCGCCGCTGCGTCATGTCGCCGGCGCGGATGCCGTAGGTCGCGGCGAAATCGCGGAAATCCGAGAGCCGCTCGGGCTCGGGATCTTCGTGGATGCGATAGATGCCGGGGACGCGCCGGTTCTTGATCTCGCGGGCGACGACTTCGTTCGCCGCGAGCATGCATTCCTCGATGAGCTGGTGCGAAATGTCGTTCTCCACTTTCTCGAGCCGGTCGGCGCGGCCCTGGTCGTCGAGCCAGACTTTCACCTCGGGAAAATCGAGGTCGAGCGAGCCTTCGGCGAAACGATTGCGCCGCAGCAGCGAGGCGAGTTCCCACGCGGTTTCGATGCGTTCGCGGAGCGCGGGCGTGACGTCGAGCGGGACCGGTTTCGAGTCGAGGTGAACCTTGCCGCCGCGCTCGTAATTCGGCGTCGGCGGGACCGGCTCGTTTTTTAAAATGGCGAACGCCTGCCGGTAGGTGAGCCGCGCCGCGCTGTGGATGACGGTCTTGCCGAAGCGCGCATGTTTGATTTTGCCGTGCTTGTCGAAGTCGATGAACGCCGAAGTCGTGAGCCGATCGACGCGCGCCTTCAGGCTGCAAACGCCGTTGCTGAGCCGCTCGGGGAGCATCGGGATGACGCGGTCGGCGAGATAGGTCGAGTTGCCGCGGGCGCGCGCTTCCTCGTCCAGCGCGGTGCCGGGGCGGACGTAATGCGACACGTCGGCGATGTGAACGCCGAGCCGCCAGCCGCCGCCGGCGAGCCGCTCGACATGGATCGCGTCGTCGAAATCCTTCGCGTCGTCGGGGTCGATCGTGATGACCATCATCGCCCGCAAATCCTCTCGCCTGGCTGATTCGCGAGGATCGACGGTCTCGGGAATCGCCTCCGCCTCGCGCGTCACCTCGGGCGGAAATTCCTCGGCGAGGTGGTGCTTTCGGATGATCGAAAGCATGTCCACGCCGGGCTCGCTCGCGGGGCCGAGCAGCTCGATGATTTCGCCCTCGGGATTGACGCGCGCGTTTTCCCAAGGGTCGAGTTTGACCACGACTTTGTCGCCCGCGCGCGGCGGGCGCGGGAGCTTCGTCGAGCCGGCGTGAATGCAGACATCGTGCGGAAAACGGGCGTCGTCCGGCGTGACGTAGGCGGACTGCTGCCCCTGCTGAAACGTGCCGACGACCGTGTCGCTCGCCTGCTGCAAAATGCGGATCACGCGCCCCTCGATGCGTCCGCTGTCCGCACGCTGTCGCACGCCTTCGAGCATGATTTGCACGACCACTTTGTCGCCGTGCATCGCCGTGCCGGCATTCGCCTGCGAGACGAAAACGTCCTGCGCGCCCTTCGTTTCATTCAGCACGTGCGCGTTTCCGCCCGTGTGAAATTGCATCGTGCCGGTCACGAGATTCGCCGTCTCGGGCAGGATGTAGCGGTCTTTGCGGATCGTCGCGATGAGGCCGTCCTGCTCCATCTGCTTCAACTCCGCGCGCAGTTCCGCACGCCGGTCGCTCGGGAATTTGACGGCTTTGGACAGCTCGACTTTGTCCATCGGCTGGTACCCCGGCTTGCCGAGAAGGCGCAGGATTTCGGTGCGGAGGTCTTTGTCTTTGGGCATGGGGTGATGGCTGTTGGAATGCCTCGCGCCAAGGTCGCGAAGGCCGCAAAGGTCGGAATTTCCTTTGCGGCCTTCGCGACCTTGGCGTGAGGCAGGAATTACGCGGTGCGCGCCTTGCGAATTGCTTCGACGAAACTCTGCGCGGACGCCGTGAGCTTCGGCCAGTCGGCGCGATGCAAAATGTCTTTCGAGACGAGGCTGGAGCCAACCCCGAGCGCCACGGAACCCGCTTCAATAAAGGATCGCGCGGTCTCGGGCGTCACGCCGCCGGTCGGGATGATCTGGAGCATCGGGAGCGGCGCGAGGATGTTTTTGATGTAGCTCGGGCCGAACAATTCGGCGGGAAAAATCTTCACGAAATCCGCGCCGGACTCGTGCGCGAGCAGCGCCTCGGTCGGCGTGAATGCGCCGCACGCGATTGGCTTTCCGTAGCGATTGCAGAGCCGGATCACCTCGGGCTTGGTCACCGGCGTGACGACGAATTCCGCGCCTGCGAGGATCGCCGCGCGCGCCGTCTCGGGATCGAGCACGCTGCCGACGCCCATCAAAATTTCGCCCCCGAAACGCGCCGTCACTTCCGCGATCACGGCGAGCGCGTTCGGCGTCGTCATCGTCACTTCCATCGCGGTGACTCCGCCTTTTAAAAGCGCCTCCGCCGCCGCGACGAGCTGCTCCGACGAATCCGCGCGGATGATCGCGATGATGCCGGGATCGAGCAGTCGGCGGATGATCTCGGGCTGGTGCATCGGCGCGCGGGCGGTCACTTCACCTCCGTCGGCACCGGGGTGGGCGGCGGAGGATTCGCCGGTTTTTTGAACATCGCGCTGCTCATTTTCACGCCCATTTTCATCATCTCGAGCTGCTGCTTTTGCGCGGTCTCGAAGCCGTTGATCTGATCGGGTGAGAGCACCGTGTTCGCGCGGTTGAGCACGCGCCGGTTGAAGTCTTCCGAGTTCGTCAAAAGCTGCTCGACCGCTCCCTCGGATTGCATCGCTTTCATCTGCGCGCCGACGTCTTTGTTGCCGGGGTCGAAGGGGCTCGGCGGCGTTTTCAGCCGCTCCTCTTTCATGATGCCGAGCAGCCCCTGCTTCTGTTTGTCGTCGATGGAAATGCCGGAGGCGGAGAGCGATTGCTGCACCTGCTGGAGCTGCATCCGGTCGCCGACGGTGCGCTCGTAATCGTTGAGTTTGGCCATCTTCGCATCGCCGAGCACACTCTTGAGTTGCTGGTCGTATTCGTCGCGGCTGGCGGCGACCGCTTTGCCCGCCTCCTCGGTTTTCGCAGGGTCGGCGTCGCCGCCAATGGCATCCATCGCCTGCACGCTGACCGCCATCTGCCGGTCGGTCAGCAGCTCCATCACCTGCGTCGCTTCGTCGGGAGACAGGCCGAGCTCTTTCGCGAGGTCGCCATACATCATGCGGATGCCCATCGACTGCTGCGTGCGCATGACTTTTTTCATCTCGGGATCCTTGAACATCTTCGCCACCCCTTTCATGAAATCGCCGCCACCTTCCTTCTTCTCCTCGGTCGCGCCGGGGGCGATATCCGCGGCAGTGGTGCTCCCGGCGGAGGCCACGGCCGGACCCGGCACGACGGCGGGAGCAGCGGCGATTTTCTGCCGGAGATCACGCGATTCATTTTTGTAGATCTCGTTCTGCGCGCGCAGTTTTTCGAGCTCGGCATCGGCCAGTTTTTTCTGTGCGTCGGCGCTGTCGCGCAAAGTGGCGAGCTCCTGTTTCAGCGCGGCGTTGCCCTGGAATTGAGAGAACGCCAGCGCGCCGCAGCCGATGGCCACGAGGAGCGCGAGGATCAGGGCGAACTTTTTCATGGCGGGGAGGAATAGCCGCGTCCTCCAGCGGCGACAAGCGCGCGCGGATTGCGGCGGGTGTGCGAGTCCGAAATCGAGAAGCCCGTCATCCTGAGCGAAGCCCGGCTTTGCGGGCGCAGTCGAAGGACCTCTCACTATTTTCCCCCGTTGCACGCGCCCCGTCGGGTGAGAAGTAAGAGGTCCTTCGACTGCGTTTCGCTGTCGCTTCACTTCGCTCAGGATGACCGGGCTTTGAGCGCGCCGCCGCGCAAAAAGACCGAAAGGCTTGTCCCCTCGCAGACCCGTCGCCATAACCACCCGCCTTCCATGACTTCGCTGCAACACACCCTCGGCCAGAGCGCCAGCATGAGCGGCTCTTCGCTGCACACCGGCGAAAAAGTGACGCTCACGCTGCATCCCGCGCCGCCGGGACACGGGCGGAAATTCAAGCGCGCGGACCTCGCCGACGAGCCGACGATCGACGCGAAAATCGACCATTTAAAAACCGTCGAGCGCTCGACCACGCTGGCCGAGGGGAACGTGAAAGTTCACACCGTCGAGCATGTGCTGAGCGCGCTCGCGGGCATGGGCGTGGACAACGCGCTCATCGAAATGGACGCGAACGAACCGCCGATCGGCGACGGCAGCGCGCGCCCGTTCGTGGAGCTCATTCGCAAGGCTGGGATCGTCGAGCAATCCGCCCCGCGACCCGTTTTCGAGATCAACGAAACGATCCATCTCGAGACGAAAAACGGCTCAATCATGACCATCGTGCCGGACGCTGCGTTCCGCATTTCCTGCACGCAGGTCGGGCCGGACGGGCGCTTCACGCAGTTTTATTCCACCGAGATCACGCCGGCCATTTACGAGAAGGAAATCGCGCCCGCGCGGACGTTCGTTTTTTACGAAGACGTGAAGCCGCTCATGGACAAAGGGCTGATCAAAGGCGGCAGCCTCGAGAACGCCGTAGTCGTGCGCGGCGAGTCGGTGTTGAGCAAGGAGCCGCTCCGTTTCCGCGAGGAATTCGCGCGGCATAAAATTTTGGACATCATCGGCGATCTCTCGCTGTTCGGGCGGGCTTTCAAAGGCCACGTCATCGCGGTGAAACCGGGCCACGGACCGAACACGGATTTGGCCCGCGCGATGTCGAAACAGTTCGCGAAAATGGTCGCGCTCGTGCCGCCATCGGTGACGCCGAAAGGCGGCGAAGTGCTCGACGTGAATGACGTGATGAGGCTGCTGCCACATCGCTATCCGTTCCTGATGGTCGATCGGATCGTGAGCTGCGAGGGCGAGACGAAATGCACGGGCATCAAGTCCGTCACGATGAACGAGCTCTATTTCCAAGGCCACTTTCCGGGACACCCGATCATGCCCGGCGTGCTGCAGCTCGAGGCGATGGCGCAGGTCGGAAGCATCATCATTTTGCGCCTGCCCGGGATGGCCGGGAAGATCGGTTACTTCATGAGCGCCGATGAGGTGAAATTTCGCAAACCGGTCGTGCCGGGCGATACGCTCTTCATCGAGGTCGAGATCACGGCGCGGAAAAAATCGATCGTCAAAGCGCGCGGACGCTGCCTCGTGAACAACGAAGTGGTGTCCGAAGCGGAGATGCTCTTCGGGTTCATCGACGCGTGAGCGCGGCGCAGATTCACCCGACGGCGATCGTCCATCCGGCGGCGGAAATCGGGGCCGATGTCCACATCGGACCGTACTGCGTGATCGAGGGAAACGTGACGATCGGCGACGGCTGCTGGCTGCATCATCACGTCTCGATTTGCGGTCCGACGAAGATCGGGCGTGGCAACAAATTCTACAATTTCGGATCGATCGGCCTGCCGACGCAGGACCTCAAATATGTCGGCGAACCGACGCACCTCGAGATCGGCGACGGCAATACGTTTCGCGAGTTCGTGACCGTCCATCGAGGCACCGCGCCGGGCTCGATGACGAAGATCGGCGACGGCGGAAACTTCCTCGCCTACGCCCATATCGCGCACGACTGCGTGGTCGGAAATCACGTCATCTTTTCCAACAACGGCACGCTCGCCGGGCATGTCGAAGTCGGCGACCACGCGGTGATCGGAGGCCTCACGGCGGTGCATCAATTCTGCCGGATCGGCCACTACGCGCTGACCGGCGGCTGCTCGAAAATCGTGCAGGACGTGCCACCCTTCATGATCGCCGACGGCAACCCCGCCGAGGTACGCAGCTTCAACAAAGTCGGGCTCGAGCGGCACGGCTTTTCCGAGACCGCGGTGCGTCACATCAAGGAAGCGTATCGCCTCATCTACCGCTCGAAACTCAACCTCCAACAAGCGATCGAACACATCCGCACCGACCTGCCCGAGTCGCCGGAGATCGGGCAATTGCTGGCGTTCGTCACGAGCAGTCCGCGCGGGATCATCAAATGAATTCGGCGTCGGCGACTCGTGTTTTCCCCGCGCGAAAAGCCAGGTCATCCTGAGCGAAGTTCCGGTCGGCTTTGCGAACGGAACTCAGTCGAAGGACCTCTCACTTCTCCCCCGTTGGCGCAGGCGGCCGGCGAGCGCGTCACTTCGCCCGTCCTTCCGCCCGCCGGGAGAACTCATACCATCTCTGGGAAATAACCGGACATCGGGCGGCTCCCGTGTCGGCCCGGCAGGGCCAGTGGAAATTAGCCGGTGGCGTGAGCCACCGGTATGT
>JAYVPW010000023.1:0-36140 GCA_043777315.1 Spartobacteria bacterium | reverse complement strand
CAGGCCTCCGTGCCGGCGACGGGCATGGGGCGCGAAGGTCGTGTTTTGATCGCGTTGGCCTGTTGCACTCCTTGGCCGCGCCGTGCCCGACGGCTTTTGGGAAACCACAGAGGCACGATGAACACAGAGAGGGGCTGTTGTGGAACGGGATTCAATCACGCCCGCGACATTCCTGTCGCCCTCGCAACTCGCGCGCAAAGCGGCAATCCAATCCGTGTGCCTGCGTGCGACGGAAGCCATGCGAGTGCGTCGGCTTGCTTCAACGCGATGACTCGGCACGCTGAGTGTCCTCCATTCCCACGGGTGTGATTAAAAGTGGAAAAAAGCGAAGCCGCCAAGAACGTGACACAGCCCGTCCCGGCTGTGCTTGGGCGATGCTTGCGAGTGGAGGGCTCTGCGTATCTGCGCCTTTCCCGTGCGAATCTCTCTCGTCACAGCCGGGACGGACTGTGTCACTTTCCGCATTCCACTTTTAATCACACCCATTCCCACCATGAAACGCATCCTTCTCCTGTTCCTGTTCCTTGGTTCATTCGGCATCGGCCAGCCGACCTCCGCAGCGGAGCCGAAGCGCATTCTCATCGTCGTCGGCCCCACGAATCATCCGCCGGGATCACATGAGGTCGCGGCGGGGGGACGCCTGATGCAGCATTGCGCCGAGCACATGGAGAATGTGCCCGGCGTGAAGGCGGATGTCGTTTACGAGTGGCCCGCGCAGGCGCTGCGCGATGGCGCGGCGACGGTTGTTTTCATCGGCGATACTTTTCCCGCGGGGCGGTTTCCGAATCCGCAGCAAAATCTCGCGGACCTCGAAGCGATGATGAAGCGCGGCTGCGGCATCGTGTGCGTGCATTACGCCACGGGGTTGCTCGGCGAGGATGTGACGAAGGAGGGCGGCCATCCGCTGCTGCGCTGGATGGGTGGCTACTTCGCGAATCGCTCCTGCCCGCACCATGAGTCCTTTGCGAAAATCTTCGATGCCGCCACGATCACACCCGCGGCACCGCAGCATCCGATTGCCCGCGGATGGAGGGAATTCACGCTGAAGGATGAGCCTTACACGAACAACTACTTCGGCAAGGAGGACAGCAAGGCAGCGGCAAATGTCACGGTGCTCGCCACCTCGATGCTGCCGCCGAATGCGCCGAAAAGCGAACGCGTGTCGTGGTGCATCGAGCGTCCCGATGGTGGGCGCGGCTTCGGCATCGTGATGCCGCACTTTTACAAAAACTGGGCGAACGAAGATCTGCGGCGCTTCATCATGAACGGCATCGTCTGGAGCGCGAAGCTCGACGTGCCGGCCGCAGGTGTGAAGACCACGCTGCCAGACCTGAAGGACTTCAAACCCGTGTCTGTGGACTACGTGCCTCCACCGCCAAAGGCAAAGCCGGCGGCCATCCCGGCCCCGCCGAAATAGCACACCGCAACGCACGGCTTGGAAATCGCCCCGCGTTTTTTTTCCCGTTCACCACCGCCCCATTGCTCTCCAGGCTGCACAGTGAAGACTTCAAAAAGACATCATGAAACACACCCTCCCTCTCTTCACCGCCCTGCTGCTGGCACTGGGGCCTGCTTCCGCCGCAGAGACCGGGACGGAAACCATCCGCTGCGAACTCGCGGTGATCGGCGGCGGCAGCGGGGGATTCGGCGCGGCGCTGGCGGCGGCGCGACTCGGCGTGGACGTGGTGCTCGTGGAACGCAGCGATCGGCTCGGTGGAAATTCGGTGCGCGGCGGCGTGAACATCTGGGAGCCGGGTCTCGGCGGCACGGGATTTCCGTTTGAGATTTACCGGAGGCTCAGGCGCGAACCGAAGGCGGCGGGCATCTATTCCATGGCGCGGCACATGGGCACCTTCGACGCGGCACGCGAGGCGTACCGTTTTCCCGGCGGCGAGACGGTGATCGATCCGGCGCGCACGTATCTCGATTCGCTGCAGCGGCACGGCCTCGCCAATGCGAAGTTGCACGGTGTGGTCTTCGAGCCGGAGGCGATGGCGAAAATCATGCTGGCGATGCTCGAAGAGACGGGGCATTGCCGCGTGCTGTTCCGGACGGAATTCAAACGAGTCACGATGAGCGCAGGCCGCGTGCAGAGTGTCACCATTCAAAAAGTGAAACTCGCCGACGGCAGGCCGATCATCGAGAGCCGCACGCTCGCGGCAGATTTTTTTGTGGATGCGACGGGCGACGGGCTCGTGTGCGAGGACGCGGGTTGCACGATGATGACCGGGCAGGAGTCGCGTGCACAATTTGACGAGCCCGGCGCGCCCGACGCAGCCACGCCGCGCGTGAATGGCGTGAGCCTGCTCTATCGCGTGACGCCCGTCGCAACGCCCGCCGTGGAGCCGCTGCCCGAGGGCATCACCGCGGAATGCTGGTGGGGTAAAAAATTTCCCGTCGCGCAGATCAACCACTACCCGAACGGCGACCTGAACGTGAACATGCTGCCGACGATGGAAGGCGTGGAGTTCACGAGGCTCGGCTGGGTGGATGCGCGCACGGAATGCGAGCGCCGCGTGCGGGCGCACTGGCACGACATCCAGACGCGGTGCGCGGAGTTCCGCGGCTTCCGGCTCGACTCGATCGCGCCGGTGCTCGGCGTGCGCGAGACGAAGCGCGTCACCGGCGAATACGTGCTCACGCAGCACGATCTCGACGCGGGCATCAGCGGGCAAAAGCACGCGGACATCATCTGCCTCGCGGACCATCCGTGCGACACGCACGGCGGGCACAACAAGGGTATCAAGCCGCTGCGCGAGCCGTACGGCGTGCCGTTTCGCTGCCTCATTCCGAAGGGCGTGCGCAACCTGCTCATCACCTGTCGCGCCGCGAGCTTCAGCTCCATCGCCGCATCGAGCTGCCGTCTCTCGCGCACGATGATGCAGCTCGGCCAGGCCGCCGGCACGGCCGCGGCGCTGGCAAAGGAACTGAAAGTGGATCTGCCTGCGGTGCCCGCGGAACGCCTGCGCGAATCGTTGCGCCAGCAGCACGTCCAGCTCGATCATCCGATGCCCGCCGCACTGCGATCCTACTTGGAAAACGAAAAACCATGAAAACCGATCCCCTCACGAACACCCCCATCACCCGGCGCAAATTCCTCGGCACAGCCGCCGCCGCAGCGGTCGCATCGCCGCTCGCGCGGGCGGCGCAGGATGGACCGCACCAGGCCACCGGCGTGCGCGTGGGCGAAGTGAGTGACACGACCGCAATCGTGTGGATGAGACTCACGAGGCACACCGTGCGCAACAACACCGGCAAGGTCTATCCGGCGAGGGTGAAGGGAGAGAAGCAACCCTCGCCGCCGCTGCCGACTCCGCCCGTGCATGAGATCGAGGGCGCGTGCCCCGCGATGACGGGACGCGTCCGCGTGCGGTACTCTCTCCGCGAGGATCTCGCGGATGTGATCGAGACGCCGTGGACGGATGTGAGCGAGGAGAAGGATGGCATTCATCATTTTCAACTCGCAGGGCTGAAGGCCGGCAGCACATACCACTTTGCGAGCGAGACTGCGGGAAGCGATGGCGTGGCGCACGAAAGTCTGCGCGGGAAATTTCACACGGCACCGGCACCGGCGACACCGAGCGCGATCCGATTTTGCGTGATGACGTGCCAGGGCTACCCGGACCGCGATCACGCGGACGGACATCCGATCTATCCCTCGATGCTCGCGCTCGATCCCCGCTTCATCGCGATGACGGGCGACCTTGTGTACTACGACAACGACGCACCGCGCGCGGTGTCGCCGTCGCTCGCGCGGCTGCACTGGGAGCGGATGTTCAGCCTGCCGCGCCTGCACGCCGCGATGCGCAGCACCTCGACGTATTGGCTCAAGGACGACCACGACACGCTGAGCAACGATTGCTGGCCGGGGATGAAGGCGGGGGAGCTGACCTTCGCCGAGGGACAGAAAATTTTCCGCGAGCAGGCACCGCTCGGAGCGAGTGACTACCGCACGGTGCGTTGGGGCCGCGACCTGCAGGTGTGGTTCACCGACGGACGCGATTTTCGCTCACCGAACAACCGGGCCGATGGCCCCGGAAAAACGATCTGGGGTGCGGAGCAGAAGGCGTGGTTCAAACGCACGGTCGCGGAAAGCACGGCGACGTGGAAGGTGCTCATCAGCCCCACGCCGCTCGTCGGGCCGGACCGCGCCACCGGCAAGAACGACAACCACTCGAACGCGGGTTTCTCGCACGAGGGCGACGAGCTGCGCGCGTGGATCAAGGCAAACGTGCCGGAGAATTTCTTCGTCATCACCGGCGACCGCCACTGGCAGTACCACTCGGTGCATCCGACGACCGGCGTGCAGGAATTCAGCGTCGGCGCGGCAAGCGACTCGCACGCGGGCGGCACGCCGGGCGAGGACAAGGCGTATCACAAATTCCACCGCGTGAAGGGCGGCTTCCTCTCCGTCGAACTCACACCCGGCCCCGGCCAAAGCACCATCGCCTTCCAGCTCCGCGGCGTGGACGGCGCGGTCGGCTACGAGGCGAAGTTCACCCGCGCGCTCGGGTGAACCGCGGCGCACGGGTGTCGCACAACCACCCCGCCGAAAACACGGCTTGAGTGCGGCCGGGAAAAGTGGTGTTGTTGTGCGATACGCGGCGCAGTTCCCCAGCGGTTGAAATAACAAAACATGGCAGCACGTACGAAATCCAACCACGGCGACATCCGCCGCGCCTTACTCAACTCCTGTCCTGGACAAATGGTTTCTTGCAGCGCAAACTAACTTTCAGTGCAAACTAATCATCTAGGATGAGCCCTTCTCCCAAATACATTGACCTCTTTGCGGGCTGCGGCGGCCTCAGCACCGGATTGCATCTGGCAGGGTGGAAGGGCTCGTTTGCGGTGGAGCGCAACCCGGATGCATTCAAGACGCTGAGGGCAAACTTGATTGAAAAGCACCGGCACTTTGACTGGCCGGATTGGCTCGCCAAGAAAAATTGGGACATCAAACAGCTCCTCGCACAAAAGAAGGAAATGCTAGCTAGCATGAAAGGTTCAATCGATTTGATTGTGGGAGGTCCGCCGTGTCAGGGATTTTCGATGGCGGGTCGGAGAAAAGAATCGGACCAACGAAACCAACTGTTCTATTCCTATCTTCAGTTTGTGCAGTTGGTCCAGCCACGAGCGATCATGTTCGAGAATGTCCGCGGATTCACCATGAAATTTAAGGCAAACCCGGACACCGGTGCTGTCTATTCAGAGCTGATTCTCGCGGAGCTTCGGAAGCTTGGTTACACCGACGCGCGCGGTGAAATCATCAATACTGCCGACTATGGAGTTCCGCAAAACAGGCAGCGATTCATCGTGATCGCCACACGGGAAAATCTCGGCGCGAAGTTTTTCGAGGCGCTGAAGCGTTCACGTGACGCGTGCCTTTCGATCAAGGGCATCGCACAGAGGACCACGGTGAAATCGGCCATCGCAGATCTCGAAAAGAGTCACGGCCTGATTTTGAGCCCGGACACTCGCGGATTTAATGCCGGACTTCTCGGAGATTCGACGAGCGGCCTGCAAAGAAGCCTTCGCCGTGGAAACCGGTATGGGCTGAAATCGCCGGACAGCCACCGCTTCGTGAATCATACGAAAGACGCCGAGAAGGTTTTTGAGAAGCTTCTGGCCCACGCACCGCGAAACAAGACCATCGCAGGCGATGACCGAAAGCAATACGGCCTGAAAAAGCGCAGCGTGAAGGTGCTGGATCCCGATGAACCGGCACCGACCATCACCACCATCCCAGATGACTTCATCCACTACTCAGAGCCCCGCGTGATGACTGTGCGTGAGTGTGCCCGACTGCAGACGTTCCCTGACTGGTTCGAGTTTAAGGGCCCTTACACGACGGGCGGTGCGCGGCGAGTCTTGCAAACACCCCGCTACACTCAGGTCGGGAATGCCGTCCCCCCACTCTTCGCCGAGATGGCTGGGCTAGCACTGAAAGAGGTTCTTGCTCATGGCTAAAGATACCGACAAGCCCAAGGACAAATTCCGCATCAGTTCCGCGCTCAAGACCATCATTGGCCGCGAGTTGATCACCGATGATTTTGTGGCTGTCTTTGAATTGGTGAAAAACGCCTTCGATGCTCACGCACGGAATGTTGAGATTCGATTTGAAGGCTTAACTACGGATGATCCCAAGCTCATCATCAAAGACGATGGCAAGGGGATGACAGCGGACGACATCGACAACAAGTGGCTCTTCGTTGCGTATTCCGCCAAGCGTGAAGGCACCGAGGATGATGCAACAGGAAAAGCCAAGGACTACCGCGACAAAATCAGCACTGAGCGGACCTTTGCCGGAGCGAAAGGCGTGGGGCGATTTTCTTGCGACCGTCTCGGTCGCTACCTGAATCTCTACTCCAGAGCGAAATCATCGGGGCCGTTTGAGCATCTAAAAATTGACTGGCAGGACTTTGAACAGGACAGCTCGATGGAGTTCGTCGATGTCTCGATGGAGCGAACTACGCCAACGAAGATTCCCCATGAGTTGGAAAGCGGCACGATTCTCGAAATCTCGGGACTCCGTGAGAAATGGGACCGCGAGCAACTCAAGAAGCTCCGCGACTCCCTTCGGAAGCTGATCAATCCCAACCAAGAGAACGATTCCAAGCGATTCGCTGTCACGCTTGCGGTCCCGGACGAAGAGGTTGCCGATAAGGAAGAGGAGGAGAAGCGCGACCGGGTCAACGGGCGGATCAAGAATTTCCTCTTTGAGGAACTTGGCGTTAGGACGACGGAGATCCAATGCGAGGTCGATAAGGACTCCGAGCAGATAACGACGACGCTCACTGACCGGGGCACATTAATTTACCGTCTAGTCGAACGCTGTCCCTTTGATCATCTGGGAAAGATCCGCATCCACCTTTTTGCCCTAAACAGGTCGGCAAAGATTCACTTCAAAAGAGTCATGGGCGTCGACAACGTGAAGTATGGTTCAGTGTTCCTCTACAAAAATGGATTTCGTGTCCATCCCTTGGGAGAGGAACTCGACGACGGCTTCGGTATCGAACGTCGCAAACAGCAGGGCTTCGCAAGGTACATCGGAACTCGTGACTTATCAGGTCGAGTCGAGATAAATGCTGACAACACGAAATTTAAGGAAACATCGAGTCGCAATTCTGGATTTATTGATTCACCAGAATGGCGCGAACTTTTGCGGTTCTTTAAGGAATACGTTCTGAGGCGTCTCGAACTTTACGCCATTGATGTGATTAAGTGGGGTAATCCCGTGAGGGGATCTGACGAGGAGCTTCTCCCTACCGACGTAAAGGCACAGATCCTCGAGGTCATCAACAAGCTCACAAATGACCCCGACGTGCTAGATGTTAAGTATGATTCCAACTTGCTGGACATCCTTGCGGAGCGGCAATCAGCAAGCGTCACGACGGCGCTGAGCAACTTCAAGCGAATCGCGGCAAAAAGCGGGAATGAGAAGTTGCAACGAGAGGTTGCGCGCACGGAACGTCGAGTTAAGGCCTTGGCATCTGCAAAACAAGAGGCCGAGACAGAAGCGCGGAAAGCCCGGCAGGAGAAGGCGCTCAGCGAGAAACAACTTGCTGCGGAAAAACAGAAGAATGTTTTCTTATTGGCAACTGCTGCGGACCCGAACCTTCAACGGCTGCATCTACAGCACTGGATAGGAATCGCAGCTCAGGAGATGCGCGGAAACATCAGCAACCTCGTTCACGCAGTGAAAGGCGGCAAAGCCGACCGCCAACAACTTTTGATGGGCCTTACATCCATCCAGAAGTGGGTGGATCAATTAGTCGGAGCAAGCCGCATAGCGACCCGGGCTGATTTCAGCCTCCAGTATCCCACGCGGCGGATGGATCTTGCGCGCTACATCTTTGAATACCTGACCAGCGATGTCGTGGAGAAGACTGACCGGCTTAAATTTGAGGTCGTCAATAAGGCAGAGCCATTTGAGGTGATGATGCGTCCGATTGAGATTTCCATCTTGTTCGACAACCTGATTTCGAACGCTGAGAAGGCCAAAGCGCGGCACATGCGTTTTGCGATAGAAACAACTGGTAGCACTTTGACGGTCCGAGTCGCCAACGACGGCGAGAAGGTTCCGAAGAGCGTGGTGGATTCAATGTTCGAGTTGGGAATTAGTGGTCGTGGTGGTTCGGGCATCGGACTCTACACCTGCCAGGAGATCGTCACCGGCATGGGTGGCGAAATCAGTTTCGACGGTAACGATAGCACGCTCGGCGGTGCATTTTTCACAATCACGTTTCACTCATGATACGAATCCTGATCGTCGATGACGCCCAGAAGCCTGACTTCATTGAGGCAATGTGCCGGGAGATAAGCGCCGGTCGGGATGGCATTTCGGTCGAGCCGACTCACCTAAACCCAGTAAACCTAATGGGGGATGCGGTTCAGAAAGGAGCTTTGGAAGCTTTGCTCGATAAGGTCGCTCGATCGGCACAGGAGTTTTGGGATGTCGTCATCATCGATATCAATCTGGCTGACGTGAATTTACCAGAAGACCAACGGTTGCATCTCTCTCTATCGATTGCGGAGAAAGTTCGCGAAACAAACCGCGCAGCAACGGTCATCTTGTATTCAGGCACCCTTTCAGACCACGTCGACAACCTCTTGAAAGGGAATATGCCAGCCGAAGCTGCCCTAAAGCGGATATTTCGCGGAGAGATATCTGCGTTTGTTCCGCGACGGAGAATCGAGGCCGAGGTGTCGATTGCGCTAGAGAATCCGTCTTGGCTTTTGCGTATTGATCGCCTCTTGATGCGTCACTCTACACTCGTTGTTGGCCCCGAGGAGGCTGAGTTTGAGGGGCGCAGCTTCGCGGACTTGGCCAAATCGGTGCGCCGCCAAGACCGCGACGGCCAGCGGATCACCCAACTAACTGCGGAACACGGTATCGCGGCATTCACTGACCTGAATTCCTGATGGCCCCACTCAAGACATCGCTTTGCCTACATGCCCAATCTTCCGATTTGAAGTTCCTCAATCCGGTCAGGAATCGGATTGTGAAGCTCCTCGGATCGCAGTTGATGGCCTTCGAGTTGTCCGACCGTGCGTCACATGCCGATGCCATGCTCGCACTGAGGCAAGCCGTCGAGGGCTTTGTTGTTATTTTTGCCCACGGCAGCGGCGATTATCTCCGGGGTGGTGAGTATCGCAGCAGGGCATCAGGAGAGAATATTGAAATCGAGAAGTTCCTCACTCGCGATGACCTGAATGCGTTCAGCGGCAAGGTTGTGTTCTGCATGAGCTGCGACTCGAACGAGTTGGCGCAAGCCAGCCTCGATGCTGGAGCGATAGGTTTCGTCGGATTCGACAAGATTCCGTTCAACCGTTTCAACGACGCCGAAGAGCCAATTGGCAGCCACGTTCTGGTGAAGCACTGCCAGCAGAAACTGATCGCTCCGGCCATCAGTGCAGCTTTGGAGCGGTTCCTCATGGGGCGAGCGAGCTTGGATGAGGCTGTTGATTACCTTCGGCTGTGGATCACCAAGAGTGCTGTCGCCTACGTCAGGCAATACACGAGCGTCAAAGAAAGGCGTGAAGTGGCTGCGTTGTTCCTGAAAGTGAAAGATGGCGTCCGTTACCACGGACCATTGGGCATTCGATTCGCGATCAGAGCCTGATCGCGGATGAAGCGCACCGTTCGCAATACGGCTTTGGCGTGCGGGTGAATGACAAGGGCGGGGTGTCCTACGGTTTCGCCAGCAACCTGTGCGAGGCGCTGCCGAATACGTCCTTCATCGGCTTCACCGGAACGCCCATCGAGAAGACCGACGCCAACACGCGGAGAGTGTTCGGGGATTTCATTTGATGCTCCCTGCCGGTCGCACGCTTCGGGCACGTCGCTTCGCTCCTGTCCATCTCGCTCCGCTCGGTTTCATCCTACGACATCCATCGTGATCGTGCGCGACATGTGGCAGACCGGCTTCGACGCGCCCTGCCTGCACACGATGTATTCCGACAAGCCGCTGCAAGGCCGGAACGTGTGCAGCGAATGCGTCGGGGCGAGGCGGTTCCCGCGCTCCTTTCCGTGGAGTTCTCGGATCGAGGTGAATGAAAATGGAATTTTGCCAAACGAACCCATTTTCCCGGAGTGCCGGGGCGGGAAAGAAAGAGCGGCAATGGCGCGGCGTCTCGCTATACAGGGCGGATGAACCTCCCGATTCCCTCCGCCGTGTCCTGTCGCCGTCCCGGCGTCTTCCGGGCATTTTGCGCCGCCGTTTTCCTCACCGTGTCCGCGCAGCACGGGGTGGGCGAGGCCCCGGCTTCTGCCGCGCCGCCCGAGGCGAAACCGCCGGTGATCACTGTGCCGGTGCGCGTGCATCTCATGGAGTCGAAAGGCACGCCCGCGATGCACACGACGCTCGCGGAGTCCGACGTGCGGCGCATTTTCGGGAAGGCGAACATGATTTGGTCGCAGGCGGGCATTCACCTGGAGATCGAGTCCGTCGTCCACACCGAGGCCGCGGCGCTGTCGCCCGAGATCGAGAAAAAGGACGAATTCGTACGCGTGCATGCGATGATCCCGAAGGCGAGCCTCGCCGCGGGGGCGCTGAACGTGTGCTACGTGAAGGAGGTGAAGCCGAACGGATTTTTCCACAGCGGGCTGATCGTGGTGAAGGACACGGCGAACCTCCGTCCGGTCGAGGGCGGCATTGATGAACCGATCCCGCGCGTGACCTCGCACGAAATCGGACATGCCCTCGGTCTCGCTCACCGGCAGGACACGACGAACCTCATGGCATCCGGCAGGACGGGATTTTCGCTGAACGATGCGGAAATCAAGACGGCACGCGAGAAGGCGAAGGCATTTCAAACGGTGAAGGCCACGGGCGGCGCGGTGCCGGCGGCGAACAAATGAGGCAAAGCGTCGGTGGGCCACCCGGATTTGCTGATCGCATTTTTTGCACCTGCCTTTTCATGAGAAACATCCTCGCACTCCTCGCCGCCTTGCTGCTTGCGCATCCGAACGCGCGGGCGGACGAGAAGGAAAGTCTCGCTTCGATGAACGCGAAGCATCAGGCGCTGCTGACGGACTTCTGTGTGAAGTGCCACGGGGCGGAGAAGCAGAAGGGGAAGTTTCGCGTGGATGATCTGCCTTTTGGAATCGGGAACATCGAGACGGCGGAGAAGTGGCAGAAAATCCTGAATGCGATGAACTCGGGCGAGATGCCGCCCGACGATGAGAAGCAGCCGGCGCGGGAGGCGAAGACGGATTTTCTCGACGACCTCGCGAATGTGATGGTCGCGGCGCGGCGCAACCTTGGTGATCAGCAGGGTGTGATCACGATGCGTCGGCTGAACCGCCGCGAGTACCGGAACACGCTGCGAGAGCTGCTGGGCGTGGAAATCAATGTGAGCGAGTTGCCGACGGACACGGGCACGGGCGGCTTCGACACGGCGGGGCAGAATCTTTTCATGTCGGCCAACCAGTTCGAGCAATACCAGTCGCTCGGGCGCGAGGCGCTGGAGGAGGCGTTCGCCTTGCAGGCCGCGGCGGGAGAGGAGCGGAAGCTGCACTACGAGGCGGAGGATTCGCTGAAGGTGATCCGCAAAAACTACGAGGGAAAACTCGATGCGCTGGAGCGCGCGACGAAATGGGTGAAGGCCGTGGAGGATGCGGCGGCGCGTCCGGAGAATGCGGCGATCGTCGCGGAGATTCTCAAGGAGTCGAAGAGCGATGACATTTTCCGCCGCTCGTGGGCGAAGATCCAGGGTGCGCCTGCGCCGGAGGAGTTTGGTTTTCGGACGGTGGAGAACAATGCGGACAAGGCGAATGGCGCGCTGGCTTACGCGACGAAGGTGGGTGCGGGCTACATGCGGCCTTATCACGAGCGCTACCTGAAGATGCCGCATCTGGACACGGGCGCGTATCTCACCGTGATGGCCAGTGAAATGGGCAACGATGTGGTGAGCATCGCCGTGCCGGTGAACTGGCCGGTGGGCGAATACATCGTGCGCGTGCGCATCGCGGCGACGCCGGATGCACCGCAGGAGCGGCGTTTCATCGAGTTCGGCACGCATCCGCGCAGTGGTCGCGTGATGAGCACGCACGAGGTGACGGGCACGATGGATGCGCCGCAGATCATCGAGATGCCGCTGACTTTTACGAAGGAGAACGCGAGCGGTGACAACCGCACGATCTTCATCCGCGAGCGCGGGACGGCGGATCACTACACGCAGACGCGCGCCGTTTTTAATGCGGGGAAATCGAAGAACGGCATCGGCCCCGAACTCGCGCTGTGGGTGGACTGGATGGAGATCGAGCGGAAGCCGAGTGGCGGCGAAAAGGCGGTCGCGCCGGCTCAGGTGAGGTTTGGCATTGATAACAACCGGCAGGTGGGATCGGTGAGCGCGACGGGATTGCGGCAGGTGCGCTACGAGTGCGAGAGCGCGAATGAGAAGGTGTCGAAATATGTCGCGCAGCAGATTGATGCGCGGGAGCGCGCGCAGCGCTGGGTGAAGGCGGTGGAGGAGGTGGCTGCGCGACCGGAGAATGCGGAGGTCGTCGCGGAGCTGCACAAGGCGTCGAAGAACGACGCGGTGTTTCGTCGCTCGTGGGACAAGATCCCCGGCGCGCCGTCGCCGAGATCGTTCGGCTTTGACAAGAAGGGCGAGAACGATGCGGACCTCGCGAATGATTCGCTGGGGCCGAACTGGCAGTCGTATCACGAATACTATCTCTCGCGGCCCGCGCTGGATCGCGGCGCGTATCTCGGCACGCCGACGATGCATCCTTCGGTGATGGCGCTCGGCTTTCTGCAACTGCCGGTGCCGAGCGACTGGACGAGCGGGAACTACGTCTTCCGCGTGCGGATCGCGGCGGCGGCGGACGCGGGGCCTGAGCAGCGATTTCTCGAAATGGGAATGCACCCGCGCAACGGCATGGTGCGCGCGACCTTTGAAGTCACCGGCACGATGGACAAGCCGCAGATCGTCGAGATGCCGTTCATGCTCACACGCTCGCAGGAGGATTCCGGGGACCGCACGCTCTTCATCCGCGAGAAGGGCGCGTGGGATAACAACGCCGAGGGCGGACGCAAACGCGGCGAAGCCGTGAAGCGCAACGGCATCGGCCCCGAGGCCGCGCTGTGGATTGACTACATGGAAGTCGAACGCCTGAGCGAAGCCGCGAAGCCGCAGCCGCCCGGACTCGCGGCGATCGGCCTTCCGCTCGATGACAAAAGTGCCGCGCCGACTGCTGCGGATGTCCGTGCCGCGATCGGGCGCTTTGCGGCGGCGGCGTTTCGCGGGAGTGAGCCGCCAGCGAGCTATGTGGATCGGCTCGCGGGTATCTATGACACGCATCGCAAGTCCGGCGCGAAGCACAGCGCCGCGTTGAAGGAGACGCTCGCGGTCGTGCTGTCCTCGCCGATGTTCTTGTATCTCGCAGAGCCCGCTGCCGACGAAAAACGCCGGCCGCTCACCGGTCCCGAACTCGCAACACGGCTCTCCTATTTTCTCTGGAGCGCACCGCCGGATGAGACGCTGCTCGATCTCGCCCGGCGCGGCGAACTGACAAAGCCCGAAGTGCTCGCCGCGCAGGCGACACGCCTGCTTGATGACCCGCGCTCGAACGATCTCGTGCGCGGATTTCTCTTCCAGTGGCTCGGCATGGACCGGCTCGATTTCTTCGAGGTGAACCGCCCGAAATATCCGCGGTTCGACGACAGCACGCGGCTCGCGGCGAAGAACGAAGTGTATGAAACCTTCGCGCACGTCCTGCGGCACAACGCCAGCCTGCGCGATCTGCTGAAGTCCGATTACGTCATCATCAACCGGCTGCTCGGCGAATTCTACGGCATCCCGAACGTGAAGGGCGACGCGTTCCAAAAGGTGGCGCTGCCGAAGGACTCGCCGCGCGGCGGACTGCTCGGCATGGCGGCCATCAGCGTCATGGGCGGCAATGGCGATCGCACCAGCCCCGTCGAGCGCGGCGCGTGGGTGCTGCGCAAACTGCTCAACGATCCGCCGCCGCCCGCGCCTGCAAACGTGCCGCAAATCACGCGGCTCGCCGGCAAGGTGCTCACCACACGCGAGCGATTGCAGGCGCACCAGGAGGACGCGCAGTGCGCGAGTTGCCATCGCAAGATCGATCCCATCGGATTCGGCTTGGAAAATTTCGACGCTGTCGGCCAGTGGCGCACGGAGGACAGCTACCAGGTGATGGACGACAAGGGAAAACCCGTGAAGGGCGCGAGTAAGACGTGGCAAATCGAGGCCACCGCCGCGCTGCACAAGGGCCCGAAGTTTGAGAGCTTCTCCGAACTGCGCGACATCATCGCATCGAAGTCTGACGACTTTGCGAAGGGCTTCAGCACGGCGCTCATCGAATACGCGCTCGGCCGTTCCATCGGCTTCCGAGACGAACCGCTCATCGCCGACATGATCGCGCAGGCGAAAAAGCGCGACCTCGGGATGAGGGAGTTCATCTTCGCGCTCGTCGGCAGCAAAGAATTTCACACGAAGTAAGTCACCATCAGCATCGCGAAAACCATGAAGACCTCACTCAGCCGCCGCCATTTTCTCCAGTCCAGCACGGCCATCATCGTGCTGCCGATGCTCGAATCGTTCGGCTTCCGGCGCTTTGCCTCCGCCGCGCCCGCGACTCCGCCGAAGCGGCTCGTCTTTCTCGGCTTTGGCTGGGGTATCACGGAGAGCACTTGGTATCCTGACATCACGAAGCCCGGCGCGAACTATGAACTGCCAGTCGGGCTCGAGCCGCTCGCGCGGCACAAGGCGGACTTCAGTGTCGTGCAGGGGCTCTGGAACAAATACAGCAACGAGGGGCACTGGGGCAGCACGATGTGGCTTACCGGGGCGAACCGCTATGCGCAGGCGGGGCAGAGCTTTCACAACAGCATCAGCGCGGACCAGGTCGCGGCGGCGCAGCTCGGGCTGCAGACGCGGTTCTCGTCGCTGCAGTTCAATGGCAGCCAGACGGGCGATCTCAGCGGCCACGGGCCGGGTCTCTCGATGGCGTGGGACGTGAGCGGGAAACCGGTCGGCGGACAGAACGGGCCGGTCGCGGCGTTCCATCGCCTCTTTGCCAAGGACACGACGCCCATCAAGCAACAGCGCGCGATGCTCGCGCAAAAGCGCAGCGTGCTCGACGCCGTGCTCGACAACGCGAAGGCCATGCAGCGCGGCCTCGCGAAGAATGACAGCGCAAAGCTCGATGAATATTTTCAGGGCATCCGCGACATCGAGACGCGGCTCGCGAAGGAGGAGCAATGGATGACCATCCCGCAGCCGCAGGCACCGCTGCCCGAGCCGAAGCCCGGCGTGAATGGCAGGGAGGAAATCGCGCTCATGTACGACATCATGATCGCCGCGATGCAGACCGACAGCACGCGCGTGATGACCTTTCGCCAGCCCGTGAACACGCTGCTCACCGCGCTCGAAATCAAGGTGCATCCGCACGACATGAGCCACTACCACACGACGCTCGGCGAGAAGCTCGACGCTTCGCAGCGCCGCGACCTCGCGCAGAGCGAATTGCTCGCGGGCTTCCTCGACAAACTCAAAGCTACGAAGGAATCCGACGGCACGCGCCTCTTCGACCACCTCGCGCTCGCCTACGGCAGCAACATCCGCACGGGCCACGAGCTGAGCAACTGTCCGACGATCCTCAGCGGCGGCGGCGCGGGGCTGAAGCTCGGCCACAGCATCGTCGCGCCAAAGGACACGCCGCTGTGCAACGTGTGGCTCTCCCTGCTGCACGGCATCGGCGTGGAGGCGGAGCGCCACGGCGACAGCACCGGCGTGCTGAAGGAAATCGTCGCGTGAGTCGCGGGTGGTGTTGAGAGGATTTTGCCGGGCGATCCGGAAAGCTAATTTCCCGCAGATTCAGAAAACCCGCAGATTTTCTTTTTTTGGGAATTTGTGTCGTTGAGCAAATTTGGGGATCTGTTTCCGAGAGCGATCCACCTCGTATCCTAATCTGCGGGTTTTCTGAATCTGCGGGGATTCTCCCTCCCATACGTTGCCGGGCGGCTGCTTTGACAAAGTGCTTGCAACTCTCAACTCGCCTTTTTGTCCCAGTTCATCCGCCATCTGCGGTTGATCCCTGCACCCATGAAATTCATCCCCCCGTTCCTCGTCAGCCTCGTCGTTGCGTGTTGCCTCTTGCTGCCTGCCTCGCTGCCAGTGGCGCGCGCCGCGGACGCGCCTGTGAAGAAGCCGAACATCCTCATTTTCTACGTGGACGACATGGGCTGGGCGCAGCCGGGGTGCTATGGCGGAAAGATGGCGCCGACGCCGAACATGGACGCGCTCGCGAAGGGCGGCGTGCGGTTCACGGATGGATATTCGTCCGGCTGCATCTGCTCGCCGGGGCGCGTGGGGCTGCTCACGGGGCGCTATCAGGCGCGCACGGGGCACGATGCGAATCCGCAGAGAGCCGGGCGCGAACTTCTGCTCACCGAGACGACGATGGCGCAGCGGCTCAAGACCGCAGGCTACACGACGGGCATCGTGGGCAAGTGGCACCTCGGCGACACGTCGGCGGAGTTCATGCCGCTGGCGCGCGGGTTTGATTTTGCGGTCGGCAGCGTCGGGAATCTCGGCGAAGGGAAAGGGCCGTCATTTTATCGCGGCAAGGAAAAGCTGAATGAACTCGCAGGCGCACCGATCACGTCGCCGGTGTATGCGCGCGAGGCGATCGGCTTCTTGGAGCAGAGCAAGGACAAGCCGTGGTTTCTCTACCTCGCGTTCAACGCGGTGCACGCGCCGCACGTCGCGTCGGCGAAGTGGCTGGAAAAATTCAAAAGTCTGCCCAGGCATGATCAGCAATATGCGGCGCTCGTCGCGGAAGCGGATGAGGCGGTCGGCGATGTGATGGCGAAATTGCGCGCGATGAAGCAGGAGGAGGACACGCTCATCTTCCTCATCAGCGACAACGGCGGCGCGTACCAGAACGCGGAGATGGGCGGACTGCGCGGGCACAAGTGGTATGTGTGGGAGGGCGGCGTGCGTGTGTCGTGGATCGCCGCGTGGAAGGGCCGCGTGCCCGGCGGTCGCGTATCGCACGAACCGGTCATCCAGCTCGATGTGCTGCCGACGGCACTCGCGGCGGCGAATGTAGCTTGGGCTTCAGCCCAAGACGCCCCGGCTAAAGCCGACGCCACTTTGCTCGATGGCGTGAACCTTCTCCCGCTGCTCGAAGGCAAGACGGACAAGCTCGCGCCGCGCGAACTTTACTTCCGCTTCGGCGTGCAGCACGCGGTGCGCGCGGGCGATTGGAAACTCGTGAAGGCCGGCAAGGACATGGAGCCGATGCTCGTGAATCTCGCGCAGGACCCCGGCGAGCAGAAGGATCTCTCCGAGGAAAATCCCGCGAAGAAAAGCGAACTGCAGGCGCTCTTCGACAAGTGGGACTCCACAATGAAGCCGCCGCGCTGGGATGACCAGAGATGGAATGGCGACGAGAACCGCAAGGACGTGAAGAAGGAGCGCAAAAAAGGAAAGACGGCTGAGTAACTTTCAAAACCTCCCATGAAAATCACCATCGCACGATTCGTCGCCGCGCTGTTTCTCGCATCCGCGGCCACACTGCGGGCCGCCGACTCGCAGGCACCAAGGCCGAATATCCTCTGGCTGGTCTGCGAGGATTCCAATGTCAACTGGATCGGCTGCTACGGGAATCGCGAGGCGAAGACGCCGAACATTGATGCGTTTGCCCGGACGGGCTTCCGCTACACGCATGTCTATGCGAGCGCGCCGGTCTGCGCGGCTCAGCGCAGCACTTGGATCACGGGCATCAATTCGATCTCGATGGGCACGCACCCGATGCGAAGCCGCTACGATATCCCGCACGACCAGATCAGATATTACCCCGACTATCTGCGCGAGGCGGGCTACTTCACCGCAAACCACACGAAGACCGACTACAACATCGGCGGTCGCAACGACGGCCAGTGCTGGGACAGCAGCAAGGACAACGCATGGGAACTGCGGAAACCGGGCCAGCCCTTTTTCCAAGTCATCAATTTCGGCGAGTCGCACGAAAGCCAGGCACAGGGCGACGTGACGAAGACGCGCCATTCGCCCGGCGAGGTGATCCTGAGCAAGTATCACCCGGATGAAATGGGCATCCGGCAGAACTACGCGAAGTATTATGACGCGGTGGAGAACATGGACAAATCCATCGGGAAGGCGCTGGCCGATCTCGAAGCGGCCGGCCTCGCGGAGGACACCATCGTCATCTTCAACTCCGACCACGGCGGCGTGCTGCCGCGCAGCAAGCGCTTCCTCTTCGACAGCGGCATCCACGTGCCGCTCATCGTCCGCATCCCGGAGAAATTCAAACATCTCCGGCCTTCCGAAAAGCCCGGCACGACGGTTGATCGTCTCGTGAGCTTTCTCGACCTGCCGAAGACGTGGCTGAGCCTGACGGGATCGAAAATCCCGGACGTGATGCAGGGCCGCATCTTCCTCGGCACGCAGGCCGAGCCGGAGCCCTCGCATGTCTTCAGCTTCCGCGAGCGGATGGATGAGCGCTTCGACAATCAACGCGCGGTGCGCGACAAGCGATTCGTCTATATCAAAAACTACATGCCCTACGTGCCGTGGGGCCAGCATCTCGATTACCTTTGGAAAATGGTCGCCATGCGCACTTGGGAGGATGCGCACAAGCATCACCGCACGGACGAAGTGACGGGCCGCTTTTTCCAGCTCAAGCCCGTGGAGGAACTCTACGACATGGATGCTGATCCGGACAATGTGGTGAACCTCGCCGACATGCCGGAACACCGGAAGACGCTCGAAACACTGCGCGGCAAGCTGCGCGAATGGCAGCTCGCGATCCACGATTCCGCGCTGCTGCCCGAGGCCGAGCGCGAGCAGCGCGCGCTGGCGAATCACACCACGATCTATCAGATGGTGCGCGATCCGAAACGGTATGACCTGCCCGCATATCTCGATGCCGCCGACCTCGCGCTGGCCAAGGACGCCGCGAATGCGCCGAAGCTCACCGAGTTTCTGAAGAGCAAGGATTCGGCGATCCGCTTCTGGGGCGTCGTGGGATTCCTGATGCTCGGCAAGGCGGACGCCGGCACGCAGGCATCGCTGGAGGGCGTGCTCGATGACCCGTGCGGCGAAGTCCGCGCGATGGCCGCGTGGGTGCTGCTGCAATCCGGCAAGACCGAAAAGGCGCTGCCGACGCTCACGGAAATGTTGCGCCAGCACGTTCCCGCATCGCTGATGGTGTTGAACATCCTCGACTGGTCAGCAGCGGACCTCGCGCCGTTTGCCGCCGCGTTGGATTCGTTGCCAACCCAAGGCGGCAGCATGGCCGGCTACGAGCAGCGCATGGTGGAATTCCTCCGCGAGTCCCGCGGCCTGCCAGTGCCCGCCGCGACGAAGGCCGCGAACAAGAAAGGGAAGAAAGCGGATTTGAAAACAGATCTATAACCCGCCGGCAGACATGAGGCGCGTCACGAAGGACGAAGGATGAGTCTGGAAACTGAAGTCACCGCAACCGGCAACTCCAAAGCAGCCAAAGAATAGCAATGAAAACCCTGACCCTCCTCCTGCTCGCCACGCTAGCGACGTCCCTGCTGCCCATCCACGCCGCTGACACGCCGACCCGGCGACCGAACATCCTCCACATCCACGCCGACGATCATCGTGCCGATGGACTCGGTGCGTTTGATCATCCCGTGGTGAAGACGCCGAATCTCGACACGCTGGTCGCGCGTGGGTTCACGTTCACGCATTGCTACACGATGGGCTCGATGGTCGGCGCGGTCTGCCTGCCGAGCCGCACGATGATGCTCACGGGCAAGTCGTGGCTGCGCATTCCGAAGCGCGGCGAAGGTGCGGGCGAGGCGGAGAAGTCGCTGCCAAAGGTAATGAGCCGCGCGGGCTACGAGACGTGGCACTGCGGCAAGGGCGGCAACGAATACACGGTCGGACTCAATGCGTTCGACACGAACATCCGCATGGATGATCACACGCCGGATCTGCGTCGCGGCAGCAGCGAGCGTCATGCGGATGCGGCGGTCAAATTCCTGCAGGAGCGCAAGACGGGGAAGCCGTTCTACATTTACCTCGCACCGCCCGTGCCGCACGACCCGCGCGTCGCCGCGCCGGAGTTTCACGGGATGTACCAAGCGAGCGATGTCCCGCTCCCGCCCGCGTTCATGCCGCTGCATCCCTTCGACAATGGCGAGATGACGGTGCGCGATGAAGCGCTCGCGCCGTGGCCGCGCACGCCCGAGGACACGAGGCAGCAGCTCGCCGATTACTATGCGTGCATCACGGGGCTCGATCACCACGTCGGGCGCATTTTCGCGGAGCTGAAAAAGAGCGGGCAGTGGGACAACACGATCATCATTTTCACGGGCGACAATGGCTTGTCCGTCGGTGAGCATGGTCTGTTTGGGAAACAAAACCTCTACGAGTTCGGCGGCATGCATGTGCCGCTGGTCGTCGCAGGCCCCGGCATTCCGAAGGGGAAGAGCGAGGCGTTCGTTTACCTCATGGATTTGTTTCCCACGTTCGCGGAGTTCGGCGGCGCGACGCTGCCTGATGCGATCGAGGGCAAGAGCCTCGCGCGGATCATCGCCGGCAAGGAAACCAAAGTGCGCGACCTTTGCTACACCGGCTACCGCGATTGCCAGCGCGCCGTGCGTGATCAGCGATGGAAGCTGATCCGCTACCCGCTCGTGGATCAGACGCAGCTCTTCGATCTGCAAAATGATCCTCACGAACTCACCAATCTCGCCAGCAAACCCGAGCACGACACGAAGGTCGCGGAGATGACGGCTCTGCTGGAAAAGGAAATGGCGCGCCACGCGGACACCGCTCCGCTGAAAGTGGCGAACCCGAAACCCGCTGCGTGGACTCCGCCAGCGCCGGGTGCGAAGGCCGGAAAGAAGGCGGGAAACAAAGCCAATGAATAAGCAGGGGCCGCGCACGGTCGCCTCCCGAAACTGGTCGGTGCCGACCTTCCTGCCGGCTCCGCGAAGGTGCAGGTGCGGTGAACCGGAATCACCGGGTACTTTCACCGCCGAACCCTATCAGTCAGACAACCACCACCCGCCGCAATTTATGAAAACGCTCCTCACCATCATCTCTGCTTTCATCGGAATCCTCGGCGTCCCCTGTGTCTCTGCGGTCGAAGGCAAACCGAACATCGTTCTCATTTTCATTGATGACATGGGCTACGCGGACATCGGGCCTTTCGGCAACAAGGCCGTGCGCACGCCGCACCTCGACAAGTTCGCCGCCGAGGGGCGGAAGTTCACGAGCTTCTACGCGACGCCGGTCTGCTCGATGTCGCGCGCATCGCTGATGACCGGCTGCTACAATGTGCGCGTCTCCATCCCCGGCGTGCTTTTTCCAAAGTCGAACATCGGACTGCACACGGACGAAATCACGCTCGCCGAGATCGTGAAGCCGAAGGGCTACGCGACGTGCGCGATCGGGAAATGGCACCTCGGGCATCACCCCGAATTTCTGCCGACGCGGCAGGGTTTCGATTACTACCTCGGCGTTCCGTACAGCAATGACATGACCATCGATCCGGTGAACGCGCGCTTCGCGAAGGACTGCATTTTTCGCGACGGCATGACGGAGGCGAAGGCGCGCGAAGGCGCCATCCGGCACGTCGTGCCGCTGATGCGCGGCGAGGAAATCGCGGAGTATCCCGCCGACCAGTCGCACATCACGCAGCGCTATACGGAGGAGGCGGTGAAGTTCATCCGCGCGCACAAGGATGGGCCGTTCTTCGTCTATCTGCCGCACACGATGATCCACTTTCCGCTCGCCGCCTCGGAGACCTTCCAAGGCAAGAGCACACAGGGTCTGCTCGGCGATGCCATCGAGGAGATTGACTGGTCCGTCGGCCAGATCATGGCGGTGCTGAAGGAACTCAAGCTCGACGACAACACGCTCGTCATCTTCACCTCGGACAACGGCCCCGCGGGTCGCGCTGCGCCGCCATTCCGCGGCAACAAGGCGACCACATGGGAGGGCGGCGTGCGTGAGCCATGCATCATGCGCTGGCCGGGAAAAATCCCCGCGGGCACGACGTGCGAACACATCGCTGGCAACATAGACCTGCTGCCGACCTTCGCGAAAATCACGGGCGGCGACGTGCCGAAGGATCGCGTGATTGACGGACGCGACATCACGCCGCTGATGTTCGAGGCCAAGCCCGGCCCCGCGCGCGACACGCATCTCTACTTCGCTGGCAACGGCAGTCTCAGTGCGATCCGCCAGGGTCAGTGGAAACTTTTCCTCACGAAGGGCCAAGGCGGCGGCAAAGGCGCGCAGGTGACGAAGGAGATCGCCAAAGAGAAAAAGAAGGCGAACAAAGCCGCGGGAGCGGAGGCCGATTCCGGTGACTTTGCGCTCTACGATCTCGCCACGGATCTCGGTGAGGCGAAAGACGCGTCCGCCGAGCATCCCGAGATCGTCGCCAAATTGAAAAGCGAAGCCACTCAGCGCGACGCCGAGATCCGGGAGCACAAACGTCCCGCAGGCGAACACAAGGAGGCCAGGTGAAACGTTCGGGGTGCGTGCAGTGAGGCAGCGTCACGCCGTACTGCTCGCGAAGAACGGGGAATTTAAGGGGTTATCCGAAAACCTTTTTCCCACAGATTCAGAAAACTCGCAGAGAGTTCCTTCCTGCCAATCTGCGGGTTTTCTGAATCTGCGGGTACTCTCTCATACCATCTTTCTAAAATATGCGGACGCTTGGAAACCGGTAGGCGTGGGCGGAAGCCCACGTCCGCGCTCTCCCGAGCGCGCCTACGATCCGAACCGCGCGTCCTCGCGAGTCCGGTTATCTTCGAAAGATCGTATCGCTGCCATTCGACTCGATGCGGGGCGGCCGTTTCCGCAGCGTCGCTCGGAACGGCTTGGCTCGACGAAGTTCGCGGTTATGAAAAGGATGTCCTCTTGAATCGCTGAATTTTTCTCATGCCTACCGCCACACACATTGAAAATCCCGACGTCGTCCTCATCGGCAGCGGGATCATGTCTTCCAATCTCGGCGCACTGCTGAAGCGCCTCGATCCGCGTCTTCGCATCCAGCTCTATGAAGTGACCGATGGGCTCGCGCAGGAAAGCTCGGACGGGTGGAACAATGCGGGCACCGGGCACGCGGGGATCTGCGAGCTGAGCTACACGCCGAAGCGCGAGGCGGACGGCTCGGTGAATGTGAACAAGGTCATCGAGATTTTTGAGCAGTTCGAGCACTCGAAGCAGTTCTGGAGCTACGCGGTCGCGAGCGGCATGGCGGATGCGCCGAAGGATTTCATCAATCCTGTGCAGCACATCAGCTTCGTGCATGGTTCCGAGCAGGTGGATTTTTTGAAGGCACGCCACGCGGGCATGGCGGCGCACCATTTTTTCAAGGAGATGGAATACACGACGGACCGCGCGAAGATCGCGGGCTGGGCTCCGCTGTTGCTCGAAGGCCGCGGTGATGTGCCGATTGCCGCGACGAAAATGGACGCGGGGACTGATGTGAATTTCGGCGAGATCTCTCGCAAGCTACTCACGTGGCTCGGCAAGCAGGAAGGGTGCGGCATTGCGCCGGGGCATCGCGTGGTCGGCCTGAAAAAAATCAGCACGGGCTGGGAGGTGAGCGCGAAGGAATTGGCGACTGGCACGGTGCGGGTGGTTCGCGCGAAGTTTGTCTTCGTCGGCGCGGGCGGGGGCAGTCTGCCGCTGCTGCAAAAGTCGGGCATCCCGGAGGCGAAGGGGCTTGGCGGATTTCCGATCGGCGGGCAATGGCTCGTGTGCGACAATCCGGAGATCGTCGCGAAGCATCAGGCGAAAGTGTACGGGCAGGCGCTCGACGCCGCGCCGACCATGGCGGTGCCACATCTGGATACGCGCATTCTCGATGGAAAGAAGACGCTGCTCTTCGGTCCGTTCGCGGCGTGGACGACGAAGTTCCTGCACAAGAAAGGGAGCATCACCGACCTGCCGTTCTCCGTCCGGCCGGACAATATTTTCACGCTCATCAAGATCGGCATCCACAACCTCGATCTCGTGCGCTACCTCGTGCAGCAGGGCACGCAGAGCATGAAGGCGCGCATGGACGTTCTGCACGTTTTCTATCCGGCGGCGCAGGCGAAGGATTGGAAGCTGATTGACGCGGGCATCCGCGTGCAGGCGATCAAGAAGACGGATGGCGAGGCGGGCATCGTCCACTACGGCACGGAGGTCATCACCGATGCAGCGCGCACCATTTCCGCGCTGCTCGGCGCGTCGCCGGGCGCGTCTGTCTCGGTGAACATCGTGCTCGAAGTGATCAAGAAGTGCTTCCCGCAATTGCTCGCGAGTCCCGAGGGTCACGCGCGGATGAAGGAGATGATCCCGACCTACGACGTGGACATCAAGCTGCCCGCGAATGCCGCACGTTTTCGCGAGGTGCGGCAGCGGGCGGATGAAATTCTCGGACTGCGCGCCGGATGAACTCCGCGCGCGATCATCGCAAAGGCGGGGCGAGTCATGCAGATGGCGCGGCGCGCAATGTGGCACAGGCTTCCAGCCTGTGGGGCCAGCGGGCGTCCCGCTCTGAGATTCGGCGGACAGGATGCCCGCTGGCCCCACAGCCGGGACGGCTGTGCCACTTTCCGGCCGAACGCGGCCTTTCCCACAAAAGCAACCAGCAACCATGAAAGAGAAATGCCACCTCGCAGTGGACTGCGGTGCGGAGAGCGGCCGCGTGATGGCCGGGCTGTGGGACGGGACGAAGATGCGCCTCGATGAACTCCATCGCTTCCCGACGGGAATGACGCGCGTGGGCGACACGATGCGATGGGATATCGCGCGCATCTGGGGCGAGGTAGAGCGCGGGCTCGGACTCGCGGCGAAGCGCTTCGGCGAATCAATCGTGTCGGTCGGCGCGGACACGTGGGGCGTGGATTACGTGCTGATTGACAAGGCCGGCGAGCTGATCGAGCAGCCGTGGAATTACCGCGATGCGCGCACTCGCGGGATGCTGGAGAAGGTGAAGGCGCATGTGTCGCCGGAGGAAATCTTCGCGGCGAGCGGCGTGCAGTTCATGGAGATCAACACGCTCTATCAGCTCTTCGCCACGCATGAGCGCGACCCCGGGTTGCTCGCGTCGGCGGACAAATTCCTGATGATCCCGGACTGGCTGCATTTCAAAATGTGCGGTTCGCGCACCGGGGAGTTCACGAATGCAACGACGACGCAATTTTTTCACCCGACAAAAAAGCGGTGGTCCGTCGAGCTGTTGCAGAAACTCGGCCTGCCCACGGCGATGCTCCCCGAGGTGGTGCAGCCTGGCACGAGGCTTGGCGCATTGCTGCCGGGTCTGCGCGAGCGCACCGGGCTGCATGCGGGTGTGGAAGTGATCGCGCCAGCGACGCACGACACCGGCTCGGCTGTCGCTGGTGTGCCGGGTGCGAACGAAGGGCGCTCCGCATACATCAGTTCCGGCACATGGTCGCTGCTCGGCGTCGAGCTGCCGGGGCCGGATCTTTCGCAGCGCGCGCTCACGCACAATTTCACCAACGAGGGCGGAGTGGACGGCACGTATCGCCTGCTGAAAAACATCATGGGCCTCTGGCTCGTGCAGGAGTGCCGCCGATCGTTTGCGAAAGGCGGGAGCGCTGCCGATTACCCGGCACTCGTGCGTGCGGCGGAGGCAGCGCCAGCCTTCCGCTCGCTCGTGAATCCCGATGACATCACTTTCCTGAATCCGCCGGACATGCCCGTGGCCATCGCCCGATTCTGCGGCGAAACGGGTCAGCCTGTTCCGCGCGACGAAGGCGAATTCATCCGGTGTGCGCTGGAGAGTCTCGCGCTGCGATACGCGAGCGTCCTCGATTGGCTGGAGGAAATGACCGGCGGCGCGATCGGCTTGGTGAACGTCGTCGGTGGCGGGTCGCGCAACCGGTTGCTGAACCAATTCACTGCGAACGCGGGCCGGCGTCCGGTACTCGCGGGTCCGGTCGAGGCGACGGTGCTCGGCAATGTGCTCGTGCAGGCGAGGGCGTGCGGCGAACTCGGCTCGCTTGCCGACATTCGCCGCGTGGCGTGCGAGTCGAGCGAGGTGGAGGAGATCCCGCCGGAGCCTGACGACACGTGGAGCGGGGCACGTCGGCGCTACTCGGCGATAAACGGGAAGCGCTCCGCCTTCGGAAGCAAGACATGAGACCATCTATCTGAAATATGCGAACGCTTGGAAACCGGTAGGCGTGGGCGGAAGCCCACGTCCGCGCTCTCCCGAGCGCGCCTACGATCCGAACCGCGCGTCCTCGCGAGGACGCTTATCTTCGAAAGATGGTATGAATCCTTTTTCGGAACACTCGAAAGTCGAACCTTCGCAGCAAGAATTTTTCTTTCCATGAAACGCCTCCTCATTCTCGCCCTGTTGTCATTCGGCATTCTGCATTCGTCATTCGCTGCGGAGCTGCGCCCGAACGTCATCTTCATCCTCGCCGATGATCTCGGCTGGGCGGATACGACGCTCTACGGACACACCAAATTCTACAAGACGCCGAACATCGAGCGGCTCGCGAAACGCGGCATGACTTTCACGCGCGCGTATTCGGCGAGTCCGCTGTGTTCGCCCACTCGCTCGGCGGTGCTCACAGGGCTGAGTCCGGCGCGCACAGGCATCACCACGCCGAATTGCCATGTGCCGCAAGTCGTGCTGGAAGCCACGATGGGCAAGAAAGCGCCGCCAGATCAAAAGGCGATCATGCCCACGCCGGTCACGCGATTGAAGACGGAGTATCGCACGCTGGCGAAGTCGCTGAAGGACGCGGGCTATGCGACCGGGCACTTTGGAAAATGGCATCTCGGGCCGGAGCCGTATTCGCCGTTGCAGCAGGGCTTCGATGTGGATCTGCCGCACACGTCCGGACCCGGGCCGGCGGGCAGCTATGTCGCGCCGTGGAAGTTCAAGGACTTCGATGCCGATCCCGGCGAGCCGAATCAGCACATCGAGGATCGCATGGCGAAGGAAGCCGTCGCGTTCATGGAGAAGCATCAGGCCGGGCCATTCTATCTGAACTACTGGATGTTCAGCGTGCATGCGCCGTTCGATGCGAAGCGGCCGCTCATCGAAAAATATCGCGCAAGCGTGGACCCGAAAGATCCGCAGCGCAGTCCCACGTATGCGGCGATGATCGAGAGCATGGACGACGCGGTCGGCACGCTGCTCGACACGCTCGACCGGCTGAAGATCGCGGACCACACGATCCTCATCTTCACCGCCGACAACGGCGGGAACATGTATAACGAAGTGGACGGCACCACGCCCACGAGCAACGCCCCGCTGCGCGGCGGCAAGGCGTGCGTGTTCGAGGGCGGCACACGCGTCCCGTGCGTCGTCGTCTGGCCCGGCGTCGCAAACGCAGGCACGCGCAGCGATGCCATCGTGCAGAGCGAGGACTACTACCCCACGCTGCTCGCCGGCCTCGGACTGAAGCCCGCGGCCGATCAGCGTTTCGACGGCAGTAGCATTCTCCCCGCGCTGAAAGGCGACGCACTCGCCGACAAGGCCGTCTTCCAATACTTCCCGCACAACCCCGGCGTGCCCGACTGGCTCCCGCCCGCAGTCTCCGTGCATCGCGGCGATTGGAAACTCATCCGCATCTTCCACGGCGGCGAAAATGGCGCGCATCGCTACCTGCTTTTCAACCTGCGCGATGACCTGGGCGAAAAGAACAACCTCGCCGCGCAGAAGCCCGAACTCGTGAGCGAACTCGACGCGCTCATCGCGAAATTCCTCGACGACACGAAGGCCGTCGTGCCCATCCCGAATCCCACCTTCGACCCTGCGAAGTATCACGCCGAACGCGAAGGCATCCAGACGAACAAGGACAAACCGAAGGCCAAGGCCGGCGCGAAAGCACCCGCCAAAACCTCGGGGAAGGACGACAGCGATCCCGCGCTGCAAGGCTGGAAAGCCCGCGCCTGCACGGCCTCCGTGAAGGACGGCATCGTGCATCTCACCAAGCTCACCGACGCCAGCTTCCTCGGTTTTTCCGCCGCCAAAATCAGCGGCTCGAGCACCGTGAAAGTGCGCATCAAGTCCGGCGCAGGCACATCGCATTTCGACTGGCTGTCCGGCGGCGCGCAGGACAAGGCGCAGAGCGTGAATTTCACACTCACCGGCGGCGACTGGCAGGAAGTTTCGATCACACTCCCAGCCACAGGCCCGCTCGGGATCGTCCGCCTCTATTTGCCGAAGCAGGAGCAACCCATCGAGATCGACTGGATCGAAATCGCCCCCCAGACCGGTGCTCCCGCGCGGACGAACTTTTGATCGCCTGAACCCGCTCGCCATCGCACGTCACCACCTTGCTGCCGCAGCACCCCATCGCCGCCGGCCTGCCGGAGAAATGGGACATCCCCCAGACCGAGATGTATGACGAGCACTTCCACGTCCCCGCGCCCGATGCCGTCGTGTTCGAGGAGAAGTGGGACAAAGGCGAGCACTTCCGCAGCGGCTGCGTGCGGACGGTGGGCCAGGGCCGCGTCTTCTACTTCCGCCCCGGCCACGAGACCTATCCGGTCTTCAAACAAGCCGAGCCCCTGCGGGTGGTGGAGAACGCGGTGCGTTGGCTTTCGGGGAAATGATGCCGTCGCAATTTAGGACAAGAACTCTCGTTCACGCTATTACCTCACACTCACGCTTTCGGGTTACGTAAAACAACAACATGAGACACTTCCTGACGGTTTTCTCTTTCCTGGTGCTTGCTCCACTGGCCGCAGTGGGCGGTGCTGAGCGCCAACCGAACGTCCTGCTCATCGTCAGCGATGATTTGAACAACCGGCTTGGCTGCTACGGCGATGCGACGGGGAAGACGCCGAACATTGACCGCCTTGCCGCGCGCGGCGTGCGCTTTGACCGCGCGTATTGCCAGTATCCCGTGTGCAATCCCTCGCGCTCGTCCTTCCTCAGTGGCCTGCGGCCCGACACGACGCGCGTGATGCGCAATCACACCGCCACCCGCGACAACCTGCCCGACGCCGTGATGCTCCCGCAGTTCTTCCGCGAGCACGGCTACGCGAGTTTTGCGTCGGGAAAAATCTTCCACACAGGCGTGAGCGATCCGCCGTCGTGGGACACGGACATCGCGGAAGTCATCCTCACACCGAGGAAAGATCAGATCGTCGAGCGAGGCGGCGTGGGCCGGAAGGCGCAGCAGCGAAAATCCTTCGAGTGGTTCAATGTGAATCTGAAAGCGGATGAACTGCCGGACCACCAGGTCGCGCTCGATGTCGTGCGCCTCATCGAGGAGTCGTTAAAAGGCTCGAAGCCCTTCTTCGCCGCCGCTGGCTTTCGCCGCCCGCACGAGCCTTACCTCACATCGAGCGATTACTTCGCGATGTATCCCGCCGCCGCGATGCCGCTGCCGGATGAGCCGCGCCAACACCTCGCCGACATCCCGCCGCTCGCGCTGATGTATGATCCCGCGAGCACGCCGAATTCGCACAAGGACCAGCGCGCCGCGATGGCGGCCTACTTCGCGTGCATCACCTTCATGGACGCGCAGGTCGGCGTGCTGCTCGACGCGATGGACCGGCTGAAGCTCTGGGACAACACCATCGTCGTCTTCATGTCCGACCACGGCTACCATCTCGGCGAGCACGCGGGCATGTGGCACAAAGGCTCCGTCTTCGAGGAATGCAGCCGCGCCCCGCTCATCGTCGCCGCGCCCGGCGCGAAGCGCGGCGCAGCCTCCCCGCGACTCGTCGAGTATGTGGACATCTATCCGACGCTCGTGGATTTCTGCGGGATGAAAGTGCCCGCCGATCTCGAAGGCACCAGCTTCGCCCCGCTGCTCGCCGAACCCGAGCGCGCGTGGAAGCAGGCCGCATTTTCCCAAGTGCTCATGCCCGCCAAGCCGAAGGACAAAATGGGCCGCAGCCTGCGCACCGAGCGCTGGCACTACATCGAATGGAACAGTGGCGAGGACGGCCTGCAACTCTACGACGCCATCAATGACCCGCACGAATACGTGAACCTCGCACACGACCCGCGGCACGCCGACGTGGTGAACGAACTCGCCGCGATGCTCCGTGCCGGATGGAAGAAATCGCTGCCCAAAAACTGACTCGCCATGAAAACACTCATCCTCGCCATCGCGTTTCTTTTCGTCAGTTTCACCCTCTGTGTCACCCATGCTCTCGCCGCCGAGCCGAAGCGGCTCTACCTCGCGAACGACGACCACACCGACTACATGTGGACGGCGGATGCGGAGACTTACGCGGGCGTCTTCACGGACATGCTCGACTACTACCTCGCGCTCGCCGACGCGACGGACGCGGACCCGCCGCCGTTCCAAAGCCGCTTCAACTGCGACGGGAGCTACTGGCTGTGGACCTACGAGCGGCGGAAGAGCGCGGTAGAATTTCAGCGCCTCATCGCGCGCATCAAGGACGGCCACATCTCCGCACCGATGACGGCGCTCGTCTCGTGCTACGGCGCGCAGCCGACAGAGGCGGTGCTGCGCGGGATGGCTTATGCCGGGCAGCTCGAGCGGCGGCACGGGCTGCATTTCACGATGGCGCTCTCGATGGAAAATCAGACGCAGCCGCTCGGCCTCGCGTCGCTCTGGGCGGGCGCGGGCGCGCGCTATTCGTGGAAAGGCGTGTGCGGCTGCGCGAGCAAACTGCCGAAGACCGCCCTCGCCGAACGCCCGCATGAAATCTACTGGTATGCCGGCAGGGACGGACAGCGCGTGCTGATGAAATGGTATTCGCTCGGGCTGCGCATCGGCACGTATCTCGAAGCTGGCTGGCCGATCAATACGCTCACGCCGTCGGACAAAGGCGGGCCGTATGAAGCGATTAAGTTTCTCGATTCCGACGCTGGCTTTCTCCGCCGTTACCGCGACTCGGCGACGGGCGAACCGTATCGCGTGCGCGGCGCGTTTGGCTTCGGCGGCGATGCGCTCGCAGAGAAGACGGGCGTGCCCGGCGATCCCGGCGTGCCGAAGGAACCGGGGCTGAATTCCAACATCCCCGGCTGGCCGCAGACGGAGCATTTCCACGAAATCGCGCGGAAGGAGAGCACCGCCGACCGGCAGGTGATCGTCTCGAACGAGCACGATTTTTTCGAGGACTTCGAGAAGACGCACGGCGCGACGCTGCCGAGCGAGAGCGTGACCTTCGGCAACGAATGGGATCTTTACTCCGCGTCGATGTCGGAGACTTCCGCGCGGGTGAAGCGCGCGGTGGAAAAACTGCGCGCTGCTGAACTGATGGCCGCGCTCGTGAGCTTGCAGCGCCCGGCGTTCCTGCGCGGACGCGAGAAAGAACGCGACCAGGCGTTCATGAACCTCGGGCTGTATTGGGAGCACGACTGGACCGCCGATGGCCCGGTCTCGCGCGAGCGCCGCGCGGCGTGGCAGGAACTGCTCGCGACGGAGATCGAATACTACGTGAACTCGCTCCATGCTGACGGCGCGACGCGGCTTGGCGGACTCATTCAAAAGCCGGACGAAAAGGCGCAGCGTTTCTTCGTGCTCAATCCGCTTGGCTGGCCGCGCACGGACGCGGCGGACTTCGCGTATCATGGTGCGAAAGACATCCACGTCCGTGACCTCTCGACCGGGCAGGACGTGCCGCATCAACTCGTGAATATCTATGGCGCGACGTGCCTCCGCATCCTCGCGAGCGACGTGCCGTCCGCGGGCTACAAGACGTTTGAAATCCTCCCCGGCGCAGGCTCCGCGCCGTCCGATGACGCTGCGAGTGCGTCCGGTGGAGATCACGCGACGCTGGAAAATTCTCGCTTGAGACTTGTCGTCGAGCCGGACGGAGCCATCGCGAGCATTCTCGACCAAGCGCACGGCGGCGTGGAACTCGCGGCGATCATCGACGGGCTGAAGCTGAACGACTTCGCCGCGAACGATGCGAGCGGTAGTCCCGTTGTCGTGGAAAACAGCGGCCCCGTTTCGGTGACGCTCAAGTGCGTGAGCGGCGCGGGCCGGCAGCACACCACGCGCATCACGCTTTTCCGCGACGCCGACCGCATCGACGTGCGCAACGAGATCACCGAAAACTTCCGCGACGTGCGGCACTGGGCGTTCTCGTTCAACCTCGCTGCGCCGGACGTTCACACCGAGGAAGTCGGCGCGGTCATCCGCGTGAAGAAAAAATCCGACGGCGGCGACTACGCCGACACGCACGCGCGCTACGACTACGCGACGGTCAATCATTTCGCCGACATCACCGACGGCGCGAACACGCGCGGCGTCACGCTCTCCAGTCCCGACCTCGCCTTCGTGCGCGTCGGCCACAGCGAGCCGCTCAAGCTCGACACCGCGACGCCGCAACTCAGTGTGCTGGCGGGCGGACAGGTCGATGGCTCGTGGCTCGGCATCCACGGCCAGAATGGGCAGACGCACTTCCTGCAACGCTTCGCGTTGCGAGCACACGCGCGCTACGACCAGACCGCCGCGATGAAATTCGCGCTGGAGCACCAGAACCCACTCGTCACCGGCGCGATCCTCGGGAAGACCGACGCGCCGTATTCGGCGGCGACGTATTCGCTGCTCAAAGTCAGCGACCCCAGCGTTCTCCTCTGGGCGTTGAAACCGCACGACGACGGTCTCGCGCACGGACTCATCGCGCGGCTGTGGAATCAAGCGGACCAGCCCGCGAGCGTGAAGCTCACCGGCCCGCGCCCGCTCCGCTCCGCGCAGCGCGTGACGCACCTCGAGACACCATTGGAGAATCAGCCAACGAAAGATGGTGCGCTCGAAATCACCATCGGCGCGCAGCGGATTGAGACCTTCAACCTGCAACTCACCGCCCCATGATCATGAAAGCGAAACTCCTCCTCGCCCTACTGCTTTCGTCATTCGCTACTCCGCAATCGTCATTCGCGGCGCAGCCGAACGTCCTCTTCATCGCGATAGACGACTTGCGCGATTGGACTGGCTACCTCGGGCACTACGCAGGCGCGAAGACGCCGAATCTTGACCGGCTTGCGAAGATGGGCACGGCTTTCACGCGCGCCTACTGCGCCGCGCCGGTGTGCAATCCCTCGCGCTGCGCGCTGCTCTCGGGGCTGCGGCCTTTCACGACCGGAGTGTATGAAAACAACGCCGACGGACGCAACGTCATCCCGAGCGAACTCTCGCTGACCACCGCCTTCCGCAGCGGCGGATATTTCGTCTGCGGCGCGGGGAAAATTTACCACGAGAAATTCAACCGCCGCGAGGAGTGGGATGCGTATCTCAAAAACGAAGGCCACGATCCCGAGGCGAAGGAGAAAGTCGTCGCCGCGCACTTTCTCCGCTCGCCGCTGGATTGCGAGGACAGCGAGATGCAGGACTATCGCATCGCCGACTACGGCATTCATGAGCTGGGGAGAAAGCACGACAAGCCGTTCTTCCTCGCGGTCGGTTTTCACAAGCCGCATTCGCCCTGGAATGTGCCGCGCAAATACTACGACCTCTTCCCGCTCGATCAGATCCAACTGCCGCCGTATCTCGAAAACGATCTCGATGACCTCCCGCCGGCTGGCAAGCGCATGGCGGAAATGGTGGGCACTGAGACGCTGAAGAACGGCTCTGATCACGAAGCCATCCTGAAAACCGGCAAATGGAAGGAAGCCATCCAGGGCTATCTCGCCGCGAGCGCCTTTGCCGATGCGCAGGTGGGCCGCGTGCTCAATGCGCTAGCTCAATCGAAGTATCGCGACAACACCATCATCTGCCTGTGGAGCGACCACGGCTGGCACCTCGGCGAGAAGCATCACTGGCGGAAATTCACGCTCTGGGAGGAAGCCACGCGCTCGCCGTTCATCTTCGTCGTGCCCGGCGTGACAAAGCCCGGCAGCACCGTGGATCGCCCGATTGATTACATGAGCATCTACCCCACGCTCACCGACCTCTGCGGCATCGCCACGCCGAAGCACGTCGAGGGCGTGAGCCTGCGCCCGCTGCTCGTGAATCCGCAGGCCGCGTGGGATCGGCCCGCGATCACCACCTATCTGCAAAACAACCACGCCATCCGCGTCGAGGGCTGGCGCTACATTCACTACGCCGACGGCGGCGAGGAACTCTATGACGAGAAAGCCGACCCGAACGAATGGACGAATCTCGCGAGCGATCCGAAGTTTGCCGCGAAGAAAGCCGAGCTCTCGAAGTGGCTGCCGACCGTGAACCACGAGGACATCGGCAAGGAGAAGCTATCGAAGGCGGAGAAGAAGAAAAAGAAGTTGTAGTACCCACGGCCAAGCGATCCATCGTTCTGTCGCTACTCCGGAATGATGCGGATTCCTCGCAGCGTTGGAGACGGGTATGAATTCGCGAATGAAACCCGCAACATCCCAACGCCGATGAACACCCCGCTCAACCGCCGCCATTTCCTCCGCCTCGCCGCGCTCGCACCGCTGGCAGCGGGCACGCCGTCGCACGCCGTCGCACGCTCTCACCGCGATCCCGCGCGCGGGCGGTGCGTCGTTCAGGCCAAGGAGCGGCCGCAAAGTGACACCGCCCGTCCCGGCTGTGGATCACACCCCGCACAGGCGGGACGCGCTGTGTCACTCTTTTGCGCGAGCCTCGATAATCGGATGCCGTCATCTCAGAACTTCTTTTGCCAAACCAAACATCCCAACTCACGAATCAATCCCATGAAGCACGCACTCAAGCTCGCCATCCTTATCGCCGCCCTTTTGGTCGGTCGCTCTTTCGCCGCCGAGCGTCCGAATGTCATCCTCATTCTCTCGGATGACCAAGGGTTCACCGACTACGGATTCATGGGGCACAAAGTCGTGCGGACGCCGAACATCGACCGGATGGTGTCGCAGAGTCTTCTTTATACCCGTGGCTATGTCATGCCGGTGTGCTCGCCTTCGCTGGCCTGTCTGCTCACCGGCAAGCTGCCTCATGCGCATGGCATCACCGGAAATGACTTGAGCAAATCCGCCGCGGCTGCCGCGAAGGATGCCGGGGAGGCGGGACGTTCGCCGCTCTCGCACAAGCTGCTCAGCAATGCGATGATTCTACCGAAGGCTCTCACCGAGGCCGGATACCTGACATTCCAGACCGGCAAGCTTTGGAATGTCACCGCTGAGGAAGTGGGATTCACCTCAGGCATGACTAACAAAGAGGGTCGCCATGGTGGCGACGGACTGGAGATTGGCAGAAAGACGATGAAACCGATCTTCGATTTCATTGACAAGGCGCAGTCCGAGAAGAAGCCGTTCTTTGTCTGGTATGCGCCGATGCTGCCGCATCAGCCGCATAACCCGCCGCAGGAATATCTGGCGCACTATGAGGGCAAGGGACTGAGTCCGAAGGCGGAGAAATATTTCGCGATGTGCGAGTGGTTCGACAAGACGTGCGGCGAACTGGACAGCTATCTTAGCCAAAAGCATCTCGCGGAGAATACGGTCATCATTTACATGGCCGACAACGGGTGGGACGCGGAGCAAGGAAATCGCGCGAAGCTGTCACCTTATGAAATGGGGATTCGCACTCCGATGTTTGTCCGCTGGCCGGGGAAGGTTGCGGCCAAGCGCGATAATGAAACGCTGGCTAGCGTTATTGATTTTGCGCCCACCGTTTTGAAAGCCTGCGGCGTAAAGGTGCCCTCGGAGCTTCCTGGCCTGGACCTTCTCGACCGTGCGGCGATGACCGCGCGGAAGTCCGTGTTTGTGGAAGCCTACACCCACGATATTGCCGATCTCGGGGATCCATCGAAGAGCCTCGTGACTCAGGTGATCATCAGCGGATGGTCGAAGCTGCTCGTCCCCGGCATGGTGGGTCCGGACAAGGCATTCACTTCTGCTCCCAAAGCTGTTGAATTGTTCGATCTCAAATCCGATCCGTTGGAGAAGAAGGATCTGGCGGCAGAGCAAGGTGAGGAAGTGAATCGTCTGATGGCACTGCAAAAGGCTGAGTGGAGCTACGGGAAATAAGTTCGGAACCGGAGAGCTAGATTACGATGAAACCTTTTCTCACCCTCAGTCTGATCGTCGCGACATTCAGCTTTCAAAGTTTCTCATCCGGAGCTGAGAGCACGAGCAAGACAAAGAGAAAGCTTTCCCACTTATACCATCTCGCACAAATAAAGTGACTACGAAGGGCGCGAAGAACGCGAAGGTCTTCAAAGGGCACACTGCTTCGCGCACTTCGCGCACTTCGCGCACTTCGCGTCCTTCGCAGTCACCTTCTGGT
>JAYVPW010000022.1:0-2721 GCA_043777315.1 Spartobacteria bacterium | reverse complement strand
CCGGTTCCGGTGGCTCACGCCACCGGCTAATTTCCGATCGTCCCTCCGGGACGGGCGCTCCGCAACCCGTCTGCTTATTTTGGCAAGATGGTATCAGTCGGGCAGTGTCCGTGAGCGCAGAGCGGCTTGGTGGAGCTGGCGCGTGTAGTTGATCGGGGCGTGATCGGCGAGGGCGTCGTTGGGGAGCTGGAAATTCGGCAGGTCGAGGAAATGGGGTTGCGCGATCTGCTGGAAGAATGCGCCGATGTTTCCGGGCAGGTGGCGAAGGTTTTCCCGGAGCGCGCCGATGGCCGTGTGCTGAGGTTTTCGCGAGAGTTCGCCGTCCGGGTCAGCGACGTGAATGGGCGCGGTGACATGCCGGTAGCCGAGCGACTCGGGGGGGAGCGTGGTCACGAAATCGAAGCCGTGAACGAAGCGGAAAACGGGGAGCTCGATGTCGGTGAACCCTTCGCAAAATTCCTGATCGCCGACGCGGGGCGAGCCGAAGACGTAGAGGGCGGCGACGTTTTCCAGATCACGCGCGGCGACGGTCGCGAGCGCCGCGCCGAGGCTGTGGCCGGTGACGAAGAGCGTGCGGTCGCCGATGGCGGCGAGGATTTCGGCGCGATGCTTTTGCCACAAATCGGTGTAGCCGCGGAAGAAGCCGCGATGGACGCGCCCGCGCTTGGGATGCGGGACGAGCTTCGCATCGAGATCGGTGACCAAGTCACGGGGATTGACGAGGAGTTCGTGCAGGAGGTCGGGGAAGCCGGGCAGGCGGGTGCCGCGGAAGGCGAGCACGGCGAGGGAGTCGTTGAGCAGCAGCACGACTTGCGTCGGCTCGAGATCGAAGGCGCGCGCGGTCCAGCCGTTTGCGGCGAGGTTCGGGGACGGGGCGTTGACGAAGGCGAATTTTTTGTAGGCGAGGGCGGAGGCTTCGGCGCAGAACCAGGCGTTTCCGGCATCGCCGGGCTGGCGTCGATTGAGGAAGGGCAGAAGGTCGAGCCCTTTGAAAAACTCCGACGTGTCGTCGGGCAGCGCATCGAAAAAGGTGGGCATGGTTTTAGGGTTTTGGTGCTTCGGGAAGGGTCTCTTTTTCTACAGTCCCGGAGCGGCGCAGGAGGCTGTCCAGGCTCCAGCAGCCGGAACCATTCAGGGCGATGTAGAGGAAGAGGAAGCAGTAGAGGACGGCGAGTTCGCCTTTGTTGACGAGGGGCAGGAGGCCGTGCGGGGCGTGGACCATGAAGTAGGCGACGGCCATCATGCCGCTGGCGAGGAAGGCGGCGTAATCGGCGAGGAGGCCGAGGGCGATGAGGCTGCCGCCGATGAGTTCGATGAACCCGGCGACGCCAATGAGCGAGGCGAACGGGACGTGCGGGGCACCGCCGGGGAAGCCGAAGATTTTCGCGCAGCCGTGGGTGGCGAACATCAGCCCGGCGATGATGCGCAGGGCGGCGTAAAGGTGAGGGGCAAGCCTGCCGGCGTTTCGTTCCATGTTTCGATCTCTGCCGTGGGCGGGAGTGGAGAGTAGGGGGTTCGAACCCCTGACCTCGTCATTGCGAACGACGCGCTCTACCAACTGAGCTAACTCCCCGTGAGGCGCAGACGGTATGGCGGAGGAAATCGGAGGCAAGAAGAAATCTGTTCCCGCACAACTTTGCCGCGCGGAGGCGGTGCGGCATCGACACCCGAGGTGCGCTGGAGGAGGACGGCTTTCAGGAAGAGCACGCGATCGAGGCGGCGCTGGCGATGCGGGCGGCGGTGGGTGTTTTCCGCGAGCGGATTTTGCGGGAGAGGAAGATCGAGCTGCGGATCGGGATCGGGATCAATACGGGGATGGCGATCGTGGGGAACATCGGGAGCGAGACGCGGATGGAGTTCACGGCGATCGGGGACACGGTGAATCTGGCGTCGCGGCTGGAGACGAAAACGAAGGAGCTGGAGCGGGACATCATCGTCAGCGAATACACGCACGTGGCGACGCGGAACCGGTTCCGCTTCGAGGCGCTCGGGGCGGTGCAGGTGAAGGGTCGGGTGGATGCGGTGTCGGTGTACGCGGTCGCGGGGGCGAACGGTGGGGAGCCGATTCCGTCATCCTGAGCGCAGCGCCAGCGGAGTCGAAGGACCTCTCACTATTTCCCCCGTTGCGCGCGCGTCTCTGGGGGGAAAGTAAGAGGTCCTTCGACTTCGTTTCGCTGGCGCTCCACTTCGCTCAGGATGACGGGTTTGGAGGGCGGCTTCGCCGGGGCGTGTTGGCTGTCACTTCCGCATCGCGGGCTTTTCCTGGAGGGCGAAGTCGAGGGCTTTCTCGAATTCGAGGTGGCGGAGGAGGGCGGCGAGTGCGGGGTCGTTGAGGGCGGCGACGACGCGCTCGTCGCGGAGGAGGGTGAGGTAGTCGCGGTCGAGGGCGGCGCGATGAATGGCGGGGTCGTTTTGGAGGGCGACGATTTTGGGGTTTTGCGTGAGGGGTTTGACGCCGGGATAGGCGAGGAAGCGGTCCATGTGGCGCTCGCTGCCGACGACGCGACCGATCTTGTCGAGGGTGGTGTAAAGGTGGGTGGGGATCGGGTCGAGGTGGTCGGCGACGGTGCCGGTGATGCCGCGGTCGATGGAGCTCTTCATCCCGGCGAGGCTGCGGACCCAGGCGGGGGGCGGGGGTGGTGGAGAACGTCGAACGTCGAACGTCGAACGTCGAACGTCGAAGTTCGGATCGGGGGCGCGGAGGTTCTTACTTCGACGTTC
>JAYVPW010000021.1:0-10825 GCA_043777315.1 Spartobacteria bacterium | reverse complement strand
AGCTCGTCTTCACGATGCAGGCCGCGAACGTGAAGGACGCGAAGGAATTCCGGGAGATGGAGTATCTGCGGCTCGCCAAGGAAGCGGCGCAGACCAAGGCGCGCCACGGCGACGCAAAGATCCGGCAGAAGGATCGCGACCTGAAGCTCGCGGAGCGGCGGGTCGTGCTGCTGGAGGCCAAGGCGGCGGAGGCGATCAAGACGCTGGACGACAAGACGCTGAGCGCCCCGGAGCAGGCGGCGCGCATCCGGGAGATTTTCAAGAAATGAAGGCGCAGGATTTTACCGCAACGCTCGCGACGGGCGCGGCGAGGGGAGCGAAGGGACCAAAGTCCGGGGGACTCATCTCCCCACTCGATCTGCTGCTGCCGTATCAGACCCGCTGGGTCAGCGATCTTGCGAAGTTCAAGATCGGTGTGCAGTCGCGGCAGACCGGCAAATCTTTCGGGACGGCTTGCGAGGCGGTGAGCGATTGTCTCACCGATCCGGGAACGAAATGGGTCTGCCTCAGCGCCGGCGAACGGCAGGCGCTGGAGTGGCTGGAGAAAGCCAAGGAATGGGCGGAAGCATTTCGCCTGGCGATCGAGGGTTACGCCGAAGAGCGGACGCTCGGCGAGGCGCTGCTGAAGCAGGCGGAAATCCGCTTTGCCAACGGCTCGCGGATCATCGCGATCCCGGCCAACCCGAGCACGGCCCGCGGCTATTCGGCGAACATCATCCTCGACGAGTTCGCCTACCACGAGGACCCGAACAAGATTTGGGCGGCGATGTTCCCGTCGCTGACGAATCCGCTCGCGGGCACCTTCATGCAGCGGGTCCGCGCGCTCTATGCCGGGGAGGACACGGACATCCGGCGCGACATGAAGATCCGCGTCGTCTCGACCTTCAACGGGCGGGAGAACAAGTTTTTCGATCTCTGGGAAAAGCGCGCGGAGAACGGCTACAGCGGGCATCTCGTCACGATCTACGACGCGATTGCCGACGGGCTCCCGGTCGATGCGGAGAAGCTGCGCGCCGGCCTCGATGACGCGGACGCCTGGGCGCAGGAATACGAGTGCCAGCCGACCGACACGAGCAACGTCCTTTTGCCCTACGACCTGATCGCGCTCGCCGAGAGTGCCGACGCCACCGAGGCGTGCGGTCCGGAATTCTGGGTCACGCGGGGCAACCCGGTCTTCTGCGGGATCGACTACGGTCGGTCGAACGATCCGACGGTCTGCGTCACGCTCGAGCAAATCGGCGACACCCTCTGGACTCGCGAGGTGCTCGTGCTGCGCGATGTCTCGACGCCGGATCAAATCGATCTTCTGCGGATGCGGCTGCGCCGGGCCACCCGCGCCTGCTGGGATTACACCGGCCCCGGCGTCGGCGGCGGCGATTATCTCGTCCGGGAGTTCAAGGAATACGACCCGGCGGCGCACGAGTTCGGCAAGATCGAGCTTTGCACCTTCACCGTCGGCTTCAAGCGCGAGCTTTTCCCGCGGCTTCGGCGGAAGTTCGAAGCGCCGACGAAGATCCGCGTCCCGATCTCGAAAGCCTTCCGCGAGGATCTGCACGCCATGCAGCAGGTCGTGCAGAACGGCGAATACAACTACTGGGCACCGCGCACCCGTGAGGGCCACAGCGACCGCTGCACCGGGCTTGCGCTCGCGGTGCGGGCGGCTGGCGACGGCGGCGCGTCGGAGATCGGCGAAGGCGTCACGATGCGGACGAGCAGCCGCGGCGACCGCCGCAAGATGTCGCGGCAACTCGGAGGGGTTTTGTGAATTGCGCTAAACGCCCCAAATTCGCGCGATCTCAGGCGGCGGGCGGCTCCATGCCTCCCGGTGTGTCAAAAGCCCTATACTTTCACGCCAGGCCTATATGCATTGACGATAGGAATCGAGCTCGCCGGGAAATCACGCATCAGCCCGCGCATAAACGCGCGATGGCTCAGGATGTCCGGAAGAACGTCCGTCACTTTGATGGGCGGCAGCATTGCTGCGGAGTGTCCTGTGGCGTGGCTCACGCGCCAGAAATTGCTCCGCAACCGCTTCGCCGCCGAAGCCTCTGCGGTCCACGACGTTCTAGGGCCTCGCGGAACACGAGCCGGGCGAGTCAAGTCCGCGTAGCCTTTTTCAGTCCGATCGGGCGCACCGCATTTACCCCGGCCCGAAGAGATGGCAGCGGCATGGGAGTCGATTCGCATGGCGGCAACGTGAGCGCAAAAAGTTGGGAGGCGCAACGCGCATGATCGCGACCTTCACGACCCTGCCGGGTGCGACCAGCGCGACGATCATCGCGACGGCCAATGCCGCGCCGCTGGAAAAGCGGATCGAGCCGCCGAAGACCGTGCCCGTTTTCACCGGCGACTCGCTGACCATGCAGCGCCGGATGCGCTTCAACCCGTTGCGGATGCTCAGCCCGGAGAATCTTTCGCAGGCGCTGGATCAGTTCGACATCGGGATCCTGCATCAGGCCGCGGTGCTCTGGGATGCGATGGCGAGGCGCGACGACACGCTGAGTTTTCTCAAGCCGCAGCTCGAGGACACGATCGCGAGCAAGCCGTGGGGCGTCTTTGCCAAGCCCGGCGCGGAGCCGAAGGAAGCGGCGCGGCATCAGGCCTGCCTCGATTATTTCTACTCGCACCTCCGGGCGACGGACGCCTTTGACCGGAACAAGCGCGGCGGCCGTCACATGTTCATCAAGCAGATGATGGCCTCCGCGAGCTTTGGCTACGCGGTGCATCACTTCGTCTGGCAGCCGGAGCCGGGGAAAACGGTGGAGGTCGAAGGGGCCGCGCCGGCGCCGGTGCTCACCGCGACGATGGAATCCGTGCCGCTCTGGTATTTCGAGAACACGACCGGGACGCTCCGCTTTCTTCCGATGGGCGGCTACGGGATCAATGGGCAGGAGCTCGACTGGGAAGGCGAATGGATGGTCACGACCGGAGAAGGGATCATGTTTGCGGCGTCGATCTGCTACGTCTTCAAGCGGCTCACCTTTCAGGACTGGACGATCTTCAATGAGCGCTACAGCCAGGCGAAAGTCGTCGGGCAGACCAACGCGCAGCGCGACACCGAGCCGGGCCGGGCAATGGCCTCGCTCGTGGAGAATTTCAACTCCGACCAGGGGATTGTGATTTACGAGAGCCAGCCGGGCGACAAGCCGCCGATCTCGCTCCTCGGGCCGGAAGGGACTGCCTCCGTCGATCTCTTCGAGCGGTTCCTCGAGCGGCAGGACGGCAAGATGAGCGTGATGTATCGCGGCTCCGATCGCGCGAACACGGCTGGCGAGAAAAAGGACAACGGGATTTCCGCGCAGATGGCAGAGACCGAGCGGCTGGAAATGGCGCATTGCCAGCGGATCTCCGATGCCTGTCAGGAAGGGATCGACCGGCAAGTGATCCGGTTCTGCTTCGGCGAAGGCGCCGAGCCGCTCGCCTACTTCGGCCTGCCCGACATGGACGCCGAAGACGCGAAGCAGGTCCGCGACAGCGCCGGCTTCCTCGCCGATCGCGGCGCGCTCGTGGATCTCCCGAACATCGCCGAGCGCCTCGGGATCACCCTCACCGCCAACGACGCCGACGCCCTCCAGCCGATCGGAGCCCCGCTGGAAAGCGGCAACGCCCCCGGCACGGAAAAGCTCCTCACCGCCAACGCCCGCAAAGAGCACCGCCTCTCACGGCTCGTCGAAGCCGCGCTATGGACGGCAAATGGCGACCCAAATGAGGCGCGTGACGCGCTCGGAAAATGGACCGCCGATGCAAGCGCGGGAATCGTCACCGCGGCGGAGGCAAGAGCGATGCTCGCGAAGGGCATCGACACAAAGGATGCGCTCGGCAATCCGGTACGGTTCGACAGCGAGATTTTAGAGCATTGGCAAAAGAAAGGGCACAGCACCGCCGCGCAGGACAGGCGGCTGCGCCGACTGCCGGACGCCATCAAGGCTGTCGAGACGCCACACGAGGTATGGCAGGCCGATGAGCAGACAACCTATCTGCGGGCCTTTGAGGACGAGAAGTCGAAGCAACGTTACACCGCGGGATTCATCATGGAGGGCGGGAAGGCGCGCACGTTCTTCCATTTCGACCGCGCCACCGAAGCCAACAAGCTCAGGAAGGGGACTCGAATTTATGAGCGACCATAATCCGAAAAAAGTTGGCCGGGCGCGCGGGGCAGTCACACCGGCCGGCTTCGAGGGTATCGCCACTGCCGGCACCCTCTCGGCAATTCAAACGCTACTCGCGTGTTCCAGCACGGTCAACTCCGCGGCGGAGCTGCTGGAATGCAGCGAGATGGAGACGCCGAATGCGGTGACGCTGGCGGAGGTGCCGGCGGATGGCTGGTATCTCATCTCGCCGCTCGGGAGCTTTCCGGAGCCGGATGGATCGTATCGGCAAATCTTCGGCGTCGCGCAGGCGGAAGAGGTCGTCTCGACGTTCAACTCGCTCTCCGGCCGGGCGGCGCGCGGGATCAAGAATATGTGGCACGGCTTCGGGCTGAAGCTCTCGGTGCCGATCTTTGAAGGCCACAGCGATCGCGACCCGAAACGCTGGCCGACGATGAACCGGCTCGGCGAGATCAACGATCTGCGCGCCGGCGGCGAAGGGCTCTGGGGCCTCGTCACCTGGAACGCCGCCGGGCTGGCCAAGCGGACCCGCGAATTCGGCCCGCTCAAGCCGTCGCCCATTTTCTGGCACGAGGCCAAAGACAGCGAGGGCCGGGTCTTCCCCGCGCTCCTCGAAAGCGTCGGCCTCGTCCGCCATCCCAACATCTCCACCGCGCCCGTCTGGACCCAGAACGCGGCACCCACTTTCCCCGGCAATCCGCCGGATGAAACCACAACCAAGAAAACACACATCATGGATCTCCGAAAACTGCTCGGCCTCACCGCCGACGTCACCGACGAACAAGTCGCGGCCGCCATTGGCGGGCTGCAGACCACTGCCAATGCCAGCGCTGCTGCGATCACCACGGCGAACACCGCCGCCGAAAACGCCGCCGCGGAACTCGTGACCGCGAACGCCGCGCTCGTCACCGCGAATGATCGCGTGACCACGCTCACCGGCGAAGTCGGCACGCTCACCACGGCGAACTCCGCGCTGACCTCGGAAATCACGGAGGTCCGCAAAGGCTTCCTCGATCTCGCCGAGAAAAAGGGCGCGTTCACGCCCGCCGAGCGCCCGGCCTTCGAGACGAAGCTCACCACGGCGAACAGCCGCGCGGCGACGCTCACGGAGCTCCAGACCCGCAAGGCGCTGAACACGACCCCGATCGAGATCAACGGCAACCGCGTCGATCTCTCCACGGCCAATGCCCGCCGCGATGCGCTGGACGGCGCCGTCTCCAAGCGGATGGACTCTGACAAGTGCGACCGCGACACCGCATTCGCCCGCGTCAAAGCCGACCCCAATTTCACGGCGCTCTTCGCCGCGATGCAGGACCCGACCAAAAAGGCGGCCTGAGCCAGCAAAACCACAACCGAGAAAAACCACACAAATAATGAAACGACTCAACCTCGTGGTGCTCAGCCTCGCCTCGCTCGCCTTCGGGCCGGCGCGCGGCTTCTGCACCGCCAACACTCAGGCGGAAGACATCGCCGAGATGAAAGTAAAACTGGAAGCCCAGGAAGAGGAGATCGCGCGCCTGCGTGCGGCCTCGACCGTGGCGCTGCCAGGCCCCGGTCACGAAATGCCGTCCTCGACTTCGCTCCTCATCAAAGGCGCGGGCGTCGAAGCGGAAGACGTGAACTGGAGGATCCGGGCGGGCCTCTCGCCGGCGCAAGCCGTCGAAGTCGCGATGAACGAGAAAAACGAAGCCGCGGCCACGAAGGAGGCAAAGAAGTAGATGAAAAACTTCCGCATCTCTTTCCTCGCCCTCGCGGGCCTCGCGCTCTCCGGTCTCCGCAATTCGTTCGCCACGGCGAACGTCGAGGGGACGACCGGCACGCATGATCGTTCGATCGGTCGCAACACCGACGCCGCGATCACCACCCGGCATCTCCTCTTCAAAAAAGGGAGTGACGCCGATCACATCGCGCTCGCCGGTGCGGCCGACGTGCCGCTCGGCACCGTGGACGACGAAGCCAGTGCCGCCGAAAAGCGCGTTGCGATTCAACTCCTCGGCCGCGGCCCGACGAAACGCATGGTCGCCCTCGCGGCGATCGGCGCAGGCGTCCGCGTTTACTCGGCCGCCGGCGGCAAAGTCCAGGTCGCCCCATCGGGCGCCACGGTCTCCCTGGTCGGCATTTCGGTGACGGCGGCGACGAGTGCCGACGACGTCATCGAGGTCAATGACTGCGTGCCGGTCTCCGTCACGTTCGCCTGATCCCCACCCGCACAGTTCAGCCAACAGCATCACATCATCATGAAATCCATCATCCTCTACATCCTCATCAGCTTCGCGCTGACCATCGGGCTCGGCGCATTCCTGCGCCTGGCATCCACGCCGGCTGACCGGCTCTCCCTGCGCTCGATCGTGGGGCAGTTCGCAGGCGGGATGCGCTCGCAGTTCAGCACGGCCAACTCCGGCCTGCTGAGCGCCGCGCAACTCCGCACCGCCAACGCTGCGGAAGTCCGCTCGATTCTCGCTGGGGCCATGGTCCCTGAGTATCAGCGCGACGCGCAGCTCCATCACGGAATGCTGACCACGGCCAACGCCGGGCTCTTCGACTCGACGCATCTGTCGGAACCGATGACCGCCTACGCGCTCGGGTTCAGCGATCCGCATGGTTACGACGCCGCGTGCGAGTTCATCGCGCCGGCGCTCATGCCGACGGGCGAGCTCTACGAATACTTCGAGTATCCCAATGCTGAAGCGTTCCTGAGCGACGACGCGACCGACGACCTGCGCCCGATCGGCTCGGACTTCAAGACGGTCGATTACACGCAGACCAAGACCCAGCGGGAGATCCCGAATCGCGGTCTGCGGATGGTCGTCGATTACGACAAGGTCAAGCACACGCCTAACTGGGAGCAGCTCTTCACGGGGCGCATCATGCAGCGGCTCAAGCGCAACGCCTTCCGGCGTAAATATGCGCTCGCGCTCGCCGCCGGCACCGCTGCCTCGCTGACGTGGGACGCCGCCGGTTCCGCCGATCCCGACCTCGATCTCGCCAACCAGGCGAAGCTCGCGGGCGATTCGAGCGGCATCTCGCCGAACCGCGTCCTCTGGGGCCAGGCACCGAAGCTCCTTCGCTTCGCCACCTATGGCGCGACGAACAAAGCCGCCGCGGTCGGTGGCCGGATGCAGAGCCCGGAGGAAGCCTCCGCGAAAATCGGCCTGCAAGCGCTGGTCGATGAGTCCCGGTTCCAGAGCGGCGCGAGCAAAGCGCAGATCGTCGGCTCGAAGATCATCCTCTTCTCAGCCTACGGGATGAGCGGCGAAGACTCGAGCAACTTCAAGACGGCGATTGGCACGACCCAGCAGGGCGGCCGGTATGCGGTCTATCTGCGCCAGCTCGGCGTGAAGTTCTGGGAGATCGTCGTGGAGACGTACGAGACGGAGTTCTGCGCCACCACGCTCGGCTGCCGCACGCTCACCGTCGCCGCCAGCTAAATCGCCTCGCGTCGCGGGCCACGAACGGCGCCCGCATTTCCAGCCTCAGCCGCTGATCCGCAAGGGTCAGCGGCTTTGGAGGTGCCAAACAAGTCCGTCGGGTGAACCCGACCGGGCCTTTTAAAACCAAAACCGAAATCCAAAATCCCATGAGCGAAGAAATCAAAAAGACCACCGAGACGACCGAAACCGACGAGGAAAAGCGGACCAAGGAGACCACCGAAACCTCCGGCACTCCGGCGACCAAGGAGACGACAGAGACGGTCGAGAAGACGGACTAAAGCCTTCGTGTAGGAACGAGGCGCGCCGTCGGCTGGTTTGTCCGGCGGCGCGTTTTCCTCCTTCGCAGAATTTTCTCATTTCATGCGCTGGACCACGATCACCGCGGATCACCTGAAGGCTGCCGGGCACGGCGGCATCGTCGATGTCGCACAGACGCAGGCCGTCGGCGGGATCGATCCTGTGACGGAGGCGATCGCGGATGCGACGGCCCGCGTCCGGCGCGCAGTGAGTACGGGCAACGTGCTTGATGCCGCCGCCGCGAAGGTGCCGGATTCGCTGAAGGGTGTGACCATCCGGCTGGCGCTCTTCGCTCTGTGCGAGCGGATCGGGCAGCCGCTGAGCGACGACCAGAAAGAGACGCGCCGGGACGATATTTCCGACCTGAAGCGGATCACCGACAACCGGACGAAGGTCGAGGCACCGGACGTGCCCGCCGATGCCGGGGAGATGCAGGCCACGGGCCGCGCGATCGAGGCGATCGGCGTGCCGCCGCGGATGACCGGACGCGGGAGGACAGGGGGATTATGAGAACGTCCAACGTCCAACGTCCAACGTCCAACGTCGAAGTGGCGGAGCGCGCGCTGCCGCTGATGAATCCGGCGCAGCGGGCGGAAGCGGAGCAGCTCATCACAGAGCTCTCCACGACGAATGCGGAAGAGCTGAGCGACTTTCACCGCGAGGCGGCGGAGGCTTTTGAAAAGGATTTGCAGCCCGTCGGAAACGCGCTTGCAGCGGCGCTGCACGCGGGCACCGATGACGCGCTGCGCGGCCTCGTCCATCTTCTCCCCGGCCTGCTCCGCGAGGTGAACCGCGCGCCCGCACTGGTCCCGGTGCTGATCTCCGGACTTGGGTCCGCGCTGCTCGCCGGTTACGACGAGATCGCCGCGCTGAGCACCGCCAATGCCGTCGCGATCGCGGCGGAGACGCATCCGACGGATGCGCTCAATCAGCTCCGGCGGCGCACTGTTTTCGAGACCGATCTTTCCAGCGCCGAGCTGCGGAGCTTTTCGCAGGGGCTGCGCAACCGCTCCATTTTCTCCGCCCGCACGACGAATGCGGATTACCTCGAGGAGGTCAAAGGCGTCGTCGATGACATCCTGAGCGGGAAGATCAACCAGGCGACCGGACGGCTCCGGCTCCTCGGAAAGCTGCGCGAGCTTGGCTACGATCCGGCGATCGGCTTCCCCGACGACATGGCGAACATCCCGCCGGCCGAGCGCGGTTCGCTCCAGGACCTTTCGAGCACGCGCCGCCTCGATCTGCTCATCGAGACGAACGTCCGCATGGCCGCGAACTACGGCCGCATGGTCGCGGGGAACAGCGAGTATGCGCTGCGCCACTGGCCGGCGTGGGAACTGGTCCGCAATTTTCAGCGTGAGACGCCGCGCGGTTTCCGGCGCGTCCGCGAGCAGCTCGTCGCCGATCCGCAGAATGCCTGGCTGCGCCGCTGGTCGGAGGCCGGCGAGGAAGTGCTCTGGGAAGGCGCGATCCGCGAACCGATGATTGCGCGCAAAGATTCGCCGCTCTGGCAGGCGCTCGGCGACGGCGCGGGCGGGCACGCTGACACGCTGCTCAATCCTTTTCCCCCGTTCGCCTTCCGCTCCGGGATGGGCTGGCGTCCGGTCACCCGCGAGGAATGCCGCGCGCTCCGATTGCTCCCCGACGACGAGACGCCCGCGCCGATGGCCGGGAGCCTTTCGCCTGGCGAAAAGTCGATCGTCGCCGCCTGTGCCGGGCTTTCCCCCGAGCTGCAGGCCGAACTCAAACGGGAGCTCGCCGAACTCGCATGAGCCTCCTGGATTTCTCCATCGCAGACAAACTCTCGCCGGCCCTCCGGCAGATCGGCGCGCAGCTCGACGGCGCGGGCCGGGCGCTGGTCAGCGAAGGGATGGCGATCGAGGTCCGGTCGCTCATCGTGCGGCATCTGGCTGAACTTGGCGATTCCCGCCACACCACGGCGAACCGGCTCGGCGCGCAGCCGACGGGCTTCATCGCGAGCCTCGCCGAGAATTTCGACCAATCCTCAACCGTCGCCTTCGACAGCGTGGCTGCGACGATCACCATGCGGCATCCGACGATCCTCCGGGCGACGCGCGACGTGACGATCACGGCGAAGAAGCAGTTTCTCACGATCCCGCTGAATGCCGCGGCCTACGGACGCCGGGTCGGCGAGTTTGCGAAATTTCGCCTGGTGAAAAAGGGCGGCGGCAAGGGCGGCGAGAAGAAAGCGGCCAAGCCTTTCGACGACAGCATCCCGGCGTGGCTGCTGGTCCGCAGCGTCACGCAGCGCCGCGACCCGACGCTCCTCCCGACGATGGACGAAATCGCCGACGCCGGAGCCACCGGGGCCCGCCGCGTCATCCACGACACCCTGAGCAAAGCCGGACTCTCATGATCAATCTCGCCTTCGACCTCGTCACCGGCCTCGCGCGGCTCGCCACGACCGCCGTGCTGAAACTCGGCTCCGACGTGCCGGTGCGCGTCGTCTTTTCCGCCGCGCCCGGCGACGCGACCACGCTGCAGCTCGCGCTGGGGACCGATGCCACGCCGCCTGCCGTGCTCGCGTTCACCGAGGATTTTTCGAGCGAAAACGAGACGACCTGGACGGCGCTGCTCGATGCCAGCGACACGCGGCTGGCGACTTTCATGACCGGCAAGAGAGCGACGAACGTCAACGCCGAGCTGATCTGCGTGGTGGATGGCGCGCGCCAGGTCGCCCCGAATCTGCAGGTCACCGTGCAACCCGCGATCGTCACCGGTCCGACGAGCAGCCAGGGCGGGCCGGACTATTACACGGAGGAGGAAGTGGATGCGCTGCTCGCCGCGGCCATCGCCACGGAATCCTCCGCGCGCGCCTCCGTCGTCCAGCGCCAGTATCTCGGGGCCGGGCAATCGCTGACCATCGGCGATGAGGAGTGCCTCATCGTCGCCGGGAGCTTCCGCAACGACGGCACGATCACCTTTTCCGGCAGCGGGTTCATTCACTTCATCTAAATATGCTCAATC
>JAYVPW010000020.1:0-2787 GCA_043777315.1 Spartobacteria bacterium | reverse complement strand
GCGGAGAGCGTGGCGAGCGGGCCGACGATGTTCGGCGAGACGGCACCGGGCCTGACGCCGGCGCAGGTGCTGGAGAACATCGTGAACCAGGGCGCGCGGGACAAAGCGCGAGCGGAGGCGGCGCGCGGATTGAAGGAGGCGCTGCACTCGGCGCACGTCTCGGATTCGCTGCATCCCCGGTATGAGGAGATTGAGAAGTCGAAGCCGTGGCTCAAGCCGCTGACCGCCGCGATGCGGGCGCTGCCGCTGCGGGTGCAGACGGCGATTCTCGAAGCGAACGACCGGGGTAATGTGCCGTTGGTGCCGACGGCGATCGCGCCGGTGATTCTGCGGACGAATGCGGCCTACGAGTCGAAGCTGCAACGCGGGATGGCGGAATTGAAACCGCGGTGGGAAGCCTACCGGGCGGAGTTCACCCCGGAAATCCGTGCGTGGTATGATCGCGAGGTGAGCGCGGTGGCGGAGGAGGTCGGAGCGTTCGCAATGGTCGGGGTAGCTTTGAAGGGCGATCGTGGAATGGAGAAGGCGCTGGCCGCTGCCAGCGAAAACGGCACGGCCCCGGACGTGACGACGGTCAATGATGTGGTGCGCGGGTCACTGGTGGTGCTGAGCGATGCGGACGTGAACCGGGCCGTGGCGGCGATCAAGGCGCGGTTCGAGGTCGTGAAGCACAAGGATCGCTTTGCCAATCCGCTGCTCGGCTATCGCGACCATCTTTTGCTGATCCGGCTGCCCAACGGCCGCAATGCCGAGGTGCAGGTGCATCGGGTGGATTTGCTCTTTGCCAAAGAGGTCGGAGTCGGCCACGGCATTTATGAGCATCTGCGCAGTAACAAGGAGGCGATGAAGCTGGCGCAGACGCCGGAATTGGCGACGTGGCAAGAGACGCTGGAAAGCGCGTCGCTCGAGTTTTACGGCGGGGTCAGCGCGGCTTTCCTGAACTCTTCCTCGGAGACTTTCTCGGCGTCGCCGAGCAGCGATCTGGAGACTCCTGCGGCGGTCATCGGTTCGAGCACGGACCCATCCGGTCGCATCATCGATGCGCCGAGATCGGCGACAAATCTGCCGGAATCGAGCTTCCAGAACTCGGTTCCTGGAGGGAACTTGCCTGGGAGTTTGGCGGGCGCATCAGTCATCAAGAGAGTGATACAAGGCAACGAGGGAAGCGTCAACGGAGGGCCGCTGTTTGCGGCGCAGATCTCGCCCAAGCATCTCGCGTCGCTTTTTGAAAATGCGGCGGAGGAGAAAGGGCCGATCGATATTTCGGGCGGGCTCGATGTGGAGGCGCACCCCGGGCTTTTCGGGAAAGGGCTGGGCGTGCCGCGGGCGGAGATGCCGCAGATTCCGCAGGATCACAAAGCGGATTTCCTCGCGTGGCTGAAAGAGCGTGGAGTCGGGAGCCGGGAGATGACCGCGAATGCGCTGGTGCTGAAACCTTCGCAGGGTGAACTCGATGCGGTGCGGATCGGGAAGATGGTGGCGCATGGGGCGGAGCAGATGGGCGCGAAGCCGATCCTGATTTCGATCGATGGGCATGTGATCGATGGGCATCACCGCTGGGCGGCGCAGGTCGCGCTCGGCTTCCAAAGCGGAAAGATGGGGATGCCGGTGACGCAAATCGATTTGCCGATTCGCGAGGCGCTGAGCCGGGCGTCGGACTTCATGAAAGTGGCCGGGATCGCGCCGCGGGAGATGGATGCGACGCAGATGGTGCTCGGGTCGCCGAAGGTGAAGGACACGGGGACGCTGGACATGTTCGCGCCCGCGCCGGTGGCGGCGGCGGCGACGAGCTACGTGAAGGCGGCGGTGGCGAGCAACGCGGTGGCGAAGAAGGAGTTCGTGAAAAAGGCGAAGGCCGACGGGCTGGGCGATGTGGCCGACGATCTTTTTGGGTTTGCGGTGAAGAATCCGCCGAAGACGGATTGGGGAAAAGTAAGAGGTCCTTCGACTGGCGCTCAGGATGACAGGAAGGCGGGCGCGTTGACGGGTTCGGGCGAGGGCGGTAAGGTCGGGAAAGATGGAATCCCCGGAGATCACACAAACGCTGGAAGCACACCCGAAGGCGACCAAGCTGCTGATGGCGGAGCTGAAGGCCAAGTTCCCGGACCGAACGGTCAAGGAGATTCAGGCAATGGCGGCGGAAGAGATTCGGTTTCGACTCCAGGGACCGGAGACGGGCGTGGATCGGATGCAGGACGAGGCCTCGTAGAGCGCCGGCTGCCGGACGATCCGGCCGCGCGCAATCACGTCATCGGCGACGGCGACGAGGTCGCCCCTCGAACTCCTGCGGCCAAATACGCCGCGAACCTGGAAGCGGTCCGGCTGCTCAAACGCATCGAGGCCGGGCATCGGCTCGCGACGCCGGAGGAAAAGGCGACACTCGCGAAATACACGGGCTGGGGCTGGGCTGGGGAATATTTCAACCCGGACAATGCGAAGTTTGCGCGGCAGCACGCGGAGCTGACCGAGCTGCTGACGCCAGAGGAATTTGCGGCGGCGCGGGCGAGCACGACGAACGCGCATTACACGGCGCTGCCGGTGATCGATGCGGCGTGGAAGATCGCGCAGCGGCTCGGCTTTGCAGGTGGCAAGGCGCTGGAACCGGCGGGCGGCGTCGGGCATTTCCTCGGGCGGGTGCCGACGGCGCTGGCGCGGCGGACGAGCTTTGCGGGCGTCGAGCTGGACAGTCTTTCGGCGCGGATGATGGCGCAGCTTTATCCAGAGGCGGAGATTCAGCACAGCGGTTTCGAGCGGGCGAAGCTGCCGGATCATTCGTTCGATCTGGCG
>JAYVPW010000019.1:0-10902 GCA_043777315.1 Spartobacteria bacterium | reverse complement strand
CATCCTCGCGGCGAAGCGCGCGGGAGACGATGCCTCCGTGCCGGCGCTGGAAGCCGAGATCGACGCCCACGTTTACCGCCTCTACGGCCTCACCCCCGCCGAAATCGCCCTGATTCAAGGGACACCGAAATGAAAACGCTGGTGGACTGCTTTGGTCATGAAGTGCGACTCACCGACGAGCGGCTCGCACACATTTTGAATCATCCGGAAATGGCGGGCATGGAAGAGGAAATCGCTGGCGTATTGCGCCAGCCGCAACTCGTGCGCCGCTCGCGCTCCGATGAGGCGGTGCGGCTTTTTTATGAATTTTATGGGCGGACGATTGTGGGTGGCAAATGGCTGTGCGTCGTGGTGAAGTATCCCAGCAATGACGCCTTCGTCGTCACCGCCTACCTGACGGACAAACCGAAACCCGGAGAAGAATTATGGCCGACAAAATAAAAATCTGGTTCGACGCGGAAGCAGACTTCCTGGAAGTCCGCTTCTCGGACGCTCCTGGCTACGAAAAGGAAACCGCCCATGACGCGGTGATGGAACGCGTGGACGAGCAGGGCCGCGTCACTGGTTTCAGCATCCTCGGGGTGAGCCGCTTTAAAAAAGAAAAGCCCCTCGAAGCCGATCTGATTTCTGCGGCTTGAAGCGCACCCTCACCGATGAAACTCACGGTGGCTCACGAAGCAGATGCCCTTTATCTCCGGCTGGATGATTCCAAGATCATCGAGTCCGATGAAGTCTCGCCCGGAATCGTGCTGGACTACGATGAGAACAACCAGGTGGTGGGAATCGAAATGCTGAATCTTTCCAAACGCACCTCGAAACTGAACACGCGCGCCTTGGAGTTCGAGACCGTGTGAGAGACTGTGAAATAAGTCCGGGCGACCAGTGGAGCGCACCGCTCCGTCGGTGCCCGAACGGGTGGTTTTCAAGAGACTCGCGCCGACGGAGCGGCGCGCTCCAGAGCCAGGGTCCCCCGAGGGTTTTCGACTTTTTACACAGCCTCTGAGGCCGCGAATCCGCAGCCATGACGATCACGAAGAAAACCGTCGCCGACCAGATCGCCGCGTATCTCCACCACGAGATCACGCCCGCGCAGTTGGATTGGGCGGAGGATGCGCTGATGGACGGGGAGTTTGCCGAGCGTGATGCGGCGACGCTTTCCGCAGTCGTCGCGCGCCTCGGAGTCGCGGATGCGCGGGCTTTCGGCCTCGCGTGGGAGGACTGCGAGGCACTTCTGCACCGGCTCGGCTTTGCGGCGCATGTGGAAGTCGCCGCGGCGTGACGCCACCGCGCGCCGCGGATGATCGATCGACCTCGGCAGCGAAGTGCGCCGCGTGCCGGGATGAACATTTCCGCACGGTTGCCAGCGCGTGGCTGACCGATGCAGTTTACAAACCGTCCGCACCTGCCGGTGTGGTGAAATGGCAGACACAACGGACTTAAAATCCGTTGGCGAGAAATCGCCGTGCGGGTTCGAGTCCCGCCACCGGCACTGCTGCGGAGGGGCGCGTCCGCGACGGGGTTCGGGCGGTGGGCGGGCTCGAAATTGGGCGGGGGAATCGGCTCCCGGTGACTCCGGGCGTGACAAACGAAGGGCGGGAAGCATCGTCGCCGCATGAAATATCGACGCGCGGCCCGCGGTGTTTCGATGGGTGTGATACCATCTCTGGGAAATAACCGGACATCGGGCGGCTCCCGTTTCGGCCCGGCAGGGCCAGTGGAAATGAGCCGGTGGCGTGAGCCACCGGTATGTCCCAAACACCCGAGGCACCCCGGAAGGGCGCTGGAATCCCCGGTATTTCCGCCGCCCCTCCGGGACGGGCGCTCCGCAACCCGTCTGCTTATTTTGGCAAGATGGTATTACTGCTCATGGCGCGGAATGCTGATTCTGAGCGGCCTGGCGGCCGATGCGCCCGCCGGGAATTCCCACATCATCCGCTCCGACGACGGCAAACGCGCGCTCTGGCTCGGGGCGGTGGACGATCTCTGGCAGCTCGGAAAAGTGATCGGTCACGGTGGCCCGTGGCGCGATACGCCGGTGACCGCCGGCCAGCCGGGCGACGCGTATCTTTTCCGCGGCTACGATCGCAGGACGCTCGTCCTTTCCCACGACGCCGCGCAGCCGGTCCGGGTGCAGGTGGAAGTGGATTTCGCTGGCGACGGATCGTGGCAGCCGTATCGCAGCTTCGCCGTCGCGCCGGGCGAAAAGCTGACGCACGAATTCCCCGCGGCGTTCGCGGCTTATTGGGTGCGCACAATGAGCGACACGGCGTGCCGGGCGAGTGCGGAATTTACCTGCCAATGAGCAAGCCCGGCATCGGGGGAGGCCGGGCTTTTCACCGGGGGACTGGCGATCGAGCGGTTTCCCGCCCGATCAAATTTTCAGGATGGCCGGCTTGCGGTCGCGGAGCACGACGCTGCCCTCGCGAAGCTCGCTCTGCGGCATCCTCACGACGCTCTCGTCGTAGCGGATGAGGACGTTCTCGCCTTCGACCCGGATCAAATCCACGGGCGTGCCGCGGGGGAGCTGAATCCAGCCATACCGATGACCATCGCGCACCGCCGGCACGCGGAGCTGCTTCGGCGCGGCTTCGGCGGTGGTGGGAATTTCCTCAATCGCGGACGCTTGCGGCGAAGAGGGTGCCAGACGCCCGAAGACGCCGAGCACGATGCTCTTCACCGTTTTAAATTCTGCCGGCGCACCGGGCGCCTTTGCGGCGTCCGGCTGGGGTGAGCGCTGCGGCAACATCACCGCCGAAATGACGGTGGCGAAAAGGAGACCGATAAAAAGTGGAACCTTGCGTTTCATGCAGGGAAGGTTCCCCAGAAAAGCGCGTTGTCCAGCGAAGTTTAAAATTTATTATCAGGCCGGCAGCGGCGGGGCGCTTCACCCCCGCAGCCCCTCGTTCTCATTGCTTCAGGAGCTGGAGTCCGTCCGCCACCACGTAGCCGTCCGTCCCTTTGTTCGTGAGGCCGACGCGGGTTCCCTTTCCACTCGGCAACTGGAATTTACCGAGCGATTTCACGCCAGACTTGTCGCGCTCATCGACCAGGACGGTCGTCACTTTGCCGCCGATCGACACGGTCACCGGGACGCCGCGTGCGCGGTTCGCGTTTGGTGGAAAGTGGAACACGATCTCGTATTCGCCGGCTTCGCGAATCTCCCGCGTCCATGAAAGTGTGGCCGCGCCGTTCTGTGCATTTCCGTCGTGAATATACCCGGTGCCGATGCGCCGCGACTCCACGATGTTGCCGGCGGTCCACTCCCCTTTCCGCTCCGCCTGGGCGTCGTCGAGCACGATGCCGTCGAGCTTCGGCGCGGGCGCGGTGGCGGTTTTTTCAGCGGAAGTGGCGGTCCATTCGAGGACTTGGCCGTCGGCGAGCAGGCGCTCGCGGAGCTTCGCGTAATCGACCTGCTGCACGGTCGAGCCGGCGTCGAGCGCCAGCACGGCAGCGGTCGCGGAAGATTGGCCGAGGATCCATGAAGACCGGCTCCATCCGGATCGAGCCGTACGCGATGTGCGTGGCCGAGAGCGCGACCGGGACGCTCATTCCCCCGGCGGCGTCGCGAGCCTCTGCTCGAAACGAACCGGCACATCCGCCGCCAGGAGCAGCGCGCGCAATTCCTCCTCCGCGACATGCGGCTCAAACCACCATGCCTCCGCCCGTCCGTAGTGCTTCCCGAGCCGCTTGTAAAAGTCGTGCGCAAACCCGCCGATCGCCGCCTTGTTCCCAAGGTCCGTCCAGCCGAGCCCGCCCGAAGTCAGCCCCCCGACGTGCTTCCCAAACTCCGCCACGACCGCCTTTTTCCCCAGCCGCGCCGCCGTGCAAGCCGCGCTCACCCCGCCCGCCGTCGCGCCGTAAATGCAAAGGTCGGATTCGATGACTTCACCGCGCGCGGAGGCAGCGGCAAAACAGAGAGCGATGACAAAAACGGCTGGGGTAAGTTCCATAAAGGAAGGGAGCCACCGCACACCGCGAGGCGTCGGGCGGTCAAGCCACCCGCGCAGCTTCTCGACAACGAAAGGACTCCCCGCGACATTTCGCGCACATGAAAGACGAAATGATTCTCGTCGTCCGGCGCGCGCTTTTTGAGCAGCTCGGGGCGTTTCAGGGGCTGAACTTCGAGATCGAGCGCTACCTGCCCGCGCTGCTCGATCGGGCGAATAACTTCTTCACGCCCCGCCCGCCGGCGGAGCTCGATCCGACGCTGAAACAGATCATCCCGTACGTGCTGCTCGTGCATGACGGGAAGGTTTTGCATTACGTCCGCGGGAAGAAAGCGGGCGAGCAGCGACTGGTCGCGAAGGGCTCGATCGGCATCGGCGGGCACATGAACGATCACGACGAGGGGCTCTTCGCGCTCGACCGCGCGGCTTACGATGCGGGCGTGCAGCGCGAGGTGGCGGAGGAGCTGCGGCTCGGGGCGAAATACACGAATCACGCGGTGGCGCTTTTGAACGACGACAGCAATGAGGTCGGGCGCGTGCATCTCGGGATCGTCCACATTTTCCAGCTCGAAAGTGACGATGTGCAAAAGGGCGAGGCGATGATCACGGAGCTGCAATTTCTCGATCGCGCGCAGCTCGCGGCGCGGCGCGATGCGCTGGAATCGTGGTCGCAAATCTGCGCCGATCACCTTGACGAATTGCTCGCGGCGGCGCACTGACGCAGGACTTATGGACGGCGTTTTTCTCAGCATCCTGCGCGGCGGCATCGAGTCGGGGGCGTCGGATATTCACATCAAGCCGGGCGCGCCGATCATCTTCCGCATCGACCGGCAGCTCGTCTCGGCGGAGGCACCGCTGCACGACAGCGCGTGGATGGAGCGCGTGCTCGGCGAGATCGTCCCGCCGCGCTTGCAGATGAAATTGGAGCAGGAGCACGAGGTCGATTTCGCGCTGGCGATCCCGGCGCTCGGTCGGTTCCGCGTGAACGTGTTTCAGCAGCGCGGCGAGCTGACGCTGGCGCTGCGGATCGTGAAGACGTCGGTGCGCGGATTTGCGGAGCTGAATCTGCCGGACATCGCGGGGCGCATCGCGGAGGCGGCGCGCGGGATCATCATCATCGCCGGGGCGATCGGCTCGGGGAAATCGACGACGCTGGCGGCGATGCTGGACCACATCAATACGACCTCGCGCAAGCACATCATCACGCTCGAAGACCCGATCGAATTCCTGCTCACCGACAAGCAGTCGGTGATCGAGCAGCGCGAGATCGGGCTCGATACGGCGACCTACACGACCGGCTTGCGGCACGTCCTGCGGCAGGATCCCGACGTGCTCGTCATCGGCGAAATGCGCGACGCGGAGAGCGCGGTCGCGGCGATGAGCGCGGCGAATATCGGGCATCTCGTGATCACCACGCTGCACACTTCCGACGCGACGAAATCGGTGCAGCGCATCCTGGAATTTTTCCCCGCCGCGGAGCGCGACTACGCGCGGAAACTTTTCGCCGACACGCTCCACGGCGTCGTCTGCCAGCGACTCGTCCGCAGCACGAAAGGCGCGGTCCTCCCGGCGCTGGAGATTCTCCTCAATAACTCCGCCGTCTCCAGTCTGATCGCCAGCGACCGGCTCGACAAAATCCCCGGCGCGATGGAACTCGGCAGCGGCGACGGGATGCAAAATTTCGACGGCGCGCTGCAAAAAATGGTGACCGCCGGACAGATCACCCGCGAGGAAGCCCTCGCCCACGCGGCCAATCCCGAGGGCTTGCAGATGGCGTTCAAGGGCGTCGTGCTCAGCGAATCGCGGCGCATTCTCGGCTCGCGCTGACCGCATCGTTTTCGTCGCGACACGCTCAGTCGCGCCGCCGCCCGCGATAGCAAAGCAACGCCCGGCGTTTTCAAACCAACCCAACGCAACCGCGCCAGCACAACCAAACACCATCCATGAAAAACTACCTCCTCGCCGCCTCTGCCGCCATCCTCTGCGTCGCCTGTGAACAGCACGTCGCCCCGCCCGCCAGCGGCGAGAAAACGACGATCGTGAACCCAGCCCCGGTCGAGAAAAACACGACCGTCGTCGTCCCCGGCGCGTCCGAGAAAAAGACCGAGACCAACACCTCGACCACCAACACCCCGGCCGGCAGCACGACCGAAAAGACCTCGACGACGACCACCAAGTAGCCGCCCCTGCGGCTCGCAAATCAGCCTCCCTCCAGCGACGCGAAGTCGCCGGAGCGGAGGCTGTTTTCGTTTGAAGCAGAAGGCGCGGAGAGCGGTCAGCCTTTTGTCATCCTGAGCGCAGCGAAGCGAAGTCGAAGGACCTCTTACTTCTCCCCATTCGGAGCGCGTCTCGTCGGGGAAAAGCAAGAGATCCTTCGACTGCGTTTCGCGCGGCGCTCCACTCCGCTCAGGATGACGATGAGGGCGCGTCCCGATTTACAAATGCGGGGCCGCCGGCTTGATCGGCGCGGCGAAGGCGGGCGTGCCTTTCACCTTCACCTTGCGCTTGAAAATCCGGTCGCCGCACGCCGCGAAGATCGTGTCGAGATTCTCGCCACCGAACGTCAGGTTCGCGACGCGGCCGTTCGGCGTCGGGATGATGCAGTTCACCCGCCCGGCTTGGTCGCAGACCTGAATCCCCATCCGCGTCGCGACGTAAAGCCGCCCATCGCGATCGACGCACATCCCATTCCGCGCCGCTGACGTCGGCGGTGTCGGGGACGTGGAGCTGATTGTAGCGGTGCTTGAAAGCGAGCGAGCCGTCAGGCTGGATTTTGATAGCTGTAAATCCAGTGCGACTTCGAGTCGGCGATCGCGCGCCGCCGTGAACGGAAGGCGCGAAAATTCTGAATCCTTTTCGTGCCTTTTCGTGATTTTCGTGGACCCATACGCAGCCTCCCACTTTCAAAAAACATGAACTCCCCCCGCCGCTACACCCGCCGTGAACAACTCCGCGTCCTCCTCCCGGCGCTCGCGCTCGGCCTCGGTTTCAAGGGCGGAAAACTCGGCGACGCGACCGCTGAAAAGCCGCACCAACCGTTCTCGTTCATCGCGGTGAACGACCTCCATTTTCTCGATGCCGCGTGCCAGCCGTGGTTCGAAAAAGTCGTCCTCGAAATGAAACGCAGCGCCCCGACCGCGGCTTTTTGCCTCGTCTCCGGCGACCTGAGCGACCGCGGAACTCCCGAGGCCTGCACCGCGATCCGCGACATTCTCGCGGGGCTCGACATGCCGGTGCATGTGGTGCCGGGAAATCACGATTACCTCTCGCAAACCGACCGCTCCGGCTACGACGCGATCTTTCCCGACAAGCTCAACTACCACTTCAAGCATCACGGCTGGCAGTTCATCGCGCTCGACACGACCGACGGCGTGAAGGCCAGCGACACGACGATCGCGGCGAGCACTTTCGACTGGCTCGACGAGGCGATGCCGAAGCTCGACCCGAAATTGCCGACCGTCGTGTTCACGCATTTCCCCCTCGGCGAAGGCGTGAAAATGCGGCCGGAAAACGCGGCGCAGTTGCTCGGGAGATTGCTCGACCTGAACCTGCGCGGCGTCTTCAGCGGCCACTGGCACGGCGCCAGCGAACGCGTCGTCGGCGATGCCGTGATCATCACGGACCGCTGCTGTTCCCGCATTCGCGGAAATCACGACGGCTCGCCGTTGAAAGGCTGGTTCGTCTGCGAGGCGAGCACGTCCGGCATCCTCGAGCACCACTTCACCGAAGCGCCCGCGAGCGAGCCGGCGGCCTGACGCGACAGGCTGCTCCCAGGTAGCGCACTCGTCCCGAGTGCTGGTTTTGGCGTCTCGCCGAAACGAACTTTCAAACCGTGCGACGATCAACAAACGCGCACCATCTGATCTTCGCGGGACGCTTCGAAAGTCCGTCGCGGCGGGACGCCGCGACCAGCACTCGGGACGAGTGCGCTACCTCGGACTCCGCTACGCTTTCCTCGCCGCGGGCGCGGGGATCTTTTTGAAGCGCCGCGTGAGGTCCACGAGCGGCTGCTCGACGCCGAGTCGCTCCAGGCTCGATGCCCCGACGAACCCGACGCAGCCCGTGTGTTCATTCACGTAAGCCGCGTCCTCCGGCGTCGCGATCGGGCCGCCGTGCGAGAGAAAGTAGATGTCCTTCCGCACCGTGTTCGCCGCGTCGATGATCTCCTGCGTGCGCTTCACCGCGTGCTCCATCGAGACCACCGCGCCGGTCACGCCGATCGAGCCGCCGACCGTCGTCCCGGCGTGCGCGATGATCGCATCCGCGCCCGCCTCCGCCATCGCCTTCGCCTCATCCGGCGTGGCGACATACACGATCGTGAAAAGGTCCATCCGGTGCGCGAGCGCGATCATCTCGAACTCCTTTTTCACGCTCATCCCCGTCTCCTCCAGCACACCGCGGAAATGCCCGTCGATGATCGTGTGCGTCGGAAAATTGTTCACCCCCGAGAAACCCATCTCCTTCACCCGCCCGAGCCAATGCCACATCCGCCGGCGCGGATCGGTCGCGTGCACGCCGCAGATCACCGGCACTTCCTCGACGATCGGCAGCACCTCGTATTCGCCGATGTCCATCGCAACCTGGTTCGCGTCGCCGTAAGCCATCAGCCCCGCCGTCGAGCCGTGCCCCGCCATGCGGAAACGCCCGGAGTTATAAATGATGATCAGGTCCGCACCGCCCTTCTCGATGAACTTCGCGCTGATCCCCGTCCCCGCTCCCGCCGCAATGATCGGCTCCCCGCGGCTGAGTGCGGCATCGAGCCGATCGCGGACTTCCTGACGTGTGTAGGGGTTTCCTTTTCCGGTCCAAGGGTTGGGCATAATCGTGAGTAGTTGATGGGTTGAATTTCGGGGCGCGCATCGAAACGATTTCGCGCCAAAGCGAAAAGCTTTTGTGTGCAGCGGGGAGAAAAACGCGCCGCCATTCCCCCTCGTTCCCGAGCTCCAGCTTGGGAATGCACTTGTCCCCGAAGCTCTGCTTCGTCACCTCGCGCGCGGGACGAAGCAGAGCTTCGAAGACTCTGGCATTCCCAAGCCGGAGCTTGGGAACGAGGGGGTCGTTGACGATGAAGCAGGAAGCCAGAAAGCCAGGAATTTTCCCCTCCGAATTCCTGTTTTCCTGGTTTCCTGCTGTCCAAAAAACAGCCCCGAAAAGAGGCGCGTCACCGCCATTGACGCCATCCGGCATCGCCCCCATATTCCGCGCCCTTTGCACTCAGACCTTCATCCCGAAAGAGACACAGAAATGGAACACATCCGCAATATCGCCATCATCGCCCACGTCGATCACGGCAAGACCACCCTCGTCGATCAGTTGCTCAAACAGAGCGGCACGTTCCGCGCGAACGAAGCCAAATCCACCGAGATCCGCATCATGGATTCGATGGATCTCGAGCGCGAAAAAGGCATCACGATCAAGGCGAAAAACGCGGCGTTCCGCTGGCACGACTACCACGTCAACATCGTCGATACTCCCGGCCACGCCGACTTCGGCGGCGAAGTGGAGCGCATTATGAAGATGGTCAACGGCGTCCTGCTCGTCGTCGATGCGCACGACGGTCCGCAGGCGCAGACCAAGTTCGTCCTCAAAAAAGCCCTCGAAAACGGCGCGAAGCCCATCGTCGTCATCAACAAGATCGACCGCGAAAACGCCCGCCCGCACAAAGTCCTCGACATGGTTTTCGAGCTCTTCCTCGAGCTCAACGCCACCGACATCCAGCTCGACTTCCCCGTCATCTACGCCAGCGCCCGCGACGGCTACGCGATGAAGGAAATCCACGAAAAGAGCGAGACCATGGAGCCGCTCTTCGAGGCCATCATCAAGCACATCCCCGCCCCGCAGCCCTCCGACGTGAGCTACTTCCAGATGCTCATCTCGAATCTCGACTACTCCGATTACCTCGGCCGAATCGCCTACGGCCGCATCATCAGCGGGCGCGTCAAAGTCGGCGACTCCGTGGTCCACATCACCACCGACGGCAAGCGCGAGCGCGCGAATGTCACCGCCCTTTTCGGCCACGTCGGCCTGCAAAAAGTGGAGATCAAAAACGCCAGCGCGGGCGACATCGTCGGCCTCTGCGGCTTCGAGGACGCCTTCATCGGCGAGACCCTCACCGACACCGAGGAGCGCCTGCCGCTCCCCTTCGTCGATATCGATCCGCCCACGATCACGATGAAGATTTGCATCAACGACGGCCCCCTCGCCGGCCGCGAAGGCAAACTCCTCACCGCCCGTCAAGTCCGCGAGCGCCTCGTCCGCGAGACCCGCACGAACGTCTCCATCATCTTCGCCGACACCGACATCGCCGGTCATTTTGAAGTGCAGGCCCGCGGCGAAATGCAGATCGCCATCATCGTCGAGCAGATGCGCCGCGAAGGCTTCGAGCTCCTCGTCTCCCGCCCCGAAGTCATCTACCAGCGCGACGAAGCCGGCAAACTCCTCGAGCCCATGGAGAACCTCTACGTCGATGTCCCCAACGACTCCCTCGGCGACATCCTCCAATCCCTCGCCGGGCGAAAAGCCGACATCGTCCACATGGAGCACAACCCGCACAGCGTCACCGTCCAGGCCGTCGTCCCCACCCGCGGCCTCATCGGCTTCGAGACCGACCTCGTCAACAGCACCAAAGGCCACGGCATCATGTCGCACATCTTCAAGGAATACGGCCCCCACAAAGGCGACATCCCCACCCGCAACAACGGCGTCCTCGTCGCCATGGAGCAAGGCATCAGCACCAGCTACTCCCTCGAGACCATCCAGGAGCGCGGCCGCCTCTTCATCGGGCCGCAGGCCGAGATTTATGAAGGCATGATCATCGGCGAAAACGCCCGTCCCGACGACATGCCCGTCAATCCGTGCCGCGCGAAAAAGCTCTCCAACATGCGCTCCACCGGCGACGGCAAAGGCATCTCCCTCGCCCCGCCGCTCACCATGACCCTCGAGCGTTCGATCGAAT
>JAYVPW010000018.1:0-36952 GCA_043777315.1 Spartobacteria bacterium | reverse complement strand
TTGTCCGCCACCGGTCGCTGCGGAGCCGGCGACCAGCAGCGCCGAATCCTCACCATCCGCCCAAAACGCGCCTCGTCCTGAAACATCAACCGGACCCGCCGGCCCTTGAAATAGTGCGGGCAACAAGACGGCCTGACATTGCCTCAGACTTTCGAGCGAGGTGGCGTTTCCAGCAGTTGCTTCCGCCTGTTTTACAACGTGTGGTTCTATCCGACGCGGTCTTGACATTCCCCCTCTCTAGCAGCTTTAGTCTCATCTTGAAAGCGAATTAGAATTATGTACCTGAGAGCGGATGAAGCGGTGCAAACTGCTCATCCATAATGAAAAACAAATATTTGAAGGGCACGCGCATTTCGGAGCGGAAATTCCGGGACGTATTGAGGTATTTTGCGCACGATCTGCCAGTGCTGACGGCGGCGAAGTGATGCGGATTGAACGACCGCACGGTCCATCGGCTGTGCGAGTTGTTGCGGCAGCGTGTGGTGGCCCAGGCCGTGCAGGAAAGCCCGCCTTTGGGTGGCGAGGTGGAGATTGATGAGAGTGACTTCGGGCCGCGCCGGGTGCGTGGCAAACGGGGCCGTGGCGCGGGCGGAAAAATCCCCGTCATCGGCCTGCGCAAGCGCGGCGAGAATGTCTATCTCAGCGTCGTCAAAAACTGTTCCAAGCAAGAGCTGATGCCGATCATCACCGGTCGGGTGCTCGAAGGCACCGACATCTACACCGATGGCTGGAAAGCCTACGACGGCCTCGTGCTCAAGGGCTACGAACACCACCGCATCCATCACCATCAAAACCAGTTCGCCCGCGGCAAAAACCACCGAGGAGGCGGAAGGGAATAGCGGGGACTGGAGGGTGGGCGAGCCGTCAACGGCATCGAAAGCTTTTGGAGTTACGCCAAGTTTCGCTTCCTCAAACTGCGCGGTGTGCGCAAAGACCGCTTCCTCCTCCACATCAAGGAATGCGAATGGCGTTGGAACCATCGCCGCTCTAAACTCTATCCTCTTCTCCTTTCGCTCCTCCGCCAAAATCCTCTCTCAGCTACATAAGACACATCCCTAATTGTGAAAAGCGATACCAATCCGAAACTTCCGTTCGACGAGATCATGCGCCGCGCCTTGATGGTGAAGCCGGACAAGGAAAAGAAGCTCTCGCGGCCTACCGTGAAGCCTCCAGCGGCGAAGCGGAAAAAGCCGTAGTTCGAGGATTCAAAAACCACAGCGGAAATCAGCCGCGAGCGCAGGTGAGAATTTGTGAACGGGATAATCCCGAAAAATTCTTGTCGCGTTCTCCGGGCGAGCCCACGGTTTTTTGAAATGAAAAGTTACTCCGATCTCGTGGAGCGCGTTTTCGCAGGCAGCGACGTTTTGCAAAAACTCTGTCCGAGCGAACCGCGTGACTACGATCTGCTGCTGCGCGTCCGGGCGGCCGACGATCTCGCGCTGAGCGCGAACAGAAACGTCGGTCACCCGAAGATGTTCGCGCTGGTCCGCGGCGGGCTTTTTTACGCGCTCGACGCGATCGACGAAGGCCACGTGATTTTCCAGGAAGCGAACGACGATCCCGGCTCGTACTGGCACGGCATGACGCATCGCCGCGAAGGCGATTTCGACAACGCGCGATATTGGTTCCGCCGGGCCGGTGTCCTGCCGTTCTTCGATGAAATGAAGCGCGCCGCGAACGCGCATTCCGCCGACATGGCGCGGCAGGAAAACTGGGATCCGTACCTCTTCACCGGCCTGTGCGAGCAGGCGCGTTTCGGCGCGGACGAATCGGCGCGCGAACTCGCGGCGCTGCAACGCGCGGAGTTCGAGGTGCTCTTCGATTATTGCTGGCGAAAGAGCGCGCTGACGTGAACGCACCGCGCTCGCCTCAACGCAGATTCCCGATCCCGTTTCGCCGATGAATTTCCGCGTCGAAATCATCAACACCGGCACCGAACTGCTGCTCGGGAGCGTCTCGAATACGCACCTGACATTCCTCGCGCTGGAGCTTTTCCCGCTCGGCCTGCGAATCGACCGGCAGGTCACCGTGCCTGATGGGCGCTCGATTGCGGACGCGCTGCAGGAAAGTTTCCGCCGCGCGGAAATCGTGTTCGTCACCGGCGGTCTCGGGCCGACGACCGATGACATCACCCGCGATGTCGTCGCCGAATTGCTCGGGCTCGAATTGATCCACGACGACGCGGTCATGGCCGCGATCGACGAACGGTTCGTCCGGCGCGGGCTCACCATCGGCGACCGCGTGCGGCTGCAGGCGCTGCGTCCCCGGGAGGCCACGGTTTTGCGAAATGAAAACGGCACCGCGCCGGGGCTTTATCTGCCGCCGCTCCATTTGCCGGGGCCGCAAAACAGCGGCGTCTCCCCTCACCTTTTCCTGCTGCCGGGACCGCCGCGCGAGCTGAAGCCGATGTTCCTCCAATCAGTCGTCCCGCTGCTGCGGGAGATCGCGCCCGACGGTCCGTCAGAACTCAAGCGCACCTACCGCGTGAGCGGTCTCGGCGAGTCGCACGTCGAGGAACAAGTCGGCGCGGACCTCCTCGCTCTCGGCGTCGAGCTCGGATACTGCGCGCGCCCCGGCGAGGTTGATGTGCGCGTGATCGGCACGCCAGATTTGCTCGAAAAAGCCGGCGCGATCATCACCGGAAAGCTCGCCCACCACATCGTTTCCGGCGACGAGCGTTCGCTCGAAAAGGTCGTCGTCGATCTCCTCGCCAGCCGCGCCGAAACGCTCGCGACCGCGGAGTCCTGCACCGGCGGGCATCTCGCCGACCTGCTCACGAATGTGCCCGGTGCCTCGCACGTTTTCACCGCCGGATTCATCACCTACGCGAACGAATCGAAGACTCGCGAACTCGGCGTGGATCCCACGCTCATCGAGCAACACGGCGCGGTCAGCAGCCGCGTCGCCGCGGCGATGGCGCAAGGCGCACTCCGCGTCACCGGAGCCGATTACGCGCTCGCGACCACCGGCATCGCCGGTCCGGGCGGCGGCACCGTGGAGAAACCGGTGGGCACCGTTTACGTCGCCCTCGCGAGCAAAGTCGGCATCGCGAAAGTCGAGCCGCACAAATTCCCGACCGACCGCGAAACCTTTAAATTCCTCGCTTCGCAAGCCGCGCTCGATCTCCTCCGCCGCAGCCTGACGCCCGAGGCTCCCGACTCCGCGGGCGCTATTGCTCGATCGTGACCGGCGTGCCGACTTTCACCTTTTGGTAAATCAACCCCGCGATGTCCGCCGGCAGCCGGACACAGCCGTGCGAGGCCGGATAGCCCGGCAGGATTCCGATGTGCATCCCGACGCCGCGGTCGCTCAGACGCATGAACCACTTCATCGGCGCGCCGACGTAATGCGTTCCGCTCGGCGCGGAATCGATTTTCAAGCTCACGCCCTCGCGCACGATCCGCCCGCTCGGATCGCAAAAAGCGCCGTAAATATTCGAGCGATGATCGGGGTCTTTTTCCATCACCGAGAAGCTGCCGGTCGGCGTCATGCCGGCCCGTTTTCCCGAGGAAATCGGCGTGTCGATGTAAACCTGGTCGCCGGTCATCAGATAGGCGCGCTGCTTGGAAATGGAGACGGTCATGCGCGAGTTGGCCGGGTTGATCAGCGGCTCGACCGCCTTGAAAACCTTCGGCGCATCCTGCCGCCGGAGCAGCTCGCTGGCGCTGCGCATCGGCGTCGCGGGCCGGCCAAAAAAGTCGGCGAAAGCGGGCGCAGCCGGCGCAACGATCCAGAGAGCGAGCACGACGGGCAGCAGATGGAGACGCGGGTTTCTCATGCGGGAAAAGCGGCGATTGACCTACCGATCGCGTCCCGTCCCCGCAAACAGATTATGCGGCACGCAGCCGCGAGATTGTGAGCGGCGGCGATCTGCGGTAGAGCCCGCCCATCCGATGATTGCCGCGCTCACCGCCCCCCTCGTTTTTTTGCGGCGAATCCTCGCGCTGGCCGCGGCGTCGGTGCTGCTTTGTTGCGGGACGAATGCGGCCGCCGCGCGCAAGCCGGCGCCGCTCCCATCCGCGCCGCCCGAGCCGGTGGCGCAGTCGCTGCAGGTGAAGCGCGGCGAATCGATCGACGTGCCGCTGCGCATCTACGGCACGCGAAATCAAACACTCGATTTTGTCGTCAAAGTGCAGCCGCCCGCCGGCAAATTGAGCGACGTCAAACGCCTCCAACCGGAGAGTTCGTCAGTGCGCTACACGCCGCCCGCCGACCTCGCGATCACGCGCGAAAAATTCACTTTTTCGGTGCGCAGCAATGAAGGGGTTTCCGGTGCGGTGGAAGTCGTGATCACCATTCTCGACACCCCGCCGCAACTGATCGCGCCAGTGCAAGTGGCGTTCGCGCAGATTCTCTCGGGAGACGTTTCCGCGCAGGAAATCGAGATCGCAAACCGAGGCGGCGGCGTGTCCGAGGGGATGGTGCAAATCGACCCGCCGTGGACGGTGAAGGGCGCGCCGAAATACCGGCTCGGCGCGGGTGAGCGGAAGCGATTCGAGGTCGTCTTCGCGCCGAAATCGGGCGGCATTTTTTCCGGCGAGGCGCGTTTCACATCACAGCCGGATCGCGCCATTTCGCTGACCGGCGAAGCGCTCGATCCGCTCGCTTTTTCCCCCGCGCGCCTCGAGCTGAAACACGGACCCGCCGACCCCGTCCGCAGCGGCAATTTTGAAGTGACGAACCACACGCGCGCGCCGCAGACCTTCGACTTCGCGGCGGACGAGCGGCTCGAGTTTCCGCGCGCGCTCACGCTCGCCGCAGGTGAAAGCGCGCGCGTGCTCGTGCAAACCGCGCCGGCCGATGTGACCGCATTCGACGCCGACATCCGCATCGTCCCGGCGCGAGCCGGCGCGGCGCTGCCCGTGCATGCCGCCGCGGTCGGACCGATCCTCCGCATCGCGCAGCCGATGGTGAATTTTGGGACCATGCAGGCGACCGCAGCCGCGCGCGAATTTGTGGAGATCGAAAACGTCGGCGGCGTCTCCGCGGCGGCCTCGATGCAGATCGCGCCGCCCTTTTCGCTGCCGCAAAAATCGACCGTCATCGAACCCGGCGAGCGCCGGAAAATCGCCGTCGAATTTCAACCGCTCGAGCCGGGCGCGTATCGCGCGGAACTCAAACTCCAGTCCGTTGGCCGAGCTTTGGTCGTGCCTGTCGAGGGCCGCGTGCCAGACCGGCGCGAGTCCGCTTCGCCGCTGCGGGTCGAGACAAATTCCGCGACCCCGAAAACCAGCGCGGCCTCGATGCCTTCCGACAGTGCCGACGCCGAGTCGGTTGCGGCCGGCGTCGCGGACGCACCCGCGTTGCAAGTCACGGAAATGACCCCTACATCGGCCGCCACGGCATGGCCGGAGATCGTCAGCGGCGCGGTCCGTTACGGCGCGGAAGTGCGACAATTATCGCTCGCCGGAGGCGCACTGAAAATCGACTGGCTGCCGTTTCCGGGATTCAGCTTCGAGAGAAAAGATGGGCGTGCGACCGGACATTTTTCCGGCCTCCGGCCGCACACCTTTTACGCGATGCGGGTGCTCGGATTCGATGCGGAGGGCCAGTCGACCGGCCCTCCATACCAGGCCGGATTCACGACTCCCGCCAAGCCGCCTATCGTCGAAATCACCGCGGTCCGCACACTCGGCGTGCTCCTCGTGCTCTGCCTCGCCGGGGCTGTATGGCAAAGGATTCGGAGCCGACGAATCGTGGGGTGAGACATCCTTCCCTGGTCATCCCGAGCGAAGTGGAGCGACAGCGAAATGCAGTTGAAGGACCTCTCACTTTTCCCCCGACGGGACGCGCCTCGAGCGGGGAAAAGTAAGAGGTCCTTCGACTCCGCTGGCGCTGCGCTCAGGAGGACGAGAAGGCACCTTCCCGAACGCCGCACCCGCACTCGCCATTTCGGAAAATCGTGATTTCCTGTCCCCCCGCATTCACCCCGAATCCCGTGTCCACACCCCGAAAACTTCTCGTCGTCGATATCGCAGCGCTGGGCTGGAACATGGTTTCGCACCTGCCGGAATTTCAGTCGGCGGAGACGGTTTTCCCCGCGGTCACGAGCGTCTTCCAGGCGTCGTTTCGCACCGCCGCGGAGCCCGGCGCACACGGGCTCGTGGCCAATGGACTTTTCTTTCGCGACTTGCGGAAAGTCCTGTTTTGGGAGCAGTCGTCCGCGCTCGTGGAGGGGCCGCGGATTTGGGAAACCTTTCGCAAAAAAGGGGGCACGGTCGGGATGATGTTCTGGCAGCAGAGCATGGGCGAAGAAGTCGATCTCGTGGTCACGCCCGCGCCGATTCACAAGCACAGCGGCGGTATGATCCAGGCCTGCTACACGCAGCCCGCGAGCCTCGAAGCGCGGCTGACCGAAGTGATCGGGCGACCCTTCAATCTGATGAATTATTGGGGGCCGCTCGCGAACTACAAATCGAGCGACTGGATCGTCGATGCGACCTGCGCGGTGATGGGAATGCCGGACGTCGCGCCGGACCTGCTGCTCACGTATTTGCCGCACCTCGACTACGATTTGCAGCGCCACGGGCCGGACAGCGAGCCGGCGAAAAAGGCGCTCGATTACCTGCTCGGCTACCTCACGCGGATCAAGGCGGCGTGCCGGGATTTCGGCTACGACTGGATTTTCGTCGGCGACTACGCGATCGAGCCGGTGAAGCGCGGCGCGATCTTTCCGAACCGCGTTTTGCGCGAGGCGGGGCTCTTCACGGTGCGCGATATTCGGGCGATGGATTACACCGATTTCCACACGAGCCGCGCGTTCGCCGTGGTCGATCACCAGGTCGCGCATATCTACTGCCGCGACGAGGCCGCGGCCCGCGAAGCCGCCTCAGTGCTTGAAAGGACGCCCGGGATCGCTGCCGTCCTCGATAAAAATGCGCAGGCCGCACGCGGTCTCGCGCACTCGCGCAGCGGTGAACTGATGATCGTCGCGGAGGACGGCGCGTGGTTCGCCTACCCGTGGTTTGAAAAGGATCACGCGCCCGACTACGCGAGCCACGTCGATATTCACAACAAACCGGGCTACGACCCGTGCGAACTCTTTTTCGGCTGGCCGCCGATGAGCGTGAGCTTTGACACCGACAAGATTCGCGGGTCGCACGGCAGCGTCGGAAAAGGCTACGAAATCGCGTGGTCGTCCTCACTCGAATTTCCGCAAAAGCCGAAGTCCGCACTCGACCTCGCACGCGCGACGCAGGCTTGGATGGAGGCGCGGAAGTGACGCGCTCGGTCCGCCAGCAAATCACGGTCAACTGGGATTTCCCGGTCGTCTTCACGCACGCCCTTTTCGCGCCGGAAAATCCCGTCCTGCTCGAAACGCTCGACCGGCTGAACGAGCAGCGGCGGCACCGCGCGATGGTCTTCATCGATGCGCATGTCGCGAAAGCGAACCCGCAATTGACGCAACAAATCACTGCGTATTTCGACGCGAATCCGCGGCAGCTCGAGCTCGCCGCTCCGCCGCAAATCGTGCCGGGCGGCGAGGCGGCGAAGAACGATTTTTCGCTGGTCGAGGGACACATGCGCCTGCTGCTCGAGAAGCGGATGGACCGGCAGGCGTTCGTCATCATCGTCGGCGGCGGCGCGGTGATGGACGCCGTCGGACTCGCCGCCGCACTGGTGCATCGCGGGCTGCGGCAGGTGCGCGTCCCGACCACCGTGCTCGGACAAAATGATGCCGGTGTCGGCGTGAAAAACGGCGTCAATTTTGCCGGCGGCAAAAACGCGGTTGGCACGTTCGCGCCGCCGTTTGCGGTGCTGAACGATTTCGATTTTCTCCTCTCGCTCGGACAGCGCGACTGGCTCTGCGGCGTGGCCGAGGCGTTCAAGGTCGCGATCATCCGGGACCGCAATTTTTTCGACTGGCTCATGGCTCACGCCGCGGCGTTTCCGGCGCGCGATTTCGCCGCGATGCAGACACTCGTCGAGCGCTGCGCGGTGATGCACCTCGAGCACATCCGCACGACCGGCGACCCCTTCGAATACGGGCGCGCGCGGCCGCTCGATTTCGGACACTGGTCGGCGCACAAAATGGAGCTGATCTCCGGCTTCCGGATCTCGCACGGCGAGGCGGTGGCGACGGGCGTTTTGCTCGATTCGATCTACGCGGAAATGCTCGGCTGGATCACCGCGGACGAGCTCGCGCTCATCCGCACGGGACTGAAACAAAGTGGTTTCACGCTCTGGTTTGACGAACTCGACCAGCGCGACACCGACGGCGGACGCACCATCTTCGCGGGGCTCCGCGAGTTTCAGGAACACCTCGGCGGAGAGCTCTGCGTCACGTATCCGCAGGGCATCGGGGCGCGCCATGAGGTGCATGAAATCGACCTTGCCAAGATGGAGCTCGCGCTTCAGGAACTCAGACGCTTTTCCTCCGCTCCATGATCCTGCAGCACCGGCCACCGCTTCATCTCACCTACTGCCTGAACATCCATCCGGGCGAGAGCTGGGCGGATAATTTCACGGTCATCCGGGAGAAGGCGCTGGCGGTCAAGCAGCGCGTCGCGCCCGACCAATGGTTTGGCCTCGGCCTGCGCATCTCGCACCACGCCGCGACGAAGCTGGCGGGGGATCAGGCGTTGCTCGGCGAGGCGCGGGATTTCTTCGCGGAGCACCAGCTTTATCCCTTCACGATGAACGGATTTCCGTATGGCCGGTTTCATCAGGGACCGGTGAAAGAGAAGGTCTATCAGCCCGATTGGCGCACGCCGGAGCGGCGCGATTACACGATCCAACTCGCGGACATTTTTACGAACTTTCTGCCGGGGGAAGTGGACGGCTCGATCAGCACCGTCCCCTGCTCTTTCAAGCCGTGGATCACGAGTGACGACGACAAATTTCTGATGGCGCGCAACCTCGCCGCGGTCGTGGCCTACCTCGCCGCGATCCGCGATGACACGGGCCAGGAAATCCATCTCGGGCTCGAACCGGAGCCGGATTGCTACCTCGAGACGACTTCGGAAACGATCGAGTTTTTCAAAGGCGCGCTGCTCACCGCCGGGGTCGATGAAGTGGCGCGGATCATGGGCTGCGCGCGCGGTCAGGCGGAGACGTTGATGCGCCGGCATCTTGGCGTCTGCTTCGATACGTGCCACGTCGCGATGCAGTTTGAAGACGTGGCCGAATCATACCGCCGCTACGTCTCGGAAGGCATTCGCATTTCCAAAGTGCAGATCAGCGCCGCGCTCCGCGGGGCGTCGAATCCGGAGACGTGGGAAGCTCTGCGCGCCTTCAACGAACCGGTCTATTTGCATCAGGTGAAAGGGGTGACCGGCGCGGGCGCGAAGATCGCGTGGTATGACCTTTCCGAAGCGCTCAACGAGGTCGCGACGTTTCCCGAAATCGAGGAACTCCGCGTCCATTTTCACGTGCCGCTTTTCATGCCGGCGACGGGACCGCTCAGCTCGACGGCGTCGGAATTGACACCCGATTTTTTTCACGAATTGCGCGGCGGCACCTGCTCGCATCTCGAAATCGAGACCTACACTTTCGACGTGCTGCCTGCGGACTTCACGCCGGGCGACGTGGTGAAAAGCATCGCCCGGGAATACTCTTGGGTGCTCGGGAAACTGGAGTAGCTCCGGGACTGCGGGACTGCGGGACTGTCGTTACGATTCTCTGAGCCGGAGGCTCACTGGAAATTAGCCGGTGGCGTCAGCCACCGGACTTGTCGTGAAACCGCGTCCGCCCCAGCGGGGCGGTGGAATGGAGCGGGACTCCTGCGCCCCGCTGGGGCGCCTGGATTACGACGGCGGTTCCGGTGGCTGACGCCACCGGCTAATATCTTTCAGCCCTTCCGGGCTTCTCCAGCCGTGGGGGAAAAGCAAAACGGGCGCGACCGTGGCCGCGCCCGTTTTCTAATTATGTCGTGGCGACGGTTACTTCGCTTTCGCGACCACTTTTTCTGCTTTGTCGGTGTCGTCGTTGATGGTCTTCATCGTCGGCTCCCAAGTCGCCGCCAGCGCCTTGATTTGCGGATTTTGCGAGGTCTTCGCCGCAGCGAACGCCGTGGCCAAATGCTTGGTATCCTTGCCCACGAGCTTGATCCATTCCTTGTCGTATTTGTCTCCCGGCGCCTTGCCCAATTTGTCGATCTTGGCCTTGTCGGAAGTCGGCACCGCACTGGGCAGCTTGTCGCCATTGGTCGTAGCGATCGGAGCGAGTTCAGCCCACAGCTTCGTGAATTCGGTGCTGATTTTTTCAGCCACCGTTTTCGTATCGGCCACCTTGAGTTGATCCTGTTTGTTTTTCTCCGTCAGACTCATCAGCAGATACATGCTTTCGAGCGAACTCTTGACGAAACTCTTGTCTGTCGCGGCGAGCGGCTTCGGCTTTTCGGCGGGCTTCGCGGGTGCGCCGACCGGGGCTGGTTTACCCGGCTCCATCGCTTCATTTTGCGAAAATGCGGGCGTGGCCGCGAGGAGCGCAACGGTCAGGGCGAGAGTGGGGAACGTGGGAGTTTTCATGGTCATTTTTGGTTTGAAATAAGAGGCGCGTCTATTGAGCAAAAGTAACCGCGGGCCGCAAGCCGCATTCGCCCGAACGCCGGATCCATAGCGTCACGATTTGGATTCGCGGAGCATAAATCGGCGCCTGGTGTGACCTGATTTTTGTGCTCGATGCGCAAAGGCAGTTCGTCGTTGACAGCTCGGAAAGTGCCCGCTGTCATGTCGCGCCCTTCGCCCCGAGGGTTCCTCTTCACTCATTTCCATCCCCCGTTTTATGCCCGGAAAGAAAATCAACGTGGCCATTGTCGGACTCGGATTTGGCGCAGAATTCATCCCGATTTATCAGCGTCATCCGAATGCCAACATGGCGGCGATCTGCCAGCGGACGCGCGCCAAGCTCGATGCGGTCGGCGACGCTTTTGGCATTGAGAAACGCTACACCGATTACGCCGAGCTGCTGAAGGACCCCGACATCGATGTCGTCCACATCAACTCGCCGATTCCCGATCACGGCTGGCAGACGATCGCCGCGCTGAAGGCCGGCAAGCACGTCGCCTGCACGGTGCCGATGGCCACGTCGATCGATGAGTGCAAGCAGATCGTCCAGCTCTGCCAAAAGACCGGGCTCAAATACATGATGATGGAAACCGTGGTCTATGCCCGCGAGTTTCTCTACGTGAAGGAGCTCTACGAAAAGGGCGAGCTCGGGCAGATCCAGTTTTTGCAGGCGAGTCATCAGCAGGACATGGACGGCTGGCCGAACTATTGGCCCGGCCTCCCGCCGATGTGGTACGCCACGCATTGCGTCGGGCCGATGCTCGCGCTGACCGGCGCGAGCGCGGAATACGTGAGCTGCTTCGGCTCGGGTCAGGTCCGGCCGGAACTCGAAAAGGCATACGGCAGCCCGTTCGCCGTCGAGACCGCGCACATCAAGCTCAAGGACTCGAACCTCACCGCGCGGATCATCCGCTCGCTCTTCGACACCGCGCGGCAATATCGCGAATCGATCGACGTTTACGGCTCGAAGAAATCCTTCGAGTGGTCGCTGATCGAGAACGAAGAGCACGTCCTCCACACGGCTAAACTTCCCGAGCACAAGATCCCAAAAAAGGTTCGCGTGCCGGATTTTGCGAAGCGGCTTCCGAAAGCGATTCGCGATTTCACGACCGGCGGCGTTTACGGAAAAGGCAGTGGCAAGGAGAGCCACGTCTCGTTTGTCCAAGGCTCCGGCCACGGCGGCTCGCATCCGCATCTCGCGCACGAATTCATCAGCGCCCTCGTCGAGGAACGCGACCCGATGCCGAACGCCAAACAATCCGCCAACTGGACCTGCGTCGGCCTCTGCGCCCACGAGTCCGCCATGAACGGCGGCAAAATCGTGAAGCTCCCCGCCTTCACGATCTGACCAACCCTGAAAAAAAAACCAACCAACCCAACCCTAAATGAGCACCATCGATAACATCGCAGACACCAACGACCCCGGCATCGCGCCGAACGCGAAGCGCCTTCTCTGGGCCGGCTTCATGGCCATCCTCGCCGCCGGCGTCGGCTTCGCGCTGCGAGGCGGCATCTTCGATAACTGGGGCAAAGAGTTCGGCTTCACCGGTGCGCAACTCGGCGCCATCGGCGGCGCGGGCTTCTCCGGGTTTTGCTTCGGCATCATCATTGGCGGCGTCATCGTCGATAAAATCGGCTACGGAAAATTGGTCTGCGTGGCGCTGGTTTGCCACGTCCTCTCCGCGTTCGTGACCTTCGGCGCGAGCACGCCGAGCAACGCCTACAACATGCTTTTCTGGGGCATGTTCATCTTCGCCTTCTCCAACGGCACGTTGGAAGCCGTCGCCAATCCGCTCGTCGCGACGCTCTTCCCACACAACCGCACGCATTACCTCAACATCCTCCACGCGAGCTGGCCCGCGGGCATGATCCTCGGCTCCGTCGCCGGCTGGATTCTCGACGACAAGATGCAGGTGCATTGGAAATATCAGCTCGCGCTCTACCTCATCCCGACCGCGCTCTACGGCCTGATGTTCCTCGGCCAGCGGTTCCCGAAATCCGAAGCGGCGGCGCGCGGCGCGAGCTTCGTGCAGATGTTCAAAAGCGTCGGCATTTTGGGCGCGCTCGTCGCCTGCTATCTGCTCGCCCTTTTCTTCGGCGACATTTTCAAAGGCGTCTCGCCGGAAAATGCCAAAATCATCGGCTACGGCATCGGCGGCGCGCTGCTCATCACCGTCGGGATCATCACTCGATTCTCGATTGGCTCGGTGCTGCTTTTCGTCCTCTTCATCACCCACGTCCTCGTCGGCGCAGTCGAGCTCGGCACGGACGGGTGGATTCAGAACATCACCGGCAACCTCTTCACCTCCGAGCAGGGCAAATACCTCTTCATCTGGACCTCGGCGATCATGTTCAGCCTCCGGTTCTGCGCCCACTTCATCGAGCGGACGCTGAAAATCTCGCCGATCGGCTTGCTCTTCATCTGCGCGACCATCGCCTGCGTCGGGCTGAATCTCGCGAGCAGCATGGCGACGTTTGGCGCGGCGCTTCTGGCGCTCGGAATCTACGCGGTTGGGAAGACCTTTTTCTGGCCGACGATGCTCGCGGTGGTCGGGGATCGCTTCCCGCAGACAGGCGCGGTTGCCATGTCGATCATGGGCGGCATCGGGATGCTTTCCGCCGGACTGATCGGCGGTCCCGGTCTCGGCTATGCGAAAGATCGTTTCGCTGGCGAAGAGCTGAAAAAGGCCAACGCGGCGCTGTTCGACGAATACAAAGCGGCGCAGCCGTCGATGTTCCTGAATATCGACGCCACAGCAGCGACAGGGCTCGACGGCAAGAAGCTGGGCGAGGCGAATGACCGCCTCGGCGCGATTCGGAAAGAGGTCGATGCCGCGAAGGGCGACCCGAAAACCGCGTTCGACAAGCTCACACCGGCAGACCGGACGGTGCTGCTTTCCAGCATCGGCGGCGATCGCCGGACGCTGGCGGCGGATGCCTACATCCCGGCGGCGATGGCGGCGATTTACCTGCTGCTGTTCCTCTATTTCAAGACCATCGGCGGCTACAAGCCGGTGCATCTCGCCGAGGACTTCACGGGCGGGACGCAGGGCCCGATGCAGGCTTAAACATTCGCGAAAGCGAGCAGTGTCCGAGAGGGACAGGGTTCACGCCCTGTCCCTCTTTTTTTTGCGAAACGGAGGCGTCTGGCCCGGCGCTTGCGGAGTCTTCCGTCAGTTTTTAACGTATGCCCTCGATGATCGACCCCTCGCCTGCCATCCCGGCTGCCACCCAATTCGTGGAGGGCTTTCTGAAAAATGTCCGGGCGGCCGTGCCGCTGGGGATCGAGCAGATCGAGATGATGCTCGGGTTGCTCTCCGCCGATGGACTGCCCGTCAGCTCGTTCCTCGATCTCGGCTGCGGGAATGCGGTGCTCTCTGCCGCCATCCTCGGCGAGCATCCGGGCGCGCGCGGCGTCCTGGTCGATCTCTCCCCTGCCCTGCTCGCCTCGGCGCGGGTGCAGGTCCGGCCTTATCGCGATCGCGTGGAATTCGTCGCCGCTGATTTCACCCAACCCTCGTGGGCGGAAACCTTGGCGAACCAGCCGCCGTTCGACGCGATCATTTCCGCTTTTGCCATTCACGGCCTGAGCGATGGGCGCAAGCGAGAGCTGTATGCCGAGCTTTTCAAACTGCTGCGCCCGGACGGGATTCTCATCAATTTCGAGCACGTCTCCTCGGCGACGCGCTGGACGGAATCGGTGTGGGACGACGCGATGATCGGGGCGATTTTCGGCGAACAAATCAAGGCCCAGCCACACCAGCCGCGGACGGAAATCGCCCGCGAATATTACGAACGGATTTTGAAAGATGGCGCGGCCCACGCGCCGCTGGAGGTGCAGTGCGATTGGCTGCGGGAGATCGGGTTTGAAAGCGTGGAGTGCTTTCTCAAGGTGAGCGAACTCGCGATGTTCGGCGGGCAAAAGCCGGCTTAGTCCGTGCCGGAGGCCTTCGGCTCGGGGAACCATTTGCGGTCGAGTTCCTCGAAGTAGCCTTCTTCGTCGAGTTGCAGGAGCGCGCGGTTGATTTGCTTCCGATACGGGCTGCCCTCTGGCAGCGCGAAGCCGTAGTGCTGCTTTTCAAAAAGAGTGCCGACGAGTTGCAGCTTCGTTCCTGCGTGCGTGCTGAGGTAGTAGCGGAGGAGCGGCGCGTCGAAGACGACGGCATCGACCTTCCCGCTGGCGAGGGCACCGCAGGCGTCGTCGATGGTGCCGAAGGTCTGCGGCGGGAGGCCGTGCGATTTCAGGAATGATTCGGCGGACGAGCCGACTTTTGTCGCGACGGTTTTTCCCTGCAAATCGCCGAGGTCTTTGATGTCGCTGGTCAGGGTGTTGACCGTCATCGTCGAGGCCAGCGTCGCGGTGATGTAGGCGGTGAGGCCGATGCTGCCGAGCATCCAGACCACGCCGCAGAGCCGCCCGCCGACGCCGATGGGCGCGAGGTTTTCGCAGCCGCCGGTGATCAGGGTGGAGACGCTCCACCACGTCGTTTCAAAGACGCCCCGAGCGTATTGCGGCGGAAATGCCTCGGGATTTTTGCGGCGCTCCAGCCACCAGAGCAGATGCGAGTTGAGGAAGAGCGCGAGCAGGAGGACGCCGATGACTTTCAGCGTGTCCATTTTCAGCAGGCCTTTGAACGCCGCGAACACGGATCCTTGCGACCGCGCGGGTGCGAGGATTTGCAGCCCGGATTGGAAATACGGGTGGCTGAAGTCCCCGGACTTTTCGCGATCGGCGGTGATGCTGATCGCGCCGATGGCCACGTCGGCTGAGCCATCGGCGACAGCAGCAAGGGCGGCGGGGACATTCGCGACAGCTTTCACTTCAAACGGGAGCTGCATTTCGAGCGCGATGCGATGCCAGAGGTCGATGTCGAGTCCGCTGAGGACACCGTTCTTTTCGCTGACAAAAGGAGCGGCGGGATTGGCGACGATGCTCAGTTTTTTGGCGGGCGCGGGAGCTTGAGAGAACGCCGCCGCGACCGTCGATAACAGCACGAGAAGGATGGGTGGGAAGGGGCGCATCGGCGTTGGTTTTACCGCAGCGTTCAGAACTGGAAATAGATAAACGCCTTGAATTTCGCGGGGGTGAAAAAGAGCGCGAGGGCGGTGCCGCTGCCGAGCATGGCGGCGAAAAGCCACGCGGGAATTCTCCGCCACCACGTCGCGAAAACCTGGCGCGAGGCGAGCCAGTGGATCACCGCGAGCGCGAGGAAAAGCCAGAGGCAATTCAGCGTGAAGGTGCGTTTGCCGGTCGGGTGGAGACCGACGAACGAGCGAAGAATTGTGCGCGCGATTTCGAAGCCCGTGGCTTTGAGGGCGTGCGCCTTTTCGTCGAAGACTGGCTGCGCGCGGAAGAATATCCAGGTGATGCAGATCCAATAAAAACAGAGCGCGGGGCCAAGCCAGGACATCGCGATTTTAAACCACGCGGCGGCGTTTTCGGTGAGGCGCGCCCATTCGCGGTGGACGATGAGGGCGATGCCGTGGAGCGCGCCCCAGATGACGAAATTCCACGACGCGCCGTGCCAGAGGCCGCCGAGGACCATCGTGAGCAGGAGGTTGCGGGAGGTGAAGAGCGCCGTGCCGCGGTTTCCGCCGAGCGAGATGTAGAGATAATCGCGCAGCCAGGTGCTCAGCGAGATGTGCCAGCGACGCCAGAATTCGGTGATGTTCGCTGCGAAATAGGGGAAGTGGAAATTGACCGTGAGGTCGTAGCCGAGGAGGCGCGCGGTGCCGATCGCCATGTCGGTGTAGCCACTGAAATCGCAGTAGATTTGGACGGCGTAAAAGAGGACGCCGATGAAGGTGCTGTAGAGGTTGTATTTCTCCGGCGAGGCGAAAAAGGCGTCGGCGATGGGGGCGACATTTTCCGAGATGCAGGCCTTTTTCACGAAGCCGATGAAGAAGAGAACGAGGCAGGCGCGGACATCGACATTGGCCCAGACGCGGGTGACGAAGACCTGCGGGAGGAAGGTCATCGCGCGGACGATCGGGCCGGCGACGAGCTGCGGAAAAAAAGAGATGAAGAACGCGAGATCGAGGAAGCTGCGGACCGGCGCGAGGCGTCGGCGATAGACGTCGATGGAGTAGCTCATCGACTGGAACGTGTAAAAACTGACGCCGTACGGGAGGATGATTTTCAGCGTCCAATCGGAGGTGTGGAGGCCGAGCCAGCCGAGGAAGCCGGACGCGGAGCCGATGAAGAAATTGTAGTATTTGAAGAGGAGGAGGACGCCGAGATTCGCGGCGAGGCTGAGGAGCAGCCAGGCTTTGCGGCGCGCTTCATTTTTCGCGTCGGCGATGCCGAGACCGACGGCGAAGTCGAGACAGGTCGAGGCGATGAGGACGAACGGGAACCACCAACCGGCGGGGAGCGGCTGATGCGACGCGACTTTTTGCCAGAAGCTCCACGGGTCGCCGATGAAGAAGCAGGCGTAGAAAAAATGGCTGGCGAGGAGGAGCCAGATTTTGCGCGCGGAGTTGCCCCGGAGCGCCCAATGCACACTGAAGACGACGAGGAAAAAGAGCAGGAAACGGAACTCGACGAACAGCATGTCGCGCGGATGGCTAAACGAAAAACCAGCCCCGCCGCGAGGGGATTTGGAAAGCGGGGAAATGTGTCGCGTTTTTGCCCGGTCAGCCCTACGGCCGGCGGCATGGCTGTTGCTTTTGTTTCTGGAAATTATGACACCAGCCCGCCGCCCAAAGAGCACTGCTATCATCTCCGCCTACGCCACGCTCGCGACGGTGGCGATCGGGATTCTCGCCCACGATTTCTCCCCGCAGCCGGAGCGGTCATCGGACGCGCAAACGGTATCCGTCAAGCCGGCGACGCTCGAGATTTCCGCGATCGTGGCGGACGCGCTGGCCAGTCACTGACGCGGTTGGAAGGCGACCGCTTCGGTTGCCTAATCGGCGCCACGGACCGGCAGGCGAAGCGCCCGCCCTACAGTTTCAGGGCGAGCGAGGCTGCTTCGTCCGGTCGGGACTTTACAAAGTGGAGCGGGAGTTTTTAGGGTTCGGCGGCTCTCCAGGCGGGAGCGCCCAACCACCATCATGCGAAACCTCTTCTACCTTATCGTCCTCGCGGCTGCGGCATACCTCGGCTACACCTACTATCTGCAGAAAATTGCGAATCCTGCTGGAGTGACGGAGGAAACGGCCGTGGTCGAAACGGCACCGCCCGAGCCGCAGAAGATCGCGCCGGCAACTCCAGCGCCGCGTGCTTTCGTCTCGAAAATCCAGATCGCGCCGGGGGCTCCGAACGAGAAGCACCTCGCGCCGCCGGGGATTTTTTACATGCGCGAGCGGGTGAGTGCGGAGACGGCCACGGGGGTCCACGCGGTCGTGCCGGGGGAGCAGGTGAAACTTCTCCAGCGCAACACGGACGGGACGCTGCGGCTCTCGCATGATCTCGTGGAATTCGTGGTGAAAGAGACGCAGGTGACGAACGATCTCGACGCGGCGCAGGAGGCCGAGCACCAGGATTTTCTCAAACGCGGCGGGCGCTGAATCGGGCTTTGTCAAAAGCAGGCCGCGCATGACCGAGACCGAGGCGTGCATTGCGCTGAACATGGTGCCGAATCTCGGCCCCGTGCGGTTGCGGAAGTTGCTCGCGGTTTTCGAGACGCCGGAGCGCGTGTTGAGCGCGCGGGCGGCGGATTTGCGGGCGGTCGAGGGGATCGGCGAGGAGGTCGCCAGCGGGATCGCGGGGTGGGAGAAAGTGGTCGATCTCCCGGCGGAATTGGCGCGCATCGAGGCGTTCGGCGCGCATGTGATCACGCGCTCCTCTGCCGAATATCCGCGCGACCTGCGCGAGATCTACAACCCGCCGATCGTGCTCTACGTCTGGGGCACGCTGACGGACCGCGACCACCACGCGGTCAGCGTCGTCGGCTCGCGGAAGACCAGCCACTACGGCCTCGAGTCGGCGAAGAAGCTTTCTTATCAGCTCGCCTACGCCGGGCTCACGGTCGTGAGCGGGCTGGCGCGCGGGATCGATACGGCGGCGCATCAGGGCGCTCTCGCCGCGCAGGGGCGCACGGTCGCGGTGATCGGCTCGGGATTTCTGCAGCTCTACCCGCCGGAAAATCAGGGGCTCGCGGAAAAGATCGCGGCGTCCGGCGCGGTGGTCAGCGAGTATCCGATGGGCTTTCCGCCGAGCCCGCAGACCTTTCCGTATCGGAACCGCATCGTCGCCGGGTGGGGCAGCGGGCTGCTCGTCGTCGAGGCGGGGCTGAACAGCGGGGCGCTCATCACGGCGAGCCAGGCGATCGAACATGGACGGCTGGTGTACGCCGTGCCGGGGCAGATCGACCGGCCGAGCGCAGCGGGATCGAACCGTCTCATTCAGCAGGGCGCGAAGCTGGTCACGAGCGCGGGCGACATTCTCGACGATTTGCAAAGCCTCTTCCCGCAACGCCCGACCGCGAGCGCCGGTGCCGGGGCGGCAGTCGAACTTTCGCCGGACGAGCGGCTGGTTTTCGAGCGTCTGAGCAGCTCCGAGAGCGACCTCGACATGCTCGTCGCGAGCACGCTCCTGCCGTCGCACAAGATCTCGGCGGCGCTGCTCGGGCTGGAGATGAAACGGCTGGCGAAGCAGTTGCCGGGGCAGCAGTTCGTGCGGCTCGGGTAGCTTTCGAATAGCCGCGCGTCAGGGAATCCGGGTAGCGCGCTCGTCCCGAGCGCTGGTTTCGGCGTCTCGCCGAAACGGACTTTTGTGACGCGCGCTCCGGTTCACGAACGCGCTCCGGATCAAATGATCTGAAAAGTCCGTCGCGGCGAGACGCCGTGACCAACGCTCGAGACGAGCGCGCTACCCGGACGGGACGCACGCGCCTCTGGCTCCGCACATTTTCAAACCGCCGCTCAACTTTTTGGTGGCTTTGTGACTTCGTGCGGCTATTTCCCCCACCCCGCTCATGGCCAATAAAACCCTCGTCATCGCCGAAAAACCCAGTGTCGCCAGCGATTTGGCCAAAGCGCTGGGAGGATTCAAAAAAGAGGGCGACTGGTTTGAGAATGCGAATTTCGTCATCTCCTCGGCGGTCGGTCACTTGCTCCAGATCGCGCCGCCGGAGGGCTTCGAGCCGGCGCGGGGGAAGTGGAAAATCGAGAACCTGCCGTCGCTGCCGGTGGAGTTCGCGCTGGTGCCGATCGAGAAAAACGTGGGGCGTTTCAACACGCTCAAGCGTTTGCTCAAGCGCAAGGATGTCGGCGATGTGATCAATGCGTGCGACGCCGGGCGCGAGGGCGAGCTGATCTTTCGCAACCTCGTAAAAGCGAGCGGCGTGAAGAAGCCGTCGCAGCGGCTGTGGCTCCAGTCGATGACCACGGAGTCGATCCGCGCGGCTTTTCAAAAGCTTCGGTCCGACGTGGAAATGCAGCCGCTCGCCGACGCGGCGATGAGCCGCAGCGAAGCGGACTGGCTCGTCGGGATCAACGCGACGCGCGCGCTCACGGCGTTCAATTCGCAGGGCGGCGGCTTCAACAAGACCACGTCCGGCCGCGTGCAGACGCCGACGCTGGCGATCCTCGCCGAGCGGGAACAGCGCATCCGGGCGTTCGTGCCGCGGACGTATTTCGAGGTGCTCGCGGACTTCGGAGTCGTCGCGGGGAGCTACCGCGGGCGGTGGTTTGATCCGGCATTTAAAAAGGGCGCGGAGGAAGACACGCGGGCCGAGCGCATCTGGGATCGCGCGCAAGCGGAGGCGATCAAGGCCAAGTGCGACGGGAAGCCGGGCGTCATCGAGGAGGAAAAAAAGCCGACGACGCAAGCGCCGCCGCTGCTCTACGACCTCACGACTTTGCAGCGCGAGGCGAACGGGCGCTTCGGATTCCCGGCGAAGATGACGCTGCAAATCGCGCAGGCACTTTACGAAAAGCACAAGGCGCTGACGTATCCCCGGACCGATTCGCGCTACCTGCCGGAGGATCATCTCGGCACGGCCGAGCGCGTGATGATGAGCTTCGAGGACCGCTCACTTTCGACCCACGCCGAGAAGGCGCTGGCGCAAGGCTGGGTGCGGCCGAACAAGCGCATCTTCAACAACGCGAAGGTCTCCGATCACTTTGCGATCGTGCCGACGGGCACGGTGCCGAACGGGCTGAGCGAGACGGAGCAGAAGCTTTACGACATGGTCGCGCGGCGGTTCATCGCGGTGTTTTATCCGGCGGCGCAGTTCGAGGTGACGACGCGGATCACGACCGTCGAGGGCGAGAAATTCAAGACGGACGGGAAGATCATCGTCGATCCGGGCTGGCTCGCGGTTTACGGCAAGCAGGCGGAAGGCGAGGGCGAGACGGACAAGGCGATCGTCGCGATCACAGCCGGGGAGAAGGCGCGCACCGAGGCGATCGAGATCAAGGAAAGCGAGACCAAGCCGCCGGCGCGGTTCAACGAAGCGACGCTGCTCAGCGCGATGGAAGGCGCGGGGAAACTCATCGACGACGAGGAGCTGCGCGAGGCGATGAGCGAGCGCGGGCTCGGCACGCCAGCGACGCGCGCACAGGTGATCGAAGGGCTCATTTTCGAGGGCTACATCATCCGGCAGCAGCGCGAGCTCATCGTCACGGCGAAAGGGCTGTCGCTGATCACCCTGCTGCGCGATTTGAAGGCCGAGACGCTCACGAAGCCGGAGCTCACCGGCGAGTGGGAATCAAAGCTGAAGCTGATGGAAAAGGGGCAGCTCTCGCGCGCCGAGTTCATGCACCAAATCCGCGCGCTCACGACCGATGTCGTGGAGAAAGTGCGCGGCGGGATGGGCAAGGAAGTGCGCGGCGAATTCCACCCGCTCGAAGTCGCCTGCCCGAAGTGCGGCACCGCGCCGTTCAAGGAAACCTTCCGCGCCTACGAATGCGCGAACCCCGAGTGCAAGCTGCTCATTTGGAAAAACATGGCCGGTCGCGAACTCGAGCGCGACGAGGTGATCAAGCTCATCACCGACAAGCACGTCGGCCCGCTCGAAGGCTTCCGCAGCAAGCTCGGACGGCCCTTCGCCGCGGTCGTGAAGCTCGACCCGGAGACGTTGAAGCAGAGCTTCGACTTCGAGAACGGCGAGGGCGGCGAGAACGGCGAGCCGATCGTGCCGGTGAATCCCGAGCCCGTCGGCAAGTGCCGCGTCTGCGAAGGCGGGCGCGTCTTCGAGACGGCGAATGCGTTCGTCTGCGAAAATGTGCCGACGAAGAAATGCACCTTCCGCATGGGCAAGATGATCCTCCAGCGCGAGATCCCGCGGGCGCAGGTGGAGAAGATCCTCGCGGCGGGCAAGACCGACCTGCTGCAAAAGTTCATCTCGTCGAAAACGAAGCGGACCTTCGCGGCGTATCTCACGCTCGGGGAGGGCGGGAAGGTCGGGTTCGAGTTCGAGCCGCGCGCGGCGAAGAAGCCGGTGAAGCCGAAGCTCACCAAAGCCGCGCTGACCGCAAAGGGGTAGGGTGGGCATCCTGCCCGCCGGTCGAGGCATGCTGCCTCGACGCACTTCCCGGGTGTCGGAGCCCTCGTGACTCCGAAAAGATCGTTCGGGCAGGATGCCCACCCTACCCGTTCGTCACGCCGCGAGGCTGAGGCGGGGGTCTTCGGCGAGGAGTTCGCCGAGGGTCGGCCAGCCGTTGTCGTCGAGGGCTTGGAAGGCGTGGAGATAGACGGCGACCACGCCGGGGGCGTGCGCGGCGAGGAGCGTTTCGACGACGCGGGCGACGTCGGCTTTCGGGGGCGCGGGCGGGAGCGCGTCCATCGTGCCGTTTTCGTCGTGCTCGATGCCGAAGCCGTCGAGGAAATCGCAGAGCACTTTGGCGTGCGCGCCGACGAGCCAGATTTGGAGAAGATGCGCGGCGATGCCTTCGCTTTGTTTTTTCCCGAGCACCTCCTGCATCCACGCGTGCCGGTCGGCGCGCGGTTTCCGTTCGACGAAGATCGGGCGGAGCTTCCGCTGCTTGGCCAGGGAGTCGATCGTCGCCTTGTAGAGCGGCTTTTCGTTCTCGGAGAGGTAGGTGAAGAGCCCGTTGGCGGTCTCGGGCGACATGCGGGCGAAAATCTCGTGGGGTTTGAGCATAAGTGCGGGCGCGGAGAGTAGGGCGGCGAGGCGCGGTTTCAATGCGCAATCGCTCCAGCCTTCCGCGTCATCCTGAGCGGAGTGGAGCGCATCGGAACGCAGTCGAAGGACCTCTTACTTTTCCCCCTCCGCGAAGTGCGCGCGCGACGGGGGGAAATAGTTAGAGGTCCTTCGACTCCGCTGCGCTGCGCTCAGGATGACGGATGGGCGGCGTGCGTTCGCGCCACACTGCGACGCCGGCGGGCACGCGGAGTTCCAGCTTCTCGAGGACGTAGCGGTGGTGGGGGAAGGTCTTTTCGCCTTCGCTGGAAAGGACGAGCGTCGAGCCTTGGCTGGTCGGCGTGAAGTCGAACGGCCACTCCGCCGCCGGGGTCAGCGTCGCGGCGGGTTCGCGCGAATGGTAGCCGACCGACTTGAGCGCCGGATGCGCGTCGAGCTCGATCTCGCCCGACTCCGAACGGTCCACCGTCGCCGCGGGCGCGTCGCTGGCGCGGAGGATGACGGTCGTGATTCCCGCACCGGGAAAATGCCAGCTCCGATCCCCCACCGGCCGCGGCGGACGGCAGCCGCTCATCGCGACGGAGAGCGTCAGCGCGATGGGGAGCAGGCGGAGCGGCGACATGACTTGAGCGCGATGCTATACTTCGCCACCTCCGCCATTCCCACCCTTCAATATGAAAACCATCGACCTCGCCCTCTTCACCGCCCTCGTCCTCGCCATCGTGCCGCGCGCCGCCTTCAGCGAGCCCGTCGCCGATGCGCCAAAGGCAGCAGCGCCCGCTTCCGCCGCCATCCCGAGCGACGAGGAGCTGCGCAAAAAGCTCACGCCTTTGCAATATTCGGTCACCCGCGAGAGCGCGACGGAGCGGCCGTTCACGAACGAATTTTACGACCACAAGGCGGAGGGCATCTACGTCGATATCATCTCCGGCAAGCCGCTCTTTTCTTCAAAAGACAAGTTCGACTCCGACTGCGGCTGGCCCGCCTTTTCCAAGCCGATCAACGACAAGGAAGTGAAGGAACTCTCCGACAAAACCGCCGGCATGACGCGCATCGAAGTCCGCTCGGCGACCGGCGACGCGCATCTCGGCCACGTCTTCAACGACGGCCCGAAAGATCAGGGCGGCCTGCGCTACTGCATCAACTCCGCCTCCCTCCGCTTCATCCCCAAGGCGAAAATGGCCGAGGCCGGCTACGGCGAACTCCTGAAGACGCTCGACGCCGCACCGGAGAAGAAGGCGGGCGAGAAGAAGTAGGGCGGTGCGGGAAAGGCTGGGCGGGGCGGGTTCCTTCCGGGTCATCCTGAGCGGAGCTTCGGCTTTGCGAAGCGGAGTCGAAGGACCTCTTACTTCTCCCCCTCCCCGCGAGGCGCGATTGTAGGGCGGGCGCTCCGCCTGCCGGAAAGGAGGGGGCGGCCCCCTCGCCTCGACCGGAACTGCACAGACTTGTGGCGCTTACCCGCACGCCCGAACACCCTCTCGAAAAACACGGTGGGCGACTTCCGCCTGCGGAACACGACTCGCAGAAACGTGCAGTGCGGCTTCCGACGGCGGAACACGATTCCCGGGTGCGGAAACCGGCAAGCCAGCGCGTGGCTCCGGGAGGCGGTTGCGGCGAAAACGACGGCGATCTACTCCCGCACGTCTTCGACGTAGCGGGCGATGCGGAAGCTGATGGGGGGGCCGAGAGGGGCGAGGGCTTCGTCGTAGTGGATGCCGCCGGTGCCGGCACCGAGCATTTCAAAGGAACGGGCGGCGATGCAGCCGGACCATTGCACATCGCCGGAGAGCTGGACCTCATGGGCGGGGCCGTAGAAGGCGACGGCGATGTCGGCACCCCCAAAGGCGCGGACGGTGCGCCGGTCGGTGCCGGTGGTCTCGCCGTAGATTTGGAGTTGCCCGGGGTGGTGGCTGCTGCCGGGGGCGGTGTTGATCGGGCGGTCCCGGAAGTCGATGCTGCCACGGACAAAAAGGACGGCGGTGACCGACGGCGGGACGCTGATGGTCCCCGCGCCGACGTCCAAATTCCCATCGATGACGATGACGATGGCCCCACGCGCGCCGCCGGGGGGTGCGGAAATGGCGAAGGGGCCTTGGTTTTGGGAGATGAGATATTGGGTGGGGGCGCTCTCGGGGCCGGGGACGAAGGTCTGGGGGCTGGAGGGCACCGCGCCGTCGGTGCCGAGGAGGAGACTGGAAAGCGACGGCGCGCCGCCCTCCAAGGCCGGGGGTTGGAGATAGACGCCGGTGGTGGGACGCGAGACGGGCATCATTTCGCGGTGGAAATCGTTGCGGATATGGGCGGGGTCGAGGTTCCGGGAGCCGCTCACGTTCTCCCAATCGGAAGTCGAAGGGTCGTCGCCGCCATTGGTGGCGACGGTGCCGCGGACGCGCGTTCCATTTGCCGAAATGAGGGGGCCAAACGGGGTGCCGGGGACGCTGCCGCAGTTGCTGGCGACGTGTCCATTCTCCTGGACGAGGGGGCTGGCGGCGCCGGGGTAAAGGCCGCTGGGGGCGGATTTCAGGGGGCTGCGGGAGTCGTAGCTGTCGATACCCCACGCCACGCCGGTGCCGAGGGCGAGGGCGCGGTCGGTCCAGAGGGCGAGCTCGAAGGGGAGGATGGGCTCGACGAGGACTTCGACGACGCGGGAGACGTTGGGGGTGACGATGGTGCTGGGCTCGCCGACGTCGTCCCGGCGAAGCTGCTGGCGGACGCTGCGGAGGCTGAAGCGACGGAGGGAGGAGTCGAGGTGCGCGGGGGCTTCGTAGGCGACGGGCGGGAGGGCGCAGGTGGCCATGGCGCGGATGCGGAACCAGTTGTGCGGGCGGGTGGCGGTGGGCGGGAGGGCCCAGAGTTGGACATCGACTTCGGTGGGGATGCCGCTGGTGGAGGAGATGTTGAGGTTATCCAAAAAGATGGGCTGCGAGGCGGACTGCGCGACGGAGGTGCTGCCGCCGAGGAGGGAGAGGAGGCTGCTGACGAGGCTGACGACGTTGCCCACGAGGCCGAGGGTGGTGGGGAGGACGGGGCCGCGGACGCCGTTGGTCTCGGTCTGCCAGCCGGGCCAGTTGCTGGAGGTGCCGCCGGCGGCGTTGCGGTGGAGGTCGCCCATCGCGGCATCGATGCCGGCTTCGGCGGCCATGCGGGCCTCCTGCCAGGCGGCGTTTTGGTAGGCTTGGCGGAATTTTGGCGTGACGCGCTGAAGGGTGAGCGCGGCGAGGAGCGAGAGGGCCGCGAGGACGGTCATCGTGATGAAGAGCGTGCTGCCGCGGCGGGAGGCGATCATTCGGCGTCGGCGTTGCGAAGCATGATCTTGTCATGCGTGGAGACGAGGGGGCGGATACCGCTGAAGGCGGAGCGGAACCAGACCTCGGCGGTGCAGGACTGGCGGTCGCGGGCGACTTGGAGGCGGAGGAAAAGGTCATCGGCCTGGCGGACGATGACCTGCGTGGAGTTCGCCTCCTGCCGCACGAAGCAGACGCACCCCTCCGCGGCGATGAACACTTTTCGAAAAGAAACGGAGACGACCGGCGCGGGGCTGGTGGCGGTGCCGTAGGTGGGGCGGTCGGCGGAGTTGACAGGAAGCGGCTGGTCGTAGGCGCGGCTGCCGGGGCTGTTGCTTTGGTAATAGCCGGGGAGGGTGACGGTGAGCGCGGATTTGTCGGCGACGGTGAGGGGGCCCGCGGTGGGGTCGAAGGGGAGGCCGTCGCTATCGGTGGCGGTGACCTCGATGGAGCGGCGGAGGTCGCGCGCGAGATAATCGATGAGGCGGCGCTGGTCGGAGTAGCTGGAGGCGTAGGTTTCGCTGGCGTGGAGGGACTTCTGGAGACTGATCGAGCCGAGTAAAAGCGCGCCGATGACGAGCACGCTGACGGCCATCGAGATGATCATCTCGACGAGCGTGAAAGCGGCGCGGCTGGGGGAAATTTTCATCGCGCCCCGGCCCGCCCGAGCGTGCTGCCGAAGATCCCGCTCCGCGTCAGCCCCGCGCGGCAGACGATGGTGCGCAAGTGCCGCTGATGCGCACCCTGCACGTCGCGCCACGTGATCGTGCTTTCAAAGAGAAGCGTCGGCTCTTCGCTGAAATCGCCCGGCTCCTCGACCCGCGAAAAGCCGCGCTGGCGCTGCACGGTGAACGAACGCGCGGTCGCGCCGAGGGCGGGCGAGACGTTCGGCACCGTGACTTTCAGAAACTCGGTGAGCGCGGAATCGGCGACCTCCGCCTCGCTCTCCGTCGCCGCGCGCAGGAGGAGCGCGAGCGAGGTGGAATTGGAAATCTCCGGCCACGGCGCGGCGCGAATCGCCTCGATGCGCTGCTGGAGCATCTGGCTGCTCGCCGCCGCCTGCCGCGTGCAGCGGAGCGTGCGGATGCTGCGGACATCGGTCGCGAGGATGCTCCCGAAGCCAACGCCGATGAGCAGCGCGGAGACGAGGACTTCGACAATGGTGAAGCCGTTTCGGGAATGCCGCGCGGTCGCCGGCGTGAAAGTCATGCCGCCGGAATCAGCAGTTCGCGTTCCGACGAAGTGTGGGCTTCAGCGCTGCACACGCCCGCCGTGTCCGCCGCCCGCAAGCGCCTCCACTTCAGCCAGCGAGACGAGGCCGAAATCGCCGGGAACCGTGTGTTTCAGCGCACTCGCCGCCACCGCAAAGTCCAGCGCCCGCTGCGCATCGTCGCCGCGCAGTAACGCAAAAATGAGCGCGCCGGTGAAGCTGTCCCCTGCCCCGACGCGATCGACGACCGAGATTTGGTGAACCGCTGAAATGAACGGGTGCCCCTCGTCGGAGAACATCGCGCTCCATTCCGTCTCGTCCGCGCGGTTGGCGCGGCGCTGCGTCATCGCGACTTTTTGGATGCCAAATTTCGCGCGCAAATTCGCCGCGATCTCCGCGCCAGAATCACCCTCGATCCCGAGCACGCTCGTCGCCTCTTCCGCGCCGCAAACGCACAAATCGACGTGCGGCATCAGCGGCGCGAGCACCGCGCCCGCCTGCTCCGTGGTCCAGAGTTTCGCCCGATAATTCATGTCGAAGCTCACCGTGAGCCCGCGCCGCTTCGCCGCGAGACACGCCTCGCGCGTCAGCTCCGCGGCTGCTTCCGAAAGCGCCGGCGTGATGCCCGACCAATGAAACCAGCGCGCCCCGTCGAAGATTTCGTCCCAGTCGAAATCACCCACCCGCGCCTCCGCGATCGCGCTGCGCGCCCGGTCGTAAATGATCTTCCCCGCCCGCTGGCTTGCCCCCTGTTCGAGAAAATAAACACCCATCCGCTCGCCGCCCCGCGCGATCCGCTCGACCCCGACGCGGCACCGGCGCAGCTCGTCGATCGCGCGTTCCGCCAGTTCGTTCACCGGCAACTTGGTCACGAATTCCGCGCTCCCGCCGAGCTGCGCGATCATCACCGCGACGTTCGCCTCCGCGCCGCCAAACGTGACCTCGAGCTCCTGCGCCTGCGCGAATCTCTGATGCCCCGGCGTCGTGAGCCGCAGCATGATTTCGCCAAAAGTAACGACGTCGGACATCGCCCGCGACCATGCGCGAACCGCCGCCGCCGCACCAAACGAAAAGCGCCGCCTCATCGGCGGCGCTCGGAGGTCAGGCTTCCAGCCTGACTCGGCCGGCGGGCTTCCAGCCTGCCGAGTCGATCGCATGATTGTTCCGCAGGCTGGAAGCCCGACTTCCGGCGATGCTTTTTCCGTTACTCTTTCGGCAGCTCCTTGATTTCGATCTTCCGGAAGCTCACCGCCCCGTGATCGCCCTGCAAAAAAATCGGGCCCGGCTCGGTCACGTTTTTGTCGATCTCACTGCCGGTCGAGGCATTGCACTCGACCGCGTCGTGAACCTTTTTCCCGTTCAACGTAATCGTGATCTTGTTCCCGATGATCGTCGCCTCGCACGTCTGCCACTCGCCCGCGGGCTTCGACGCAAATTCGGACGCTTCCTTGAAATTGTAGATCGCGAAGAAATTTCATATTTCGGAAAGCTGGCCGCGCCTCACTTCACCGTCGGATTGGCTTCAGCACTGCCTTTGGCGAGCCCGAGCGCCCATTTGATCCCGCCCAAAATGTGGGCCTGATACTGTTTACTGGCCTCGATCGAATTCTTCCGATCCTTCAGCTCCGTGCTGTCGTCCCAGAGATCTTCGCGATGCCCGAGCGACGTGTAAAAGACGCGTCCGGTCCCGGCCATGCGGCACCAGGAAACGGGGAAAAAGACTTCTTTCGAGACGTCATTCGGATCGTGCTGCATGAACCAAAGCGAGCGCACCTTCGCGCTGTCCTGGCGCTTGATGTGATACATTTCTTCCTGCACGAGATCCCACTTCGCACCGATCCCGCCATTTGCCGGATGCTCCTTGTCACCCGCGATCATATTTGCCGGCACCTGCGCGCCGTGCCCGCCGAACTCGCCTTGCAGCATGTCGAGGTAGCCGGGGAATCCATGAAATGTATCGCTCGCCGAGTGCATCCCGATGAACGCATGGCCGTCCTCAATCCATTTGATCAGCCCGTCGCGGTCGGGCAGCGGAAGGTCGCCGGTCGTGTTGGCGAAGATCACCGCGTCGATGTGTTGGGCTTTCAAATTCGCGGGATCGAGTTTCGCGAGACTCGCCTTCATCTGCGTCTCGAAATCGCCCTGCGCGGCCTTCGCGTTCGCCTCGATTTCGGGCGTCCATTTCGCGAGCTCCGCGTTGTATTTTTCCATGTCCTTGGCGTAGTTCGCCTTCGCTTTTTCGTCGGCGTCAGCCTTCAAATCCTTCGGCTTGTTCGGCTTCTTCGGAATGTCCACTCCGGGCTGCCGCGCAAAATCGACGATCGTGAAAGCACCGGAAGTCTCGGCGAGTTTCTGCAACGTCTTTTCCGCCGTGGCGATCGAGCTGTGCCGGAAGCCGGTGGTGACGGTGCAGAGGATCACTTTTTTCGGCTCGGCGGCGTGCGCGGAAAAGACCGGCAGCGCGAGCGCCGCCGCGAGGGCGAGGAGGATGTGGGGTTTGTTCATGTGTTGGGATGTGTGTGGGATTTGGGTGACTGGGTAGATCAAGAACCCGGACGCCGCGCAATGATTAGCGCAGTTGCCGAAAGACGTTTCCGGTTGGAGGGCGCTGCTCCGTCAGCGCTCGTCCTTGCGGCGACGGAGCGCCGCGCTCCAGGCGCAAAAGACTTTTGAAAATCATCCAGCGTCGTCACGGGATCGCCGAGGATGCTCGACGCTACAGATCGAGTGCGAGAGTCGCCTCCCTGATCTGCGCGGTCCAGCGCGAGAGATACGCGAACTGCTGGTGCAGCCCCGCGAGTTTCTCACCGCTCGCGGAGCCGCTCTGGTCCAGCGTTTGCAGGCGATCGAGCTCAGTCGAGTGCGCCGCATCGACGGTCGTTTTCAGCTCGCTCCAATCGGCGCGGATGTGCCGCTTTTCCGCCGCGAGCATCGCCCGGGCGAGCGCGCTGTCGGCTGCCCGCTCACGTTCCAAAAAAGCATCGAGCCTCCGTCGCGCGCCGCCGATGCGCATGAAAAGATCGGCCAACCCGGCGGGGATTTCGCGCGCGGTCGCGAGTGCCCCGGGATGTTCCAGCTCGAGCAAATGCCGGAGCCGCAACGCCGGATCGCGCAGCGCGGAGTACGCCGAGTTGAGTTCAGAAAACGCGGCGTCATCGCCAGAGCCGGTCGCGTCCGGGTGCAGCGTGGCCGCGAGGCGGTGAAACGCATCTTTCAAAATATCTGGATCGAGCCCCGGATGGCGGGGCTGGCCGAGGAGGGCGAAATAATCGGTCACGCATCCGCCGAATGCGCAGGTGCGCGCGCTGAGGGCAAGGGAATTCCCACGCAGGGGAAAAGCCGTTGCCGTGGCGCGGCTTTTGCATTAACTCCGCGAACTCTATGGGTCTCATCCGTTCCCTTTTTTGGTTCGTCATCTTTCTCGCCGCGACTTTCGCGTTCACTGTTCTCTTCGAGCACGGGCCGGCGAATTTCGCCGCGAACGCGGAAAAGGAATTTCAGACCTTGCAGACGCTCTACGGCAAAAAAGTCGATCGGAAGAAAGACGAAAGCGACCGGCTCGGGCGGGAAAAGTAGGAAGTTTGGAGAGCATCGCGATGCGATGCCTTGGCCGGACGCGGGCTCGCATCGCGCTCCCCTGCACCTATTCAGAGCGCTCCCCCCCCCGGCATTGTCAAAGCCGGAGCGCCCGTGTTAGCTCCGTGGACTCCCTTCACCTATGGCCCTCCAGACCGAAAAAAACCTCACCGACAAGACCCGCGCCCTCTGGCTCAAAGCCCTCGCGGCGTACGAAGTCCGCAACTACGGCTACACGATTTCGCTGATCCAGGCGGTGCTGAAAGAAGCGCCCGGATTTCTTGATTCGCGCCGCATCCTCCGGCGCGCCGAAGTGGCCGCGACGAAAGGGAAAAAGAGCTTCCTGTCGGGGCTTTCGACCGCGTCGATGAAAGGCGCGTCGATGGTGAAAAAAGATCCGCTGGCCGCGATGGAGCTCGCCGAGAAAAGCCTCGAAGCCGATCCCTACAACGCGGCGGCCAATCATTTACTGAAGGACGCGGCCAAGGCTGCAGGCTACCCGGAGATCGCCGCTTTCGCGCTCGAGACGATCATCGAGAGCAACCCGAAGGACATGAAGACGATGCACGAGCTCGGCGAGTTTTTTAACTCGACCGGCGACTCGGACAAGGCGGTCGCGATCTTCTCCAAAATCGCCGAGTTGAATCCATCGGACCTCGCGGCGATCAAGAAAAGCAAGGACGCCTCCGCCCGCGCGACGATGAAGGCCGGCGGCTGGGAGCAGGTCGCCGAATCCGGCGGCAAGCTCGATTACCGCTCGCTCATCAAAAACAAGGACGAGGCGGTGCAGCTCGAGCAGAAAAATCGCGTCGTCAAAAGCACCGAAATGCTCAACGAGCAGATCGCGGAAGGATCGGCGGAATTCGAGGCGAACCCGCAGAATCCCGACGTCTCGCGGCGGCTCGCGAAGCTGTGGGAGGATCGATACGAACTCGAGCAGGACGAGGAGAGCGTCGCGGGCGCGATCTACTTTTACTCGCACACGAATGAACTCGTGAGCGGCACCGACCCCGCGGTCGCGCGCCGACTTTCCGACCTCCAAATGAAGAAGCTCGACGGCGACATCCGCGCCTTCGAGGAGTGGCTCGCGAGCTACGGCGACACCGACGACGCGGCGGCCGCGCAGGAAAGCCTCGCGGGTCTGAAAAAACAGAAAGCCGAGCTACTGATCAGCGAAGCCCGCAAGCGCGTGGAGCGCAATCCGACCGACCTCCAGCTCCGCTACGAACTCGGCGAACAGCTCGTCGCCGCCGGCGAATACACCGAAGCGATTGCCGAACTCCAGCGCGCGCGACAGAACCCAAATGCGCGCTTGAAGGCGATGAATCTGCTCGGCCAATGCTACACACAAAAGGGGATGCTCGACCTCGCGGTGAAGCAATACAGCGACGCCGCCAGCGAAATCCTCGGGATGGACGTGGTGAAAAAGGAGATCGTTTACAGCCTTGGCCTCGTCTTTGAGCGCATGGGCAAAAAGGAAGAATCGCTCGGCTGCATGAAACAGATTTACGAGGTCGATTACGGCTACCTCGACGTGGCCAAGCGCGTGGAAAGCTCGTACGGCGGGTAGGTTCCACGCGGCCCGCCGCTTCGGAATTCCAGCAATGCGCGCCCGACTCAGATGCCCATATTCGAGAGCGTGACCGCGATGCGGTTCACCGTCTCCACGAGCTTCGGATGCGTCGCTTCCAAGCCCTCCACGGACGCGTTCAATTCACCGAGTGCGGTGTCGAATTCCTCGGGCTGCCGGTCGGGTCGAATCGCTTCGTGAGCCGACGCATCGACTGACCGCGCCACCGTCTGCGCGTCCGCCTCGCGGGTCTGCGAAAGCTCGCCGACCTCCGTCTTCAACAACGACAGCAATTCGAGAAGTTCCGTTTTCGTTTCGGCGGGAAGGCTCTCGGTGTCCTGGACCTTGGTGCGGATTCGTTCGATGTGCTCTTGGATCATGTCCGCATCCTACGGTCCTCCCGCGCCCGTCACCACCGCCGATTCAAAAAGACGCGTCCGCTCACGGCTTGTCTTTCGCGGCGGGCCGTCACGGCCGTTTTGAAGAACGCCATCGACTGGGCTTCGCGCGTTCCTCCCCGACCAGGTCTCCATCTCCAGCGCCTTCGCCGCCTTCGACGAAACCGGCCAGCTCAAAGGCGCCCTCAAACAAAGCCACGTCGAAGCCCTCGGCCACGGGCTCGCGGAGTTGCTCGCGAAACTCGGTGCCGCCTTGTAGGGCGGGCGCTTCGCCTGCCCGCGGCAACCGGGGCGGTCGCCCTACAAATTCTCCGCCTCGAATTTCGCGAGCAGCGCGCGGATGCTTTCCACAGCTTGATCCGCGTCGCTCCCCTCGGCGCGCAGCGTGAAGATCGTGCCGCGATTCAGGTTCGCGGTGAGGACCGAGAGGATGCTCTTCGCCGGGAAGGTCGCGCCCTCTTTTACGATGTCGATGTCGCACTCGAACTCCCGCGCGCAGCGCACGAATGCCGCCGCCGGGCGCGCGTGGATTCCCTCGGAATTGAGGACGGCCAGCTCGCATTCGACGACGCCCGAGACGACTGGCGAGCGCGCCTTGAGCAGACGCGGCAGCGCCTCGTCCGGCAGGCTCAGCCCGAGCTCCTTCGCTTGCGCGAGGAGCCAGTCGCGGGCGGTCCATTTGTCCACGCCTTCGCGAATTTTCGCCACCCAGCCGGCGCGCTTTTCCAGCGGCATCGCGAGCGCCTCGGCCAGCGCCGCGACGGTCCCTTCGAGATCGAGCGCGGAGATTTGCAACGAGCTTCCCGCGACCTCCGGCGCAACTCCCGCGGTCTCCGAAATGACGAGGACGCCGCGCGTGGAAACGACCGCCCATTCCTTCACCATCAGGTTCATCGCGTCCTGCCGCGAGTTCACGAGGAACACGTCGCAGAGCTCCATCGCGGCCAGCGCCTGCGCGCGATCGTTCGTGTAAAAAACGGCGATTGGATCGAACCCGCACGCCTCCCGAAAGCGCGCATTGACCGACTCGATCTCGGCGTAAACCGCATCGTGATATTCGCGATGAACCGCCAGATCCGTCCGCGACGGAATGAGGAACGCGAGAAAGCGCACACGCCCGCACAGCTCGGGATGCAGCTCGAGCAGCCGCCCAAAAGCAGTGAATCCGAGGATCTGATTCTTGCTCGGCTCGATCCGATCGACGCGAATGATCGTCAGCTCCCGCAGCTCCGCGATCAAGCGCTGGCGGGCCTCCGCGGTCTCCGGCGACGCTTGCAACGCGCGAATCGCACTCGGGTCCGTGCTTGCGGGAAAGGCCCGCACCCGCACCGTGCGGCCCGTCCGCAGGATCACCGCGCGCCTTTCGTGATCGACACTCGCGCCGAGAAGCTCCTCGCAGCACGCCAGAAAACCATGCACGTCCGACGCCGTCTGAAACCCCACGATGTCCGCGCCGAGCAGCCCGCGGAGGATCGCCTCGCGCCATGCTTTCGGCAGCAGCCGGAGCACGGACGGCTCGGGAAAAGGGATATGCACAAAGTGCAAACTTGGTGTCTTTGGGAAGCGCTGCCGCAGCATCTCCGGCAGCAAATAGAGGTGATAATCCTGCACCAAAAACGCCCGGATCGGGATCTCCATCGCCACGACCGCCTCGGCCATCCGCCGGTTCGCCTCCACGTACGAATCCCACGCGCGGTGCCGCTTTTCATCGAGCGCCGCGAAGCCGAACGACCCCGCGAGATGATGCTGCAACATCCACAAAATCTCGTTGCTGATCTCGCCGTAATATTCGCGGTAGATGCCCGCGGGCAGCGGCACCGGCACCACGTTCAGATCCGAATCGGTCTGATCTTTCGCCGTCGTGAACAGCCCCTCGCGCGCGCTCTCGCTCGGCTCCGAGACACAGCAAAACCACGCGACATTCGGCTGCCGCGCCAGCGGCTCGATCATACTCACCAGCCCGCCCGTCGCGGCCGTCGCCACCCAATGCCCCGCCTCCCAGACGAAATCGTGCGGCCCCCGATTCGCCATGATCACGACCGTCCCGTCGTCCGCTGCGCTCTGGGTTTTCACGGTCTTGTTCATACGTTGAGAACGAATCGTAACCCGAGCCGCGGCGCTCTACCCGAGATTAAAATGCCGGGGCCAGCGAGCAGACGCTTTCCTCAAATTTGGATGGCTGGAATTTAGCCACGGATGAACACGGATGGGAGAACACGGACAGGACACGGAAAGAATTCTGCTCAAAAACATCCCCCTCCTCCGGCGCTTTCTCAGTCTCCCATCCGTCTCCCATCCGTCTCCCATCCGTGCCCCATCCGTGCCCCATCCGTGTTCATCCGTGGCTAAATTCCAGCCGTCCCGACCCGGAAGGACATTTGCACACCGCCGATTCCCCCTCACATTCCGCCGCCTCATGTCCGGGATCGAAGCCCTCGCCCTCGCCGCCGCCGCCGCCCTCGCCGGCGCCATCAACGCCGTCGCCGGCGGCGGCACCCTCATCACCTTCCCTGCCCTCCTCTTCCTCGGCACCCCGGCCATCATCGCCAACGCCACCAGCACCGTCGCCCTCGTCATCGGCACCGCCGGCAGCATCTTCGGCTTCCGCCAGCAGCTTGCGAAAGTGCGCCCGTGGCTCGCGCGCTTCCTCCCCGCCAGCGCCCTCGGCGGCCTCCTCGGCAGTGCCCTCCTCACCCGCACCAGCGAGACCCTCTTCACCCGGCTCGTCCCCTTCCTCATCCTCTTCGCCACCCTCCTTTTCCTCGCGCAGGGAGCCTTCCGCCGCTTTGCCGGAGTGGAGAAAAGCGCCGTCCCCGGCCCCGCGCATCGCGCCGTCTGGCTCGCCGTCCTCTTCCAATTCGCCGTCGCCATCTACGGCGGCTACTTCGGCGCCGGGATCGGGATATTAATGCTCGCCTCCCTCGGCTGCCTCGGCCTCACCGACATCCACGAGATGAACGCCCTCAAAAACGTCCTCGGCTCCCTCATCAACCTCGTCGCCGCCACCTGGTTCATCGCCAGCGGCCTCATCGACTGGCCCAAAGCCGGCGTCATGACCGCCGGCGCCCTCGCCGGCTACTTCCTCGGCGCGCACTTCTCCCAACGCATCCCCCAGCGCCGCGTCCGCCAGCTCATCACCGCCATCGGCCTCACCCTCTCCGCCGCCCTCTTCTACCGCCAACTCGCGCGCTGAACGACGCCCATTCCCCCTTCGTTGCTACGAGAGGACGAGGAGGGTCTCAAAAGGATCGAGATCGAGCGCTCGGATGTCCTGCTCGTGTGTGGTGATGAGTTGGACAAGTTGCTGCCGGGTGCAGTTGCCGATGCGAAGCCAGACAATCTTGGGCGGGTGGCCGTAAAGCAAACTGCGTTGCTGAAAGTCTGAGTCCTTCGAGACGATGGTGAAGCCGTTGGCGCGTGCATACTCCCAAACGTCTTCGTCGGGTTGGCCGAGCAACCCGCACTCCCGAACATGCGCGCTCTCGGGAAAAAGCGTCGCCAGCAAGCCAGGCAGCTTGGGCGAGAGGTTCTCATCAAAGAGCAACTTCATGCGGGACGACGTTCAAGCGGCGGTCACGGTCTGCGGCGAACGCAAAGCACGCCTGAATGTCGTCAGCGGTGAGGTCGGGAAAATCGTCCAGCACCTCGGGGATCGTCATGCCGCCACCGAGGTAATCGAAAACGTCGGCCACGGTGATGCGCGTGCCACGGATGCACGGTTTGCCGCTGCGGACGCGCGAATCAATCGTGATGCGTTCTCGGTAATCCATGCCGGAAAAATAGTTTCAGGGCTTCCTGAGTCAAGGAGCGCACCGCCATCGGCCTCACCCTCTCCGCCGCCCAATTCTACCGCCAGCTCGCCCCCTGAACGCCGCCCACGTTTCCGTCACTTCCGGCGTCCAGTAATGATCCGGTCATACTCGCTGTGATGACCAATCCAGAACCAAACGATGTCCGAACCATCCTCGACCGCAGCGGCGCGGTAGTGAATGCCGACCCTCACTGACCCCATCCTGCCGACCTTCTTGAAGTGAAGAGACGGATGCCGCGAGTCGCCCTTGAGTAGCTTATAGTTCTCATCGGAAAGTCGCTGAATATCCTCGGGAAGCTGGGCGTAATGTTGCCAGAACTTCGGGTTGGCGCGGTGCCTCACAAGTCCCGGCAGCGTCCCTCGCGCAAGTCACGGATGGCCTCTTCGGCGAGAGCGTCCAGATGTCCCGCGGCGACATCCTGTTCAAACTGCTGGTCCCACGCGGGGGGGTGTAAAAGTTTTTCTGTAAATTGCTCTTCCTTCGCAATGCCCAGCTCCCCTGCGGGAGCGGCGAAGCGAAGGCGAGCGTAGCGAGCCGAGCG
>JAYVPW010000017.1:0-11008 GCA_043777315.1 Spartobacteria bacterium | reverse complement strand
AACCTCGCCCGCGAAATCGTTGAGCCGTTCGGTTACACCGTGCTGCAAGCCGTGCGAGAATGGGAGCGGACCGAAGCGCCGTATCAGGGAAAGAAAACTGCCGATATCATTGCGGAATTAATCGCCGCGAAGCGCCGGGCGCAGCTCTCCGTTCACTACGTGGACCGCATGGAAGGCGACACGAAGTCGCTTGCCGCAGTGGTTCAGTCGGAAATCCGTAGGATGCGATCAATGCGCGGCGATCCGTAGGCCGCCCCGGCTGTCAGTACCGTGAGGTTGGCTTCGTGGTGAATGCCTTCGCTGTGAGTGTGGCCGCAGAGGACGGTGATCTCTGCATCGCGATGCCGGGCGCACGCGGCGCGAATCACCTCACCGAGCCGCGCGTTGCAAAAGTGCGGCAAAAAATCCGGCGCGGAGATGCTTCCCTCGTGCCATGTCGCTTCGCGCAGCGGCGGGACGTGAGTCAATAGGATCACTTCGCGAAACGATGACATCGCCGCGTCGAGTGTGGGCTTGATCGTTTCCGCTGATGTGCACGACAGCTCCGCGATTTTCTTCCACGCCGCGGCGCGCGACAGCGTTGCGAGATCATCGATCAGAATGGTGTCGTTCAAAACTACGGGCGACGCTGGTCCGGAACCGGATTGCCCGTCGGCCCAACCGTCAATCCCGATGAGCGCGGTGCGTGGGTTGAGTTCGATGACTTCGCGTCCGGTGAGGCGATGGATGTGAGGATTAGTTTCGATGACGCGGCTCACCTGTTCTTCGGCATCGGCAAACGAAGTGTGATACCGGTCGTGATTGCCGAGCAGCAGGAAGATGGGCTTCTGCACGCTCTCTGCGATGAGCGACAGGTGGGGATTCAGCCGTCGTCCGTCGGAAAGGTCACCAGTGATCGCGATCGCATCTGCAGGCGACCGCGCCAATTCTTCGCAAAACATGCGGACCAATCCGCCTGCGACGAACCCGAGATGAAGGTCGGTTGCCCAGGCGAGTTGGCGAACAGGGATGCGCAGCGTCGTCACGGTGTCAGGCGAGGAAGTGATCCCAGTCGCGGACGCCGTGATGGTTGCGGATCAGCGCGGTCGCCGGCACCACGCGCGGTGCGACCGGCTGCTTGCGCAGGCGCAGCCCGACTTCATGCGGCAGACGATCGGCCTTGCGCGAGTTCACTTCGCGGTGCGCGAGGACGCAGTTGTCCCAGGACGTTTTGCCGCCGCGCGAGCGCGGGATGACGTGATCGATGTTGCCCTCCTTCGGCGAGAGCTTGCGTCCGGTGTACTGGCAGACACCACCGTCGCGCTCCCAGATGCCGCGAGAGCCGAAGCACGGGCGACGCATCGGCACCTTCGCGTAGTTCGCGGCTACGATGACCGTCGGCACGCGCACGGGACCGCGCGGTGTGTTCACTGCGTTGTCGTGGGCGCGGACGGGCAGCTTGAGCCAGTCGTCCCAGCGCACGGGTGTGATGTAGTCATCGCCCTGCACGTCGAGCGCGGTGGCCGCGCCCGTGGCGAGCATGCAGAACGCTTCCGCGGGCGTCTTCACGTGGATCGCCTGCCAGTTCCGGTTCAGCACGAGGACGGTGGAGGAATTTAGCATTTAGAGAATTAGGATTTAGGATTTGCGCGCTGCGTCGTCCGGCGCGCGGTGAAAAAAATGGCTGTCAGTTCGTTGGCTTCGGTGAGCAGGGATTCGACGCGTTTTGCAGGCAGCAGTTCGTCGTCAATGATGAGTTCCATCCAGAGCGCGCTCTCGTCGGATTCCTCCAGCACGTTGCCGAGCTTCGAGATGAACTCAGCCGTCGAACGCGCACGGCAAGCCGCACGATAGTTTGCAGCGACCGAGGTTCCACTGCGCAGCAATTGATCGCCAAGCACGCGCCCTTTGTTCGAGCGTGGCAAATGATCCACAAGCTTCATCACACGAAGCGCAAACGCCTTCGTCCGTTGTTTCAATTCGTCTTTATTCATCACCAATTTCAAATCCTAAATCTCTAATTCCTAAATCCTAAATTTCCCCCTCAGTCCTCCGCGCGGTCGCCGGCAGGACACATCTTGACGAGCTTCGGATCGAACTGGCCGAGGACTTCGACCAAATCAGTCTGCGCGGCCATGACGGCGTGGATGTCCTTATAGACACCCGGCGATTCGTCGAGGCCCGCGGACAGCAGCTCCACGCCGGCGGCGGCGAGTTGCTTTTTCACCGCGCTCCAGGTGAAGGACTGCATCGCCTTCGTGCGGCTCATCACGCGGCCCGCACCGTGCGACGCGCTGTGCAGCGACTCGGGCGAACCCTTGCCGCGCACGACGTAGCCGGGAGTTGCCATCGAGCCCGGGATGACCCCGAGCACTCCGGCACCCGCGGGCGTCGCGCCCTTGCGATGCACGATCACCTCGCGCGTTTCGCCGTTCACGACATGCGTTTCTTTCCACGCAAAGTTGTGATGGTTCTCGATGTCGAGGATCATGTGAGCGCCGAGCTTCTTCGCGATGTGCTTGTGGATGAGCGCGTGGTTCGCTGCGGCGTAGCGACCCATCAAGTTCATCGCGGCCCAGTATTCCTGGCCGTCGGCGTCATCGAGCGAGAGCCACGCGAGGTGCTTGAGTTCCTTCGGCAAGTGCTCGTGGCGAGCCATCGCGCGCTTGCTGTAGTAGTCGCACACCTGCGCCCCCGTGCCGCGCGAACCCGAGTGCGTGAGCAGCGCGAGGTATTCGCCCGGCGGCAAATGTGGCTGCGACGCCCCCGTCGCAGTTTTCCAAAAAGCCGCCTCGGCTTCACTCACCGTGAACGCGCCGAACTCAACGAAATGATTTCCCGAGCCGCTCGTGCCGAGCTGCGACCATGCCTTGTCACGCAGACGGTCCGTGATCGGAGACACGCTCCAATCCTCGTCCATCACATCGTGCTGGCGGCGCTGCTGAAAACTGCAACCCATCCCGAAGCGCGTCTCGTCCTCGATGATGTTCGCGAGACGATCGCGCTGCCCGGCGATGGTGTTCGCCTTGCGGTCATAGACGGTGAGCTTCATCCGGCACGCGATGTCCACGCCCACGGCATACGGGATCACCGCATTGTCCGTCGCGAGCACGCCGCCGATCGGCAGGCCGTAGCCCACGTGCGCATCTGGCATGAGCGCACCCGCCACCGCGACCGGCAGCGCACACGCATTCGCCATCTGCTTCACCGCCTCCGCTTCGAGTCCCTCGCCCCACTGACGCCACGGCGCGAGTTCCGCGCGCGGCGTGAAAGCCGGGCGATAGACCGCACGGGCCAGCGGCGCACGCAGTTCGTCCGAGAAGAACGCCGGCGGATTGGCGACGATGTTGAAAATCTCCGTCTCGATCAGCGCGCCATCGTTTCCCTGCGCGATGAAGTTCTGGATGAATTCATGCGCAAGCCGGATCGGCTCGCCGAGCGGCACGCCGAGGCGGATGAGGTCTTTGGTGTTCATGGTCGTGGTTGTGTTGAAAATGACGGGCGCAGCGTGCTGACACAATGCGGGTGCGGAGCAGCGGTGTTTGTTCTTTTTGTCGTTCGAAATTACCGTTGTAGCGGTAGTGCTGATTTCCAAAGCACGGTTCCAAAGCATTCCATCTCGTTGGAATGAGAAAATACCGCTGTAGCGGTAAGATTATTGACTTATCCCGCCAAAAACTGTATTCAAAGGAATAATTGGTAATTAATTACCGCCATAGCGGCAAAATGGAATCACTCAACGAAATCGTCAAAAAACATCGCCTCATGAGCGGCCTTTCCCAAGCCGGGCTGGCAAAGCTGGCTGGCGTGGGCAAGACCGTGGTCTTCGACTTGGAGCACGGCAAGCTGTCGCTCCGCTATGACACGCTGACGAAAATCCTCACCGTGCTCAACATCAGCATCCGCTTCGAGAGTCCGCTCATGGCGCGCCTTGCTGCCGGGGAAACACCAAAGCGCATTGAAAGCAGTGGAGGCCCATCGGCATGAAGCGGGCCGAGGTCTATCAGCAGGCCGGACTCGCGGGAATTCTCGAAGAACTCGACGGCGGGCGCTGGCGTTTCACGTATGCGGATGGCTACTCCGGCGAACCAGCGTCGCTGACGATGCCTGTCGCGAAGGTGGTTCACGAATTCGATCGGTTCCCACCCGCGTTCGAGGGCCTGCTGCCCGAGGGGATGCAATTGGAGGCGATGCTGCGCCGCGACAAACTGGATCGCTCGGATCTATTCGGCCAGTTGATCCTCGCCGGCCAGGATCTCGTCGGCTCGCTCACGGTAAAGGGGGTCGCGTGAAACGCTGCCTTATCACCTACGAGCCGTTCGACGGCGACGGCGATTATTCCGCCAGCGGACTCAAACTTCTCGGCCGCAATCTCGCGTCCCTTTCCCCGCTCCACTACACCGCAGCCGAGCAGCGTCAGGAAGCACTGGAACGCGCGGGCAAAATGTCCATCCAGGGCGTGCAGCTCAAGCTCAGCGCCGTGCTCCGCGTGAAAGCCGGCGCATTCGACGTGGTGGATCGCAACGGGCGATTCATCCTCAAACCGCCGAGCCTCGACTTCCCCGAGCTGCCCGAAAACGAAGACCTCACCATGCGCCTCGCCGCCAGCGTCGGCCTCGAAGTGCCCGTGCATGGCCTCATCCGCGCCCGCGACAACTCGCTCACGTATTTCATCCGGCGCTTCGACCGCGAAGGCCGCACGCGCGTGCCGCTGGAAGACTTCGCCCAGCTCTCCGGCGCAAGCCGCGAGACAAAATACGATTCCTCGATGGAAAAGGTCGCCGCCGTCGTGGATCGCTTCTGCACCTTCCCCGCCATCGAGCGCGTGAAACTCTTCGAGCGCACCCTCTTCAGCTTCCTCACGGGAAATGAGGACATGCACTTGAAAAATTTCTCCCTCATCACCCGGCGCGGGCGCATTGACCTCGCGCCCGCCTACGACCTGCTGAATTCCACGATCGCGCTCAAAAAGCCGCAGGAAGAAATGGCCCTGCCGATCCGCGGCAAGCGCTCCAACCTCACGCGAAACGACCTGTTCGATTACTTCGCGATCGAACGACTCCAGATCAACGAACGCGTGCTGAATGAAATGGTGGCGCGGTTTCAGGCAGCCTTTCCGTGGTGGGACGAGTTACTCGCCGCCAGTTTTTTTTCGCCGGAAAAAAAGACCGCCTACGCGGCCGTTCTCGCCGAGCGAAAATTGCGGCTGCAGTTCTAGCGAAAGCACCCCGCCGTGCCCCGTCAGTGCTGCCGGATTGCAGACACCGACGGGGCTTTCCTCCTCTCAAACAGCGAGCGCGGCGCGCACATCGGCTTCATCGAGCACGCCCTCCACGAGTTGCGCGACGCGCATCGGCACCTGGCCGAGCTGGCGCTCGATCCAGCGGCACGCGAGCAGCGGACGGAAGACGTAGAGATACTTCTTCAGACTCACCTCCTCGCGACCGCGCAGGTAATCGCGCCAGTTGCCGAAGGCCATGTGCAAGTAGTGCGCGAAGCAGCGCCGCGGCGAACGCGTGGCGCGGAAGCGCCGATAGCAACTGGTCGCGGAGCGCTCTCTGCATGGCCGCCGGAGCGGCAAAAGAACTCCGCCGCCAGCGCGCCGAACTCGGCGGCGAAGACCGGATCGTGACGATACACGACCGGCGACTTCAGCCATTCGAGCAGCGGAGGATTGCTCTTGCGGAGCAGCCGCAGCGCCTTGCGAAGTTCCCAGCCGCTCACGTCGAGATCATCGGCGATGGGCTTTTCGATGACGTCGCGCCGGTCCTCGACCGAGAGATACCAGTCGTGCCGGTGGACGTAGAGAAAGCGCACGTCGTAGTCGCTGTCGCGCGAGGCAAAGCCCCACGCGCGGCTGCCGCTTTCGCGCGCGAAAAGCACGCGCACGTTTCGCTCGGATTCGATCCGGGCGAGCGCGTCGCGGACGCGCGAAAGAACGAGTGAGTCGTTCATGGTGGTCTCCTTTCCTGGTTGGTTGTGATGCTGAAAAAATTTGCCCCGGCGACAGCGTGAGCCATCGCCGGGGCGTTTCCCTTTCCCCCGAAACCTGCGGGCCGACGCTGTGCGCAGCAGCAGCTATCTCGCGACGCGTGCGTGACCGAAGCCAATCGCCTTCCTCGCGCCGCGCATCGGCACGGGCGCGGGCTGGAGGACTTCGGCGAGCGTGAACTCATCCACCTCCGGGTGCGGCACGAAGGCCGCGCCCTGCATCGCGGCGAGCGCGATGGCGCGGTCGCGCGGGATGGACGTGAAGCGGCGGTAGTTCATCAGACGGCCGGGGCGCTGGATGGCGGGATCGAGTTCCTCGAAACGCGCGTTCACCGAGCAGAGCAGGTGCAGTTTCAGCATCCGCCCGAGCAGGCCGTCGGCGATGTTCAGCACGGCGGCCACGGCGTCGCGGTCGGCGGTGCTGCGACCGAGCAGGATGCGCTCGGCGTCTTCGAGCACGACGACCTTGATGCGGTCGGCGTGGACACGGTTTTGATTTTGCCAGAACGAAACCCAGTCCGGCGACGTGAGCGCGCCGTCGCTGCTCACGGGCATCACGTAGAAGATGTGCGTCGTGCGCAGGCGGCGGATGAGTTCCGAGACGAGGCTCGTCTTGCCGGTGCCGGGCGGGCCTTCGAGGATGCTCAGGCCGCCCGTGCGCTCGGCGGTGCGGCGCGCGAGCGCATCCATCCACGCGAGCGCATCATCGCCGTAGGCGAGGCGGATGAAATCATCGCTCAGCGAATCCGGCACATTGCGGATCGCCTCGGCGTTGATCTCGGAACCGTCGCGCTGAACCATGTAAAATGCGGGCTCCTCCGGCTTCGGCGTGTCGCCGAGCACGGCAGTGATTTCCGCGAGGATGGCCTCCGCCTTTTCCGCGCTGCCCGCGTAGATGAAGCCGCTGCCCCAGCTCCGCGCGACGAGATAGACATCGTGCGCAAAGCGGAGCACGAGCCGGCTCCATTTCAGCTTGCCCGAGTCGGCCCAGCGATACGCGCGGAAGACGCGGTAGGCATAGACTTCCGAGAGCGTGTCGAGGCCCGTCTCGGGATCAAAGCTGAACGAAATCTCGTGCAGCGGCCCGCGCGCAAATGCGTCGCCGAGATCGGCGAGATCGCTGTCGATCTCGAACTCCGCGTGAAGCTGCACGCGAGTCTCCACGGCTGGTTTCTGCGAGGGCCGTGCGCCCCGCTCGCGCAATTCGGGCGCGAACCGTGTGTGTGTTTGGGTGTTCATTGGTTGGGTGTTTTTTTTGGAAAATGGAAACGCCGCCGGTGATGGCAGCGCTGGCAAAGTGGTTTGGGCTTCAGCCCAAATGCGGGGTGAAGCTTCAGGCTGAAGCCCAAGCCACTTTCCCCGGCGGCAGCGTGTGCCGCCGCCGGGGATTTGGTTTTCCCCCTCACAAGTTTTGTTTCACGTTTCATCCGACGCCTGCGCGGACGGCTTGGCGCCGCGCGCGCCCAGCGCCGGGAGCAGGGACGCGAGATCGTTCATCACGATCATGCGGCCTGCGTCGGATGCCTCGAGCGTCTGCAGGAAGCGCAGTGACACGAGCGCCGGATGGCTCTCCACGAGACGCGCGGCGTTCGCGAGATTCCGCAGCGCGGCGGATTCGCCGCGGGCGCGCTCCAGCGCGGCCAGACCTTCCTGCTTGGCTTTGAGCACTTCGCTGAAAGCCTTGCGCAGTTCGCCCGGCAGCATCACGTCGCGCACTTCGACCGCGTGGACTTGCACGCCGACGGCCTCGGCCTGCGGCGCGATGAGTTCGCGGAGTTGCGTGGCGATGGCGACACGCTGCGTGAGCAGGGCGTCCATCGTCACACCCGCGACGACCGTGCGGACGGCCGACTGCGTCGCGCTGTAGATGTGCATCGCGTAGTTGTCCGCAGCTTGCACGCTCTTGCCGGCGTCGACGATCTGCGTGGTGAGCACGACGCTGAGCTTCACGCTCACGTTGTCAGCGCTGAGCACCTCCTGGCCGGCGACATTGAGCAAGGTCTTGCGCGTCTCGACGGCCGCGAAGCGGTAGTTGTTGCCCCAGCGGACGTGGCGGCCCGGAGCGAGGGTCGCGATGAGTTTGCCCTCGTGGTAGAGCAGACCCGCGCAGCCGTCGCTCACGATGAACTCGTGGCGATAGCGCGCGCGGATGAAGTTCGCCGCGATGGCACCGGCGAAGGTGAGAACGACGATCAGAATGAGGATGTTTTCGTTGGTCATGGTGTGTGTTGTTGTTGGTTGAAAAATTGCGATCCACGGCGGCAGCCACCGCTCGGCAGCGGGCAGCATGGCCGAAGCCTGCCGCGCTGAGCTGCGTCGCGGTTGCACTCGCGTGCGGGCCACCGCCGTGGATCGGTTTGCGGGAGTCGAACCCGCTATCATTCGGTGATGAGCCGATTACCTGGTTAGCCGCCGGTGAGCCGATGTGCAGAACCGCGTGCGGCGATGCCGTGCGGCTGCGGATGGCGAATCCGGCGGAAAGGAAATGAACCCGTTGGGACTTGCACCCACCTGAGCCGCTTAAAAGGCGGCGGCTTCGCTATCAAAGCTTCGGGTTCAAAGTGGTAGTCGCGGCTGGAGTCGAACCAGCACTGGCGGCGCTCTCGACGCCGTGCCTCTTCCGATTGGGCTACGCGACCGTTGTTGTGAAATGGCACCCGTGGCCGGATTGCAGCTCCGGCTGCCATGCAGAATCCGCTCCGCGACCAGCGACAAAGACGCTCGCGCGCCACGCATTCGCACCGGCTAGGACTCGCTTGAAAGGCGAGGCGCTCGGCTCTTGGATTGTCGCTGCCAGCGACCTGCCAAATGCGCTCCGCGTTTTGCAAGAAGACGCTATCGCGTCACGCAGTCACGGGCTTTTGATGAAAACAGCGAAACGCGGAGGGCATGCTCCCCATCACGCGAAATGCGCGACGATCTCTTTAGCAAAGAACGCCCGCGCGGTAGCGCCTCCCCAAAAACGCGGAGCGCCAAATGCATAGCCGCCGGAGCGGCAATCCCGGCTCGCTTGTCCGGTTCACGTTCCATCGGTGCCCACGACAGGAGTTGCACCTGCACTGACCGAGGTTTGAAGTCGGTGCCTCTGCTATTGGGCTACGCGGGCATTGAGAAGAATGCTCCCGGTCGGAGTCGCACCGACACTGAGCGGGGTTTAAGTCCGCTGCCTCTGCGTTGGGCTACGGGAGCAAGAGTGGTCCCGGCGGCTGGATTTGCACCCGCACTGGCTCCGTTCTGAGCGGAGTGCCTCTTCTGTTGGGCTACGCCGGGGAAAATGAATGGTGCTCCCGGCAGGAATTTCGCCTGCAACCTCCGCGTTCGAAGCGCGGTGCTCTATACATTGAGCTACGGGAGTTTTGAGAAATGGTGCGCCGGGGCGGTTCCCTTCGACCGGCTCAGGGCCTGAGCAAGCGCAGCGCGTCGAACGGCTGCCCCGCCTGCCTCCGCAATGTCGGTGCGGCGATCTGCTATTGATCTACCGGCGCGTGAATGCCGCTTCCGATTAGGGCTACCAAGATTCCGGTACCTCACTTGCCACCATGATGTATTTGCTGGTTTAGCCCGATTAGTGGGTGTTTGAAGAAGAACACGCGCGCACAATCCTCAATGGATGGTCTTCCCAAGCATGTCTTCAGAATCCCTTTTTTCCACACCCATCCAGGATGGTTGCCGTCGTTGTAGAGGAAACAAAATTGCCTGCGCTGCGAGATCGGGGTCCACAATAAGACCGCATCAATCAATGGATCGGCGCGAAGTCTCATCATGATTCGCTCTTCGAGCACTGGAGTGATTTCGCAAAGCAGCGTGACTGCTACGACATTCACCTCGTGTTCAAGGCTTCGGCGGAACTTTCCTTCAACACCTTGAAAAATGTCTTTCAATGGCAAGGCGTAATCGCCGTGAACTTGGGTCTCCAACGACGTGAAAATCTGTTTGATCTCCAAATTGATCGTAAAGTCATGTTCCCAATTTAAGATATTGGTATTTCGGAGCGGGAATACCCAATCAACTGAAGAAGCCGAAGGCGGGTTAATCTGCTCCTCGCGTCTCACGCGGGACGGGTCTAATCCCGGCCATAGATCGAGCCACCAGACTTCGTTCAATGTCGGAAGGTGCTTCTGCGGATTTCTGAGATCATTTCGCAAGCGCTCATCGGTGAACCAAAGTTCCGGGATGGCTTTTCGCCCTATCTCGCACACTCGCGCAAAGTAGGCGAGATCCTCACGGTTTAAGCATGTCCCTTCCATGCAGCGAATTTTTGCCATCTGTTCTGGCACTTGTTCGGGTGAAGCATTGTCAATGTTTTGGCGAGTCTCGCCGAAAGCATATTCAACCAGCGGCAAGATCACTTCTCGCTCGCCTACGCGGTGCTCGAATTCGTGAAGTCCGAGAACGGAAAAGGCGGAGAAGGCTATCCGATTCACGTCTTCCGCAAGGTATTGTGAACGCTTCACCACACGATCGAGCGTGATAATCTCGTTCTCGATCAAGCCGCGAGAGGCTCGTTCAAGCCATACCATCATTTGGTCGGGCGTGACTCGAACTGGAGGTTGATCTGAATCAGTCATGTCTGTTTTCATGGTATCTCTTTCTGCTGAGGTTGATATTTATTCTTACGCTTCAAAATGGGGAGGCCGACGGGTGCTGCCCCCGCTCGGCGATCTTCACAGGATCGAATGCTGGCTGTTACATCACGGCCTCCGTTTGAAAAATGATCCTCCGGCCGGCGCTGCCCCGGCATGGTCCGCATTACGAGTGCGGTGCATTGCTGACCTCTGCCACGGAGGAATCTGAAATGGTGCTCCCGCGAGGACTTGCACCTCGAACCTCCGCCTTCGCAAAGCGGAATGCAGAACTCTTACACCTCGGGAGCTAAAAATGGTGCGCCATGCCGGTGCCGCCCCGGCGCCTGCGGTTTGGAAGACCGCCGTGCTTGCTGTTACACCAATGACGCGAATGAAAATGGTGGCTGCTTCCGGTATCGCACCGGACTCCCCTCGTCTTCAGCGAGGTGCTAATCTATCTCAGCTACGCAGCC
>JAYVPW010000016.1:0-2814 GCA_043777315.1 Spartobacteria bacterium | reverse complement strand
AAATCCTCCTGCCGGAACCCGGCTCGAACCTCTGCTTCGGCGGAGCGAAACGGAACCGGCTCTTCATCACCGCCGGGCAATCGCTCTACGCCGTCTATGTCGAAACCCAAGGCTCACACCTCACCTAGTGGTTCATCCCCGTGAAGTTGTTGGGTAGAGTCGCTTGAGTTTGATAGGGCGTTGGCAGGGTGAACTGCAAGGCCGTCGTCGCGTTGGCAACGTTGGGCGTGTCGGCCCGGTTCAGGAGTTCCTTTTCCACTGTCGCCTGTTTCGCCAGACGCCGGTTCAGGCACTGCCGTTGGGCCATCCCGATTTCTATTTCCGCCATGTTCAGCTAACTCCTGTGTTTGGGCGTGGAGTGCCATTCGGTGCGCTCTTTGAGACGCAGCGCCTCCGCTGCGGGGAAAGCTTCATTGAGGGAGGCCGGGGTGTGCGTGTTGCGATTGTCCTGTAATAGCACGATCTTCTCCGCGCCAGGATAAATTTCATCACCCAGCCAGCGGATGGTTTCGGCATAGTGCTGCGTCGTGCGCTGACCCCACGGCGCGCCGGCTCTCCAGCGGACGATAGACCATAAACGCACGGCCCATCCCGTAGCGCACATATAGCCGCGCTGCGCTCGCCCTGTGGGCAGCCTGCGGCTGGCGATCTCCTCTGCGCTCCGGTTCATAATCCTGTCACGCCGCCTGTCCGGGCGCGCCCGGCAGGCGGCGCGCTGCAAGCGGCGGCGACCAGATGCGCCTCCGTCCAGCCGTCCACTTTGGTGCGGGATATTTGGCGGCGGGGCGGCCAGCCCTGCACGGCCACCTCAAAGGCGTGCTCCGCCAGCGCGCAGCGGGTGCGTTCGACCGTGATGATAGGGCCCCCAACGGCGCGGGCGATGTCGCATCTTTGAGGGCTCCGCCGGGATGGTTTCGTCGGCGGCCAGCAGAATCTGCGCCCGCCACCTAACACTTCCAATCACTTTGATGGGAATGAACCACTGGTGAGAAACGAGCGGCGGGGTGGAGGTGTTCACAATTCGCTTTGGTGCGTGTGCGGCAACGATGGTGATTCAGTCAACTTGTAATCTTGCACGCATCCTCAAGGGGCAACTTTAACGCCGAAAAACCGCCGCCTGCCGGTGGATCCGGGGTCCTGGACTGAGAGCGTAGCCGCGCTGGCGACCTGCTCAGTTCCCACCGGATTCCAGGCGAGGAGATCATCGCTCGCTTCCACTTGATAGCGCAGGCCCGGCGTGGTGGTGAAAGTCAGCGTCACCGTCGTCGCCGCGCGCGTGAACCCGGTGAATTGCGTAAGCGCATTCGCGGTGCCCGGCGTCGGCAGCGTGAGCGCACGGATGCCGTCCGCGCCGTCGGGATAGCGACCCTCCGTGCGATCCGCCGTCTGCGCGCCGAAGGTCACGGCATCCACGAGCGTCCCATCCGGTGCCGAGAGCAGGAGCGATCCACCCGCGGCGCTGATTTTGAAATTCGTGTGCAGTTGCGGATTCCCGGCGGTGTTTTGCACCACCTCATTGTCCGCCCACACGAAGAGCCGCCCGCCCGCCGGGATGCTGTAGCCGGCAGGGATCGCAAACTTCGCGGGCAGCGCTGGATTGTCGCTCAGCCGCCAATCCGCGACGTTCACCGGCGAGCCAGTCGGGTTGTAAATTTCGAGCCAGTCATCGGCGTCGCCGTCCACCGGATCGAGATACGAATCGTTCGCCGCCATCCATTCATTGATGCGCAACGCTGCCCACGAAGCGGTGCCGGTATAGGTCACGGTGAGCGTCGTGGTGCCGAGCACGCCGCCCATGCCATCGAGCGCGCGAATCACGACTGTATTCGTGCCGGGCGCGAGCAGATAGCTCGCGCTCCACGCCGTGACGGACGACCACACCGGCGAGAGCACGAGCCCATTCACCTCAATGTTCGCGGTGCTCACGGGAGCCGTGCCACTCAGCAAGAGCGTGCTGTTCGCGGTGCTGAAAGTCGTCGGCCCGGCCACGGTGAAATTTGCCGCAACGGTCGCGAGCTGGCTCAGAATGTAGTTCCGCCGGTCGGTCGTGTAAGTCTTCACCGTCGCGATTCCACTCGGCGTCACGCCCTCCGCGAGCAGCCCGTTATGCACGAGATCAATGCGTGCATTGGCCGCGAGCATCGGCCCGTTCACCGCGTCGCTGAAGGCCCGCCAGTATTCGCGGCGGAAGGTCACGTTATTGCGAAACTTCAGCATCAGCGTGTCGGCCAGCGACTCGTTGTTGATGTGTTCCGAGGTATTGGAAAAAAGATCCGAGACCGCCGAGTCGCCGGTCTGCGCGAACGAGAAGTCGATGTCCCACGGGATCATCGACCAGCGGCCCAAACGCGGTTTGTAGGCATACATGTTTTTGCCGATGCTCCAGCCGTAGGAATCCCAGTTGCCAGCGATGCGCTGTAGCGCCATCGCACGCATCCATGAACTCACATCCACCAGCGCCGAAATCTGCGTTTGGTAGGCACTGGTGGTCAGGTTGTGCGCATCCACGAGCGCGAAAAAATCCGCGAAATCATTGTCCAGCACATCGCCGCCGCGCGGTGCCCACAGCCAGCGATAGTGTGCCGTTTTTTTCACCCCTCCCGTCGTGGTGAAATTCCCAAGCGTCGCGCGGAGATCGCCGAGCGCACTCATCGCGTCGTCCTGAAACTCCACCCAATCCTGCGATTTGTGAAGCCGCCCCGCGTCGTCATTCGGGAACCATTCCGCGAGGAATTCGCCGCCTGGCTGCTGCGTGTCTTCGAGCACCTGCTGGCGCTGCTGGCCGTTCACAAACACGCGCACGAAACGCCGGTG
>JAYVPW010000015.1:0-37771 GCA_043777315.1 Spartobacteria bacterium | reverse complement strand
CCTCCAGCGTCGCGTTCATCCGCCGGTTCAACTCGATCTTGTCGTCCAGCGCCCCCAGCACCGCCGCGATGGCTTTTTGCTCGGCGAGGGGTGGGAGCGGGACGCGGATGTCTGCGATTCTGAAAAGTGCGAGCTTCGGTTGCGTCGAGCCAACGGTGAGGGCGCCGATTTGATGCTGTCCCCAACCTGAGCCGAGAAATGCGGCGACGTAATCCCGGTCAGCATGGTCTGCGATGCTGCAAATCTTGGCTGCGTTTTCGGTGAGACTCGCGCCATCCAAACCTTCACCGACCACACCCACCAAGCCAATCGTCCCCACAATCGAAATATAAATGTCGCGTGCGCTGATGACGTAGCGGGCGATTTGCGGGAATACGTCGTTGGGCACAAACATGAGTCTGGCCTTGTCGATTCCCCCGTCCTTGAAATCCACGATGCGCAGATAAGGGTGGCTCGTCCGAGTTGGAATGAGTGCGGTTCCGGCAGGGAGTCTCTTGCCCCCTTTCACCGAAGCAAAATCACCAACTCGCGTCAGCGTCCATGCGTCTGGAAACGAGCCGATGTCGGAGTAATCAACTACCATAACCCAGCCCTCCTTCCGCAGCCCCAAAGGGGCGACCCAAGCCAGCCCAGGGCAACGCCCTGGGTTCGATGTCCAAAAACAAACCCAGCCCTGAAAGGGCGAGACAACGGTTGGGCCGCCCCTTCAGGGCTGGATCAAAATCCGCCGCAGACCCAGGGCGTTGCCCTGGGCTGGCATGGGCCGCGCCGTTGGCGCTGAAGAATCGATCAGCCGCCATGTCCCAACCTTGTGAGGTTCGCTTTGATCCCCTGTTCCAGCTTCGCCGACTCGCCTTCGCGCCCGGAGGGCGCACGGAAATTAGCCGGTGGTGCCGACCACCGGTCCAACGTCCACCCACGGAACCGCCCTGGCAGGGGCGGCGGAATCGGCATCCCGCTCCAGCGCCCCTGCCGGGACGCACCGTATGGTGCGGCGGGTTCCGGTGGTTGGCACCACCGGCTAATTTCCGCTGGCCCTCCGGGCCAATCTCGACCCACGATCTCACATGCCATGTTCATTCCGAGAGGGCCAAGTTCCCTCAGGACGTGACCGCGTATTCAACAGAACGAGGATTCTCGACCCGCTGCGAAGCGTTGAGAATTTCCAGGCCGACGATGTTGCCGGAGCTGTCGTAATCAATGATCACGCCGGGCTTGTCTTCATCGCTCACTTCCACGAGTCCGCTGCCAAACAGGACGCGGAGGACATCCACTTCGGGGTCGTAGGTTACTTTCATGACGATCCGGGCGGAATCCGTCGGGTGCTACGCAAAAGCGGTGACTTCCACCTCGCGACGCTGGGCGCGCGCTTCGTTCACCACCTTTTCCAGCCGTAGGGCGGTTGCTTCATCGATCCATTCTTCGCCGCATTGGGTGCAAACGGTGGCATCCACCCGGCGCACCACGACAACGCCAGTGCCCAAATCTGCCGTGAAGGTGACTTTGCCCGGTTCTTTATTTCCGCCACAAAGCGGACAGAGATCAGTCGGATATTTGGTCATGTTCGTTTGGTTTTGTAGTCAGTCTCAAAGACATCGAGAGAGGGTTCGTAGGCGGTGATGACATAGGCGCGCCCATTCGATTCGTCACACGCTGCCACGACATGGAGGGGGATGCCGGAATGATAACTTAAGAACAGTGCGCTGGGAAAAGGTTTGTCGTCCGCGTAGTCACGAATCCGCTCGCCATGGAGCATGGCTTCGCGAACGGCTTGCAGCGAGAGGCCGCGTTCGAGAACCTTTTGGAGAGCGTGTTTGCGCCATTCGATCCGACCAGCGGAGACAGCCTCGCGGAAGATGGCGAGGGCGAAAGGTTTCATGGCTCGCGCGTGAACGATGCTTTGGTCAGAAGTGAAAATCCGAGTCCCTCGAAGTTTGCTTTGATTTCCTGTTCCAAGCTCGCGGACTCGGCGAACTGCCCGTCCAACTCCGCGACGAGTCGCGTCATCTTTTCCTCGAAAGGCTCGCCGTCATCTTCGGCATCTTCCGCGCCGACGTAGCGGCCGGGGGTGAGGACGAAGCCGTGCGCGGCAATTTCCTCGATGGTCGCCGATTTGCAGAAGCCGGGGACGTCGGCGTAGAGCGAGTCTTGGGGAGCGCGGGCATCTTGCCCGCTGTGTTTCGCATCCTGCGGAACACCTTTGGCGGCATTCGCAGCATTCCCGAACGCCGGCAGGATGCCGGCTGAAGCGGGCTGGAAGCCCGCGCTCCCGAACTGATGCCGTTTCCACGCGTAGAAGGTGCCGATGATCTTTTCCAAATCCTCCGCGGTGAAGGCGCGCAGGACGCGGTCGATCATGTAGCCGAGTTTGCGGGCGTCGATGAAGAGGGTCTGGCCGGTGCGGTCGCGGTAGGCATCACCGCCCGTGCGGCTCGCACCGCGCGCCTTTTTGCTCTTCGTGAGGAACCAGATGCAGGCGGGGATGGTTGTGTTCGTGAAGAGATTGCCCGGAAGCGAAACCATGCACTCGATAAGGTCGGCCTCGATAAGGGCGCGGCGGATCTCATCCTCGTTTCCAGCGGATGAAGTGGTGGAGCCATTCGATAGGAGGAGCGCCATGCTGCCCTGCGGCGCGAGGTGGTGGAGCATGTGCTGGATCCAGGCGAAGTTCGCATTGCCCCGCGGCGGAGTGCCGTAGCGCCAGCGCGGGTCGCCCTCCAGCTTCGCGTCCCACCATTCGCTGATGTTGAACGGCGGATTGGCCATCACGAAGTCGGCGCGGAGATCGGGATGCTGGTCGCTGGTGAAGCTGTTGGCCGGTTCGTTCCCGAAGAAGAAACCTAGTCCCCGGATCGCCATGTTCATCGCAGCCAACCGCCAGGTCGTCGGATTCGACTCCTGTCCATAGATCACGATGTCGTCGGTCTTGCCGCCGTGCTCGGCGATGAACTTTTCGCTCTGGACGAAGAATCCGCCCGAGCCCATGGCCGGATCATAGACGCGCCCCTGGTAGGGCTCGAGCATCTCGACGATGAGCGAGACGATGGATTTCGGCGTGAAATACTGGCCACCCTTTTTCCCCTCCGCGAGGGCGAACTGGCCGAGGAAGTATTCGTAAACGTGGCCGAGGATGTCCTTCGCGTGCAGGTCGGCGTGCTCGAAGGGGATGGTGGCGATGAGGTCGATGAGGCTGGAGAGATTCGCCGGGTCGATCTGGAGCTGGGTGTAGGTCTTGTTGAGGACGCCCTTGAGCTTCGGGTTCTCCTTTTCGACGGCATCGAGCGCGTCGTCGATGAGCTTGCCGGTGGAGGTGATCTTGTAGGTGCTGGTCTTGCCGTTTTTGACCGTGATCTCGGAGCCGGGCGGGAGCTTGGCGCTATCCTGCAGCGTCTTCCAACGGGCGAGCGCGGGCACCCAGAAGACGTTTTTCTCGAGGTAGTAATCGCGCTCTTCCAGCTCGGCGCGGATGGCTTCGAGGTATTCGGCACTGCCTTCGTCGCCGTAGTCGGCAGGATTGAGGAAGTAGTCGCTCTTCGGATCGCGAAGCTGCGCCTCGATCTCGGCCTGCCGCACGGCAAAGGAGTCGGAGACGTATTTGAGGAAGATCAGGCCGAGGACGGCGTGCTTGTAAACCGCGGCGTCGAGATTGGCGCGGAGCCGGTCGGCGGCGGACCAGAGCTTTCTATCGAGATCCTTCAGGAAACTATGCGAGTCACGGGTGGTCATGCCGGTGTGATGGTACTTAATCCAATGCCTTCCCAGCGAGCGCATTGTGGGATTGAGTGCCCGCCACGAATTAGTCTGCGCGAGTCCGATCGACACTGCGAGGTGGAGCCCCCCCCGTTCTGGCCCCACCGGCGGAAAGTATTGAGTAAAAGATGACCACCTTTCAGAGTGAAAAAGTGGTCGGGCTGCAGGGATTCGAACCCTGGACCTCCTCGACCCGAACGAGGCGCTCTACCAAGCTGAGCCACAGCCCGAAAATTTCCGAAGCGCGAAAGTATCAGCCGAGGCCGGGCGGTCAACAGATTCGTGAAGCTGGATGCCGAAACGTGGCAGCAGATGCGCCCGCCCCGGTGGGTGGGCGTGCAGCCGCGTGGCAAAAGCGCTGCGGGGACGCAGCGCACTCGAACGCGCTGCGCGCAGAAAGGCCATTCCGCCTTGTTTTTGCGGCGCATCCACGCGCCGCTTTTTTTACGCCCACGCGACTTTTAAGACAGCCCGCTTCAGGAGTTCGGCGCGCCATCCGGCGTTGCCGGCGGCACCAAAAACTCCGCGCGCACGAACTCCACGGCTTCGTCTCGCGTGCTCAGCGCGCCGTCGAGTTGGCGCGATTGCACGGCCTCCAGGATTTCCTTGAATCGCGGCCCAGGCGTGAGACCGAGCGCCAGTAAATCCCGGCCGGTGAGCAGCGGCGGCGGGATGAGCGGCTCGTGTGAAAATTCGTCCGCTTTCGCGCGCAGAAAGACGTAGTTGTCCAGCATCCCGTGGCTGCTCGTGCAATCGACGCGATGCAGCTCCATTTCCTCCTCGAAAGTGGGGCGCGCCATGAACCGCTTGAGCTTCGCCACGCGCATCTGCTGCACGTCTTTGAAGACCATGTGCTGCGCGACCGCCTCGACCGTCGCCTCGATTTCGCGGTTCGAAAAACGCAGGCGCTGCATGACTTCGGCAGTCATCCCGGCTCCGAGTTTGTCGTGGCCATTGAAGCGAATGCGCTGCTCGACGGGATCACAACTGAACGTCCCCGGCTTGCCGATATCGTGAAAAAGCACGGCGAAAACGAGCGGGACGGAAACCTGTTCCGGGAGCAACTCCAGCATCCGCCGGGTGTGGACGAAAACGTCGCCTTCCGGGTGAAATTGCGGCGGTTGCTCGCAGCCTTTCAGCGCCTCGATCTCGGGTAAAATTTCACGCAACAGTCCGCTCTCATCGAGCAGGTCGAAGCCGCGCACGCGCTTCGGAGCGGTGAAGATTTTTACGAGTTCCTCGCGAATGCGCTCGGCGCTGACCTCGTGAATGTGCGCCGCATTTTCCGACACCGCGCGCCATGTCGCCGGGTCGATGTCGAAGCCGAGAACCGTCGCAAACCGGACCGCTCGTAGCATCCGCAGACGGTCCTCGCGGAACCGCGCTGCCGGATCGCCGATGGCCCGCAACAGCCCGGCTGCGAGATCGCGCTGGCCACCGACGTAGTCGATTACCTCGTTTTCCAGCGGGTCGAAAAACATTCCATTCACCGTGAAATCCCGGCGCTCCGCGTCCTCCTGCGCGGAGGAAAAAGTCACGCTCTCGGGGTGCCGTCCGTCGATGTATTTACCGTCGGCACGGAACGACGCGATCTGAAATTCCGCCCCGTCTTCGAGCACGCAGACGACGCCAAATTGCGCCCCGACAGCGACCGTCCGGCGAAAGAGCGCCTGCACTTCCTCGGGCCGCGCACTGGTCGCGATATCGTAATCGTGCGGGACCGCACCGCGTAGCATGTCCCGCACACAACCGCCGGCGTAGTAGGCCGTGAACCCCGCCTCGCGCAGACGCGCGACGACGTGGCGGGCGGAGTTTTCCAGCGGCTCGGACATGGTTGAATGTAGCGCACTCCGGCGCGCGCCGCCGGTTATTGCCGGACTTGGACGGTGATCGTAAAGGTCGAACCCTGCGCGATCCGAGTCTCGAGATGCACGGCCGCGTTCGCTTCTTTCACGAGCCGCCGCACGATCGAAAGCCCGAGTCCCGTGCCGCGTTCCGGTGCCTTGGTCGTGATGTTTTCATCGAACATTTTCGCCACGACTTCCGGCGCGATCCCGGGGCCGTCGTCAGTGATGCTGATGGCGAGCAGCGGCGCGCGATTGAGAAATCCCTCGCGGTTGATGAACCGTTCCTGCGGCCCGTCGTGAAACGTGTCGAGGTCGAGCGGCTCGCTGAGACGCCGCGCCTGAATCCGCACGGAGTGCGGCGCGTCGGTGCATTGCAGCGCGTTGATCGTGAGGTTCAGCAATATCTGCAGAAGGTCCGTGCCGTTGATCTCGGCGATCACATCAGACTCGAGCGGCTCGACGGTGAGTTCGTGGCCTTCCGCGCTCGGATGGCGCAGCAGCAGGTCTTTCACATCGACCAGGATTTGCTGCACGCCGACGGCCGTTTTCTGTGCAGTCCCGGCATTCAGAAAACTGAGATACCGACGTGAAATCTCGAAGCATCGGCCGACCTGCCCGTGCAGTTTTTTGAGATCGCCCTTGATCGTCTGCAACTGCTCGCCCTCGACGCTCGCGGCGTCCTGCATCGAACGGTTGATTATCTCGATAAAGCCCGAAATGACGGTCAGCGGGCTGTTGATGTCGTGGAGCACGCTCGCGTAAATCTCGCCCTTGGCGCGCGTCACTTCCTCCTGCACCCGCTGGAGCTGGATCTCGCGCTGCAATTCCTCGAGCCGGTCGTGCGTGCCGTGCAGTTCGATCGCGGCCTCGCGCTTTTCCGCCGCCCGCCGGACCGCCGCGCGGATCGTCGGAATGTCGAATGGCTTGTTGAGGTAATCGCTCGCGCCGTATCGGAGGGCGCGCCGGGCGGTTTCCACGGTTTCGTAAGCCGTGAGCATGACGACTTCGATGTGCGGATCGAGTTCCTTCAACTCGCGCAGCAGTTCCACGCCCGACATGCCCTGCATCAAAATATCGAGCACCGCGACATCGATCGGATGCTCCATCGCCATCGCGATCCCGTCCTCGCCGTTGCTGGCCACGAGCACTTCGTATTCGTTTTTAAAAACGATGCGGAGCGACTGCCGCGGACCCTCTTCGTCATCGACGATGAGCAGAATCGGCTTCCGTTTCGGAGCGTCCAATCCGCTCGGAACTCGCGTCGGGGGGACGTCTGAGTCGTTCATCCGGTTACTTTGGCGCAGGCCGGGGGATTGGCGAACATCCTGCGAAAATTATTTACCCACCCTGTCCAGCACTTCGACCGTTTCGGTGACGAAAAGGGTGTGCACGAAATGATTCGAGTGGCCCATGAAGTTGGGTTCATCCGCGACCACCGCCGCGAGTTCCGGCGAGCCCTGTGCCTTGATCAGCGCCTCCTCGGATTCCCACCAAGTCTCGACGATGCCATCCACCGCCGCATCGACCTGCACATACTCCGCCCGTGGAACCGAGACGACGTGGTGCTGAAAGTAGCGCACGAGCCCCGGCAGTTTCGCGACGATCGGACCGTGCGTTTCTTTCCAATACCGATGGAATTCCTCGGCGGACATCTCCGGCTTTTTCCGCAGGATGAAGAAATATTTCAACATGGCTCGGTTCGGTTGATTCAGAACCGATAGCCCACGGAGAAAGTCAAAGCCTGGCTTTGAAAGTGATAGGTGCCATTGGCTGCCGTCCCGTTGTTGACTTCGCGATTCGGACCATGTGCATATTGATAAGTCACATCCCAACTGAGGCGGTCGAGTTGCTGTCCAAGACCTAGACTGAAGATGTGCCGGTTGGAATCAGGCACGATGGGATTGAAGCTCTCATTCGGGACTGAGTTCTCGCTGTAAATGTAGCCCGCGCTGAGACTGAGTCCGCGGCCGAACTTCCGCGTGACTCCGAATTCGTAAATGAAGCTCGATTCCCAGTTGAACGGCAGTGCGATATTCCCGGAGTGTTGTTTGAGGTTCAGTGTGTTGAGGCTGTCCCAATCGGTCCATTCCACATCCACCTCGAAGTTCCAGTCCGGCGTGGGCTGAAAGGAATAACCCGCTGCAATGGTTTGTGGAAAATGGAACTTCAAGTCCGAGTCTTCTTCGCTGTCGAACTGCGCGACAGGGAAAGGCCCGAATGGAGTCGCCGCGGTGAAGGACGGGATATGCACGCGGGAATGGCCGCTGTAGTCCACGTTGGTCTCGCTGCGATAAGTCAGACCGAAGTGGTGCATCCGGTGAGGGTTCCAAAAGACACCGGCATTGAACCCATAACCGACACCTTCACCGTCGAAGAGAAACTCATCATGCGGCACGATGATGCCGCGGGTCAGCTTCGCCTTGGAATGATTCACCGTCGGGCCGGCGGCGATCGAGAGTGTCTTGGTCACTTCGATGGCTAGCACCGGATTGAAAGTGAGATACTCGATGCGGCCTTTTTTGGCCAGGGTGCGGAACGGGGTGTTGTCGGGATATTCGATCCCGAATCCGAATGGCGCGTAGATGCCGAAGCCGACGGCCACCGGGGACTTCGGAGCCTTGTAAGTCAGGAAAAGTTGCGGGACGCCTTGATACTCGAATTTTGAATCCAAGCTGCGGCCGGGAACTGTCGGATCGACGGAAGCTTCCAGCGTGATGGCGTAAGCTCCGATGCGGACCTGGGTGCCGTCGAGTTGGGTGATTCCGGCGGGGTTGTAGTAGATCGCCGATGGGTTGTCGGCGGTGGCGACAAAGGCCTCGCCGCGCGCGGTGGCACGGGCGTCTTGATCGACAATTCGGATGCCGAGGGCGAACGCCGGCAGCGGCGCGAGCGCGAGGATGGAAAGCGCGACGAACGGGTGAAGCTTGAGATTCATGGATTTGGGTAAGGCAGGTGATTTGGGTTAGCTATCGAGCGGGAGCGAGACAAGAACGATGCCAGACGAACCGGTTTTCGAGCGCGGGATTTCGATGCTGCCGCGGTGGCTCTCGATGATCTTGCGGGAGACGGTGAGGCCGATGCCGAGGCCGACATTTCGAGTCGAGAAAAACGGCTCCTGCGCGTGCAGCGCAGCTTCCGCCGTGAAGCCGCGGCCGGAATCCCGGACCTCCACGCGCAGCACGGAATCGGCGCCTTCTCCGCCTTCCTGAATGTTCACGGCCACGTTTGGATCCTCGGGATTGGCCTGGAGCGCGTTCAGCATGATCTCCGAAAACGCGTGCCGCAGCGCCTTCGCGTCGCCGGAGATTTTCCAGGGTCCGACGTTTTTGTTGAAGGTGAGTTGCGCGAGCTTTTTGCTGGGATGATTGGTGTGGGCTTCGTGAAAAGCTTCCACGATGAGCTCCGAGAGCTGGAGCGATTCGCTGGCATCAGCCGTCCAGTCTCGCGCCAGGAAAACCATCTGGCTCGCGAGCCGGGAGATGCGCTTGACGCCGTTTGCCATCGCGATACCGAGCGACTCCTGAAACTCGGGATCCAGGATCGATTCCTTCATCAACTGCTGGTGGGTCGAGAGCGGCACGAGCGCGTTGCCGATCTCGTGGGCAAGGTGCTCGGCCATCGATTTGATGAGGCGCAGATTCGACGCCTCGGTTTCCAGAGACATCGCCCGCTCGTGCTCGGTCACGTCCTCGATGAGCAGCAGCGCGGCATTCGTGCTCGCGGCGTTTTCGGTCCGAAAAGGAACGATCGCGATGCGAAACGTCAGCTCGGGAGTCTGCGGGAAGTGGTAGTTGAAAGCGGGCACGCCGACGCCGGTTTTGATCACCGTGAAGACCATGCTGCCGAGCTGCTGCGGGAGGTCGGTGAATTCGAGCGCGGTGTAATCGGTCCGGCCATGCGCGAAGAGGCGGATCGCCGATTTGTTTGCGTGCAGTGTCGCGAGGTTGCTCCCGACGACGACGCAGCCGCTGCCGAGATGGCTGAGGATGTCGGCGATCATCGCGTGGTTCGCGTGGAGCTGGTCGTGCAGCCAGGAATTTCGCACCGCGAGCCCGACCTCCTCGAGCATGTGGAAAATGAGCGAGAGTTCTTCGTTCGTGTACGGTTCGCCGGTCAGCCGTTCGTCGAAAACCGCGACACCGAGCAGCGATTCGCGGTCGAGGATCGGGATGGCGACTTGCGCGCCGAGGAGCTGGAATTCTTTCGAAATCTCACGGCTCGCCTGCGCCTCTGCGCTGGTCGCGCGGAGGATTCGGCCCTGCCGATGGAGAGCCCCGCCGATGCCCGCGCCGAGTGAAAGCGCGAAGTGCTGGAGCACGCTCTGGTCGAGCCCGATCGCGCACGCGGAGCGGAGCCAGCGGTCATCCTGGGAGAGCGGACTTTCGCTGAGAATGCCGGCGGGTTTCCGCAGAAAAATGATCGCGCGATTGACACCGATGATCTCGCGGAGCAGCAGCAGGAATTGTTTGAGCAGCGCCGCGGAATCGAGGCTGTGCGTCAGGATGCCGGAGAAGCGTCGCATCGCCTCGAGGGCGCGCACCTGGTCGTGCGAGGCGCGCTCGCTGTTGCTGTGCGTCGCGGGCGCGGCGGGTGCTCGCACCGCCTTGGTTTCCTGCTCGGGAAAAAGCCGCGCGAGCAGCGTGTTCAGGAGCTTGCCGCGGACGGGCTTGGACAGGACGTGCGTGACGCCGTGGAGGTAGGCGTCCTCTTCCCACTCCCATTGCTTGTCGCCGGTATAGACGAGGACCGGACAGCTCGGCGCGTAGCTTTTGAGCTCGGCGATGATGCGGATGGAGCGGGTGTCCGTGAGCTCCGTGTCGAGCACCGTGGCGTCGATCGCACCGCGCGCGAGCAGGAACTCCGCATCGCCCACATCGCTTTTGGTGATGAGCTGGAACTTGTCCGGGTCGAGGACGGACTGAATGGCGGCCGCGAGAGAGGGCTGTTTGGTGAGGACGAGTAAAGTACGCATTAAGCAGCGGTTGCGATGACTGCGGGGGTGGTGACAATCTGCCGGCTAGGCAGATCGACTTGCACCGTTGTGCCCTTTTTATGCTGGCTTGCAATGGAAAGATTCCCGCCGTGCAGATTGATAATCTTGCGGCAGATCGCAAGTCCGAGCCCGAAGCCGCGCGTTTCGTCGCCGCGATTCTTGGTCGTGAAGTAAGGCGTGAAGACCCGATTGAGGTCCTCTTTCCGAATCCCCTCGCCGGAATCCGCGATCCGCACCCGCAGCCAATCCCGCTGCACTTCGGTCTTCGGCAGCCAAGTGAGATCCACCTTCACCTCTGAGCCTTCGTGCGAGGCGTCGATGGCATTGACGATGAGATTGGAGATCAGCCGCTGGATGAGGATTTCATCCATCTCGACCCGTACTTCGCCGGGCGTGCTGGCGATGACCTGGACGAGCTTGTGCCGGCTGTTGCGCGCGACCTCCACGGCGTTCTCGATCAGCGAGTCGAGGCGGGTTAGTTGAAAGTCGGGCCGCAAATTCTCCGAGAAAAAGAGAGACTCTTTGATGTAGGCGCGCATCGATCGGACGTTGCGCAGAGCCACGGGGAGCAGCTCTTCGTCCAGGACTTGTGGGGAGGCGGTTTCGCCCGCGAGCTGCAGGAGGGTCCAGACAGGAGTGAGTAAGTTGTTGAGATCGTGAGCCATGCCGCGACTCATCCGACCTAGCAGGTCCAGTTCTTGAGCCTGCAAAACTTGTGTCTTTAGGCGAATTTGATTCACCATCAGGCTCAAGTTTTTCACCAGCGCACCCATCAGGCTGACATCCATGGCGGTGAAAGAGGCATGGGTGCTCTTCGGGCCGATCAGCAGCAGGCCGAAGGGTTCATTCTGAGTCGCGAGCGGAAAGCAGAACTCCGCGTTGAACCCGGCGAGTTGTTCGCTGGCGGCCTTCTCGAGCGCGGGTGTGCGCGTGCGGAGGTAAGAGGGATTGAGCGACAGATGCTTGGCCTTTCCCCACTCAAAGAACTGGAAGACCGCCGAGTCGGCCTTGAGCTGGGGCAGGGCTTGCGGCGGCTGCTCGGGAAAGGAGCGGATGACGGTCAGGACGCGGGTGATTTCATCCCGCAGGACGATCTGATAACTCGACAACTGAAAGACCCGCACGAACAAGTCGTGAAGGTCATGCAACAGCGGGTGCATGTCGCTGTACCAGCTCATGTTTTCGATGAAGCCGCGCATTTGATCCTGGTACTCGAAGTGATCCCCGAGCAGGCGCTGCTCCAACACTTCTCCCCCCGCGCCGAACAAGCGCGGGAACAGGACTGAGGCAATGACACCGCTCGCCACCAGCGTGATCAGTGCGGCCCAAAAGGAGGTTGGGTTGAAGGTGCCTTGCGGCGTGACGAGCGCGGCGGTGAGGAGGATGACTAGGCCAATGATCAAGAGGAACAGAAACCGGATGCCTTGTGCCGCGAAACGACCGACGTGGATCCGAATGTTCAGCAACTGATGATGCAAAACGCCATAGCCGACGATGATGCCGTAAAGGACGGCGGCGAGGCTGCCGTACGGATAGACCGTCCAATGAGTGTGCGGGATCGGGTATTCATCCATCCCGACGATGGGCAGGAGGTCGTTCGTGCCGAGGACCACGAGGCAGGTCTGGGCAAAGATGAGCGCGCTGAGTCGCGGGCGTTCCTGCTCCGGGAGACTGTTGCGGCGCTTTCGCAGGACAAAGATCGTGGCAAAGACGAGGCCGAACAGACCCATGAAGAGATACAACCCTGGCCCTGCCACGGCATAGAAGCCAGCCGTGCCGCGCGACCGGATGTCTTTGATGAAAAAGCGGGTGAAGTTACTCGCCGCGAGCGCAAAGGACACCGCGTAAATCCCCAGGATGAAACGAGGCACGCGCATCTCCGCGATGAGCAGGGAGATATGGAAGAGCAGGACCGGAATGAAGATCACCCCGAACCAAAGGAAGCGCGCCCAGAAGAGGGCCATGATTGGTTCATCGCCGCGGAGGAGAAAGAACTGGCCGAGATTCCAGACGGCGATCGAAAGGCCCCAAAAGAGGAAGACACGGTTCGCTGCCCCGCGCCGGTTGCTGTTGAAAACAAAGAGCGCGAGGAACAGGTTGAGAATACATCCCACCATCGGGATGAACGCCGCGAACCTCATCCCCGCGAGTCCGACGGGTAGGTCCTGAGGACCAGGCAGGAGTGTTTCCCGCCAAAGCCGGCGTTCAAGTTAATGGCGGTCCGCAAAGGATACCGGCGCGACTTGCCGGGGACGTAGTCGAGGTCGCATTCCTCACCAGGAGTTTTCAGGTTCAAGGTCATCGGGATTTCCTGCTTCACGAGTGCAAGCGCGCAGATGATCGTCTCGATCGCGCCAGCCGCGGCGAGAAGGTGGCCGGTGACGGGCTTGGTCGAGCTCACCGCGATTCGCTTGGCGTGCTGGCCGAACATCTTTTTAATCCCGCGCGTCTCCGTCAAGTCGTTCGCCTCGGTCGCGGTGGCGTGGGCGTTGATGTAGTCCACTTCGTCGGGCAGGATGCGCGCCTGCTTGATCGCCTTCTCCAGCGCGCGGGTGACGCCGATGCCGTCCGGGTGCGGGGCGATGGCGTGGTAGGCCTCGCAGCTCCGCCCGTGCGACAGGATCTCCGCGTAGATTTTCGCCCCGCGGCTCAGCGCGTGGCCCAGCTCCTCCAGCACCACAAACCCCGCGCCTTCGCCGAGGAGGAAGCCGTCGCGCGTCTTGTCGAAGGGACGCATCGCCCCGGCCGGGTCCCCGTTGTGCCGGCTCATCACTTTGTTCAGGCAGAAAATCCCCCAGACCGACTCGATGAGCGGCGCCTCCGCTCCGCCGGCGATCATCACGTCCACTTCCTCCGACCGGATCATGTTGAGCGCGTAACCCATCGCGTCGTTGCCCGACGCGCTCGTCGTGCTGCAGGTGATCGCGTGCCCTTTCACGCCGAGTTGATTCGCGATTTCGCTGCTGCCGCCGCCCGCGTAGCCGTTGATCAGCGCCGACATCCCGACGGCCCGGTAGCCCTTTTTCAGAAACGCTTCCTTGGTCGCCCAGGCCGACTCGTTGTTGCTCATGGAGCAGCCTTCGATCACTCCGGTGCGGTCCGCGTCGATCTTGGAAAAGTCGATCCGCGCATCCGCCGCGGCGAGCTTCGCGCAGGCGACGCTGAGTTGGAGCGAACGGTCGAGCCGCCGCGCGGTTTTCGGGTCCATGTGCTCGGTCGCGTCGAAGTTTTTGATCTCCGCCGCGATCTTCGACGGGATGTTCGCCGTGTCGAACCGCGTCAGCATCGACGCCGCGCTTTTGCCGAGCCGGATGCTTTCCCAGAACGTGTCCAGAGTGCAGCCATTCGCCGCCAGCACACCCATGCCGGTGATCACGACCCGCCGTCGGTCTTGATATTCGGTGCTCATCGTTCAACCCGGCGGCCACTGCATTTCCCGCCCGCCCAGCAGATGCACGTGCAAATGCGGCACCGTCTCCCCCGCATCGCGGCCGCTGTTGATCACCACCCGGAAGCCGCTCTCCGCGACCCCCAGCTTCCCCGCGAGCTCCCCCGCCGCGACCAGCAGCTTGCCCAGCAGCTCCGCGTCGTCCGCCTCCGCCGCCCCGAGCCGCGGGATCACCCGGCGCGGCACGATCAGCACATGCACCGGCGCCGCCGGATTCACGTCGTGAAACGCGATCAGATCCGCCGTCTCGTGGACGAGGCGCGCCGGGATCTCCCCCGCCGCGATTTGTTGGAAAATGGTCATGCCAGAGAAAAGGAAACCTCGCCGTTAGCAGCCGCCATGCCTGTCTGCTCGCGGGCAAAGGAGACGATCTCCGCCCGGAGCGCATCGCAATCGCGGCTCCACACCTTCCGGGCCCGGAGCAGCTTCACGCACGGCTCCAGCCCGACCAGTTCGAAGTGACACGTTTTCTCCTGCACCAGCTCCCGAATCTGCCGCCCCAGCCGCTCGAAAAACGCCAGCTCATACCCATTCCCCGCCTCCCGCGCCAGCGCCTCCAGCGACACCTCCGCCACCGGCCTCCCCACCGCAAAATACCGCCCCACCTCCGCATACCCGATCACCTGCAAGACCGACTGCACCGCCGTCTCCAGCCGCACCCGCGTCAGCACATTCGTCTCCGTCTGCGCCTCCAGATACTGCGTCACACTCTCCGCCACGTGCGGCCCGAGCCACCACTGCTGGTAGCCCGCCTTCCGCGCCGCCACCGCCAGCGCCCGCAGGAGCCATTCCCGCGCAAACGCCACCGTCTGCCCTCCATCCAGCTCCACCAGCGGCAGATTATCGCGAAAAGCGATCATCCCTTCACCTCCGCAAACAGCTCCGGCTGCAGCGTGCTCCGCTTATGCTTGCGCCCCAGCGACTGGATCTCCTCGATGAACTCCCCGATGTCCTGAAAGCTCCGATAAATCGACGCATACCGCACATACGCCACCCCATCCAGGTGATGCAGCGCATCCATCACCTTCCCCCCCAGATCCTGCGACGACACCTCCCGCACGAACGCCTGCTCCAGCCCCCGCACGATCCCCTCCGCCGCCGTCTCCAGCGTCTCCCGCGACACCGGCCGCTTCTCGCACGCCTTCAGCATCCCCCCCAGCAGCTTCTGCTTATCAAAAGGCTCGCCCCTTCCGTCCCGCTTCATCACCCGCAAATCCACCCGCTCCAGCTCCTCATACGTCGTGAACCGATGCTCACACCCCACACATTCGCGCCGACGCCGGATGCTCCGGCCATCTTTCGACAGCCGGGAATCGATCACCTTGTCATCGAGAGTCCCGCATTTGGAACAGTGCATCTTGTGGTAAAATGGAGAACTGCCTCCCATTTGCCACAACCGCTAGTGCCACGCAACCCCCAAACATCCGCCAGCCGCACATCTACCACCATCACGATTCCACCACGCGCGTCCAAAGGGGGAGAAGTAAGAGGTCTTTCGACTCCGCTGCGCTCCGCTCAAGATGACCGGAGGGAAAGGGCGCGCGTTTCCTCCTTCCGGTCAGGAGGAAATGGCGCGTTCCTTCCTTCCGAGTCATCCTGAGCGGAGCTTCGGCTTTGCGAAGCGCAGTCGAAGGACCTCTTACTTTTCCCCTCCCCGAACAGCACCACCGCGAGGTCCGCCCCCCGTGAAATCTCCCCGCAACTCGGTCTGCGACAGCGCTGGGGAAAGGAGAGCGCCGGGGAGGCAGAACCTCCGGGACAGGAGCGTTCCCCAAGCTGGAGCTTGGGAACGAGGGGCGAAATGGTTCAAAGCGGGGTGCAACGTCCTGCCTCGTAATGGTCGTCCGCTCGTTTGAGCGCGGCGTCGAGCCGGCCTGCCACCATATCCTCCTCGATCTGCCGGTCCCACTGGTCGGCCATGAACTCCTCGAACCACTGGGAAAACCGAGCGAGCTCGGCGGCCGGGAGACCTGAAACAACGGATTCGAGTTCTTCGATGCTCATCAGCCGAAAATACGCTCAGTGCTGCGTTGCGAAAGAAAAGAGTTCCAGCACCGTCCCCGCACTTCCGCCGCGCGGACAACGTGTCGAGGCGCGACGGCGTCGCGGTTATTTGCGAGTGATTTTACCCGTGGAATCGAAACGGTGCATCAGCATAAAGAAGATTGCGGCTGCGGCACCAGGACTTCACCCGATGCAGTTCGCTTGCAAGTGACGTGCGCGAACGCAAGATCGTCGTCCGATGAAAAGAGCAATCATTTCACTGCTCGCCCTGATTCTCGCCGCGTTGCCGTTGGCTGCGGCGGAGAAGATCCGCGTCTCCACTTTTTCGACCGTCCTGACCGAGATCGCGGAGCAGGTCGGCGGGGATCGCGTGGCGGTGACGGGGCATGTGAAGCCCGGCGTCGATCCGCACGAATACGAGCCGAAGCCGGCCGATTTAAAGATCATCGGCGAGGCGCAGTTGCTCCTCCTTTCCGCGAAGCACATCGAGGGCTACGTCGGTAAGCTCGAGGAAAGCACGGGCACGAAAGCGCGCATCGTCGAGGTGGGAAATGGGTTTGCTTCGCTGTCGATGAAAGACGAGCGCGGCTCCGGAAAAAGCGTGGATGATCCGCATTGGTGGCACTCGATCGACTGCGTGAAAAAGGCGACGGGAATCATCCGCGACGAGCTCACGAAGATCAGCCCCGCGGATGCCGCGAATTTTTCGGCGAACGCCGGGAAGTATCTGTCCAGGCTGGATGCGCTGGCGAAGTGGGTGAAAAGCGAGGTCGCAAAACTCCCGCGCGACCGACGGAAACTCGTCACCTCGCACGACGCGTTTCAATACTTCGCGAAGGAGAACGGGTTCACGATTTACGCGATCGAAGGCGTGTCGAGTTCCGACCAGCCATCGTCGCAAAAAGTCGCGGAGATCATCGCGCGGATCAAAGCGGAGCGGGTGAAAGCGATCTTCCCCGAGAGCATCGAGAACCCGAAAGTCCTCCAGGAAATCACGCGCGAAACCGGCGCGGTCCTCGGCGGCGAACTCTACGCGGACGGGCTCGGCGAAGGCGACGGTGCCACCTTTGAAGGCATGATGCGGCACAACGTCTCGACGATCGTGAACGCCCTCAAATAATGCGTGGCTCGCCTTTCACGCGCGCCTTGATCGCGTTCGCGGTGCTCCTCTTTTTGGGCTGGCCGCTCTGGCGTTTGACGCACGTCGAAGCCCAGCCCCCTGCGGCGGAAACCGTCTCCGCTGCGGCCACGCTGAACGACATTCGCTTGCAACTGACTTTCACCACCGCGCCGACGGAACTCGCGGTTTTGCACCTCGGAAAAGTGGTCTGGAGCGAGCCGTCGCCCGGCCCAGAGATCGCGCGGACGCTACACATTCCGTATCCAAAAGAAGGCGTCGATTTGCAGTTCCAGATGCAGTTTCCCGATGCCCTCGCGGCGATGCGCATCCGCCTCACCGACCCCGACGGCACGGAGCGCGCGAAGACGATTTGGGGACGCGGCGCGGTCGATGAAGTCGTGACGTTTCCGTGACAGCGATGCATTCCCACGAACTCGCCGTCAGCGATCTGACCGTCAGTTACAACCGCGTGCCGGCGCTGCATCACATCGGTTTCCGCCTGCAATGCGGGCAATGCGTGGCGTTGCTCGGTCCGAATGGCGCGGGCAAATCGACGCTGTTGAAAGCGCTCGCGGGTCTGCTTCCGGCCGAGACTGGCAGCATCAGTTTTCACGGGCATCGGGTGCGCGGCGCGACCCATGATTTTGCGTATCTCCCGCAGCGCGAAAACATCGACTGGGACTTCCCGGCGACGGTGCGCGGCCTCGTCGAGATGGGGCGTTTTCTGCGCGTCGGCTGGTGGCGGCGCTTCGGTGCGGAAGACGTCGCCGCGGTCGATGCGGCGATGCACGCGATGCAGCTCGAGGAACTTTCGCACCGCCAAATCAGCGCGCTCTCGGGCGGTCAGCAGCAGCGCACTTTCCTCGCCCGTTCGCTCGCGCAGCAGGCCCACGTCTTCCTGCTCGATGAACCGTTCACCGGCCTCGACAAGCCGAACCAGGAGAACCTCAAAACGCTCATCCGCCAGCTCCGCGATCAAGGCAAACTGGTCATCGCCTCGCATCACGATCTCGCGACCGTGCCCGAGATTTTCGACCAGGTCGTGCTGCTGAATGGCGAGCTCGTCGCTGCCGGTCCGGTGCGCGAGATTTTCACCGAGGAGCACATCCACCAGACCTACGGCACGCGCGCTTTTTCCGGCCCGGAGCATCACCACGCATGAACTGGCTGACCGAACCTTTCACCCATGAATTCATGCAGCGCGCGCTCGTCGGCGGCGCGCTCATCGGCTTCACGAACGGCTTCGTCGGCACCTTCGTCGTGCTCCGCCGCATGGCCCTGATGGCCGATTCGCTCTCGCATTCGCTCCTGCCCGGACTCGCGATCGGCGTGATGATTTTCGGCCTCGCGCCGGCCGGCCTTTTTCTCGGCGGACTCGTCGCCGCGCTCTTTGTCGCGCTCGGCGCGCAGCTCATCTCCCGCAGCTCGCGGCTGAAGGAAGACACCGCGCTCGCCATTCTCTACACCGTCGCGTTTTCGCTCGGGCTCGTGCTGCTCACTTTCGTGAAAGTGCGCGTCTCGCTGATGCACTACCTTTTCGGCAATATCCTCGGCCTCTCGAACACCGACCTCTGGCTCAGCTACGGCGTCGCGCTCCTCGGCATCCCGCTGCTCGCCGCGCTCCAGCGGCCCTTTCTCATCCTGCTTTTCGAGCCCTCCATCGCGCGCAGCCAGGGCGTGAAAGTCGGCGCGTTCAACGTGCTCCTCGCCGTGCTGCTCGTCGTCACGATGATCTCCTCGCTGCAAGCCGTCGGCGTCGTGCTCATGCTCGGCCTGCTCATCGCGCCGGCGGCGACGGTCTATCTATTATGCGATTCTTTTCCCGCGATGCTGTGGGGCGGGGGAGTCATCGGCATGTGCGGCTCGGTCCTCGGCCTCATCCTTTCGTATCGCATCAGCAATCTCCCATCCGGCGCGGCGATCGTCCTCGTCCTCGGCGCGATTTTCTTCGTCGCATACCTTTTCAGCCCGCGCTACGGCGTGCTCCGGCACCTGCGGAAACGCCGGCATTTTCACGAGGAATCGCTCGCGCGCTGGCCGGGTGGAAAGTGAAAGTCCCTCCACTTTCCTCCCTATCGCCGATCTTGTTGCGATGAATTTTCTGACCAATCCCGAGTTCTGGGCGCGCTGGCTCGGCATCGTCCTGATCGACCTCACGCTCGCCGGCGACAACGCCCTCGTCATCGCGCTCGCCGTCCGCCGCCTCCCGCCGCAAAAGCAACTTTGGGGGCGCATCTGGGGCACGCTCGGCGCGGTAATCCTGCGCATTACTTTCATCGCGGTCGTGACCTCACTGCTCCGCGTTCCTTTGCTGCAGCTCATCGGCGGGCTGGCGCTGATTTGGATCGCGATCAAACTCGTGCGCCCGCAGAGCGACGAGGCGGAGAAAGTGAAGCCCGGCACCTCGCTGCGCGACGCCATCGGAATCATCATCGTCGCCGACGTGGTGATGAGCCTCGACAACGTGATCGCCATTTCCGCCGCCGCCGGCGGTGACATGATCCTCGTCATTTTCGGCCTCGCCCTTTCGATCCCACTCGTCGTCTGGGGCAGCGGCGTGCTCGCGCATTTGATGAACCGTTTTCGCTGGATCATCTGGATCGGCGGCGGCGTGCTCGGCTACGTCGCGGGGGCGATGATTTTCAAAGATCGCGTCGTGTCCGATCGCATCGGTGCCGCGACGGAATCGCTCCATCACCCCGTCTCGATCGGGCTCGCGCTCTTCATCACCGCGCTCGGCTGGTGGTGGGGCCGCGCGGAGGTTTCGGGAAAAAGCGCGCCGCCGAAATGAGCGCCGACCCGCATCCGCACTTGATCGAAGTCGAGCCGCCCCCACCCGCGCGCCGGCTTTCCGACGACCTCCGCGAACTGCTCGCCGAGGCGGCCGGGCGCAGTCTGACCCTCGGCGAGCTCGAGGCCATTTTGCAGGGCCGCGGGATCGCGCTTTTCCTCCTGCTCCTCTCGCTCCCCTTCACTTTCCCATTCCCGATTCCCGGTCTTTCCACGCCGTTCGGAATCGTCATTCTGCTGATGGGAGTCCGCATCGCGCAGGGCCGCCAGCCGTCCCTCCCCGCGTTCATTCTCCGCAAAACGGTGAAGTATTCCGTCCTCGAAAAAATCGTGAACGTCGGCCTGAAGCTGTGCGCGAAAATGGAAAAAGTGGTGAAGCCGCGAATGCATTTCCTCCAGCGCTGGCCCGGCATGATCAATCTCATCGGGGCCGGCATCGCACTCGCCGGCCTGCTGCTCTGCCTGCCGCTGCCGATCCCGCTCTCGAATTCCATCCCCGCGCTCGCCGTCGTTTTCCTCACCGCCGGCATGATCGAGCGCGACGGTCTGCTCGTCCTCATGGGCCACCTGGCGAACGTCGCCGCGTGGCTCTACGTCGCCTTCATGTTCTTCGCCATCGGGGGCGGCGTGCGCCATTTCAGCCACTATTTCGGCTTTTGAATGACCCGCCGCAAAATGGCGTTTGCCTTCTCAAAAAAATCCGGTGTAGCGTCTCGCACGCATGAAACTTCCCCTCTGCCTCGCCCTTTTTTCTGTCCTTTCCGTCGCCGCCATCGCCGACATTCAAGACCCGCCGATCAATGATCAGGGCCCGACGCGCAAGCTCGGCCGCGGCATCGCGAACATCGCTTTCGGAATCACGGAAATCACGCCCGCCGCCTGCGAGATCAATGAACGCGAAGGCAATGCCGCCGGGTTCAGTTACGGCGTCGTGAAAGGCGTTGGCCGCTTCTTCGCGCGCACCGGATTTGGCTTCTATGAAGTGGCGACCTTCCCTTTCCCGAGCTACCGCAGCTCGTATCGTCCGCCGTACAAGAGCAACATCCCGTGGATTCATGGCGGCTACGAGGAGTTCCCGCCGGAGCTCGGCTTTGCGAGCCACTATCGCTACGTCCGCAGCTACTACACCTACACGAATTAAGCGAGCCTCCCAGCGCCCCTTTCCGAGGCTTCCGTTTCACAACGGAAGCCTCTTTTTTTCTCCATGAAAGATCGTCCCGGCACCCTCGTCCCGCTCATCGTTTCCGACGTCGCCTTCGGCGGAAAAGGCGTCGCGCGCCGTGATGGCAAAGTCTATTTCGTCCCGTTCACCATCCCCGGCGAAGTGGTCACCGCGCGCGTGGTTCGCGAAAAGAAAAACTTCGCCGAAGCCGAAGTCGTCTCGGTCGAAACGGAGTCGCCCGCGCGCGTCGCGCCGGAGTGTCCGTACTTTGGAAAATGCGGCGGCTGCGCCTACCAGCACATCGCCTACGACCGCCAGCTCGAGATCAAATCCGCGCAAGTCGCGCAGACTTTGCGCCGTGTCGGGCGGCTCGAAAACGTCCCGATGCAGCCGATCATTCCGTCGCCGAAAAACTACGGCTACCGCAACCGCATCCGCGTCCACGTCGATGCCGGGGTCGCCGGATTTTACGCGCACGGCTCGCACGCGCTCATCGACATCGAGGTGTGCCCGATCGCCCGCCCCGAGGTGAACGAATCACTGCGCCGCCTGCGCCACGCCGGGCTCCGGGACGGCGATTATTCGCTGCGCGCGCCCGGCGGCGGCGGGCCGTTTTTCGAGCAGACGAATGAAGCCGTCGCCCGCGAAATGGTCGCCCTTGCGGAGCGCTCCGTACGGCGCGGGCAGGGCTTGCTCATCGACGCTTTTTGCGGCTCCGGCCTCTTCGCGAAACAGCTCGCGCCGCTCTTCGAAAAAGTGATCGGCATCGACGAAAACACGCATGCCATCGAGAGCGCCACGCGGACCGCCGCGCCGCATGAACACTACATCTGCGGCGATGTCGCCACGCACCTCGCCGATATTTTTGCCGGGCACGACGCCACCCGCACGACGCTCATTCTCGACCCACCAGCGACCGGCATCACGCCCGCGCTCAGCGAACTCATTCTCGCCGCCCGCCCGAGCGAAATCCTCTACGTTTCCTGCGACCCCGCGACCCTCGCCCGCGACCTCGCCGCCCTTTGCCGCAGCTATTCGCTCGATGCCGTCACCCCGCTCGACATGTTCCCGCAGACCGCGGAAATCGAAGCCGTCGCGCACCTCTCGCTCATCGCGTAATTTCGCAGTCGCATGGACGACGATGAGCCGCCGCCGGACCTTCCGCTCGTCGAAGCCGGACGTTACCCGCGCCTCTCCGAAGCCCGCGAGCGCGGCCTCGTCGTCTCCGCGATGGAGCGCCCGCACTGGGTTCAGCGCGAAGGTGCCGACTTCATCCTGCGCGTCGATTCGGGCGACCTCGACGCCGTCCGCGCCGAACTCGAAACGTACGAAGCCGAGCGCCGCGAATGCCCGCTCCCGCCCGCCGCGGAGCCGCCGCCCGAGCCGTTTGAAACGCTCTCACTTTACGTCGCCGCGTGGCTGATGAGCGCCTGCTGGTTCGCGCAAAACTCGCTGCCGCCTGGGTGGGCCGAGCGCGGCGAAGCAAGCAGCATCCGCATCATTCATGGCGGCGAATGGTGGCGCATTTTCACCGCGCTCACCCTGCACGGCGACCTGTCGCATCTCGTCGTCAATATCGCCACCGGACTGCTCTTCGCCGGCTTCCTCCTGCGCTCGCTCGGCGGCGGTCTCGCGTGGCTCGGCATCGTCCTCAGCGGCGCGCTCGGCAACGCCATGAACGCCGCTTTTTACGCCAGCGAACCGCACGATTCCATCGGCGCATCGACCGCCGTCTTCGGCGCGCTCGGTCTCCTCGTCGGCGGCGAATTTTTCGCCCGCCTCGCCTCCGCCCACACCCGCAGCCGCTGGCAACTCATCCTCCCGCTCGGCGCCGGCTTCGGCTTGCTCGCGTATCTCGGCGTCGGCGAAGAGCACAAGCAAATCGACTACATGGCCCACTTCTGGGGCTTCGTCGCCGGGCTCATGCTGGGGATGTGCGCCGGATTTTATCAGCTAAAAAAGCACGCCGGTCCACTCGCCCAGCGTCTCACGGGAATCGCCGCACCGGCACTCCTCGCGCTCGCTTGGTGGCTGGCCCTGCGCGCGGCCTGACGGGTCGCACTTACAGCTCCGGCCGCGCCGTGTGCCAGTCGGTCGATTGCTCGTACGCGTGAGCGATTTTCAGCAACTCCGACTCGCGAAATGGCTTCCCGAGAAGTTGCAATCCGATCGGCAATTTCTTGCCGTCGATGCTCGCGAAGCCGCATGGCAGGCTGATCCCGCAGATGCCCGCGAGATTCGCGGCGATCGTGAAAATGTCCGCGAGATACATTTTCAGCGGATCGTCGCTGCGTTCGCCGATCTTGAACGCAACCTCCGGCGAGGTCGGGCAAATGATCGCGTCCACCTTCTCAAAAGCCTCGGTGAAATCGCGCCGGATGAGCGTCCGCACTTTCTGCGCGCGCAGATAATACGCGTCGTAGTAACCGCTGCTGAGGACGTAGGTGCCGAGGATGATCCGGCGCTTGACCTCGGGCCCAAAGCCTTCCTCCCGCGTCCGGCCGTATTGCTCGATCAGGTTCGCCGCAGTCGCGCGATGGCCGTAGCGGACGCCGTCGAAACGCGCCAGATTCGCCGACGCCTCCGCCGTCGCGATGATGTAATAAACGCCGACCGCGTGCTCCGTGTGCGGCAGCGAGACTTCGACGATTTCCGCGCCGAGCGATTCGTATTGCTTGATCGCCGCGCGGATCGCGGCATCCACCTGCGGGTCGATTCCGTCGATGAAATATTCGCGCGGCATCCCGAGCTTCACGCCCCGCAAATCGCGTCCGAGCTCCGCGGTGTAATCGGGGATCGGCTCGTCGAGGCTGGTGGAATCCTGCGGGTCGCGGCCGGAGATCGCGTTCAGCAGCAGCGCGGAATCGCGGACGGTTTTCGTGAAAGGACCGATTTGATCGAGCGACGACGCGAAGGCGATCAACCCGAAGCGTGACACGCGGCCGTAGGTCGGTTTCAAGCCCACGCAGCCGCACAGCGCCGCGGGTTGGCGAATGGAACCGCCGGTGTCGGAGCCGAGCGCGGCGAAGGCTTCATCTGCGGCCACCACCGCCGCTGAACCGCCGCTCGAGCCGCCGGGAATGCGGGTCGAATCCCACGGATTCAGGGTCTTCTGATACGCCGAGTTTTCCGTCGAAGAGCCCATCGCGAACTCGTCCAAATTCGTCCGTCCAAATGGGATCGCGCCCGCCGCGCGCAGCTTGCGAATCACCGTCGCGTCGTACGGCGAAATGTAGCCGCGCAAAATCTTCGAGGCCGCCGTGCAAGGCTCGCCCTCGACGTTGATCACGTCCTTGATCGCGATCGGCACTCCGCCCAACGGCAGCGTGACATCCGCCGACTCCGCCACCTTTTTCGCCGCCTCAAAATTGCGCGAAAGATACCCGCCAACCTGCGGATCGACCCGCACGATGCGCGCCTCCAGCGCCGTGAGCGCCTCCACCGGCGACACCGTTTTTTCGCGCAACGCGCGCTGCAACTCCGAGACCGAAAGCGTCGTGAGGTCCATCCGTTATTCGATCACTTTCGGCACGATGAAAAGCCCGTTGGCCTGCCGGGGCGCATTCGCCAGCGCCCGCTCCGCGTCGAACCAACTGCGCTCCTCATCCGCCCGGAAAACATTGAAAACCGGATTCGTGTGCGCCGTCGGCTCCACGCCGGTGACGTCGACCTGATTGAGCTTTTCCACGAACTCCAGCACCTGCGAAAGCTGCGCTTGAAACGTCGCGATCTCCTCCTCGCTCAAGTTCAACCGCGCAAGTTGCGCGGTGTATCGGACGTCAAAGTCGGCAGTCATCGAAGGTTCGGCACGCGCGATTCCAGCCATCGCTGGAGAGATCGACTGCTTTCGGCAGAGGACCGTCCGGCAATCATGCCCTCGACGCTGATATCCTCGTCGAGGTCGGGCCAATGAATCCCCTCACCACCGCCGATGAACCTGAAGCGATTGCGCTCCTCGAGCGAGCCGTGGAGAAGGCGCGGGTACCAGGCGAGTGGGACGGAGATGGAACGGCCGTCGGCCAGGTCAACGGTCAGCGAGTCTTCGGTGACGTGAACACCGGTGGCTCGGAGGGCGGAATCAAGGAGCAAAGTAGTCATGCCAGTTTTGTGAGAGTAAGTCGCGGTGCTGCTCGATCAATTGGTAAACCGAATGGAGTTCCGCGCGGGAAAAACCGGTGCTCGACTGGAGAGACGCCGGCGGTCCGAGCCAGAATTTAGCCTTGCTGGCGTCGCGCTCGACGTGGATGTGCGGCGGTTCCGGGCGGTCACCGGCGTAGAAGAAGAATCGGTACGGGCCGGAGCGCAGGACGGTCGGCATGATCCAAGGCTCACTTCTGACCCCGATTTACGCGGCTGCGTCCTCGGTTTCGAGTTCGAGGAGTTTGCGTTTCCAATCGAGGCCGAGGGCGAAGCCGCCGAGGCCGTCTTCGGCAACGACGCGGTGGCAGGGGACGATGAGGAGGAGGCGATTGGTCGCGCAGGCCTGGCCGACGGCGCGAGCGGCACCGGGACTGCCGACGGCTTCGGCGAGTTCGCCGTAAGTCATGGCGGAGCCGCGAGGAATCTCGCGCATCCGCTCGCGGACCTTGCGGGTGAACGGGCCGCCGTGGTCGGCGGCAACGGGCAGAGTGGCGAGGTGCGCGGCGAACGTTGCGAGCGCGGGCGCGTCGAAATCAACCGGGATTTTCGCGGGAAATTCCACGGCGGAGAGCGCGCCGGAGTCGTCGAGCGTGAGGGATGCGGCAAAGGTGCCGGCGCGGTATTCGAGCTGTTTCATGTGCCGCGGATGACTTTGAAATAGAGCCAGCAAAGCACTGCCGCGAGGACGAGGCAGAGCAGGAAAAACTGATACATGCCTTGGTTGCGATGCTTGCGCAGACCGCGCGGGGCGACGGGAATGCTCGCGTCGTAAGGGTAGCGCGGATCGTTCAGCGCGACGGGCGAACCGAAGCGCGCCTCGGCCCGGTTTTTGCGCATGAGGTGCGCTTCGCGGCGCTTTTTGTTGGCCTCCTCCGCGATGCGCGGGGCGTCGTCGATCAGTTTTTGACGCTTGGCGATTTGCGCATCGAGCTTGGCCTGTTGCTCGCCGAGCGCGCGTTTTTTCGCGTCGAGAATCGAGTCGGATTTCGCGGGCGCTTTCCGTTTCGCGGCCATGAGGATTTATTTCAGGACAGAGACGAGGACGATGACGAGCACGATGCCGATGCCGACAAGCGGGAGCGTGAAAGCGAAGCCGACTTTCAACCAGTAATTGAAGTTCTTCACGTCCTCGGTGTGGTAATCCATCTGGTAGCCGGCCGACGCGGCGACCGGGTCCGATTCGCCGTCAGAAGACGGGCTGATTTTCGGGAGCGAACGGCTGTATTCGGCTCGGGAGTCGTCGATCGCACTGAGCGCGCGGGTGAGTTCCTTGCTCATGTCGAGCCCCTCCCAAGCCTTCGGATTGATCGACTCCAGCACGTCGAGATGCTGGTGGAAAGAGTCATGCACCGCGTGGAGCTGCTCGACCCGTTTCTGCGCGTCGTAAGTCTCACGCTCGAGCACGACGAGCGCGCGCGTGAACTTCTCTATCATGTCCGATTTGCCCGTCTGGAGCTGCTCCTGCCGGCGGCTGAGTTCCTCTAGTTCACGCTTCTGTTTCTCGATGAGTTCCTGCTGGCGCTTGAGCGCGTAGATTTGCTCCTGCGCCTTTTGCACCTGCGAATCCAGGTGCTCTCCGCCGAGCGAATCTTCGTCGGGGAGGTCGAGCATTTGTTCGTCGTGACGCGTGAGATCGGGCATGGGATTGGGTGCGCGCGAGGCTATCGGCGAGTCTCGGAAATTCCAGATTTTTCGCGGAATTTCGCGTGATCGCCGCTTGGTTTTTTTCGCGCGGCCCGAATACGCTCCGCGCCTCTTTTTTATGACCGATCCCGCCATCACTCCCGCCCTCATCGCGAAGCATGGAATCACGCCAGAGGAATACGCGCGCATTCAGTCGATCCTCGGGCGCGACCCGAATTTCACGGAACTCGGCATCTTCTCGGTGATGTGGAGCGAGCACTGCAGCTACAAAAACTCGAAGCGCGAGCTGCGGAAATTTCCGACGACCGGGCCGCGCGTGCTCGTGAAAGCGGGCGAGGAAAATGCGGGCGTGATCGACATCGGCGACGGCTGGGCGGTTGCGTTCAAAATGGAGAGCCACAATCACCCGAGCGCGGTCGAGCCGTTCCAAGGCGCGGCGACCGGCGTCGGCGGGATCATCCGCGATATTTTCACGATGGGCGCGCGCCCGGTTTTCTCGATGAATTCGCTGCGGTTCGGTCCGATCACGGGCGACACCGCGGCGGCGAAAACGAATCGACGCCTCTTCGCCGGCGTCGTCGCGGGGATCGCGCATTACGGCAATTGCATCGGCATCCCGACGATCGGCGGGGAGATTTATTTCGACGAAAGCTACAACGGCAACCCGCTCGTGAACGTCCTGAATCTCGGCGTCTTGCGGCACGAACAAATCGCCCGCGGGGCGGCGCGCGGCATCGGCAATCCCGTCTTTTATGTCGGCGCGGAAACGGGTCGCGACGGTCTGGCAGGCGCCGCTTTTGCCAGCCGCGACCTGACGGAGGAGAGCAAGGAAGACCGCCCCGCCGTGCAAGTCGGCGACCCCTTCCGCGAGAAGCTGCTGCTCGAAGCGTGCCTCGAACTTCTCGCGACCGACGCGGTCGCCGGCATTCAGGACATGGGCGCCGCCGGGCTCACCTGCTCGACCTGCGAAACCGCGAGCCGCGGCGGAACCGGCGTCGAGATCGATCTCGCGAAAGTGCCGCAGCGCGAGACGGGCATGACGCCGTACGAAATCATGCTCAGCGAGAGCCAGGAGCGGATGCTGATCATCGTGAAAAAGGGGCACGAGCAGACGGTCGTGGACATCTTCGAAAAGTGGGACCTGCCGTACGCCGAAGTCGGCGTCGTCCGCGACGACGGCATGATGCGCGTGCTGAATCACGGCGCGCTCGTCGCCGAAATCCCCGCCAGCAAACTCGCCGACGACGCGCCGCTGTACGAGCGCGAGGCGAAGGCGAAGACGACCGCGGATAACGCGGAGGTCGCGGATTTTCTGAAGTCTGTACCCGTGGCATCCGCGCCATCCGCGGTCGATTCCCTCCTCGCCCTTTTGGCCGACCCGAGCATCGCCTCGAAGAACTGGGTTTATCGCCAGTACGACCACATGGTCCGCGCCGGGACGATGGTTTTGCCCGGCAGCGACGCCGCGGTTTTCCTCATCCGCGAGGCGGGGAAAATCGTCGCCGCCACGACCGACTGCAACGCGCTCTACTGCGCCGCCGACCCGCGGCAGGGCGCGCGCATCGCCATCGCCGAAGCCGCGCGGAATCTCGCTTGCAGCGGCGCGACCCCGCTCGCGGTCACGGATAATTTGAACTTCGGCAACCCGTACCATCCCGAGAATTTCTGGCAGCTTCGTGAGTCGGTCGAGGGTCTCGCGGAAGGGTGCCGCGCGTTCAATGTCCCGGTCACCGGCGGCAATGTCTCGCTCTACAATCAGAGCCCCGCGGGCGCGATCGACCCGACGCCGACGGTCGGAATGGTCGGCCTGATCGACGACGAAAAGCACGTCACGACCTCGCACTTCAAGGCCGCCGGCGACGTGATCATTCTGGTCGGCGAACCCGGCGACGAACTCGGCGCATCGCACTTTCTGAAAGTCGTGCATGGCCAAAAAATCGGCGCTCCGCCGGCCTTGGATTTTGCGAAAGAGATCGCCGTGCAGGACGCCGTGCGTGCGCTGATCAAATCGCGCCTCGTCAAAAGCGCGCACGATTGCAGCGAAGGCGGGATCGCCGTGACCCTCGCCGAGAGCTGCATCAGCGGCGGCGACAAGCCCCTCGGCGCGGACGTCACGCTCGACGTTTCTGTCGGCGCCGAGGTCGCACTTTTCAACGAAAGCCAATCCCGCATCGTCATCAGCGTCGCCGCCACCAACGCCGCCTCCGTCCTCGCGCTCTGCGAATGGCGCGGCGTCCCGGCCCGTCGCCTCGGCACCGTCGGCGGCAAGGATTTGCACATCACGGTCGCCAGCACCGAACTCCACTGGCCCCTCGCGACGCTCCACGATGCGTGGTGGAGCAGCATCGCTCGCGCGATGGCATGATTGGGAGGCAACTCGTGCGTCGCGAAGACCCAGAGTTGTCATCCTGAGCGAAGCCCGGCTTTGCGGGCGTAGTCGAAGGACCTCTAACTATTTCCCCCTCCTCGATGCGCGCGCGTCTCGGGGGAAATAGTTAGAGGTCCTTCGACTGCGTTTCGCTGGCGCTCCACTCCGCTCAGGATGACCGGAAGGCTGGGCGTCCTACGGGGTCGCGGTCGCCCCGCTCGCGCGGCGGTAGTCGGCGACGATCTTTGGAGCCTGTTTGTGGATCGCCAATTCCTTGTAGCCGTCGATCCCTTCCACGATCGCCTCCGCCACGCGGGCGCGCCACGCAGTCGAGCCGATTTGCGCGCTCTCCGGGAGATTGGTGACGAAGCCGCATTCGACCAAAACCGCCGGCACGGTCGAGAGCCGGAGCACGGCAAAACGCGCGTGTTTCAGCCCGCGATCGACCGTCGGCACCTGGCCGAGGAGCGAGTGATAGACGGCCCCGGCAAGCGCGGCGCTCGGGATTTCATTCGCGTTGCCGGGCTCCTCGCGGAGCACGCGCGGGCTGAAGGTCGCGTCATTCGTGGCCGGCGCGCCGCGCGGAGCCATCGAGAAAATCTCGAACCCGCGCGCGTCGTGATTCGCGTCGGAAGCGTTGAAATGGATGCTGACGAAAATGGAATCGGGCAGCGATTGCGCGAGCCGCGGGCGCTCGTCGAGCGGGATGAAGATGTCCGTCGAGCGGGTCATCGCGACTTCGTAGCCGCGCTTCTGCAGGAGGTCGCGCGCCCGCAGCGCGACATCGAGCGCGAAGTCTTTTTCAAATCCGTAGCGCGAGACCGCGCCTTTGTCGTGGCCGCCGTGGCCGGGATCGAGGACCACGGTTTTGATCGGGCGCAGCCCCTCGATGCGCTCCGGCCGCAGCCGCGGCTCGATGATTTTAGAAAGATCGAGCCGCGAGATGAGCACATGCCCGTCCTGCACATGCGTCGGAAACGCGAGCCATTGCTTCGCGCCATTGATCGCGATCTCGCGGCTGTTCAGCCCCACTTCGAGCTGCGCCTTGCCAGAGTCGAGCGCGACTGTCCGCGGCGGTGGGGGTACCGGCGCGGCTTGCTCGACTTCGCCAGTCGCCGGAGCAGTCGCAGTCACCGTTTCCGTGTTCGCAACTGGTGTCGGGGGGACATTTAGAATCGGCGGCGCGGGGAAGTCGTAGAATGTCGCGATGCTCTCCAGCGAAACGTAATCGCGCCCCTCGAATCGCGTCAGCGGCCAGTCCGCGGCGCGCGCGACATTGATCAGCACCAGCACGCAGACGCTCAGGCGAAGCCCGAATTTCATGCGTCCATTTTCCCACATCAGCGCTTTCGCGCAATCAGGTGATTGGCGGAGGGGCGGGATGGCGGACATCGGGGACATGCAGAAAAGCTTTCGTGTCCCGCGCCCTGCGCGGCTCCCAAATTCCGCCGGCTGCAGCGCGCTACTTCGCCTCGAAGAGCGGCAGATATTCGGCCAGTCCCGCCTCGCTCAGCTTGTCCACGGGGATGAATTTTAGCGCCGCGGAATTCATGCAGTAGCGCAGGCCGGTCGGCTTCGGGCCGTCGGGAAAAACATGGCCGAGATGCGAGTCGCTTTTCGCGCCGCGCGCTTCCGTGCGCGTCATCCAGTGGGAGGTGTCGTCCTTGGTCGTCACGTTTTCCTTTTTGATCGGCTGCCAAAAACTCGGCCAGCCGGTGCCGGAATCGAACTTGTGGATCGACGCGAAAAGCGGCTCGCCGCTGATCACATCGACGTAAATTCCTGCCGCGTGGTTGTCCCAATATTCGTTGCGAAAAGCAGGCTCGGTGCCGTTCTCTTTTGTGACGTGATACTGCTCGGGTGTGAGCGTTTTGCGGAGGTCGGGGTTTTCCATTTTGGTGAGGTCTTTCGGTTTGCCGCCAGCGTACGGCTCGGCTTTGACGCGCTCTCCGTGACAGCCGGCTGCGACGATTGCGGAGAGAAACAGCGCGGTGAATCCGGCAATGATGTTCATCGGAAACAAGATGCGTGCAGGCCGCGTTTTTTTCAAAATAACGAAGTCAGCCGACCCGCTTCATTCGCTGGAGATCGACCCGTTCCTGCTGCTCACGGCGCAGTCGTTCGCGGGCGTTGCGCCAGGATTTGGCGATAGTCAGGACGAAGAAAAGGGCGGGCAGCATCATCAGCACCTTCGCCCTCGGCGGCAGGACGACGAAGGCGAGAACGAATAAAATTCCCCCGAGCCAGACCGTCGCATTCGTGCGGATGACGAAGGTGCGTTCGCGTTCCGTCTGGCAGGTTTTCAGGCTGCGGGTCGTGCGGTAGATCGCGAAAATCAGCGCGCCGAGGATGAGGTATTTGACGATCGCCATTTCGCGGGAGAGCCGGGGAAGAAACCAGTCGAATGGGCGCGGCGCAAGCGGTCGTCGTTCCGGTCATCCTGAGCGCAGCGCAGCGGAGTCGAAGGACCTCTTACTTTTCTCCGAAACCCGCGCGGATCGAGGAGGGGAAATAGTAAGAGGTCTTTCGACTGCGTTTCGCTGGCGCTCCACTTCGCTCAAGATGACCGATTTGGATGAGCGCTTCGCGCGGGTCGTTGCGCTCCCCCCGCATTGACATCGACCTCGATTGCCGTTGCCTTTTCGCCCGATGAAAAAGCTCCTCCTGCTCCTACTCGCGCTGAGCGGCGCGGGCGCTCTCGCCGCCGATGTGGCGACGCTCGCGGTCGGCGCGGTGGCCCCGGATTTCACGCTGCCGGGCGTCGATGATCGCGACTGGTCGCTGAAGGATTTCGCCGAGGCGAAAGCGCTCGTGATCGTCTTCACATGCAACCATTGCCCGACCGCGCAGGCGTACGAGGCGCGGCTGAAAAAGATCGTCGAGGATTACAAATCGAAGGGCGTCGCCGTCGTCGCGATCATGCCGAACGACCCGAAATCGGTGCGTCTCGACGAGCTCAGCTACACCGATCTCGGCGACACTTTTGCGGAGATGAAAATCCGCGCGAAAGATCAGGCGCTCAATTTTCCGTATCTCTTCGATGGCGAAACCGAAGCCGTCTCCCGCGCGTACGGACCGACCGTCACGCCGCACGCGTTCGTCTTCGATGCCGAGCGGAAGCTGCGCTACGTCGGTCGTATCGACGACGCCGAGCGCGAGTCGCTCATGCAAAAGCAGGACCTCCGCGCCGCGCTCGATGCGCTCCTCGCCGGTCAGCAGCCGGAGGTCGCGCAGACGAAAGCGTTCGGCTGCTCGACGAAATGGGCGGGCAAACAGGACCAGGTGAAAGCTTACATGGACAAGCTCGCGACCGAACCGGTGACGCTCGAACCCGTCGATGCAGCCGGCCTCGCCGACCTGCGAAAAGGTGAGGGGAGCAAGCTGCGGCTCGTCAACTTTTGGGCGACGTGGTGCGGTCCGTGCATCACCGAATTTCCCGATCTCGTGGAGATCAACCGCATGTATCGGAACCGCGATTTCGAGTTCGTCAGCGTCGCGGCGAACTACCCGGACGAGAAGCCCGAGGCACTGAAATTTCTCACGAAAACGCAGGCCTCGAATCGCAACCTGATCTTCGGGAGCACTGATAAATACAAGCTCATCGAGGCATTCGACAAATCGTGGAGCGGCGCGCTGCCCTTCACCGTGCTGCTCGGCGCGAAGGGCGAAGTGCTTTACCAAAAGGAGGGCGCGATCGACCCGATCGAGGTGAAGCGCGCGATCTTGAAAGTGCTCGGGCGTTCGCAGCGAAAGTGAGTGCCGATCGCCGGTTTTTCGGATACGGAGCGGATGAAAAGCGTCGTCATCCTGAGCGAAGCTTCGGCTTTGCGAAGCGGAGTCGAAGGACCTCTAACTATTTCCCCTCCGAAGTGCGCGCGCGTCACGGGGAAAATAGTTAGAGGTCCTGCGACTCCGCTGTCGCTGCACTCAGGATGACGACGATGGCGGTAATTTGACGCACATGCCTTCTCAAAACCGTCGAACTTAATCCCGCCCAGATGCCTCTCGAAATCGAACGCAAATTCCTCGTCGTCGGCGACGCGTGGCGGGCGCTCGCGGAGCCCGTCGAAATCCGTCAAGGCTACCTCGCGCGGGAGCCGCATTGCGTCGTCCGCGTGCGCACGGCGGAGGGTCGGGCGTGGCTGACGGTGAAGAGCCGGATGACCGGAATCACGCGCAGCGAATACGAGGTCGAGATTCCGCACGAGCACGGCGTCGAGATGATCGAGACGCTCTGCCCGAAGCCGGTGATGGAGAAGCGGCGGTCGCGGATCGCTGTGGGAGAGGTGACCTGGGAGGTCGATGAATTTGTCGGTGAAAATGCCGGGCTCGTCGTCGCGGAGGTTGAGCTCGAGTCGGCGGATCAGCACGTTGATCTGCCGGATTGGGTCGGGGTGGAAGTGACCGGCGACCCGCGTTATTTTAATTCCAATCTGCTCGTGAACCCTTTCCAGCGCTGGAACCAATGACCACTGACCCATCGGACGAATCGGAAGGAATCGCGGTGCGGAGCTACTTCGTGCGCGGCCGAAATGCGCTGCTCGCGCGCGCGGATTTCGGCGAGCTTTACGTCGATTACTATTTGCATCAGGGCCAGCACGGCTACCAGCACGCGCCCGATCACGATGGGATGCTGAAGGAAACGCTCGCCGCGCTGACGCTGCACTGCGCGTCGCGTCCGCGGAATGAATCGTGGGCGTGGACCATTCATTTCACCGACCCGCTGCTGAATCTTTTCGTCGCCGGCGACAACGTGCGCGATGCCGTGGTCGCGCAACTTTTCACCGAGAATGTGAAGGACGATGGGCGCAATCTTTTCCTCGCCGATGTGGCGAGCAAGGGAGCCGAGGCGCGGCGGAGTGCGATCGAGTTTGAAGGCACGGAGGCGTTCGGGATCGTTGAGCAATATTACCGGCAAAGTGAGCAGCGCCCGGCGCGCTACTTCCACCACGGACCGGAAGACATCGTGATGATTTCGGCGCAGCCCGGTTGCGATGTCGCGTGGCTCGAAGCACTCGACGACGAGCAGGTCCGCGCGCTCGATCAGACTGAGACTTTGAGCCTGCTCGAGGAGCGCCGGTATCGCTGGGAATGCGGCTGCACACAGGAACGGATGCTCGCCGTGCTCGCGCCGATCATGCGCCGCGATGCCGATTCGCTTTTTGAAGATGAGGCGGTGTTGCGGATGAGCTGCCCGCGCTGCGGGGCACGCCACACGATCACGCGCGAGGCGCTGGAAGCTTACGTGGCCGCCGCTCCGGCGAAGTGATCGCGGCGGATGATTTTCACGCGCGCTTCGGCGGCATCGCGCGGCTTTTCGGTGCGGCGGGGCTGGAGCGTTTGCGTGCCGCGCATGTCTGCGTGATCGGCGTTGGAGGCGTCGGCTCGTGGATCGCGGAAGCGCTCGCGCGCTCCGGCATCGGCGCGATCACGATGGTCGATCTCGACGACGTCTGCATCACGAACGTGAACCGCCAGCTCCCCGCCCTCGACGGGCAAATCGGACGTCCAAAAGTGACCGTGCTCGCCGAGCGCGTGGCGCTGATCAACCCCGCCTGCCGCGTGAATCCCGTCGCCGAGTTCTTCACCGCGACCACCGCCGAGCGACTGCTCGCGCCGGCATTCGACTTCGTCGTCGATGCGATCGACAAGCTGAGCCACAAATGCCTGATCATCTCCGGAGCCCGAGCCCGGGGGCTGCCCGTGCTCACCGTCGGTGGCGCGGGCGGCAAGCGCGACGCCACCGCCGTCCGCGTCTCCGACCTCGCCGACGCGATCCAGGACGAGCTGCTGCGCCAGGTCCGCCGGAAACTTCGCCGCGACTACGCCTTTCCCCGCGGTCACACCGTTCCGTTCAGCGTGCGCAGCGTCTTCTCCCCGGAGAAGCCCGTCTATCCTTGGTCCGACGGCACCGCCTGCTCCGAGCCCGAGCCCGGCAGCGACCTCACCCTCGACTGCGCGACCGGCTTCGGGACCGCGACCTTTGTCACCGGCGCCTTCGCCTTCGCCGCCGCCGGCGAGGTCGTCCGGCTCATTGTCACGCGCGCGGAGTGATGATCTAAGACCTCGGTTCATCGCCGACTTTTCACTGCAAACCAAACCCCAACCATGCGTCTCCTCAGCACCCTCTTTCTTTTCGCGATCACCGCCGCCGCGGCGGAGAATTGGCCCCAGTTCCGCGGCCCCGCTGGCGACGGGCACTCGGACGCCAAGGGCTTGCCCGTTCACTTCAGCGAGACCGAGCACGTAAAATGGAAGACGGCGATTCACGGAAAAGGATGGTCCTCGCCGGTCATCTGGGGCCCGCAAATCTGGCTGACCACCGCGACCGAAGACGGCACCGAGCTGTCCGCGGTCTGCGTGGACAAGGCGACCGGCAAGGTGTTGCAAGACAAAGTCCTCTTCCGCGTGGCGACCCCGCAGTTTTGCCACAAATTCAACAGCTACGCCTCGCCGACTCCCGTGATCGAAGAAGGTCGCGTGTATGTGACTTTCGGCTCGCCGGGGACCGCGTGTCTCGACACAAAAACGGGCGAGGTCTTGTGGCAGCGCACTGACTTTGTCTGCAATCATTACCGCGGCGCGGGCTCCTCACCGATCCTTTGGGGCAACCTCATCATTATGAACTTCGACGGCAGCGACGCGCAGTTCGTCGTGGCTCTGGACAAGAAGACAGGGAAGACCGTTTGGCAGACGAAGCGCTCCGTCGATTACAACGACCTCGACAAGGAGGGAAAGCCATCCGGTGAAGGCGACTATCGCAAGGCCTTTTCGACGCCGCATGTCATCGAACTCAAAGGTCACTCGCTGCTCCTCAGCAGCGGCGCCAAAGCCCACTACGCCTACGACCCCGCGACTGGTCGCGAACTCTGGCGCGTGGAAGACGCCGCGCATCACAGTGCCGCGACGCGACCGGTTTTCGGCGACGGACTGGTCTTCATTGCGGCCGGATTTTCACAAGGCGAAGTCATGGCGATACCACTTACCGCCGACGGGAAACTCAATGACACTCAGCCGGTCACATGGCGCTTGAAGAAAGGCGCACCGAACAAGCCTTCACTCATCCTCGACAACGACCTGCTTTACATGATCAACGACGGCGGCATCGCGACTTGTGTCGAAGCAAAAACAGGGGCGGTCGTCTGGACGGAGCGGGTGCAGGGAAACTACTCCGCCGCACCCTTACTGGCGGACGGACGCATCTACGTCGGGAGCGAGGAAGGCAAAGTCGCCACGCTCGCGCCCGGACGCGAATTCAAACTCCTTGCGGAAAATAAGCTCGATGGAGGTTTCATGGCTTCACCCGCCGTGTCGGGGAAGGCGCTCTTCCTTCGCAGTAAGACTCATCTTTACCGCATCGAAGAGTAAGCTCGGTAGTCAACGACCACCGGACTGATGTTCAGGCCAGACTAGGAAATCGCTTTCTTCGCCTGCTTCACCGCCCGCTCGATTTGTGCGGCGGTCTTGTGAAAGTGCTTGTCAGCCTTGTCGCCAATTTGCTCGCGCAGATTGGTGAGAAGATCGGAAATGTCTTCCAGCGGGCCGTCGATGTAACGCTCCCGGACGGTGGGCTCGCGTTTGTGGAGGAGGAGGGCAATCACCACGCCCGCGAACACGGCTCCAGCGAGGGCAATTAAAGGATTTTCGCGGGCGTAGCGCATCCCGTCGTCCAGGGTCCGCTCCGTGAAATCCGATGCTTCCGACCAGAGATCCTGCGCCTGTTCCTGCACGTTGCCACCTTCGGATTCGAGATTGGGTTCGATCATATTGACTACCATTCGACCGGCGCGCCGGGCGTGGCTGTCTGCCGACCTCCGCATTTCAGCAAAAAGCGTGTTTTCAAATCCCCGCCCGTCATCGAGATCGACTCTATGAATACGAAACGCCTCCTTCTCGCGATCCTGGCCGGCTTCATCTGGATCGAAGGAACCGACATGCTGATTCATGGCCAGTGGCTACAGGCTGAATACGAGGCCACGAAAGAGCCCTGGCGCACCTTGGGGACGCTGACCTTCGATCGGGCCGCAGCGTCATACAATGGTGATCATGTGATCCACTTTCACCATCCAACCTGGCGGGCTGACCGAAACGACCCAGCCACGGCAACGCGGAAAGACGAGCGCAAGGTCCGACGGTGATCAACGGTGGACGTGGAAGGTGTTGTAGCGCGGGTTTGCCGAGAGCGCTTCGTGCAAGGCGCTCGATCCTCCGGCGACATCGCCCGCACTCATCTGAATCATCCCCGCATGATAAAGGATATGGGGATCGCGGGTGCCGGTCGCACGCGCCTTATCCATGAACTTCCTCGCTTCCTCGATGGCTCCCGCCTTTTGCAACGCCCACGCGAGTAAGTCGTAGCCTTGGATGCTGTGACGGAGCGCGAAATCGCGCCTGGCCCATTCAACCGCTTTGTCGGCGTTTTCGAGTGAGTCGGCATACAAGCCGGCGAGGTGATGAAAGTAGAGAACCTCGCCTTTCTCCACCGAAGCGAGATAGCCCGCGAGA
>JAYVPW010000014.1:0-11264 GCA_043777315.1 Spartobacteria bacterium | reverse complement strand
AACGGCCTGCTGGCTGTGGTGGGCTATTGATCGTGCTACCAAGAAAGTCTGCGGATGGACGCTGGGGGATCGTGGAACCCAAACGGCCCGCCGCCTGGCTGCGCAGCTTCCTCATGCCGGGCACATCACCTTCTGCACGGACTTCTGGCACCCCTGCGGCCTGATTTTCACCCGGCACCGGCATCTGCAAGGCAAGGCGCACACCTTCACCATCGAGAGTCACCACAACCGGCTCCGGGTCTATCTCGCCCGCCTGCGCCGCAGGACTCATTGCTACACCAAAAAGCTCGCCAATCTCGCCGCCAGCATCCTCCTCTATTTGCTCACAAAGTAATGATCAATACCTGATGAGCAATCCCCGGATTTCGCGCGCGGGGCGGGGGAAATTGTCAGAGGATCGGACTCTTCCGTGCAGAAAAAGCTGTAGCCGCCCTGTGCGGCGTCGCCGGGAGACTTCCGCCTTTACAGCGACCCGAGGCTCTCCCGAAAGTCCGCGCGCGCATGGATTTTCTCGACCAACTGGAGCACCGCACGATGCCCGGGGATGGCGCGATGGGGACGCGGCTGATGGAGCGGGGGATGGCGCTCGAAAGCTGTTTCGAGGAACGGTGCGTGAGCGAGGCGGACGTGGTCCGGCAGGTTCACGACGAATATCTGGCCGCCGGGGCGCGGGTGATTCGGACGAACAGCTTCGGGGCGAATGCGGTGCGGCTGGCGAGGCACGGGCTGGAGCATCGGGTGAGTGAGATCAATTGGTCGGCGGCGCAAATCGCCTGCGATGCGGCGCGGGGAAAGGGCGTGTTCGTGGCGGGGAGCGTCGGGCCGCTCGGGATTTCCGGGGAGCAGGCGAGGGAGCGGGGGATCGATCGCGCGGAGGTTTTCAACGAGCAAATCGGCGCGCTTCTCGATGGCGGTGCGCGGGTCATTTTGCTGGAGACATTTCTCGACGTGGAGGAGCAACTCATCGCGCTCGAGGTGAAGCATTCGCTGCATCACTGCCCGGTGATTTGCTCCCTGACGTGCGACGCCGCGGGCCGGCTCGCGGATGGGACGGAACTTGCGCCCGCGTTTGCGAAGCTGCGGGAGGCGGGCGCGGATGTGGTCGGGATCAATTGCGTGAACGGCCCGGACGCCGCGGTGCGCCACTTCGCGCGTCTGCCGGTGGAGGGTTTGTGCTCCGCGTATCCCAACGGCGGAGTGCCGGATTCGCGCGACGGGCGGCTCGTCCATCCGACCACGCCGGAGGCGTTTGCCCGAGCGGCCGTGCAGCTCGCGAAGCAAGGCGTGAGGCTGATTGGCGGCTGCTGCGGCCTCGGGCCGAGCCACATTTCCGCGATGGTCGAGGCGCTGCGGGAGGGCGGGTTTTTGCAGGCGTCCGACGCCCGATGAAGGCCGTCCGCCGCGCGTTTTATTTGCAAGGCGTGGGGCTCGTTCTGGCCGCGATTTTTGTCGTGTGGCTCGTCCGCACGTTTCCGGTCCTCGACTACATTTTGCGCGCGCAGCAGTGGCTCGGGCAGATGCAGTTCTGGGGCGCGGTGCTTTACCCGATCCTCTACGGCGCGTGCAACGTGCTGCTGCTCCCGGCGGGTGTGCTCGCGATTGGGAGCGGGCTCTTTTTCGGGCTGTGGTGGGGATTTCTCCTGAATCTCGCGGGGAATGTCGGCGGCGCAGCGGTGGCCTTTTTGCTCAGCCGCACGCTCGGCCGGCAGTGGATCGAGCGGCGCTTTTTTCAGCGGCGAAAATGGGCGGCGCTCGACGAGGCGATTGGGCGCGACGGGTGGAAGATCATCTTCCTGAGCCAGGTGCATCCGCTCTTTCCGACGAGCCTGCTGAACTACCTCTACGGCGTGACGCGCATCCGCTTCGGCATGTGCATCCTGTGGATCGCGATCGGCCAGGCGCCGGGACTTTTTCTCTACGCGTATCTCGGCACACTGGCGCAGCTCGGGCTCCGCCTCTGGCGCGGCGAGACGCATCCCCAGCTCGTGGAATACGGCCTCTGGGGCGGCGGGCTGATCGTGACGCTGGCCGTCACCACCGCTCTCGCCCGCCTCGCGCTGCGGCTGCTCGCGGAGGCGGAGGATGCGGCGAACCAGGCGGAGGCACCGGAGGTCGCCGCGAGTTCATTGTCATCCTGAGCGCAGCGCCAGCGGAGTCGAAGGACCTCTTACTTTTCCCCCCTCCGCGAGATGCGCGCGCAACGGGGGAAAAGTAAGAGGTCCTTCGACTGCGTTTCGCTGGCGCTGCACTTCGCTCAGGATGACGGGAAAAAACATCCGCCATTCGCGCGCGGGTCACTTCGCGAAGCCCTGTGCCTTCAGCCAGAACAGGCAGTCCGCAGCCCACGGGTGCAGCGCGCCGGCCTTGCCGCCGAGGCCCATGCCGTGGCCGCCTTTTTCGTAAATGTGGAGGTCGAAGTGGACGCCGGCTTTCCGCAGCGCGGCGGCGAAATCGAGGGAGTTCTCGACCTTCACGGCGCTGTCTTCCCAGGTGTGCCAGATGAAGCAGGGCGGGGTCTGCGGCGTGACTTGTTTTTCGTTGGAAAGGAGTTCGACGAGTTCGGGCGCGGGGTCTTTGCCGAGGAGATTGGTTTTCGAGCCGCCGTGCGTGTTCGCGCCCATCGTGATGACGGCGTAGCAGAGAATCCCGAGGTCGGGCCGCGAACTCTGCTGCTCGACGGGATCGGCATCGCCCGCTTTGCCCGCGTCGAAATGCGTGAGGATCGTGGACGCCAAATGCCCGCCAGCGCTTGATCCCATGACTCCGACGCGCTTCGGATCGATCTTCCATTCCGCGGCTTTGTCTCGGGTGAGGCGCATCGCGCGCGCCGCGTCGTTCAGCATCGCGGGATGATGGTAGCCGCCCGAGCCGAGCCGATATTTCAGCACGATTCCGGCGATCCCATTTTCAGCGAGCCACTCCGCGTAACCCGCGCCTTCATGCGGCGCGAGCCCGCCATATCCGCCGCCGGGACAGATGATGATCGCCGCGCCCGTGGCCGTGTCGGGAGCGGGGAGAAAGGCGGTGAGCGTCGGGACGTCTTTGTCCGCCGTGCCGAGCGCACCCGGCGCGCCTTGCGGCCAGAGCGGGATGGGTTCGAGCGGGGCGGCGTGGAGAGCGACGGACGAGAGGACGACGAGGAGGGATGGGAGGATGCGCATGGATTTGGTGTGTGGAAGACAGGCGTCGCGCCTGTCGGGTTGGAAATGGCGGGCCGGCGGGACGCCTGCCTTCCGGTCAGACTTCCGTGGGCACGACAAACGGCGCGCGGTATTCGCGGGTGAGGAGCTTGTCGCCTTCGGGGCTGCCGATGAATTTCTCGGTCGCCGGATTCATCTTCAGAAACTCGCCGAGCGCGAGCTGATCTTTGGAAATGTCCACGCCGTTGGCATCGAGATGCGTGGCGAGGCGGTCGAAGGTTTCCGCAGCTTCCTTGTTGCCCTCGAGCTTTTCGCGGAGCGCGTCGGGGGCGAGTTTCTGGCCGAGGCGGTAGGAAATATTGCCGGTGTGGCAGAGCGCGCTGGAGAGGTGGCCGTCGAGGATCTTGCCGTGAAGGTCGTCGGTTTTGCGGCTGCGGACGGCGCTGAGGAAGTTGGCGTAATGGTTCTCGCTGTTCGGCTGCACGTCGGTGCCGCGGGTGAACTTTTGGATCTCCTTGCCGTCGAGGTCGTAGGCGATCGCGTCGTTGTAATTCGGCACGAGGATGTGCCCCTTTTCGTATTGCACGATGACGCCGACGCTCGCGCCGCGGTACTTGTCCATTTCCTTGCCGTCGGTTTTGTCGGGCAGTCCGCGCACCTCGAAAATGAGCGGCGCTTTCTCGTAGTCGTGGAAGACGAACATGGAGTTCGGAGTCTCGCCGTCATCGATGTAGCCGACGCGTCCGCCGACCGAGAAGACCTTGGGCGGCAGCGCGGTCTCGCCGGTGAAGCGGCGCGCGATGTCCATTTGATGGATGCCTTGATTGCCGAGGTCGCCGTTGCCGGTATTCCAGACCCAGTGCCAATCGTAGTGCAGCTTGGCGCGCTCGAGCTCCGCCTTTTCCGCCGGACCGCACCAGAGCTCGTAGTCGATCGACTCGGGGATCGCCGTCGGCGCGTCCACTTTGCCGATGCTCGCGCGGCGTTTGTAGCAGAGGCCGCGGGCGTATTGGAGCTTGCCGAGGTTGCCCGCGTTCGCCCACTCGATCGCCGCGGCGATGCCGATGGCGGAGCGGCTTTGCACGCCCATTTGCACGATGCGCTGATGCTTCGCCGCCGCTTTCACGAGCTGCCGGCCTTCCCAGACATTGTGCGAGACGGGCTTCTCGACATACACGTCCTTGCCCGCCTGGATCGCCCAAATCGCGGCGAGCGAGTGCCAGTGATTCGGCGTCGCGATCGAGACGGCGTCGATGTCTTTGCTCTCGAGCAGCTTGCGGATGTCCTGAAACGGCGCGGCCTCCTGCCCCTTTTTCGCGAGCTGCGCCACGCCCTTTTCGAGCACCGCTTTGTCCACATCGCACAGCGCCACGATGCGCGCGCCCTTTTGCCCGAGGTAATTGCCGATGTGATCCTGCCCGCGGCCGTTGAAGCCGATGACCGCGATCCGGATGTCGCCATTCGCGCCTTCACTCGCGGCGCGGAGGCGCGGCGAAAGCGAGAGGGCGGCGGTGGAAAGGAGGGAGGTTTTGAGGAAGCTGCGGCGGGTGGGGTTCATGGGAGTTATTTGGTGGACGAAGAAATTCTGCTGGAGCGCGATGCTCCGTCATCGCCGGTGGCTTGCGGGGACGGAGCCCCGCGCTCCAGTTGGGAGAAGGCGGAGTATTGCTCGGCGAGTTTGACCGGGTCGGCTGCGCCTTCGTGGAGGATGATGCGGTAGCGGAAGGTGATGCTTTGCTCCACGCCGAGCTTGAAGTCGCCCGCGCCTTTCGGCTGCGCCTTGTCCATCTCGACTTCGCAAAACGGATTCGCCGCGAAGAGCCCGTAGTCGCGCGCGTGCCAGCGGGGCGGGTGCCGCGGATTGGTCGGATGATCGAAGATCGCGATGCCGACCGTCTTCCCATCGACCGGCCCCGACATGTCCACCCACTTCGCGTGCTGGCCCCAGACTTTGTCATCGGTCACGCCGGAGTCGTTGAGAATGTGCCCCGCGCCGGGCTGCTTCTTCGGCTGCGCGAGCCGCATCGATTCGGCGATGCGCATCGCGAACGTCCCTTCCTTCGTGTCGCCGAAAACCACATCCTTGTCCCCGGCGGTCAGCGTCATCTCGAAGTCGAACATCTTCGTCGTCCCGACCGGCTGGAAGACGCGCAAGGTCTGCACGCTGGTCAGCGGCACCGTGCCATCGGGCGCGACCCATTTCAGCGCGTCGCGGATCACGCCTTCAGTCTCGCCGCCTTTCAGCTCGAGAAATTTGTCATGCACGATCGCGCCCGTCGGGTGCGCTTTGCCTGTCGGGAAAGAAGCGGGCTCGGTCCAGAAATCGACGCCGTTCACCTCGCCGTGCGCGAACCAGAGCGAGCGATGATGCGGGTGATCGTGCTCCTCGCCGGGGACATCTTCCATCGGCCACGCCCGCGTCATCTTCGCCCCGTCGGGGCCGATGATCGGCGAGAAATAAACGTGCGGCGCGCCGGTGTAATGATACTCGGTGAAAAGCGCGCCATCGATCTCCACGCGGACTTTCCCATCGCCGTCTTTCACCGTCACTGCGGCGAAGGCGAGCGGGCTGGAGAGCAAGGCGGCAAGCGCCACGGCGGAGAAGCGGGCGGGGGAAAACATGGGGCGGGAAAGTTGCGAACGGACAACCGGGGAGGCGAGCGATTTGTTTGGCGGGACCTTGAATCTCGTCAGGAAAAAGAGAATGCCGCAGCCGCGCGCATCCTTCCGAGTCATCCTGAGCGCAGCGCCAGCGGAGTCGAAGGACCTCTTACTTCTCCCCCCGTTGCGCGCGCGCATCGCGGAGGGGGAAAAGTAAGAGGTCCTTCGACTGCGTTCCGCTGGCGCTCCACTTCGCTCAGGATGACCGGAAGGCCGCACGCGTGCCCAGTGTTGACCGGCCGTCGAGCCATCTGATTTGAGCAGGAAAACAGGAAAACACCTCGCCAGGGGCCGCATCCCCGCGCGATCTGCTGCCCGAAATCCGCAACGCCTTCCAAGGCGGCGCGGTCGCGAAATGGAAGATGATCGGCCCCTTCGAGAACGTCTGGGAAGCCGTCCACCCGCCGGAGAGGGATCTGGGCGGAAGTCAGGCGTCCTGCCTGACAGGGCAGACAGGCGTCCCGCCTGTCGCGGCCCCCGGTCGGCAGGCTGGAAGCCCGCCTGCCGGACAGGCGTCCCGCCTGTCTTCCTACACCAACGCCGAGGGCCAGGAGGTCGGCTGGATCGACGTGCCCGCCAACGCCGAGGGCCGCGTGGATCTACCGACGCGATCACCCTCCTCGGAGCCGCCGCCGCGCCCCACGTCGTCAAGCTCGCCGACCTCAAAACCCGCACCCCGGTCCCCACCTCCCTCATGCCTCCCCGCCTCACCCTCGGCCTCACGCCCGCGCAATTCACCGACCTCCTCGCCTTCCTCAAAACGCTGACCGGGAAGTGAGCCGCGGAGGACAGCCCTCCCCCGGTAGCGCGCTCGTCTCGAGCGCTGGTCGAGGCGTCCCGCCTCGACGAACTTTTCCTCCCGGGTGCCGAATGAAGTCGTGAAGTCAGCGGAAGAAAAGTTCGTTTCGGCGGGACGCCGAAACCAGCACTCGGGACGAGTGCGCTACCCGAAACCCGCCGCCCGCTTTTTCCTTCCCCCGCCGCCCGCCGCTTCCCATCTTCCCGCACCTATGACCACTCCCCCCAACGACCTCCCGTGGTGGCGGCAGCTCACCGGCTACCACTGGTTCGTCTTCATCGTCGCGAGCGCCGCGTGGTTCTTCGACTGCCTCGACCAGCGCCTCTTCTCCCTCGCCCGCATCCCCGCACTGACGTCGTTGATGCACCAAGCCGCCGGGGCTGCGGAAGTGCAGAACTTTGCCAAGGTCGTCACCGCGTGGTTTCTCATCGGCTGGGGCGTTGGCGGGATGATCTTCGGCGCGCTCGGCGACCGCTACGGCCGCGCGAAAATGCTCACGCTGACCATCCTGATCTACTCGAGCTTCACCGGGCTGACGTTTGTCAGCGTGAGCAAAATCGATTTTACGATCTACCGCTTTCTCACCGGGCTCGGAGTCGGTGGGGTCTTCGGCCTCGCGGTCGCCCTGATCGCGGAGACGGTGCCGAGCGGCGCGCGCGCGCAATCGCTCGGACTGCTGCAGGTGCTTTCCACGGTCGGAAACGTCACCGCCGGGTTCGCCAAAATGGGCATTGATGCGCTCCAGGCGAATGGGTCGATCGAGCAAGATCGCGGCTGGCGCTGGATGTTCCTGATCGGTGCGCTGCCTGCGCTGATGATCATCTTCACGCGCAAAAAGCTCAAAGAGCCGGAGCCGTGGCTGAGGCAAAAAGCCGAAGGGAAATTGCCGACAGGCAGCATTTTTGCCCCGTACGCCGCTCTTTTCCGCGACGTGCGCTGGCGGCGAAATATCATCATCGGTGCGCTCATCGCCTCGACCGGGGTGGTGGGGCTGTGGGCGATTGCCGAGTTCGCGCCCGATCTGCAAAAGACAGTCTTTCAAACGCATTTCGAGAGCGCGGGTTTTTCGGCGGCCGAGGCAAAGGTCAAGACGGCCAACGCGATCAGCTACGCCTACCTGCTGAACATGCTCGGTGCCGCCATCGGCATGTGGGTCTTCACCCGCGTCGCGAATGCGCTTGGACGCCGGCCGGCTTTCATCATCGGCTTCAGTGCCGCGCTGGTCGTGACGGCGTTCGTGTATTGGAAGATGGCGTCGCCGCAGGATGCCTACTGGATGATGCCGCTGATGGGTGCCGTGCAACTCGGACCGTTCGCGGGCTTCGCGATCTATCTGCCGGAGCTCTTTCCCAGCCGCCTGCGCAGCACAGGCATTTCGTTTTGCTACAATCTCGGACGCTTCGCTGCCGCCGCTGGTAGCTTCTTTTCGTTTATCCTGACCGAGCAGGTCTTCGGCAGCTTCGCCAAGCCGCTCCCTTACCGATATTCCGCGATGACGATGTGCGCGATTTTTCTGATCGGCATCGTGACGGTGTTCTTCGCCCCCGAGACAAAAGGCCAGCCGCTGCCGGAGGATTGAGGATCCGATTTTCGGAGGCAGCAGGAAAACAGAAAAACAGGAAGGAGCTTCTCTCCCTTTCCTGTTTTCCTGTTTTCCTGCTTAAATCTTCACACGTCGCAAATCCGCACGCTCTGCGCGAGCGACGCGACCGGCTCGCGCACGGGAATGAACTCCTGCCCGACGAAGCCTTTGTATCCGACCTCCAGCAGCGCCTGCATCATCGGCGGGTAATTCAGCTCCTGCGTCTCGTCGATTTCCCCGCGCCCCGGCACGCCCGCCGTGTGGATGTGGCCGATGTATTCCGCGTGCTGCTTGATCCGCGTGATCACGTCCCCATGCATGATCTGCACATGGTAAATATCGAAGAGCACCTTCATCCGCGGCGACCCGATGCGCGCGCAGATTTGCACCGCCCGCTCGATGTCGTCGCAGAAGTAATCCGGGTGCCCTTTCATCGTCGTCGCCACGCGTGAATTCAGCATCTCCAGGCAGATCGTGACGCCCTTTTCCTCGGCGAAAGGGACGATCTTTTTCAACCCCGCGACCATGTTCACCATCGCGTCGTCGGTCGTCAGCTCGCGGCGAAATCCCGAGAAAGTGATCACCCGCTCCACGCCCGCCGACGCGCATTCCTCGATCCGTTTCCGCAGGATCGCGATGCACTCCTCGTGCTCCTCCGCGTGCGCGAAACCTTTCGCAAAACCGTGGCTGCCGGCGATCGCGCACGTCAGCCCGAGCTCTTTCAGAGCCGGCCAAAACTTCGGATCGCACAGCTCGACCGACTGCATCCCCAGCCGCGCCGCGTGCGCCGCGAGCACCGGCACCGGCATCGGATTGAAACACCACGCGATGACCGATTGCCGGATGCGCCCGTTCTTCGCCCGGTAAAGCTGCGGCTCCTCCGCACCCGCCGTGAGCCCGACCGCGGCCGTGGCGACGAGACCTTTCAAAGTGGCGCGGCGGGAGAGGGGATTCGCGTTCATCGCGAAAAAAATGCGCGCGGAAGAATCGACGCGCCAGCCCGATGATCGGTCTGCTCGCAGAAATCGTAGGGCGGGCGCTCCGCCTGCCCTCGGGCAACCGAAGCGGTCGCCCTACAATCGAGCCCTTTCCGATTGCCGCTTTCCCCCGCCGCGAAGAGGCTCCCGCGCATGTTTCCCCGCCTCGTTTTCGCGCTCTGCCTCCTCGCCGTTTCCACCCTCCGCGCCGAGCCGGACAAGCCAAACATCGTCTTCATCCTCGCCGACGATCTCGGCATCAACGACCTCGGCTGCTACGGTCGAAAAGACCAGCCGACGCCAAACCTCGATCGCCTCGCGGCGGAGGGAATGCGCTTCACCGCCGCCTACGCGCAGCCGCTCTGCTCGCCGACGCGCGCCTCGCTGCTTACCGGAAAATCCGCGGCGCGCCTGCATCTCACGACCTTCCTCCCCGGCCGCCCGGATGCGCCGTCGCAGATGGTCCTGCACCCGCAGATCGAGCAGCAGCTTCCCCTCGCCGAGCAGACCCTCGCGGAGCTGTTGAAACCCGCCGGCTACGTCAGCGCCTGCATCGGCAAGTGGCATCTCGGCGACGCCGGTTTTGGTCCGGCGGAGCAGGGCTTCGATGTCGTTTTCGCCGGCCACCCGAACACCCCGCCGACCGCGGAGGAGGGCGGGAAAGGCGAGTTCGAACTCACCGCGCACGCCGAGCAGTTTCTCGTGGAAAATCGCGCGCGTCCGTTCTTTCTCTACCTCGCGCACAACACGGTCCACATCCCGCTCGGCGCGAAGCCAGCCCTCGTCGAAAAACATGCCGGCGCCTTCAATCCGCTCTACGCCGCGATGGTCGAGTCGCTCGACGAATGCGTTGGCCGCATCGTCGCGAAGCTGGACGAACTCGGCCTCCGCGAGCGCACGCTCATCGTCTTCATGTCGGACAACGGCGGCCTCCACGTCCTCGAAGCCGCGCACACCCCCGCCACGTTCAACGCGCCGTTCCGCGCCGGAAAAGGCTACGTGTACGAGGGCGGCATCCGCGTCCCGCTGATCGCGTGCTGGCCGGGTAAAATCAAGGCGGGCGAAGTCAGCGCGACGCCGGTGCGCGAGAGCGATTGGCTCCCCACTTTTCTCGGGCTGGCAAAGGTCGCACCGCCCGCGAACCTCGACGGCATCAGCCTCTCCGGGCTGCTCACCGGCGCGGCGACCCTCCCGGAGCGCGCGCTTTTCTGGCACCAGCCGCATTACACGAATCAGGGCGGAAAGCCCGCCGGAGCGATCCGCTCAGGGAAGTGGAAACTGGTGGAAAATTTCGAGGACGGCAGCGCGGAACTCTACGATCTCGAAACCGATCCCGGCGAGAAAACCGACCTCGGATCGAAAGAGCCAAAACGCGTCGCGGAGCTGCGCGGCCAGCTCGCAGCGTGGCGGCAATCCGTCGGCGCGCAGGAGAATTTACCGAACTCGAATTTCGATCCCGCCGCGCATCGCCGGCTCTACGCCGACACCGATCCCTCGCAGTTCATCGCCGCGAAAACCGCCGCGGAATCCGCGACGAAACTCACCGCGTGGCGCGCGGAAATGAACGCCGTGCTCAAGCCAGATGCGCACGGCATCGGCCCGGTGATTTTACTCCCCGCGAAAAGCGCGACGGTCCACGGGACCAACGCGCGCTACGAACCGCAGCCGCACAAAAACACGATCGGATTCTGGACGAAGCCGGAGGACTGGGTGAGTTGGGAATTCGACCTCGCGCAACCCGGCGCATTCGAGGTCGAGGTGCTGCAAGGCTGCGGCGGCGGCGGCAGCGAAGTGGCGGTTTCGATCGGCGATCAGTCGCTCGCATTCACCGTCGTGAACACCGGACATTTCCAAAATTTCGTCCCGCGAAAGATCGGCACCGTGAAGCTCCCCGCCGGCCATCACACGCTCGAGCTGCGGCCTAAAAACAAGCAGGGCGCCGCGGTGATGGACCTCCGCCAAATTAGGCTCATTCCCGCCGCGTAGCGCACTGTCCGCGCTTTGAATTATACCATCTTGCCAAAATAAGCAGACGGGTTGCGGAGCGCCCGTCCCGGAGGGACGATCGGAAATTAGCCGGTGGCGTGAGCCACCGGAACCGGTCC
>JAYVPW010000013.1:0-11460 GCA_043777315.1 Spartobacteria bacterium | reverse complement strand
CAACCCGAACCTTCTGAAGCCGGAGAAGGCTGGTAAAATCGCCTTTTTTTACCCGCCAAAACCCGCCTCGAAATAACACCCCCTATCCAGAGGTGCCCCGAACTCTCAACCGTGTTGCTGTGGACGGTGAACTTGTCGTTCAGCTTCCGGGCATACTGCTTCTTTTTGTGGTTCGTGGTGCGGTGGAAGAATTCCTTCCCCATGTTTTTGTATTTCACGGCCTCGTCTGTGCAGACCGTGCTCGACGTGGCGACGTGTTCTTGGATTGCGGATTTCAGGTTCGCGGCGGTGACGTGATCCATCACCATTGAACGCTTCGTTCCGCCACTCTCGACGAGGGAAACGACGGCAACTTTATTTCCGACGAACCCGGAACCTGATCCGCGCTGCTTCCCGCCGATGTAGGTTTCATCGAACTCGACAGTGCCGCCGAGCTTGCCCTCGAAGATTGGGTCTTGCATCGCGTGCCGGATGCGATGCGCCATGAACCACGCGCTTTTGTAGCTGCCAAGTCCAAGGTGCCGCTGGAGCTGCTTCGCGCTCATGCCCTTTTTAGCGCCGCAAAGCAGGTGCCAAGCGATGATCCAGAGGTTCAGCGGGATGTGTGAATCCTCGAAGATCGTGCCAACCGTTACGCGGAATTGTTTCTTGCACTCCGCGCATTGGCGGATGCCCACGCGAATTTTTTTCTCCGGGTTTGAACGAAGATTCCAGAAGCGAAGTTGATCGCTGTTTCCGCAGTGTGGGCAGGTGATCCCGTTCGGCCACCGAATCAACTCAAGATACTGAATCGCAGCGGCTTCCGTTGAGAAGCGAGCCATGATTTCCGGGAGGCGCAGGTTTTCTGGAGTTGGCAAAAGTTCCTTTTTTACGCCCGAATTCCCGCCGAAATAGAACATGTGTCAAAGGGATAGGCCCGGAATGTTTCCGCGGTGGCGTGCGCGCTGCTTTTGAGGGAGTCACTTATGAAAACGAAAGCTCTCTGCTGCGTCATTGCCCCCGTGCTTGCGGTTGGTGGATTTTTCCTCTGGCCCCACTCGGGTCAAACCGACACGAACCTCTCCGTTCCGCTCGGAACGCTCGCCGCGCAAGCCGAAACGACGGCGGCGTTGGTGCCGTTCCCGATGCCCGGTCAAATGGAGTTCGTCGAACTGCAGGCGGCGGTCGAGCAGGGCGTGTTGAAGGCCAAATTTTCCGGCAACGGGCGCGATAAGGTTCACGCGACTTTGACCAACACCGGAGCCTCCCCGCTGAAGGTGCAAATCGACGCGGGCCAAATGCTGGAGTGTGGAAAAAATGCCCTCGTCGTCGTCCGCTCGACGATGGTCGAAATCGAGGCGGGTAAGACTGCGGAAACGCAGCTCCAGACCGTCTCGACGCGCTCGACGAACAAAATCTCCGAGGCCGCCTACACCCTCAGCTACCACAAAGCCGCGCGGCTCGATGACCTTCTCGCCTTCGCCCAAAATCATCTCGAACTCTCGACGGCCGCGCTCCAGACCGCCGCGCTCGCGCTCGTGGAAAATCTGCCGCTGAGTGCCGTCGCGAAGTTCACTCCGGCGACCGGCGAGCTGACGAGCCGTTTCAACACCAATGCCTTCCGCGTCGAGACGATCGACATCATCGCGGCGCTGAACGCCCTGCAGCAGATGAAAATCCCCGAGTCCTCCGTCGCGATGACCATCGACCCGCAGCTCAAAATCGAGTCGATGATCGAGCCGCTCTCCCGCGCCGCGGCGATGCGCTACTACGGGATCACGACCGAGGCGGAGTGGGATTTTTGGAAGACCGAGCTCCTGAACGGCGTGCCCGCGACGCGGCATTACGCGCTCTACGGCATCGCGCGTTTCTACCCGGAGATCGCTCTCGACATGCTGCCGAAGTGGGCGCGTGAGACCAAAACCAACTCCGTTTATCGCCTCGCCGCGCTGCAAGCCCTCGCCGACACGCAGCGCATGGAAGCCCTCCCGATTCTCCGCCAGCTCACCGATGAACTCGGCTCCGCCAGCGAACTCGGACGTGCCGCCCGCGGTGCCGCGGACTACCTCGATCAACGCCTCACGCAGATCGCCTCGCGCCAGACGGCGGTCTCTTTCCGCGCCTCAAAGACACTCGCGCAGTTCTAAAAAACTCCCGCGTTCCTCTCCACATCCAATCCTGAACCGGAGTGATCCTCCGCGTTTCGGGGTTGGATGTTCGCGTTTTTCGGGGCGATTTCGGGCTCCGAAAAAGCGCGCAAACTTCCCTTTTACAGCCCCAAGCCTTTCCCCCATATTCCGCGCCCCATGTTGCCGATTGTCATAAATATTTTGCTGGTCATTCACGTGATGATCTCGCTGTTCATCGTCCTGCTCGTGCTGATGCAGCGTCCGAAAAACGAGGGTCTCGGCGCGGCGTTCGGCGGAGGAATGACGGAAAACCTTTTCGGTGCGCAGAGCACCAACGTGCTGCAGACGATCACCCGCTGGCTCGCCGGCCTTTTCTTCGCGCTCACCCTTTTGCTCTCCAGCCTTTACGTGCGGATGAACCACAACCAGAGCGCGGTGCATCAAAAGTTGACGGCACCGACCGTCATCCCGCCTGCGCCCCCGACTCCGGCGCCGATGCCTGCAACGGAAGCGCCGGGTGCGATTCTCACGACACCGGAGGCCGCTTCGCCGCCCGTGAAACCGGAAACGCCCGCGCCTCTCGGCGAGACTCCTGCGGCTCCTGCGGCTCCCGCCGCCGAGAAAAAGCCCGCGCCGGCACCGGCTACGCCTCCCGAGAAACCCGCCGCACCGGAGTCAGAAAAACCGGCTGCCCCTGCGCCCGAGAAATCACCCGCGCCCGCTCCCGCTCCGGCGGAACAGCCGGCTCCCACGGCTGATGCCAAGCCCGCACCGGCGGCACCTCCCGCTGCGGAGCCGAAGCCGGCAGAGCCCGCGAACTAGTTTCTCAATCGCGGCGGCTCGAAGCCTCAAAAACAACGGCCCGGCATTTGCGAGAATGCCGGGCCGTTGTTTTTGACTTTCGGAGCGAGCTATCTGGAAGCCGCCCGCGTAATGGTGGCGAGCTTGGCTTCGAGTTTATCGACGAGCTGCTCGGCGGCTTCGCGACCGCGGCGCTCGTCGAGCAGCACCTCCTCCAGTTCGCGAATCCGCTGTTGTAGATTGGTCCGGATACTGGTGCGGACCGGCCGGTCCTCTTCGTCCGTCAGCGTCGCAAGTTCGGGAATTTCATTCACGAGGCGCTCTGTGCCGTCCCGGCAATTCGTGATCCGCGTCTCGGCTCCGATTTCGCCCATTTGCAGGAACTCGCGCACCGCTCCGATGGTGGTCGGCCCGTAAAATTGATCGGGGCTGACCTCGACGAGAAAGTCCATTTCGAGATCGGGGATCATCGGCGATTTCACCCAATTTTTTTCGTCGTTGGAGACCTTGTCCAACGGCGAAATCTGCGCCTCCACGGCCCATTGTTTCAACTGCTCGAAGCCGATCGGGCCGAAAAGTGAACCGTCGTCGTGCTTCAGAAGATACCAGCGTTGAGACTCGTCCATGGTTCAGGGGATATGCTTTTTTTCGGTCTGGGGTTCGGGCGCTTTTGGCGCGGGGATGATCAGTGACTGCCCGATCTGCAGCTTCCGGCCATCGGTGATTTTGTTCAGCTTCTGCAGGTCGTCGATGGTGATGTTGTAGCGCTTGGCAATGGAGGTCAACGTCTCACCTTTTTCCACCACATGGCGCGGCGTGGGATCGACCGCCTCGGCGTGCGGGATCTCCGCTCCGCCCGACGGCGCGGGTGCGGCGGCGGGTTCGCTGGTCGCTGCTGGTGTCGGAGGAAGATTCGCGGTTTTCTGCGCGTCGAGCGCCTGGCTCAATTTCGCGACTTGAGCCGCGAGCGTCTCGATTTGCTTGGATTGCTGCTCGAGCAGTCCGCGCAATTCGGTAATCGCACGAAGCTCAATCGAGCCGCCTTCGTCCGCGGCATGGGAGAGCGAAAGTGCGCCGAGCAGGAGGAAGACGGCGAGGAAACGCGGCATGTCCACCGGTTCTCACTTTCCCGCGATGAAGGCAAGTGCAAGCGCGCGCGATCTTGGGTTTTCGGCTCCCGGGTTTTCAGGATTTTGCCATGCCTGAACGGACGCAACGGCCGACCGGAGCTGCGCCTTGGCCGCGAAAGTGGAAGGGCGAGCCCTGTGACCTGGCGGCCGATGCCCGATGCCGCCGTCCGCGCCCTGTTACGCGATGAATAGGTGAGATTTATGAAGCACCTCCGCCACGGCTTCTGCGCTGGCATCTTCCGACGAACGTGCCAGCTTATGGCCATGAAGAACTCGATGCCATGCGTCGGGCTGGTGGTCCTGGCGGGCTGCCTCACTTTCGTCATCGCGCCCGATGACGAACCGGCCAGCGCTCGTCTCGCCGAGGCCGTCGGCACCCTCCCGACCATCATCATCGACCCCGGCCACGGCGGTCGCGACGACGGCGCGAAGTCCCACGGACTCGTGGAAAAAGAGGTCACCCTCGATGTCGCACTGCGGCTCGAAAAAGTGCTCCAAAGTTTCGGTTTCCCAACCGTGATGACACGGCGCGACGACTCGCACGTCGGGCTCGACGAGCGCACGGCCCTCGCCAACCGAATCGATCATTCGGTCTTCGTCAGCATTCACTTCAACGAGAGCTCCGCGTCCTCCGCCAGCGGAGTGGAAACCTTTTACGCCCGCGAAAAAATCCCGCCCGAAAACGCGTGGACGTGGGTCGGTTTTTTCAGCAATCCCGAAGTGCCGGACAGCGACAACGGCGAAGGCCTCGCCGGCTACATCCAGACCGCGCTGGCCGAGCGGACCGACGCCACGAACCGCGGCATTCGCGGGCGTCCGCTCTACGTTGTCCGTCACGTCCGAGCCCCGGCGGTGCTGGTAGAGGGCGGGTTTCTGAGCAACGGCTTCGAAGCCCGGCTGCTCTCGAATTCCGAGTATCGGGACCGGCTGGCGTCGGCCATTGCGGAGGGTTTGATGCGCTTCGAAAAAGCGAAACCGCGCACCGACCATCCGACCCAACTCGCGCGGCTGGCGCGATGAATAGATTCGCCTCGCTGGGCGTCCAAGCCCCGATCGCATGAAAAATCTCGTCGTTCTCTCCGGCCTCATCCTGTTCGTGATCGCGCCCGCGCGGGCTGATGAGGTGACGCGCAACGCGCAGGCGGAATTGAAGAGCGAGGGATTTTTCTACGGCGAGGCGGACGGAAACCTGACGACGGAAACATCAGCGGCCCTCAAGCGTTACCAAATTCGGAACGGGCTCGAAGTGACCGGCACGCTGACGCACCAAACGCTGGAAACGCTCGGCTTGGTCGCAAAAAAAGCGTCGCCGGCCGCCATCCCGCCGCCCGCCGAAGCCACGCCTCCGCCTCCGGCAAATCAGCGGCCCACCGACGCAATTGCGGAGAGTGACCGCCAATTTCTGCGGCGCGATGAGCAGCCCGCCGCGCGTCCCGAAAACCCGCCTGCTCCCGCACAATCGGCTCCTGGTGCTGACTACGCCGGCCTTTTTGCCCGGACCCCATTTGCCACCGCGCCGCTGCAAGTGCAGCAAAGCACCGTGCGCAAGGCGCAGACTTTTCTCGCCCGCGAAGGCATGTATCGCGACCGCATCGACGGCGCAGCGAGCGGCGATTTGGAAGAAGCGCTGCTGACCTATCAACGCCGCTCGCGTCTCCCGCTCACCGGCCGGCTCGACCTCGAGACGCTGAACAAAATGCGCCTGCTCCCCGGTCGCGGAGGCCCGCCACTCCAGCCGTTCAACGCGGGGCAGCGGCCGGGTATTCCGCCGAAAACGTATCGCGGAATCTGGGTGGACTGAGCTCAGGATTGCGGACTTCGCCGGTTTCACTCCGCGGTGAATTGCACCGTCCGCAGCTCGACCCAGACGTTCCCGACGGAGATTTCCGCCTCCACTTTCAGCAACATCCGGTCGGAGTCGTCGGAGAGCCACGCGGTCGCGCGCTTGAATTTGTCGTGCGCCTGCAGCTCGAGTTTTTTGCTCACGCGCCGCAGTTTGATCCCGAGCCGCACCCCGTCGTGGCTCTGGCCCCCGACCTTGATTTTCTCCCGCCCGGCGACCGCGATTTCTGCGAGATACGGGTCGGCCGATGGATAGACGACCAGCCGATACGTGTCGCCCGTTTGCAGTCGCTGGCTGCGCACCCAGAGCAACGCGCTGTGCAGGTCGAAGAGCGGAGTGAACGCAAAGCGTTTAGCCTTCCCGTTTCCCGGCGTCGGCACATTCGACTCGCGCGCGCGAATCACGCCCGCGTCGGCGAAGTCCAGCTTCGTCTTCAGCGTTTCGTCTTTGTAGGTCTCGGTCTGCCGGACGCTGACCGGTCGCAACGTCGCGGCGCGCGCCACTGCGGTGTGTTGTGCATCGAGTCGAAAAATGGAACGGACCGCGCCGGTGGTCTGCACCGACATGTCGAGGCGGACCAGGCTCGCATTCGGCTTGGTGAAATCGAAGGTCGCATCCGCCGCGGAAAGCGCGCTCCACCCGAAGCGGTAGGTCGCGTGCAGCGGCCGCGGGAGTGGGAATTTTCCCGGCGTCGCGGGAGCGATTTGCTGTTTCCAATCCGCCCCGTGGGCCGTGATCGCCAGCAGTCCGGCCACGATGGCCAGCCAGATTTTCATCGGCGCGAAATGCGGATTTTTTCCAGCGTGCCGGCGGGCAGCCACCCCAGCCCTTTGCCCGGCAGTTCGCAGTAGGTCCACTCGCCGCGTTCGCTGCGGACGCGGACGCGGCTCCCCGCCGGCAACGCCTCGGCCACGCCCGCGCGGTCGGCGGGCGCGAGCCTGGCCTCGACTTGTTTCGCCACGATCACCGCCACGGTTTCGGCCCGCCAATCGCGCCACAACGCCACGCCGGACCAGCCCGCCACGAGCACGCCGACGAACAGCCCCGTCCCCAGAATGCCGCTCGCTCCGCGCATCAGCATCGCGACTGCGCAGGCGAGCGCGATCGTCGCGGCGGCGACGCCGAGCACGGCGATAACGTCCGCCGCGACGCGGGGAAAAAGCGCATCGAACCAAAGTTTTTCCGGCAGATGTGCGCCCGACTGTTCCTGCACGAGTCGCAGATTGGCGGCGGCCTCGGGATGGCTTGGTTCCAGCGCCAGGGCTCGCTCATAATTCAGCGCGGCGAGACCCTTTTCCCCGAGCCGGAACTCCGCATTCGCGAGGTTGTAAAAGACGTTCGCGCTCCACTCGCCGCGCGCGATCACGCGTTGATACGCATTCCTCGCCGAGGCGAATTGGCCCGCGTCGTAGCTCTCGTTCCCCACCTCGAATTCGCCACCGCGCGCGCTGCCCGCGATCGCGATCCAGCACAGAAAAACACGCGCTCCGGGGGCTGCGACGCGGCGTCTCGCCGCTCGGAAAATTCGAGAGAATTTCATCGTCTCAGGATTTCCCGTGGCTCTTCTCGAAGCGCTCCAGCACCGCGATGAGGCGTGCGCGATCGGGCTCGGCGAGCGCGCCATTGCCCGGTGCGGTGCCGGCGTAAAACAGCTCCGCACGGGTCGCGAAAATTTCTTCGACGGCCTCACCCGTGGCTTCGTCGATCTCCGCCGCATTCCTCACCGCCGCGGCATCGACCGCGTGTCCGCCCCGCCCGGTTTTGAGCGCGGCTTCGATTTGCAAAACGCGCGCGGCGGCATCGAGAAATCCCGCGCGCTCCCGCTCCCGGCGCACCGCCCGCCAGGCTTCCGCCTTCTGTTTTTGCAACCCCGCGACCCGGGCCGCGGCGTCATCCTTGCGCCGAAATTGCAACCCCGCGAATCCGAGGAACAGCACCGCCGGAGCAAGAGCCCCGATGGCAAAATTGCGCGAAAGCCAGCGCGGTTTGAATGAATTGCGACGCTCCCCAGACTCGTAGCGCAGCCCGAGAATATCATTCACCACGACCGGTTTGGCCGGCGCCGGCGTGGCTCCGGCCTGCGATGCTCCGACCGCGGAATCCTGCTTCGCCGTCGGCGACGAGAGGGCCGCGCCTTCCACCTCCAGCGGTGCCGCAGCGCTGGTCAGCGTCGCATATTTTTCCGTCGAGGGATCGAAATAGCTGAACGCAAAAACCGGCATCGCGCTCTGCTTTACTTCCGGGATCACCGCCATCTCGAAAATCTTCGTCCCGCTCATTTGCAATTCGTCCTCCGACTTGAAATCCCCCGTGGCCGGATACGGATGCCACCCCGCCGCGTCACGGATTTGCGGCGCATTCACGCGATCGAAATTGCCGCGCCCGGAGACGCTCAACTTCATCGTCACCGGATCGCCGATCTTCACTTTTCCCGGACTTCCCTCCGCCGAAAATTTGAACTCACCGATCGCGCCGGAGAAATCTTTCGGCCGGCCCGCGCCCGGGAGCAGCTTCACATCGAGCACGACCGGCGGCGCCTTGGCCGTGACCTTTTTCACCTGGGCCTGCGAGAAAAGCGGGTCGTCGGAAAAAGCGTCGCCCAGCAGATCGTCGAACGGCGTGCGTCGTCGATTCTGCTGCGGCTGCGGAATCTGCGCGGCGAAGGTCAGATCCATCGGCCCGATCGTGATCTTCCCGGCGCGGCTCGGCGTGATCGCGGTGCGGAAGACGATGACCTGATAATCCTTCCCGTCCCGCCGCACATGCTCCCGCCGCGGCTCCGGCATCTTCTGCTTCGTGAAGCCATCGCCCTCGATCGTCGAGATTTGCTGCACCTCGTAGCGCGAGATGCGGCCGTCGATGAACAGCCTCAATTCCAGCGGAACGATCTCGCCGAGATAGGCCGTCATTTTTCCCAAGGTGAGCTCCGCAAATCCGATCTGATCGATCCCGCCCTGCCGGGCCCCGGGTGCCGCGGTCTCGACCTTCAGCGCGACCGGTTCCGTCTTCAGCGCTTTCCCGTCCACCTGCAGCTCCATCGCCGGGATCGTGAAGCTGCCGGGTCGCTCTGCCTCGATCGTGTAAATGAGTTCCGTGCTCACCGAAGCGCCGCCCGGAAAAGAAAATTGGCTGCGCTGCGATCGCTGGCTGTAGCGAATCGCCAGCCCGTCCACCGCCACCTCGCGCGGCGCGGTGAGCGATGCGGAGCCTTGCACCGTCACGGTCAGTTGGATCGAGTCGCCGACCGTCATCGTGTTTTGCGAAAGGGCCGCGGTCACCGAAGTCGCCGCGTCCGCGGGCCGGGCGAGACAGCCGAGAAAACCCGCGATGAGGAGCAGTGCGACCCGCAGCGGTGCGCCAGCGGGACGGTGAAAAGTTGGAAACGCGGGTGAATGCATATTCGCGATGCTCGGCTACCAGTCGCGGAAACCGCGCGCCTTGCCCTTGCGCGCCTGCGGGTCCGTGAGCGGCACGCGCTGGTCTTCGCTCTTCAGCGAATCGAGCAGAGTCTTCGCCTGCCGCTCCGTCATTTTCCCCTCGACCGCCGCGACCTCTTCGGCCGCCTGCTGTTCCGCATCCGTGGGCTCGCCGGGCTTGTCGGATGGGGTCGCCGGCTTCAGTTCGCCCTCCCGTTTTTTCTCCGGTTCAGCGGGGGACGGCTCGGGTTGCTCTCCGGTTTTGCCGTCCTTTTTCTGGTCGTCTCCCTTGCTGCCGCCAGATGCTTGGTCCGGCTTTTTCTCGTCCCCTTTTTCTCCCGGCTTTTCTCCCTTTTGATCTTTTGGCTCGCCCTCTTTTCCGTCCTGCGGCTTGGCGTCCTTTTGCTCGCCCTGCTGATCTTTCGACTCCGAGTTTTGCTCCTTTTTCTCCTGATCTTTCTGATCCTGCTCCCCGCCTTTCTCCTGATCCTTTGGTTCGTCTTTTTGATCCTTTTTCTGATCCTGTTTTTTCTCGTCCTTCTTCTTCTCGTCGGACTTCGGCGGTTCTTTTTCGAGCTCGGCGATGAGCTTGTTGATCACGTCCCGATTGAATTCCGCGTCCTGGTTTTGCGGCTCCGCCTTCAGCGTCTGGTCATAGTGCTGCAGCGCGTTTTTCCATTCCTGAATCTTCGGCTCCTTCTCTTTTTGCGCCGCGCCGCGCTGGAATAGCGTGTTGCCCAAATTGTATTCCGCCTTCGCGCGAAGCTGCGGGTCCGATGACGTCACCGCATGGGAAAACGCGTGCAGCGCTGTGTCCAGGTCGCCCGATTTATACGCCGCGCTGCCGAGATCGAATTGCAGCGCAGGCGACTTCGGCTGGAGCTTCAACTGCTCCGAAAACTGCCCGAGCGCGCCTTTGAAATCCTCGCGCTCGTACGCCTCGACGCCGCTGTTTTTCGCCCGCACCTCCGCGGGAAAATAGAGCGCCGCCGAGATCGCGATCACCGCCAACCGGCCTCCCGCCTTGATCCCACGCCGCCGTTCACCGATCAGCATCGAGGCGGCGAGGAGCAGCGAACCCGCGCCGAGCGGCCATTGGTAGCGCTCGATCGGATGCCGCGAGAGTTTCGCATCGATGTCTTGTTCGTTCATTTTTCCGAGACCATCGCGGACGATTCTTTCGGTATCCGCGCGGCCATTTTGGAGCTGAACATAAAAGCCGCCGGTGGCCTCTGCAATTTTCCTGAGCCGCTCCTCGTCGAGCCGCGACTTCACGATCTCCCCGTCCTCGTTTTTCAAAAACTCACCACCCCTCCCGCCCGGCCGCGGGATGAATGAGCCTTCCGCCGAGCCGAGCCCGACCGTGAAAATTTTCGCCACGTCCTTCACCTCCTCCGCCGCCTTTTCGCCGGCCGCTTCGAGGTCTTCGCCATCGGTGAAAATGATCAGCGCGCGATGGTCGCCCTCGCCTTTTCCAAATGCCTCGAGCGCCGTCCTGATCGCCGCGGCGATGTTCGTGCCGCCCTGCGGGATGACCTCGGTATCGACCTCGTTCAGCGCGCCCAGCACCGCGCCATAATCGACGGTCAGCGGCGCCTGCAAAAAGGCGGTCCCGGCAAACGCGATCAGCCCCACGCGGTCGCCGGCGAGTTGGTGGATCACGTCTTGCGCCGCGAGTTTTGCCCGCGCGAGACGATTCGGCGCGAGGTCCGTGGCGAGCATGCTTTTGGAGGTGTCGATCGCGATGAGCACATCGTGTCCTTTGCGTTTGCTCTGCTCCCAAGTCTCGCCGTAGCGCGGCTCCGCGAGCGCCACGAGCACGCCTGCCATTCCGGCCTGCAGCAGCAAAAAGCGGAACCGCCGTTTCGCCACGCTGACGGTCCCCGCGAGACGATCCTGCAGCCGCGCGGCGACGAGCTTGCGCAAGAGCTGCGCGCGCCGCCGCTCGGTTTGAAAAAAGAGCGCGACCAGGACGGGAAACGCCGCGAAGGCCCAGAACCAGTGGGGTTGGGCGAACGTCATTCGGACCTGCGATCTTTTCGGAAAACGTCGAACGTCGAACGTCGAACGTCGAACGGCGAAGTATGGAAAGAAGCCCGCGAGCCGCGTCGAGACTCGGCATTCCCCTCTTCACTTCGACGTTCGACGTTCGACGTTCGACG
>JAYVPW010000012.1:0-11603 GCA_043777315.1 Spartobacteria bacterium | reverse complement strand
TGACCGAAAACACCGGCGCGCTCACCAAACGGCCCGATCCATGCGCCAATTTACCAACGCGAGCCGCCGACAACCGAAGTGTGAAATATCCGGGCTAGACTTCCTCAGGCGCACCCTTCTCGCGTTTCAAACCACGAAGCTTCCCGTGGATGAAGGCATCGATGTCGCCATCCATCGTGGCGTCGATGTTACTCGTTTCGACTCCGGTGCGGAGATCGATGATCTTTTGATAAGGCTGAAAGACGTAGCTCCGAATCTGACTTCCAAAGGCGACGTCGGCCTTCTCTCCGTATGCCGCCGAGATGTCTGCGGCGGCTTTGTCTGTCTCGATTTGCTGGAGCTTGGCTTGCAGCATCCTCATGGCGGTAACCTTGTTCTTCTGCTGGCTCCGCTCGGCCTGACACGCGGCCACCAGTCCCGATGGGATGTGGCGAATGCGGACGGCTGTCTCCACCTTGTTCACGTTTTGTCCGCCTTTACCGCCGCTGCGATAGGTGTCCACCTCGATGTCCGCCTCATTGATCTCGATCGGTGCGCTTTCTGGTAACTCCGGCACGACATCCACGCCGGCAAAGGAAGTGTGCCTGCGCTTGTTCGAGTCGAAGGGCGAGATGCGCACGAGCCGATGCACCCCGCGCTCGGTGGCGAGGTAGCCGTAGGCAAATTCGCCGATAACCTGCAACGTGCAGGACTTGATCCCTGCTTCGTCGCCCATCTGGATATCGACGATCTGACTCTTGAAGCCGTGGCGTTCCATCCAGCGCTGATACATGCGCAGAAGCATGTCGGCCCAGTCACACGACTCCGTGCCACCTGCGCCTGAGTTGATCGTGACAAAAGCGTTGAAATGATCGGTCGGGCCTGAAAGCAGCATCTTGAGCTCGAATTCTTCGAGGCGTTGCAAAACGGTCGCGTGTTCCTTTGTCGCTTCTTCCGCCGCCTGCGCATCCGACTCCTCCGTCGCCAGTTCGATCAGCACTTCGAGATCGTCGATCTGACGCTCGAGTTGGAGCAAGGGCGTGATCTTTCCGCGCAGCGTGGAAACTTCCTCCACCCGCTGTTGCGCGCGCTCCTTATTCGCCCAGAAATCAGGCTCAGCCATGAGCCCCTCCAACTCGCTCAGGCGATCTTTGAGTGTGGCAAAGTCAAAGATACCTCCGCAACTCACCAACTCGCGATTTGAGGCTCTTGGTATCGATGGCTTGGAGATCGGCAGACATGGCGGAGTAAATTTGAAGGACTTATCGATTAAGACGCATCTGTGCGGCGGCGGGAGCCGGGGGCTCGATCCGATAAATCGTCTCGCCGGGCTTCATGACGTCGAACAAATCCCGCGCGAGAGTTTCGAGGTATTCGGGGTCGTGCTTGAGCAGGCTCTCTTCCCGCTGATGACGGGCGAGAATCATGCGCGCTTTTTCGACTTCGCCGCGCAATTCTTCGAGTCGCGTATCCTGTTCCTTGCGCTTATTCACCTCGGGCAGAAAGGAATACGCAATCGGCACCGCCCCTGCGAGGACGATGAGCGTGACGACACAACGATTGAGGGAATGCCAGATTCCCCCGCCGGTTTTCGTCGTGTAAGCTCCGTCGCTCACTTAGCGCATCTTACCGCCGTAAATGGCATTGTCACCAAGTTCCTCTTCGATTCGCAGGAGCTGATTGTATTTCGCCACGCGATCAGTCCGGCAAAGGCTGCCCGTCTTGATCTGGCCCGCATTGGTCGCGACGGCGATGTCGGCGATCGTGGTGTCTTCGGTCTCGCCGGAGCGGTGGCTGATTACTGCGGTGTAGCGGTTTTCTTTCGCCAACTCGATCGCGTCCAAGGTTTCCGTGAGTGTGCCGATTTGGTTCACTTTCACGAGGATGGAATTGGCGACGCCACGCTCGATGCCTTTGCGGAGGAACTCGACGTTGGTGACAAAAAGATCATCGCCGACGATCTGTGTCTCCGCGCCCATCGCATCGGTGAGCAGTTTCCAGCCATCCCAATCGTTCTCAGCACATCCGTCTTCGATGGAGACGATGGGGAACTTCTTTTGCAGGGTTTGATAGTAGGCGACCAGCTCTGATGCCTTGCGTTTCGAGCCGTCCGACTTCTTGAAAACGTATTGATTCTTCGCGGCGTCGTAGAACTCACTCGCCGCGGCATCGAGCGCGATGAAGACATCCTTGCCGAGCTTGTATCCGGCTTTCTTTACCGCCGCCGCGATGGTTTCGAGCGCGTCGTTCGCATCCTTCAGTTTTGGTGCGAAGCCGCCTTCGTCGCCGATGGCGGTGGAGAGGCCGCGGTCTTTCAAAACACCTTTGAGCGCGTGAAAGATTTCGGTGCCGCAGCGGAGGGCGTCGGAAAAAGTGTCAGCGCCTTTGGGCATGATCATGAACTCTTGGAAATCGATCGGCGCGTCCGAGTGCGCACCGCCGTTGAGGATGTTCATCATCGGCACGGGCAGCACTTTCGCGTTAGGTCCGCCGAGGTATTTGAAGAGCGACTGGCCGAGTTGATTGGCCGAGGCTTTGGCGACGGCAAGTGAGACGGCGAGCAGGGCGTTGGCTCCGAGCTTGGCTTTGTTGGGCGTGCCGTCGAGTGCGAGCATCGCCTTGTCGATGTTGACTTGGTCGGTGGCGTCCATGCCTTCGAGCTCTTTGGCGATCGACTTGTTTACGTTGGCCACTGCTTTCGTGACACCTTTCCCGAGCCAGCGATCTTTCACCCCATCGCGCAGCTCCCAAGCCTCGTGTTCGCCCGTGCTGGCACCGCTGGGCACCGCGGCGGTCCCGAGTGCGCCGCCGGCGAGGCGGACGTCGGCTTCGATGGTGGGGTTGCCCCGGGAGTCAAGAATCTGCCGGGCGTGGATATCGATGATGGTGGTGAGAGACATGAGAAAAATGAAGGGCGATAAGTTTGAAAAAGCGCGCGCGAGACAGGGCTTAACGCTAGGAAACTCGCGCTGTGGAATAGATAGGTGCTGGCTAAGAGGCAATCATTTTCGAGATGAATCGAATGGCTCTCCCTGGAAGCACAGTTCCCCAGTGGCATAGGCAAGAATAGCCCGGCATCTCAGTGCTGGGACCGGTGTTCGAAATGTTTCAAGTATCAGCGGGGCGACGGAGCTATCCTGTCGTCCCGCTGGGACTGGCACCCATTTTCTTCGACCCCAGCACTGAAGTGCTGGGCTAGGCTCGATCGTCCCCGAGGGGACTTTTCGGCCAATACCCTCGTTAGGCTGGCCTCTCGTCAGGCCGGCACGACGGTGGCGGCACCGCGGTAGGCTTCGATCGAGACGATCTCGACTTCGCGGTCGCCGTTTTCAGTGGGGACTTTCACCTTTTGGCCAACTTTGTGGCCGACGAGGGCTTGGGCGATCGCGGTTTGGTAGCTGATGATCCCTTCTTCGGGCACACCGTCCCAAGCACCGAGGATCGTGAAGACGTCGATCTGGTCGCCGGACACATCGCGCATGGTGACGATGGTGCCGATGCTGACATGTTTCGTGTCGGGGTTGGCGAAGTCGGTGCCGCGGGCGCGACCGAGGTCCCGCTCGGCTTCGGATTTGCGGCGCATGAGGACGCTCTGCATTTCTTTTGCGGCTTTGAATTCAAAGTTTTCGCGCAAGTCGCCGTGGCTGCGGGCGACGCCGATTTCCTTGGTATTGTCGGGAATCTGCTTCGTGATGAGGTCCTCGTATTCTGCCTTGCGTTTTTCGAGGCTGGCCCACGAGACGACGAGCGACTCCTGTTTCTCGGTGCTCTCGCCGGAGACCATCGACTGGAGCTCGGGATATTGGCGGATGATGCGGCCGAGCAGGGAGCGTTTGTTGAGTTCCTCGAAGACCGTGGACATGATGATCCGGCGCATCGTTTCGCGCAGTTCCTCGGGTGTCGCGTCGGAGATGAGATCGGTGAGCAGTTCTTTGTCGCCGAGCAAGAGGTCGTGCAGTTTGCGGTCGCGCTTTTCGCTGAACTGATCGCGCTCGAGCGCGGAGACGATCGCGCTGAGCAGGCGGATTCCGGCGAGCTCGCTGAATGGCCCGGTGCGTTCTTTGGAAAGCCAGTGGAGCGCGTCGCTCGTGATCGAATGCTCGCTGATGGCGCGGGCGAGCGCGGCCCGGAGTTCATCGGCTTTGCCTTGCTCGACGAGCAGACGTCCGACTTCGCCGACGATCCGGCTGTTGCCGCGGAGAGCGAGGTCGATCGCTTTTCCGGTCCATTGTTCGCCAAAAGCGCCGGGCAGTTCGGAGAGCACGCGCTTGAGTTTCGCAGCCGGGATTTCACCGAGCAAGGCCGGGAGCTGACGTTCGCCGGCCTGGAGAAAATCGGCGACCGCCGGCGCGCCCGGACCTTTGTCGAGGCCACCGGCGCGCTCGGCGATTTCGTCGCGCGAGAGGATGAGGCTGAGAGCTTGGGAAGTGTGGAGGCGCTGGCTTTTGCGCGCCGTTTCGTTGGCCGCGCGGATGACCGGCGCGAGCTGCGTCGCGGGGTCGGTGAACTCGGTCACGTTCTTCAAAATGACCTCGAGGGCGGCGACCTGATCCTTCACCTGCCGCACGCTGTGGAACGCCGCGATGTATTCGTCGGCGTGTGAGATTTGCTCCTCGCGCAGCTCGAACGCCTCACTCTTTTTGGCCGGAATCGTGAAGTGTCCGTCCTTTTTCAGCGCCTTCTTCGCGGTGTCGAGCCAGCGTTTGAACTCCGCTTCGCTCATCACATCGGGCACGAGCGCCTGCGCGATCTGATCCTGCTTTGCCTTGCCTCCGTAGCTCGTCAAAATCTGCCGCACCAGCGCGACCGGATCGGCTTTCGCCAGCGCTTTGACGCTCGCCAGATTGCTCGCTTTTTGCGCCAAAATATGTTCGGCCGGAATCGGCTGGAGCGACTCTGCGGCATACTGGAGCTGCATCGAGTGATCCTTTTTCCCCTTGAAATGGATCGTCATCTGACTGACCAAAAAATTGATCGAATCGATCTGGCCGAACCCCCAGCTTTTGTGCGTGACGTAGGTGCCGGGCTGGAGCTTTTCGAGGGCGGCGGCGGCGGGGAGGTTGATCTTGCCGGAATCGACGGCCTTTTGAATATCAGGGTGCATGCGGCTCGGAGCATAGTGAATCGGATCGGGCCGGTCCAAGGTTTTTGCGCGCCATTCGTGGATTGGTTCCTGCTACCGCTTTTGCCGCCCGCGAAACACCCGCTTCTGCCGCTTTTTTCAGCCACCTACCGCATGACTCTCGACCGCGAAATATCGCCCGCGTTTGCGAGCGAAAACGACGCCGGATTCCGCCTCATGTTTGATCCGAATCCGCTGCCGATGTGGGTTTATGACCACGAGTCGCTGGCCTTTTTGGCGGTGAACGATTCGGCAGTGGAAAAGTACGGTTGGTCCCGCGAGGAGTTCCTCGCGATGACGGTGGAGGACGTGCTGCCGCCCGAGGATTTGCCCTCGTTCCGGGAATATCGCGAGCTGACCGAGCGCGAGATTTCCTCCGGCAGAAACGCGACGATTCCGTGCATGCATCAGACTCGGACGGGGCGGCTGATCGACATCGAGAGCACGTGGCATGTCATGCCTTTCGGCGACCGGCTCGGCGTACTCGTGATCAATGTCGATCGCTCCGAGCAGAAGCTCACCGAGGACAAAAATTGCGAGCAAGCCAGCCTGCTCGATCTCGCGGCGGATGCGATCATCGTGCGCGATCTCGATCATCATATCCTGTTCTGGAATCAAGGCGCAGAGCGGCTTTACGGCTGGTCGAAGGCCGAGGCGATGGGTGCGAAAACGACCGATCTTTTCACCGGCGATGCCGCGCATTTCGCGCTGGCGTTCAAGGAATTGCTCGGCCGGAGAATGTGGTCCGGCGAGCTGCAGCAGAGGCGGAAAGACGGGAGCGCGGTCATCGTCAACAGCCGCTGGACGCTCGTCTCGGATGCCGACGGGCTGCCGAAGTCCGTCCTCGTTTTCAGCACCGACATCACCGAGACCAAAAAGCTCGAATCGCAGTTTCTCCGCGCGCAGCGGCTCGAGTCGATCGGCACGCTGGCGAGCGGCATCGCGCATGATTTGAACAACATCCTGTCGCCGATCCTGATGTCCGTCGGCATCCTCCGCCGCGGGATCAAAGACCCGTCGTCGGAGCGGATGCTCAGCATCATCGAGGGCAGTGCGGAGCGCGGCGCGGGGATCGTGAAACAGGTCCTCACCTTCGCCCGTGGAGTGGAAGGCGAGCGCGTCCTTTTGCAGCCGAAGCACCTCATCAGCGAGCTGTCGAAAATCATGGCGCAGACCTTCCCGCGCAACATCGACATCCAGACGCAATTCCCGCCCGAGCTCTGGACCGTCCTCGGCGACGCGACCCAACTTCACCAGGTTTTGCTCAACCTTTGCGTGAACGCCCGCGACGCCATGCCCGGCGGCGGCACGCTCACCATCGCCGGCGAAAATGTGGACGTGGACGCGCACTTCGCCAGCATGAATCCCGGCGCGCAGCTCGGCACCCACGTCGCCTTCCGCGTCTCCGACACCGGTAGCGGAATGTCGGCGGAGACGATGGAGAAAATCTTCGACCCGTTCTTCACCACGAAAGAAGTGGGGAAGGGGACCGGCCTCGGCCTCGCCACCGTGATCGGCATCGTGAAAAGCCACGGCGGTTTCCTCACTTTGCAGAGTGAAATCGGCGTCGGCACCGCGTTCAAAGTCTTCATCCCCGCCTCGACCGACGCCGCGGAAAATCGCCCGGTCGCCGCAGTCGAAACCGCCCCGCGCGGCAACGGCGAACTCATCCTCGTCGTCGATGACGAAGCCGCCATCCGCGAGGCGCTCGTCGGCACGCTCGAGGCCAACGGCTACAAAGCCTACACCGCCGAGGACGGCACCGATGCCCTCGCCCTCTACCACCAGCGCCGCGGCGAAATCGCCGCCGTCATCACCGACATCGCGATGGGCCAGATGGACGGCGTCGCCCTCTCCCGCGCGCTCCGCAAGCTGAACCCCGCCGTCCGCATCATCGTCTCCAGCGGCCATTTTCAAAAAGAGAACACCGCCATCCTCCAGGGCCTCGGCGTCAAAGTGCTCCTCGATAAACCCTACTCCGCCGACAAGCTCCTCCGCGCGCTCGGGACCGTGCTGCGGGGCTGACGCGTGCATCGAAAGCAGGAGCGGCAGCTCCCTCGTTCCGGTCATTTTGAGCGGAGCGAAAGCGCAGTCGAAAGACCTCTTACTTTTCCCCCTCATGGCGCGCGCGCATCGCGGAGGGGGAGAAGTAAGAGGTCCTTCGACTGCGCTTCGCAAAGCCGAAGCTCCGCTCAGGATGACCGGAAGGCTTTCCGCGCCCGCCGCTACCATCCCCGTTGCACTCCGCGCCCGGATGCCGCTAGGTTCCGCGCCCCATGTCCTGGATCACGAAGTTCGTTAAATTCCGCGAAAAGTCCGACGGCGAAGTCGTCAAGCCCTTCCTCGACCACATGGAGGACCTCCGCTGGACCATCATCAAAATGGCCCTCGTCCAGGTCGCCGCGATGATCATCGCCTTCTACTACCGCACCGACCTCGTGCGCATGCTCAAGCTCCCGCTGGAGAAAGTGGACCCCGCACTCCCGCACATGCTCGTCATCACCGGCATCGCCGACTCCTTCATCATCTCCCTCGAGCTCGCCTTCTTCGCCGGCATCGCGATGGCCTTCCCCTTCCTCGTCTATTTCCTCGCCGAATTCGTCCTCCCCGCCCTCACCCGCAAAGAGCGCAAATATCTCGGGCCCGGCATCTTCATCGCCTTCGCCCTCTTCCTCGGCGGCGCCTACATCGCCTACCAGTCCATCCTCCCGGCCACCATCGGCTTCTTTTATAAAGATGCGGCCGCCATGGACCTCCACACCATGTGGACATGGAACGCCTACTTCTCCTTCGCGTCGTGGCTCTGCATGGGCTTCGGGATGATGTGCGAAATCCCCGTCATCGTCATCGTCCTCGCCCTCCTTGGCTTCATCAGCTTCGCCTTATTAAATAGGACGCGTCCCTACGCCTACACCCTCATCCTCGTCCTCTCGGCCGTCATCGCCCCGACGCCCGACCCAATGACCTTCGTCACCCTCAGCATCCCCGTCCTCGCGATGTATGAATCGTGCATCTGGGTCGTCTACCTCCTCGAAGTCCGTCGGAAGCGGAAATCCTCCTCCAAAGACTTCCCGGACTGAGAGACTGTGTAATCAGTCGAAAGAAGGAATCTCGGCGCGGAGGAAGTCAGGCGTCCCGCCTGACACGCCGGGTGAGACGCACCGGTCAGGCGAGACGCCTGACTTCTTGGACAGTCTCTAATACGCGAGAGCCCCCTCACGTATCCATGTTGCACCCCATGCCCCCCGACGCCGCCCACCTTCGCTCCCTGCTCGATCGTTACGAGCGACCGCTGGTCCGTTATGCGCAGAGCATCGTCGGAGATTTGGAGAGCGCGCGGGATGTCGCGCAGGAGACCTTTATTAAATACGTCGAGACCGGCGGACCGCGCGCCGACGGGGCAGGGGAGGCCGACCCGCGGCACATCGAATCGTGGCTTTTCACCGTCACTCGCAACCGCGCGATCGACTGCCAGCGCAAGCAAAGCCGCATCATCCCCATGAACCCCGCCGACTACGAACAACGCTCCAGCGACGAGCCCGGACCGGTCGCCGTGCTGGAAAGTCGCGAGCTCGCCGGCTCGCTTTTGGCCCTCCTCGACGCGCTCACGGAGAACCAGCGCGAAGTCATCCGCCTCAAATTTCAGAACGACCTCTCCTACCGCGAAATCGCCGACATCACCCGCCTCAGCGTCACCAACGTCGGCTTCCTCCTCCACACCGGCCTCAAAAAACTCCGGGCCCTCCTCGACGAGCAGCCGCGCACCGCCTTCGAGCTCCCGCTCCGCCAAACCACATGAATCCCGACGACCCCAAACTCACCGCCTACGCGCTCGACGAGATCGACCCCGCCGACCGCGCCGAACTCGAGCGCCTCCTCCGCGACGACCCCACCGCCCTCGCCGAAGTCGAAGAAACCCGCGCCTTCGCCGCCACCCTCCGCCACCAACTCGCCACCGAGCCCGCCTATCCGCTCAGCGAATCCCAGCGCACCGAAGTCCTCGACGCCGCCCGCCGCACCGAGGCATGGAGGGCATCGCGTTGCGATGCCGTGTCCACCGGACCCGCTCCCAACGCGGCATCGCAACGCGATGCCCTCCATGCGAATCCGCGGAAGCTCGTCCGTTTCCATTGCAGCCCCGCCGTCCTCTCCGCCCTCGCCGCCAGCATCGCCGTCCTCGCCTCCCTCGCGTTCCTCTTCCCCGCGATCCACCGCCACTACACCGCCATGCGCCAGCCCGCCATTTCTGTCGGCGAAAAGGACGGCTCCTTCAAGCTCGCGATGGCCCCGCAGCAGCAACTCCCCGCGTCCCTGGAAATCGCGCCGGTGCCGAATGAGGAGACCTTCACGCCCGAGCATCCGGCAATCAGCGCGCCCAGCGTTTCGGCGATCACCTCCAGCACCTCCGCTCCGACATCATTCACCATGGCCGCCGCGCCGATTCCGGTGATGAAGGCGACAGGGGAGATCAAATCGTTGGATCTAGCTCAGGCTCCAACTTTCAAATCCACCCCTGCCGAACTCGCGCCTTACCCGAAAACTCCGGTCACCGCCAGCCGGGGACTCCCCACCACGATGTCCAGCCGCATGGGCGGCACCGCCCGCCCGGCCGGAACGAAAAGCATCGTCAGCCTCAGCGCTTCCGCGCCCGCGCAAGGTCGTTCTCGGGATTACTATTACCGCGGCGACCTCGGCGGCGGCGGTCGCATGAAGAGCCTCGGGGATCTCGATCGTTTGGACGACGGCACCGAGCCGCGCCAGACGACAGACACCGCCTCCTACGAAGCGCTCGCCGACAACCCCTTCCAGCGCGTCTCCGATCAGCCGCTCTCCACCTTCTCCATCGACGTCGATACCGCGAGTTACGCGAACGTCCGCCGCTTTCTCAACTCGAATACGCTCCCCCCGCGCGACGCCGTCCGCATCGAGGAACTCATCAATTATTTCCACTACGACTACCCCGCGCCCGACGGCGACGCGCCCTTTTCCAGCACGATGGAAGTGGCCGCCTGCCCGTGGTCGCCGGAGCATCGGCTCGTGCGCATCGGCTTGAAGGGACGCGAGATACAGCGGGCCGATCGCGCCGCGAGCAACCTCGTCTTTTTGATCGACGTCTCCGGCTCGATGCAGCCCGCCGAGCGGCTCCCACTCTTGAAGCGCAGCATGTCGCTCCTCGTCGATCAGCTCACCGACCGCGACCGCGTCGCCATCGTCGTCTATGCCGGCGCCAGCGGTTGCGCCCTCGAATCGACGCACGACAAACGCCGCGTCCGCGACGCGCTCGATGCGCTCAAATCCGGCGGCTCGACGAATGGCGCGAGCGGCATCCAGCTCGCCTACGAGCTCGCGCAAAAGCACTTCATCAAAGGCGGCACCAACCGCGTGATCCTCGCGACCGACGGCGACTTCAACGTCGGCATCACCGACCAGGACGACCTCATCCGCCTGATCGAAAAGAAGGCGAAGAGCGGCGTCTTCCTGACCTGCCTCGGCTTCGGCACCGACAACCTCAAAGACTCCACGCTCGAGAAACTCGCCGACAAAGGAAACGGCAACTACTCGTACATCGACACCCTCGCCGAAGGCCGGCGCGTGCTCGTCGAGCAGATGGCCGGCACGCTCATCACCATCGCGAAAGACGTGAAGATTCAGGTCGAATTCAACCCCGCGAAAGTCGGCGCATATCGCCTCATCGGCTACGAAAACCGGCTGCTGAAAAAGGAGGATTTCAACGACGACGCGAAAGACGCCGGCGAGATCGGCAGCGGCCACCACGTCACCGCGCTCTACGAAATCGTCCCCGTCGGAAAAGAGCTCGCGCCTTCCCTCGGTACCGACCCGCTGAAATACCAGCCGGCCGCCAAGCCTGTGCCAGAGCCGATCCGCGAGCCGCAGGCCAATGCCAGCCCCGAGCTGCTGACCCTCAAGCTCCGCTACAAAAAGCCCGACGCCGACGTGAGCACGCTCCGCGAATTCCCCCTCACCGACACCGGCGCGACCCGCGAGAAATGCAGCCGCGACTTCCGCTTCGCCGCCGCCGTCGCCAGCTTCGGCATGATCCTCCGCGACTCCCCGCACCGCGGAAATGCGACCTGGAATTCCACCCTCGAACTCGCCGCCGAAGGCAAAGGCGAAGACCGCGACGGCTACCGCGCCGAGTTCGTCGGCCTCGTCGAAAAAGCCAAAGCCCTCGCGCGCTGAAGTCGGCGAAAAATTTGTCGTCCGCGCCGCGGGTGGCGAGCGGGAGCAGCAGGCTGGCGAGGACGAGCCGGAATGGGAAATTCACGGCGAGGAAAATAGCGCGGGATTTCGGGGAGCCAGTCTGGCGCGAGGATCGAGGCGACACCGTTCCAGTCATCCTGAGCGGAGTGAAGCGACAGCGGAACGCAGTCGAAGGACCTCTTATACCATCTTGCCAAAATAAGCAGACGGGTTGCGGAGCGCCCGTCCCGGAGGGACGATCGGAAATTAGCCGGTGGCGTGAGCCGCCGGAACCGGTCCC
>JAYVPW010000011.1:0-11638 GCA_043777315.1 Spartobacteria bacterium | reverse complement strand
CAGACGGCGCGGTGCTTCCCGCGACCGGCGAAGCCCACGTCTTCTCGCTGTGCGGCGTCGCCTACCGCGACCCGTGGCAGCGCGACCGCCTCAACGCGGAGATCAGGAGTGCCCGTGATGGCGCTCCGGGCGAAGGGGGCGCGTCGTGATTTCGGCAACCGTGACTCGCACGCAGGAAGGGCATCTCCTGCATCGTCTGGTTAGCCCTTGGATTAGAGCGGCGCGAGCACACGACGCGGGGGCTTCATGGCGGGCCGCGTGGTGTGCGGTCGGACTCGGAATTGACTCGCGCAAAATGTCTGCCTACTGTCTCCGCGTCGCTGCGGAAACAGCGGCTGCCCACTTGTTGAAGGCCGAAGTAATTACTCGGCTGGGCACCACAACAAACAAAGCCTGCCAGTGCGATAGCTCCCGGCTAATTACCGGGAGCGATAAGGTTTCCGCCTTCGTGCTGGCAGGCTTTTTTGTGCCCCGAGAGGGGCATTTGAAAGGCAACAACATGACATATCCGATGCTCGATCTCGAATCCGAGATCTACTCGGCAGAAGCGTTGATCGACCTGCTCGCCAGTCAACTCAGCGAACATCTCGAACACATGGAGAACGACGAGACGGGCCGCGTAGCGGCCGGCCTCGTGAACCTGAGTCACGAACGCCGCAAGAAGCTGAGAGCAGCCTACGACGCGGCCCACGACCAGTGGAGAAGGGAGGTGAACAAGTAATGTATCACCTCATCACCGAAGAATGGCAGGGCTCGCCCATCAGCTTCCGCGAGGAAGATGCGTGGGTGAACCTCACGGAAATGTGTGGAGCGTTCGGAAAGCGTCCGGTGGATTTCCTCCGGCTGCCGAGCACGAATGACTACCTCGCGGCGCTCGCCGCAGACCTCGGTTTGTTGTGTGAAAATCTCACAACAACGGACAAGGCGCGGGGACGCGCCGGAACGTGGGCACACCCCGACCTCGGGATCGAATGCGCTCGCTGGCTCTCGCCAGCGTTGAGCATCCGGTGCAACCGGATCATCCGCCGCCTGCTCGCAGGCGAAACGATCAAAGGGGCACCGCTCACGCCGTCTCAACGGCGGCTGCGCAAGCAGAAGCTCAAGCTCCGCGGCTCCGAGCTACGGGTCGAGATCGACGGCGTCCGCCGTCAGCTCGACTCGATGCGCGCCTCCGAAGACCTGCCCGGCCATGTGGCCGTGCGGGAATGGCTCGCCGAGCAAAGCCTGACGCTCGTTCACGGCGACCTGTCGCGCCTCTGCATCCGCCTCGCGGCGGACGCGCGGCGCGGAGCCATCACGGCGGGAGAAAAGACCGTCGCCACCAACACGCGCGCCCGCTCCCAGCGGGTGCCGACATACACACCGGAGTCGATCAGCGCCGCCCACGCGACGCTCTTCCCGCCGATGCTGATTCAAGGCTGAAACCCAGCGGGCGGGCGCAAGCCCGCCCGCTGTCTTCTGCAATGAACCAACCAAATTACCAACACGCGAGCCGATGCGCGGGCTTCATGGCGGGCGCATGGGCGGACCCTCGGAGTTCGAGCCGCGCTAAAAGGGCTAACAGTGTATTGAGCGAACGGGAGTCGGATAAATGAGCGAGACTTTCAAGGGGAAGTTTGAGCGGTTGGCGGTGGCGGGAAGGGCTCCGTTGAGCCGGAATTCGCAAAGGCAATACTGGGCGCATTTGCGGGCGTTTCATCGGTTTGCAGGGAAGCCGGCGGCGCAGTGGCGCGGGGCTGATTTGAGCAGGTGGATGCACGCGCTGGAGCGGGAGCGTTATTCGATCCCGTCGCGGCGACAGATGCTTTGCGCGGTGATCTGGGCTTTCAAGTATGTGCTGGAGATCGAGGCGGGCGTGCTCGATTTGCCTCAGCTTCCGCGTGAGCAGAAACGGGTGAAGATCATCCCGACGCGCGAGGAACTTGGGCGCATTTTTGCGGGGTTAAAAGGCATGTGCCGGATTATGGCCGGACTGATGTATGGCGCGGGTCTTCGCGTGGAGGAGTGCTGTCACTTGCGGGTGCAGGATATTGATTTCTCGGCGGCGACGATTGTCATTCGCGGAGGCAAGGGGGACAAGGATCGGCTGACTCTTTTGCCGGCGGCGATGGTGCCGGCGCTGCGGAAATTCGTGGCGTGGCGGGCGGCGCAGCACGAGTGGGATTTGTCGGAAGGGGCGGGGATCGTCGAGTTGCCGGGCCGCTTCGCCGCGAAGGATCGCGGAGCGGCCCGGCAGTTCGCCTGGCAGTGGCTTTTTTCCTCCGCCGTGCGGCGCGGGCAGCAGCGCTGGCATGTCGTGCCGGAGACGATCCAGCGGGCGCTGAAAAAGGCGGTCGCGGCGGCTGGGATCACGAAGCGGGTGACGCCGCACACGCTGCGCCATGCCTTTGCCACGCACGCGCTGCGGGCGGGCAACGACATCGCGACCATTCAGGAGCTGATGGGCCACTCCAATGTCGAGACGACGATGATCTATCTCCACGGCGATGCCGCGCGCGGAGTGAGCCCCCTGGATTGCGCACCGCCGCCACGGATCGCGGCTCCAAGACAGCAGATGCTCCCATGAACACGACGACCGAGACGCCAGTGACGAAAAAGGAGCGGAAGGCCGCAGGGAAGGCGTATCTGCCTGAGTCGCATCGGATGCTGCCGCAGGCGCCGGATTCGGAGCGAGGGGTGTTGTCGTCGCTGCTGCTCGACCCGAAGAATGTCGGCGGGTTCTGCGCAGAGAAAGGGATTGAGGCGAAGCATTTTCACATCCCGGCGCATGGGGCGATCTACGCGCATCTGATGGAGATGTGGGACAAGAGCCGCCCGATCGATTTCATCACGCTGACGCAGGAGCTGCGCGATCTCGGGAAGCTCGATCAGGTCGGCGGCGCGGCGTTTGTCACGGAGCTTTTCACGTTTCTCCCGACGGCGGCAAATGCGGGCTACTACATCGAAATACTCCAGGAGAAATTCACCCTGCGGGAGATGATCCGCGTCTGCACGGAATACGGCGGGCGCAGCTACGACGAGCAGGACGATGTGCCGAATCTGCTCGATGCGCTGGAGCAAAAGGTCTTTGCGATCGGCCAGGAGCGGGCGGGGAAGCTGGCGATGTCGATGAAGACCGCAGTGATGGGCGCGATCCATTCGATCCAGGAGCTCTATGATCGCAAAGGCGGGGTGACCGGGCTGGAGACGGGCTTTGCCGAGCTGGACAAAATGACCGACGGCCTGCACGGCGCGGAGATGATCGTGATCGCGGCGCGGCCCTCGATGGGCAAAACGGCGCTGGCGATGAACATCGCCGAGCACATCGCGGTGGAGCTGAAGAAGCCGGTCGCGATCTTTTCGCTCGAAATGAGCACGCAGCAGCTCGTGCAGCGGCTGCTCTGCTCGCGGGCGAAGGTTAACCTTTCCAGGGTGCGCGATGGGTTTCTGAGCGAGCAGAATTTCCGCTCGATGCAGGTCTGCGGCACGCAGCTCGCGGAGGCGAAGATGTTCATCGATGACACGAGCGGGCTGACGATCCTGGAGCTGCGGGCGAAGGCGCGGCGGCTCCGGGCGCAGCACGGGATCGAGGCGGTCTTTGTCGATTACATCCAGCTCCTGCGCTCGACTTCGAAACGCGGGCAGGAGAACCGGCAGATCGAGATCGCGGAGATTTCCGCGGGGCTGAAAGGGCTGGCGAAGGAGCTGAATATTCCCGTCGTGGTGCTGGCGCAGCTCAACCGCAACCCGGAGATGCGGACCGGCGATGCGAAGGGCCGCCCGCGCCTCTCGGATCTGCGCGAGAGCGGGTCGATCGAGCAGGACGCCGACCTCGTCGCGCTGCTGGTCCGCGAGGAGTATTACGCGGATTCGGACGAGGAGAAAAAGGAGACCGAAGGCAAGGCGACGCTGATCATCGCCAAGCAGCGCAATGGCCCGGTGGGCGACGTGCCGCTGACGTTTTTGCGGGAGTTCACGAGATTCCAGACGCGGGCGCGCGGGGAGGGGGAGGAGTAATGAGACTGAAACTTCCAAAGCGGCCGCGGAAATGGAGAGAGGCGGTTGATGCCGCCTACGCGGCCTTGGCTTTGGAGTCGGCGCGCAGCTATGGATTGGTGGTCGGCGGACCGACGGTGAACGCGCGCCGGTGCGAAAAGATTTTGGAGGATGGAAAAGTTCTCGGCTACCTGCCGCGACCCGAGGCGATCGAGACTTTTATCCGCGAACTCGCGAACCCACGGCCATGCTGAGCAAGCTCCAGAATCAGCTTTACTGGCGGCTCTGGGGGCAGGTGCGGCGGGTGCAGCCAGGGGTCGGGCGGAAGGCGTTGCACGCGGAAACGTCGGAGCTTTTCCCGAAGGGTCTGCCGGCTTCGCACACGGTCTGGCGCAACGCGGAAATGGATGAGTGGGTCGCCCGCTGCAAGGCGATCGCGCAGCCGGCGAATTTCACCGCGCAGCGCAAACAGGTGGCGATGCCGGACACGCGCCGGCGGGTCTTTGTCCGGCATCTGCTGACGGCGCTGGAGGCCGGGGACGAATACGCCGACGGGATCATCGACCAGATGCAAGGTCGGCGGCGCAATGCGACGACCGGCGGGCGTTCGGTGGCCACGATCGAGACGCTCGGGGAGGCGGAGCTGGAGCGGCTGACGATCGCGCTGAAGCTGGCCTGCAAACGGCGCTGGCCGAAAAAGGAGGACCTTTTAGAGGAGGTTTTTTTCTTCGCGGAGCAGCCCGATTTCAGCGAGGCGGCGGCGTGCGCGGCGATCCTCAAAGCGCTGAATGTCGAGCACCTCGCACGGGGGATTTCGTTCCTCCAATACGAGGACTTGCTCGTCGCGCTTTCGGCCCTGCGGACGCTGCCCGCGGGCGCGCCGGCGGAGGTGGAAATCGAGGAGCCGGAAGCGGCGGAAATCGACATCCCTTTTTGAGATGAACTCCGGCCAGCTCGCGCTTGATTTTGCACCCGCCGCGGCGACCCGCGCGGAGTCGCTACAGGCGCGGCTGAAGGCGCTGCTGGCGGTGCTGCGGGAGCGCGGCGATTGGACGACGCGGCGGGAGCTGGAGGCACTCGGATTCGAGGAGCGCGAACTGCGGGAACTCGGCGAGATCGACGAGGATGGGCGGATTTTTTCCTACCCCGGATCGCCGGGTTACAAGCTCTTCGATCTGGTCGTCGAGGCGGAGTTTGACCGGTGCATTTCGCTGAAGAGCCAGGGAGAAAAGATGGTCGGGAAATACGTGCGTTTTCAGGCGCGCTGGCATCGGCGGCACAAGCCGGAGAGCGCGGCATGACGGCGCCCCGCGAGACGCCGGGAGCGGCGAAGCCGGCGAGTGCGATCGTCGAGGATCTGCTGCGGATGCTGCGGGGGAAGTTTTATGCCGACCGCGACGAGAAGCGTTGGCACTGGGAGCGGGAGCTCTTGGTCAAGGCAATCACGCATCCGGCCTGGGTGCTCTCGAAGCGCGGCGCCGAGCTGCCGGCGGACCAATACCAGGCGATCCTGCTGAAGATCGTGGCGACGATCCAGCGGCACGGTTCGCCCGACGCGGCGCGGAATTTCGGTCGGTATTTTTTTGCCTCGGTCCAGAGCCACATGCGCCTGCACTGGGAGGAGTATCACGACGCCGCGAAATCGCTCCGGCTGAACGTCGAGAAAGCCACCGCCGCGACCAAAGCGGAGGCTCGCGCCGGCTCACCCGTCAGCGCACTCGCCGAGGCCCACCGCGCGCTCCTCAAACCCGCCGCCGGACGCCCGAAAAAACAGGCCATTCCAGCAGCTCAACCGGAGCTCTTTTAACTGCCATGCAAAGCCCCTGCACCGCAACTTCAGCGGCCCTGCCAGACCCGCATTTTTCGTCCCATACCTTTACACATCCCGCCGCCGCCCTCACTTTCGGCCCAAACGCAACGCTGGCGGGCAGAACTCCGTTTCACCGGGTATTTCCGTCCTATTCCGCGTTTTTCCGGGATTCCCACATCCAACGCGGGGATTCACATTCCGGTCATCCTTCGACTCCGCTCCGCTGCGCTCAGGATGACGAACCATTCAGACCCGCTCTCCCCGCCGTGCTTGTCCCAGCGAGGCTGCGCAGATATTCCGCATGCTTTTTTCCGATGAAGATCCCGCTCCTCCGCCTCACCCTCTCCGCCACCGTCGCGCTTTTCGCCTCCTGCGCGGTCTTCCACGCCGGCGCTCCCGCCGCCTCGCTGCGCGTCACCGCCACCTCCGGCACCGCGGTCGAGGAAGCGGTCGTCGCGGCGTTCACCGCGCGCGGTTTTCACGTCGCGGGCAACGAGCGCGGCGACATCACCTTCGAGCGCGAGGCGGGAAAATTCGACCGCGCGGTTTACGGAAATTGGAACGACGACACGCTCGCCGACCGCGTCGTCGTGCAGATCATCCCCGGCGAAGCGGGCACGTTCCGGCTCTCCTGCCTCCCGTTCTCCGTCCGCAGTCTCGGCACCGGAATGGAAGACGCGACCCGCCATTTCCAGACGTTTTCGAACGAGTATTCCGCCGCCCTCCGCGACGTGCGCCGGAGCCTCGCCGGTCGCTAAAATTTCCCCGCGCTCGGGCAGAGCTGCCGCACCTCGCAGGCGGCGCAATCCGGCTTGCGGGCGAAGCATCGCCGGCGTCCGTGCCAAATCAGCCAATGGCTGAAAATGGTCCACTTTTCCCGGGGCACGAGCGGGATCAAATCTACCTCGATCTTTTCCGGTGCCCCTTCTTTCGTCAGCCCGAGCCGGAGCGAAAGCCGCGTGACGTGCGTGTCCACGACGACCCCGTCATTGATCCCAAACGCATTGCCGAGCACCACATTCGCGGTCTTGCGCCCGACCCCGGCGAGCGCGGTCAGCTCGTCCATCGTGCGCGGGACTTCGCCGCCATGCTTGCTCACGAGGTCCGCGCAGCACGAGCGAATGCTCTTCGCTTTCGACCGAAAAAAACCGGCGGATTGGATCAGCTTCTCGAGTTCATCCGACGAGATTTCCGCGAAGTCGCGCACCGTCCGGCAGCGTCGAAACAGCTCCTTCGTCACGATGTTCACGCGCTTGTCCGTGCATTGCGCGGAGAGAATCGTCGCGACGAGCAGCTCGAGCGGATTCGTGTAATCCAGCTCGCAATGCGCATCCGGATAAATGCGCGCAAACGCCTCGATCAACGCGGCGGCGCGTTCGGCGCGCGCCTTCCGGGAAGTGGCAGCCACTGGCCGGAAATCTATTTCCCCGGACCCTTGAGCGTCTGCGCCCGCTGCTTCGCTTCCGCCGCGTGCGGCGAGTCGGGATAGTCTTTCACAATCTGCTCGTAAGCCTTCACCGCATTGGCTCGGAGCTTGGTTTTTTGCTCTTCGGTCAACTGACCCGGGGCCAGAACCGGCGGCTTTTTTTGGCAGGCCACCGCGCTCGTCGAGAGGACGGCGGCAAAGGCGAGGAGGAGGATTTTTTTCAAAATGAAAACCGGGGTGAACCTCATTTGCTCAGCTTCTTCTCGATCGCTTGAGCCCCGCGCCACAAGCCTTCCGGCGCGAGCTCCGCTTCCGCCGGAAAGAGCGTGCCGATCTTGATGTAATTGTTGATCGCGGTGTCGAGGTCGCCCGATTCCTCGGAGAGTCGGCCGATCAGCATCATCCCTTTTGCACGCAGATTCGCGGGCGCATTCGGATTGCGCACGATCGGCCCGAGCCGCTCCAGCGCCTCTTTGTATTTCTGCTGGCGCACTTCGTCTTCCGCGATGCCGTACTCGGCATCCATCAGCTTCGCCGACGACGGAAACTTCACCTTCAGCTCGGCAAATTTCGTCCCGGCCTCGGCCGTTTTGCCCTGATCCTGCAACACCTTGGCGAAGCCGAACAGCGCCATGGATTGCGCCTCCTTGATCGTGCTCGGTGCCTTTTCCGGCGCGACTCCGGCGGGCACCGGGTAGTCTGTCGCGAGCTTTTCGTAAACCTTCTGCGCCTCATCCAGCTTCTTCTTTTTGATGAGTGCCGCGCCCCACAAATCGAGGTCCGCCGGGGCGTAGATGAGCTTGCGGTCGTACGAGTTCTTCATGATCTCGAACGCTTTGACTTCGTCCTTTTCCGCGACGTAGGCCGCATACGCGAACTGGATTTTGTTCATCGTCGCCGGCTTCGTGGAAAACTTTCTCGCGAAGCCGCGGAAGTATTCGTCCACCTCTTTCTCAGTTTTGATCTTCGCCCGCTGCATCAGCTTTTGACACGCGAGGAGGGTCTGGAGTGAAGACGAGACCTCGGCACCCTCCGGGAATTTTTCGAGCACTTTTTCCGCATTCAGCACGGCGTTTTCGACGCCTTTGCGCCACTCCGTGCGCTGCGTTTCGTTCAGCGCGAGATACGGCCCCTGCTCCTCGCCGTATTTTTTCCAATGGTTGCTGATCTTCACGTAGGCCTTGGCGCCATCAGGGTCGGCGGGCCGCTTTTTCAAGAACTCCTCGTATGTCGCCACCGCCTCCATCGGCACCTTCTCCGTCACCTGGATTTGCGCGACGTAATCGTAGGCTGCGTAAAGCCGGTCGCTCTCCGGATATTTGGCGACGAACTCTTTCATGATGTCCTTCACCTCCTTGAACTGGCTCTCCTTTTGATAAAGCGAGGCGATCTGGAAAAAGGCGATCGGCGCGGGCTCGCTCTCGGGGAATTTGTCCGCGAGTGCTTTATAGGCATTGATCGCGCCCGCCTTGTCTCCCGCCGCTGCCTGTGCTTGGCCGAGCGCCAGCATCGCCGCCGGCACCAGTTCGCTCTTCGGAAACTTATCGACGAACGTTTTTAGTTCCGTCTGCGCCGTCTTCGCGTCGCCTTTGCCGAGCGTCATTTGCCCGACCCAAAAAGTCGCCTGCTCGGCCTCCGCTGAACCCGCGAATTTGTCACGCACCTCTTTGAACGTTTTCACCGCTTCGTCCACCTTGCCGGTCTTCTGGTAGATCGTCCCGAGTCCGAAATCCGCGGCGGCTGCCTGCTCCGGCGTCGGGCTGCCAGCCAGAAATTTGACCAGCACTCCAGCCGCCTCGTCGTAGCGCTCCAGCGGGATGAGCGCCAGCGCCTGCCGCATCACGGCGTCGGCGGTGAATTTACTTTTCGGATAGAGCTTCACCTGCTCGTCGAAATATTTGAGCGCCTTGTCGGGTTCGCTTTTCGCGAGAAACGAGAGCCCGACGAGCAGCGGCAGGTTCTCGGCGATCGGATCGTTCGGATGCGCCGCCATGAATTTGTCGTAATGCTCGACGGCCTTCTCGGCCAGATTCTGCGCCGCGTAGGTCAGCGCGATAAAGTAGGCGGCCTGCTTTTTTTGCTCGGGATCTTCGACCAGCGGCTCCACGAAACGCAGCAGCACCCGCGTCTCGTCGAACTTCTCCAGCGACAGGAAAATCTGCCCCATCTTCACCCGCGACGGGATCGTCTGGTCGTGGCGCTCATTCAGCCCCGCCGCTTTTTCCTGCTCCTTGTCCATGAAACGCTGGAGCCGCTTGAACTGCGCGACGTCGCCCGCTTTTAGAGCGTTCGTTTTCGCCGCCTGAATCTGCGCGAGACGATCCTGTTGCGCCTTGATCACCAGCTCTTTCGGCAGCACCGCGCGATACGCCGACAGCGCGCGCTGGAGCACCTGCTCCTTCATCTCCTTCTCCTCGAAACTTCCCCTCGCCATCATCATTTCGCCGAGCTGAAATTGCGCGTCGTTCGCCAGCGCCACGTCGCTGCCTTTGCGGATGATGTCGCCGAGATACTTGCCCGCCTCGTCGTAATCCGTGGTCGCCACCGGGTCTTTCGCGCTCTTTTGGTTCGCCACATTCGCCTCCGTGCCGAGCACGAGCGCGAGCATGAATTCAGTGTCGAGCGCCGACGGGCTCTGGGGATAATTCTTCAGATTGTCGCGCAGCGGCGGGGCGGCGTCCGAGTATTGCTGGATCGAATAAAACGCGCGCGCCTTGCCGTAATTCGCCGACTCGACCTCCTCGCTTTTCGGGAACTTCTGGATGAACGCGTCGAACTGCTTGATCGCTTCGAGGAAGGCACCTTTCCGCTCCGGCGCGTCGGAGGCCAGCTTCGCCGCTTTCGCCGAAAGAATCTGCGGCACGAACGAATACGAGAGTTCCAGAATCTCCGGCGGGATGTTCTTGCCCTTGATGTTCCGATCCAGCCACGAGACGCCTTTTTGGTACTCGCCGGTGAGGAAATAGATGTAGCCAAGCCGGAAATTCGCCTCTGGGATCAGCGGCGAGGTCGGGTAATTTTTCGGGATTCCCTCGTAGAGTTTGATCGCCTCGGGGTAGTTCGCCTTTTCCAGGAATTGCAGCGCGTTTTGCGAGTCCTGCACGTCGCGTCCGGGCGGCTGCTGGGCTTGGGCGAGTGCAGCGCCGGAAACACTCGAGATGAGCGCCGCGGCGGTCCAAATGAGGCCTGCGGACGACAGGGAGCGTACGAAATTCATAGGGGCGGGACGGGAGGTGCGCGGAACATAACGAAGGCCGGCAAAGCTGACTACCCTTTATTGACGCCACGGCCCGCGAACCGTTCAAGTGAGCCGATCCCCGGATGATTGCCGTCACTTTCGCACTGCCCGAAGAGAGCCAGGATTTCACGAAAGCGCTGCGTGATCGGCGGCGGGTCGGAGCCCGGGATTTCCTCGGAAAAATCGGCGCGCGCGAGGTGCTCGTGGCGCACACCGGCGTCGGCCTCGCCAGCGCGGCGGCGTGCGCGCGGGAGCTGTTGAAAACGCACGCGCCTGAACTCGTGATCAGCGCCGGATACGCCGGCGGACTCGATCCCCGGCTGGCCGTCGGCGACCTTTTCTTCGCGACGAATTTCTCGACCCCCGCGCTGCTCGAAAAGGTCCGCGCGCAGTTCGCGGAAAACCCGCGGCACTTTTTCGGCGACCTCACCAGCCAGTTGGCGGTCGTCGATTCCGTCGGCGCAAAAGAGCAGCTCGCCCGCGAATCCGGCGCGCTCGCCGTGGACATGGAAACCGCCGCCATCGCCGCGGAATGCGCGAACGCCGGGGTGCCGTTCCTGTCCGTCCGCGTGATCAGCGATGCGGCCCGCGATCCTTTGCCCGTGCCGATGGAGCGCTGGTTCGACCTGCAAAGACAGCGCCCCCGCATCCTCTCGCTCCTCGCCTTCCTCGCCACCCACCCCGCCCGCATTGCCCCCTTCGCCCGCTTCGTCCGCGCCCTCGCCCCCGCCCGCCGCCGGCTCACCGAATTGCTTCTCCAACTCGTCGCTCCTGCCGCCAATTAGCCGCGCCGCGCGCGATCTTCCGCTGATCGTCGCATGAAAAAATTCCTCCGCCTCGCGATCATTCTCGCCGTGCTCGTCGCGCTCATTGTCGCCATCCACGTCGGAGAAGGCTGGCGCGGGCGCCGCGCCTGGACCGCCTACCGCGCCGACGCCGAGCGCCGCGGCGTGAAGCTCGCGCTGGAAGATTACCTCCCGCCGCCCGTGCCGGACGCGGAAAACTTCGCTGCGATTCCGTTTTTTCAGGAGGTATTTTGCGCAGCGGAAAATGAGCAACCGCCTTTGAAGAGTCTCGATTTCCCACTAGCGTCATGTTCACGATATGGAATGACTTAAAGTTTGGGCGGCTCTGGCGCGCTGGATTTTGGCGAGGATGTCGGCGCCTTTGGCCCGCCAGCGGTAGGCTT
>JAYVPW010000010.1:0-2999 GCA_043777315.1 Spartobacteria bacterium | reverse complement strand
GAATCCGCGCCGCGCCCCCAGGTGTCGCGGTAGGCGATTTGTTCGAGGAGGTTCGGCTCTTTGTGAAAGGTCTCGCCGCCGATCTCGATGTCCATGCTGAAGTCCGCGCCGACGTCGAAGGGCGGGTCGATGTAGATAAGCTTCAGCCCACCGGCGTCCTCGATCTGGCGGCGGAGCGCGCCGGCCTTGAGGGAGGAGAGGATGAGCTTGTTGTCGCCCCAGATGAGCTTGTTCGTCCAGCCGCGCACCTGCCGCCCGCCGGTGTCGAGGCCGAGTTCCTCGTCGTCGCGTTTTTCCTTCCGCGGCTCGTCGATGTGCTCCAGCGTCTGAAACGGAAGCACGGCGGTGCAGACTTCGCGGCTCTTTCCATTCCAGACCAGCTCGACCTCCCGCTTGTCCTCAAAAAGCAGGAAGCGGTATTTCTCCGGCAGCGGCTTGCCCGCCTGAATGAGTGCGATGAGATCGCGCTTCTCGGCGGCGGTGAAGTCGTAGTGCTCGTGGGCGGGTCGGGACATGGGGAATCTTTGATTTCTTTGTTACGAATCCGCTCCTCGGACTACGAAACAATGCTGCGTATCAGGCACTTACGTCCGTTTCTTTGATTTCAGAGTTTGATTTCCCCGGCTCCTTTGATTTCTGCGCGAGCACCCAGCAAGGCGCTCCCCGGCTGCCGGTATTGGTGATGGTACCGTTGCGGCTGAGTCGGCTCAGGAGATTGTGAACCTTGGTCCTGCGACGTGGCGCGTCCAGTGCGTCGGGGAGTTTTGGCCACAGCAAATCGTCAAATTCTCGGCGGGTCGCCTGCTGCCATTGCGTCAGGTAATCGAGCACAAGCTTTTCTAAAAACGCATCATCCTGACGGCGCGTGCGGATGTAGGCGGCCTTCTGCCCGGTGGCTGCGGCGACCAGTGAAGAGATGTGGAGGTGAGGTTTGCGCCCTTCGATCAGCTTGCGCTGCCGAAGAGACTCGACGACGGCGGCAGTCGGCGGGATGCCCTTTTGCACCCGATCCAGCGAGAGGATGTCCGCGAGACTAAAATCGGGATTCGCGAGGAGAAGCCGGCTGTAGTTCTCATCAAGGAAGCGCCCTTGTAGGCGTACAATGACATGCTCCGGCCCCGTGCTATCGTAGTCGGGAAGAGGCAGGAGCCGGCTGGCTTGGCCGCGAAACATGACATCGCGAATGCCAAACCCCATCGTGTCGATCATGCGCAGGTGGACCATCGCTTCCGCGAGAAACCGGTTGCGGTAGCGGGTGGGGGTTTTATTGCGGAGAACATAATCATCGGGCGTGCCGTCGTAGAAAGAGCCGGCGTTTTGGAAGAGGAGTTCGGTGGGACGTTCGAGGACGAGGACCCGCTCCTGCCGGGTGTAATCCTGATGAGCGACGCAGTTGTGGAGTGCTTCTAGGACGATCCGCTGGTCGTATTTGGCGATTTCAACTGGAATGAGCTGGCCAACGGGAAGAACGGTGAGGCGGGTATTGCGAATGCGCTGGTAGAGCAGCGACGTGCTGAGAAGGAAGGGAGGGGAAAAGTGCTCGTAAGCGAGTTCCGGCCCTCCGAGCTTCCATGAGATTTCGGCGACAGCGGGAAGAAGGTGGCGCGTGGATTCGGGGCGACCAAGGAGGATGAGGCACGCTCGCGTGATACCCCCGCCGAGGGTGAGCTTTGCCTTTTCGAGGAAGGTGGCGTTGCTCCACGAGTCGATTGGTTCCCGTGGGATGCGGTCACCGTATTTACCGGCGTAGATTTCACGCGCGCGGGATAGCGCTTCCGGGAGAAGATCGTCGATCGTGGCTTCGCGGCAAATGATGGCGGACCAATCTTCTGAAACGGATTGGCTGCGGATTTCATCGAGCTTGGCGAGGGATAGAGCGGCGAGGCTCTCGTTGTTGCGCGCGTGATAGTGGCCATTCCAAGCGACGGGAATTCCGCGCGGAGCGGCCGGAATCTCGAAAAGGACGACGCGGCCTTCCGGCGTTTGCAGTTCGTGGATTTCACGAAAAGAGGTGGAAGGGTCGGAGCCTTGGGCAATCTGATGTTTCAGGCTGTGAAGCCGCTCGCGCTCTGGACGGTATGCGGTGCCAACCACTTTGCGCGTCTTGTTTTCCACGCCAAAGATTAGCCACGCCGAGGCGCATGCACGTAGATTGGCTTCGTTACTGAGAGCGGAGAAATACTTGCCGATGTCGGAGGTATCGTAGTCGTTCGTCGCCTGCTTGAATTCCACGCACTCGCCTTCCCACCCGGCAATCAGCGCATCAAGTTGCTGTTGGAGTTGCACGGATGTCATTGCGGTTGCTGATACTCGGTGAAGCTCGCGGCCAGCGAGGCGAAGGTCTGCGGGGCGTGCTGCTCGAAGCTTTTTTGATCCACGAAAATGAACCCGTAGCGCTGGCCATTTTCCTCGGCGGATGTGGCGTCGTCGCACCATTGTCCGAGGCGGGCCATTTTCTGTGGGAGATCGAGTTCCTCGCGGCCCTTGGTTTCCACGATCCAGACAGTGCCGTCGTTCGTCTTCACGATGAAGTCGGGCGTGTAGGTCGAGAGGTCGCCGTTAGCCTTCACGAAGTCGATTTTGAAACCGACGGCGAGGTAGTTCTTGGCGAAGGAAACAACGTCGGGCGCAGCTTCGAGGAATGCAGCAAAAGCGAGTTCCAAGCCGCCGGAATTTGCTTCTCCGACGACCCGGTTGAAGACGGATTTCTTGGCCGTGAGGAACTGCCGGTGCTCGGTGCGGAAGGGGCGCGTCTCTCGTAGCCGAATGCGGTCCTCAATGCGCGTCGTGCCGGTGTCCTGAATGGTGAGGGCGTTCATGGCGGCCCTGAACGAGTCGAAGAGAATTTTCCCGGCGTCCGGCTCGGAAAGATTGCGGAGAACGACAGGATCTTCGAGATCCACCGGAGAGGGCGTGAAAAGATGCTCTCGAAGGAAGGTTTTTACTTTTCCGTAGAGCACGTCGTAACCGCCGACGAGGCGCAGCTCCTTCAACAACTG
>JAYVPW010000009.1:0-11939 GCA_043777315.1 Spartobacteria bacterium | reverse complement strand
ATTGGCTGGCCTCCAAAATCTACCTCGACATGAACCCTTCCATCCCGCCCTCCGTCTGACCCACACTCAATTTACAGAAAATCATTTGCGCCGCCGATTCCAATTCGACGTCTCCCCAGCCACCACACTTCCGCTTAAAAAAGTATCAAAAAGCACTTGATATCTTCTACAGAACGCGCAAGTATCAATCAGCACTGACCATGAACGGACCTGAACGCTTAGCGGTCCCGAACGTAGTCCAGCAAATTAAACATGCGTGCCTTGACGATGACGTCCATCTCAGTGGGGCGACCCAAAGGAACATTGTTCTTTGGGGCCTTTCGCGGGGCGTGCTCATCGACGCATTGATCCGACACATTGATGAGATCTGCAAAATACACGTCAAAGTTTATCCGACCGGCGGGCAGGGCTACCACGGCAGCCTGCTTCTGGACGCGGAGGACTCTGACACCGTCTATTTCGAAGTGAAACTTCAAGACAACCGCGTGCAGGTAAACCTAAGCCGGGCTTGGCTGCAAGTGAAGGAGCACAGCACCGGGTATCCTCCGCTTCCTCGCTAGACCAAAACGAATTTGACCATGAGCAATCATCCAGAAACCTGCTTCGCCTGCGGCGAGGGCAGTTACCAAGAAGTGATCGAGGACTATCGCCTTGACCTTCCCGAAGGCGAAACCCTGACCGTGCCGAAGCTCCTGATCCTCCGCTGCGACAAGTGCGGAGAGGACACCATCCCGCCCAATTCTTCGCGGCGGATCGAGACAGCCGTCGATCAACACCAAGACACCCTACCACCTGCGGCGGTGCGCTCCTTTTTGGAGCAATTCCAGATCGACCAAACCGAAGCTGCTGAGGCGCTCGGCATGGGCGGAAAAACCCTACATCGATGGGCGCGCGGTACACAGCGAGTGAGCCGCTCGATGGGCTACTTCCTGCGGGCGTTGATGGCACACCCCGGCGTCTTTGAATGGATCAGGGATCGCCGCTGGCGGCGCGCCGAACAATTGACGAGCGAGACAATCGCCGTCCAACTCAGCGGCTATTGGGAGGCCGATTACCAGGTTCGCTTCCCAGCCAGCCGAGACCGCACCAGCGGACCCCAAGTGGAAACCGCTCTTAAACCGGAAATCCGACGCTTCAACGCCGCGCGCGGACTTCTCATCGCGAACGTGCAATGAACACTTTTTGGGTCACGTTCTATTCTTACAAGGGTGGAGTGGGTCGCACGATGGCGCTCGCAAATGTAGCAGCAATGCTGGCCAAGGAAGGTCGACGCGTTCTGCTAATCGATTTTGATCTTGAGGCACCAGGCTTGGATGCATTCGAGGAATTGGGCTGCACTAAGGGGCATCCCGGTGTCGTGGAATACGTCGTCGAGTACCTGGCCACTGGAAAAGCCCCACCGATCGGTTCGTTTGTTAGTGAATGCGTTCCCGCGTCCACTCATCTCCGAGGCAAGTTATGGTTGATGCCCAGCGGTAAGAAGGACCAGCAATACAACCGAGACCGCGCTCGGATTAACTGGACGGAGCTTTACGATCGATTTGATGGCGAGCGTTTTGTTGAGAATTGGAAAGCCGACATCGAGAAGACCTACGCCCCAGATTACGTCCTGATTGATTCCAGAACCGGGCTGACAGATGTTGGTGGAATCTGCACCTTGCATCTCCCCCAGCTTGTGGTGCTGCTCTACGCGCTGAATGACCAAAACATTCATGGCATCGCCGGTGTGGCCCGTGCAGTCAGCAAGGCGGTGAACACAAGACCCCCACAGTTGCTCACAGTCGCCACCCCTGTTCCGCCAATGCCAAAAGAACGCACTGGACTACTTCAGGAGCGATTCGACCTCGCTGAAAAAGAGCTCGGAATCAAACCCCACTGCCAGATTCACTACGACGCACGTGTGCCACTAAAGGAACAGATTCTTGTTTGGGATGAATCTGGCGGGCGCTTGTCGTGGGAATACCGCACGCTAAAAGAAAAAATCACCGACTATGACGTTCGAGGATTAGACTTCTTAATCAAGGAATCTAAACGTTCGGTCGAGGAACTTGACGAGGAGCGTGCTGTAACCGCTCGAGGTGATTTGGAAAGGGATTACAGTGATCGGGCGGAGAGCTTCTATCAGATCGCAAATGCTTCCAGAGCCTTTGGTCGCTTGGATGATGTGGAGCCGAATTTACGCAAGGCCATTATGCTGGACGCATATTTTTCACCTGCATTCGACGATTTGGTTGCCTTTCTTAAAGTCAAAAAACGCCTCGGAGACGCGATTGTCTTGTGCCACGAGCGGATTCGGGTTCTTGGTGATGACACGAAACGTGAAGCTACCAAAGAGACTTTTGTTCGTTTGGGCGAAATCAGTATGGCTGCCGACGAGTATTCGACTGCGGTCGAAGCGTTTGAAAAACTGGGTCGCAAATCGGAAGACCAAGGAGCCGATGATGACGCTGAACTCTTGGCGACGGCGTTCAATTACGTCGAGTCACGACGGCGAGCGGGCCTTGAGGTTCCGAAGGCCGACCTACGAAAGCTCATCGCTATTTACGAACGAGGTGCGGCGACCGAAGGAGCTGGACCTGTAGTTACGCGCCTCAATCACATGCAGGCGATGCATATCCCCTTCGCCTTGGTTGGGGACATCGAGAGGGCGCGTCAGCTTCTGCAGCAAGTTAAGGATTTAGCGTCGGCTGTGTCTCCGCGGGAACGTATCTTCTCCGTCGTGTCGTACACGGAGATTCCCGCCGACCAGCTCCTGCAACAGAACCGAGAAATGCATGATGCGCTTGACGCGGGGAAACTCTGGGACGGAACCACGCTTCCGATCTCCTAATGAATAACTCCCACCACTGTGAGTGGTGAATCTAAAAACCGCCGCACTCACAGAATTCGCTTCCACTTTGCCGTCCCGCTTGCTGATTCGCTGGATGAGCGTAACGCGCCAACTCAAGCCGCGGAGGATGAGCAAGCCGGCAGATCTTTTCACCGGCGAGAAGCTCGACATGGAGGCGGTGTGTAAGGTGCGGGACGGGTTGTTCCCGGTGGTTCGGTAAAGCTGTTCGATTTCCGGCTCCAAGCCCCGGTGATGTGGACCGCGCGTTCCTGACGCGTGAATCCAGATGGAACGTGAATTCCGCGCCAGTTGAGACGGCCCCGGTGCGCGCGGAGCGGACGGTCTTGCACTGGCGGCGCGGGTCGCGGAGATTCCACGCCTTTTTATGCCTGAGCTCAGCAAGACTTACGAACCCGCGACGATCGAGGAAAAGTGGTATGCGCAGTGGCTGGCGGATGGCGATTTCACGGCCGATCCGGCGTCGAAGAAGCCGGCGTATTCGATCGTCATCCCACCGCCGAATGTGACCGGGATGCTCACGCTGGGGCATGTGCTGAACAACACGATTCAGGACATCCTCGCCCGCCGCGCGCGGATGACGGGGCACGAGGTTTTGTGGCTGCCGGGGACCGATCACGCGGGCATCGCGACGCAGACTGTGGTGGAGCGGACGCTGAAAAAGAGCGGCGCGATCCGGCATCGCGACGACCTCGGGCGCGAGGCTTTTTTGGCGAAAGTCTGGGAGTGGAAGGAGAAGCACGGCGGCATCATCATCCAGCAGCTCAAAAAGCTCGGGGCGTCGTGCGATTGGTCGCGCGAGCGCTTCACGATGGACCCGGAATACTCGGCGTGCGTCACGCGCGTGTTCGTCGAGCTTTACAAAAAAGGGCTGATCTACCGTGGCAAGCGGATGGTCAATTGGTGCCCGGCGTCGCTCACTGCGCTGAGCGACGAGGAGGTGATCATGAAGCCGCAAAACGGCACGATGTACTACTTCCGCGTCACCGTGGCGGAGGAGCCGCAGACGTGGCTGACGATCGCGACGACGCGCCCCGAGACCATCCCCGGCGACACGGCGATCGCGGTGAATCCGCACGATCCGCGCTACGCCCGGCTGATCGGAAAGCACGTCATCCGTCCGCTGCCGCTTCACCTTTTCGGACAGCAAAAACTCATCCCGATCATCGGCGACGCGGCGGTTGATTTCGAGTTCGGCACCGGCGTTTTGAAAGTGACGCCAGCGCACGACAAAGCCGATTTCGAGATCGGGCAGCGGCACCGCCTCGCCGCCGTGGACATCATGAATCCCGACGCCACGATGAACGCGCTGGCCGGCAAATCGCTCGTCGGCCTCGACCGCTTCGAGGCGCGCAACGTCGCCGTCGATCACCTCCGCCAGCTCGGAGTTTTGGTGAAAGAGGAGCCGCATCAAAACAACGTCGGCTACTCCGAGCGCGCCGATGTCCCGATCGAGCCGCGGCTGAGCCTGCAGTGGTTTTTGAAATATCCGAGTGTCGAGCAGGCGCTGGCATGTGTGCTTCAGCCCGGAGGGCTGGCGGAAATTAGCCCCGGGCAACGCCCGGGGTATTCCGCAATAACGGGCACGCACCCCGGCGGGGTGCTGGAAGGATCCGCCGCCCCTGCCGGGGCGGAGTCCGTTGCCAACGGAAGTCCCCGGGTTTCACCCGGGGCTAATATCCAGCAGCCCTCCGGGCTGCCCGCCGCGACCATGCGCTTTTTCCCCGAGCGCTGGGCGAAAGTGTATGACCACTGGCTCGGCGGAATTCAGGACTGGTGCATCTCCCGCCAGCTTTGGTGGGGGCATCGAATTCCCGTCTGGTATCGTCGCGAGAAACCCGATCCCGCGATCGAAGCAGCGGATGCCGACGCGATGCTCGAGGCGGCGCTCCGCGACGGTGCGGACGATCTCGCCATCCCGAGAAAAGAGCTCCAGGCGCATGTCCAGGGGCCCACGGTGCCGCATCTCGCCGAGCCGTTGAGCGAGCCGACCGACGCGGCGATTCACGCCTCCGGCGGAGCGAAGGCGACGGTGCCGGACCACGACATTTATGTCGGCACCGAGCCGCCACCGGACGCGGAAAATTGGGTGCAGGATTCCGACGTGCTCGACACCTGGTTTTCGTCGTGGCTCTGGCCGTTCGCGACGATGGGATGGACGGGCGACAAAACCGCCGACGCACAGAATCCGCTGCTCGCGAAATTTCATCCGACCACGGACCTCGTGACCGGGCCGGACATCATCTTTTTTTGGGTCGCGCGGATGATCATGGCCGCGCTGGAATTCACCGGCGAACTGCCGTTCAAGAACGTCTATTTCACCGGTCTGATCCGCGACAAACAGGGGCGCAAAATGTCGAAGTCGCTCGGGAATTCGCCCGATCCACTCGACCTGATCGCAAGCTTCGGCGCGGATGCGCTGCGCCTCGGAATCATGCGCGCCGCGCCGGTCGGGGCCGATATTTTGTTCGATGAAAAGAACGTCGAACTCGGCCGGAACTTCTGCACGAAGCTCTGGAACGCCGCGCGTTTCCGTCAGATGCACGGCGGCGAGAGCGAAGGCGAAATCGACCCGGCGCTGCTGAGTTCGGACGACCGCTGGATTCTGCTGCGCCTCGATGGCGCGATCCGCGAAGTGACGCTCGCGCTCGAGGAATATCGTTTCAGCGACGCGGCGAACGGGCTGTATCGCTTTTTCTGGGGCGAGTTTTGCGACTGGTATCTCGAGGCGAGCAAGGCGGCGCTGGGGAATTTAGGATTTAGGAAGGAAGATTTAGGAAGTGAAGAAGGCGCGGCCCCGGAGTCCGCACTTCCTCAATCTGAAATCCTAAATCCTAAATCCGCGAACACGCTCGCCGTGATCGACTTCACGCTCGCGCACACGCTGCGGCTGATGCACCCGTTTCTGCCGTTCATCACGGAGGAGCTGTGGCACGCGCTCGGATTCCAAAACGATCTCCCGAATGACCAAGGCGGGCGCACGATCATGTTCGCGCACTGGCCCGCGGCGTTCGACGACGACTTCAAAGCGCACTACGGCCTCACGCCCGAAGCCGACGCGGAGGCGATCGCCAAATACGAAACCGTGACCCTCGGGCGCGGGCTCCGGCGCGACTCGAATATCGCGAGCAACAAGCGCGTGCGCTTTGTCATCAAACCGTCCGCACCCCTGCGCGCGCACGACGCCAGCGTGCTCAAAATCCTGCTCAACGCCGAGGCGCTCGAACTCGACGCAGCCTATCTCCCGCCGCGCGGGACGCCGGTGGCGCTGACTCCACTCGGCGAGCTTTTTCTGCCGCTGGAAGGTCTCGTCGATGTCGCTGCGGAGCGCGAACGGCTGGGAAAAGAGATCGCGAAAGTCGAGCAGGAGCTGGCGAAAGTTTGCGCGAAACTGGCGAGCGAAACCTTCGTGAACGGCGCGCCCGCCAACGTCGTCGCCGACCACCGCAAACGGGAATCCGACTGGCGCGAAAAGCTCGCGCAGCTCGAGCGGATGGCGGCGGCGCTGGGCTGAGTTGTGAGCCGGCTGATCGCGTGCCTCGCGCCGGGTCACAGGCCCGGCCGATAACTTCGAGCGTCCGCCAAGAGTCTGTGCCGGCTGGAGCGCGGCGCTCCGTCGCCGCGAGTCCGGGCGGGGACGGAGCCCCGCCCTCCAGCCGGAAACCTTTTTCGCGGAGATTTAGCGCTTCAGCAGCGCGGGCTTTTTCCGATTGCGGAAAAAAGTGCGTGCGTCGGGCAGCGAGACGCCTTCGATGAAGTAGGCGACCGCCGCGCGGCCGATGCCGTACGTGCCCGCGGCGGCGACCGCGCCGGAGACGGCGTTGCCCCAGATCGGGATGAACTTCAGCGCCGCGCGCGTCCCCTCCCGCAGCGCGAGTCCGAGGCCGATGTTTGCACCGAGCGCGGCGATGAATTCGCCCGCGCGCCGAACGCTCATTTCACGTCCGCTGATGTGCATGATCCCGGCGACCATCGCCGACTGAAGAGCGGTCAGGATCGGGAAATCGGCGAGCGGAATCGGCTCCGTCCCAACCGCCCCACAAATGGCGGTGACCGATTTCACGACGACCTGCGCGATCTGGCTTTGCAGCGCGCGATTGCCGGAAAGCCGCGCCAATTCGAGCTGCGCGTCGGGCGGTAATTCCAAGCCGAGCAGCTCGACGAGACGCTCGATTTCGCCCGGGCCGCCGGTGAACGCCAGCGTGCCGATCATGCGCGTCTCAAGCTTCGGCTGCGTGTGGAGTGCGGCGTGGAGCTCCAGTCGCGCGGCATCGTCGCCGTGGCATTGCAGGCCGAGCACGCGCGGATTGGCGCCCTCACTTTTCGCCGCGAAATCGACGAGGCGTGCCGCGTGCTCGAGATCAGCGGGGAGCTCCGTGCCGATCGTCCCGGAGCGGCGCAGGAAGATGAAAAGATCGGGCATTTCGCCCGCGAGCGCGCGCTCCGCGAGGGTGCCGGAGACGGGCAGCCGCGCATCGAGCACGCGCAAGGTCCCGCGTCCGCTGCGGGAAAACGCCTGCCATTTTCCATCGTGCAAAGCCTCCTCCGCGGCGGTCATCACCTCGCCGTCGAAGATCGAATTGATCAGCTCCGACTTGCCCGCCGCCCGTTCGCCGAGCAGCACGATCCGCGGCGCGCGCTGCATCAGAAAGAGCGTCTTGATCGGCGTGATCTGGCGCAGGATCGGCCCCTGCAACGACTCCGGCAGCCGCGCCACGAGCGATTCGAGTTTTCCAAAAGCGGAGAGAAAAGTTCCCGGTTTCATTCAACCAAAGAATCGCAGCTCGCCGCACGACTGCCGCAGAACTTTTCGTCGGCCCGCGAGGTTTCGCGGCCTCCCGGAAGTTGCGCCGCCCCGTCAGAACGCTGCGAGCGCGGCGCGATGGGTCGGGACGATCTCCGCCTGGCTGGCGATGGAGACGTGGAGATCGCGCAGGAGACCGTCGTAAATGCCGTAAACCTAGGCGTGAATCGTGAGCTCCTGCCCTCGCTCCCACGCGTCGCGGACGATCGTCGTCTGGCAGACATTGATCGCCTGTTCGATCGCGTTCAGCTCGCACAGGCGCTCGGCGCGGCGGACGGGATCGGCGATGGCCTCGAGCATCGCGGAATGTTTCTGGCAGACGTCCTGGATGTTGCGCAGCCAGTTCGTCGCGATGCCGATGCGGACGTCGTCCATCGCCGCCCGCACGCCGCTGCAGCCGTAGTGCCCGCAGACGATGATGTGCTTCACTTTCAAGACATCGACGGCGAACTCGACGACGGAGAGGCAGTTGAAATCCGTGTGGACGACGACGTTGCCGATGTTGCGGTGGACGAAGATTTCGCCCGGCATGAGGCCGCTGATTTGATTCGCCGGGACGCGTGAATCCGAGCAGCCGATCCACAGATATTCCGGCGATTGCTGCTGCGCGAGCTGGGCAAAAAAATCGGGCTCGCGGGCTTTGATCGACGCAGCCCACGCGCGGTTATTTTCGAAAAGATGAGTCAGGGCGGACATGGCGCGCGCAGTTGTAGCGGGCGCGCGCGGCGGATCAACGCCGGACCGCGCGGCGAGACGGCGGGCTCACGCGACCGCGACGAACTCGTGCGTGAGCCGTCCGTCGCGCACGCGGCAAAGCGTGAATCCTTTCAGCAGCGACCCATCGTGATTCGTGCGCCACCACGAGCAGCAGCGGCCCGTGGAAAGTGACGCGGTGCCTTTCGTCCGCTCGGTGATTCCGTGCCAGTGGCCGCTGAGGACCGCGCGCAATTCGTGGCCGCGCAGCCGGGCAAGCAGCGCGTCGGCGTTGCGCGGGCGCAGCCAATTTCGCCCGAGCGGAAAATGCGTGAAGACCACGACTGGCCGGCGGCGCGAGAGGTCCGGCAGCGTTTGGTCGAGCCAGGCGAGCGTCGGGTCCGCGATGTGCGTCCGGTAAACGTCGCGGCCCTGCGTGGTGTCGAGCGCGAGGAACTCCCAACCGGCGTGGCGGAAGCGAAAATTGAGGCGCGGGCCGAAGACTTTTTCAAACGGCGCACGGTTGCCGGATTCAGTGAAATCGTGGTTGCCGATGATCGGATGGACGGGCATCGGGAGCGTGCGAAAAAGTTCGCGCACCGCGCCGAGTTGCGCGGCGGTGCCGGTGTCGGAGAGGTCGCCATCGAGCACGCAAAAAGCCGGGGCCGGCCGCAGCGCGCGGAGGTGCGCGATCACGCGCCCGAGCCATTCCGCGCAGCGCTCGTCGCGGTAGTGAAGATCATTCGCGACGACGAAATGGAAATCGTCCGACGCGCTCCCAGCCCACGCGCGCGCGGCGACGGCAGGCGCGAGCGCGAGCGCTGCGGCGGCGCGAAGCGCGGCGCGGCGGGTCATCGCGCCCGCTGGTTGGCTCGCCCTTTCTGCCCGCGTCTTCATTTGAAAAAATGCTGCGCTCCGCCCACCGGTTTCCGCAGCGGGGTCTGCCCGCCGGCGCGCCGCCGCATCGAATCGAAAGCGACTTCGGCACCGTCCACTTTCATCTGGTAAACCATGCGCAGCAGGTCGCCGAGACGACCGCGGGGGAAGCCGCCCTTTCCCGCAAACCAGCCGAGATACTCGACCGGTAAATCGTAAATCGGAACGCCGCGCGGCGGATAATGCGCCGGGCCATATTTACCGAATGGCATGTGCGTGCGCGCGATTTCCGCGAGGTCCGCCGCCATGCGCGCCGCGAGATCGCCGAGGTCGGGCTCGGGTCGTCCGGATTCCATTTAGCCTCCGCTGCCCGAGGGTCGCGCGAGATGGGCGATCCCTCGCGAACGAACGAGCAGCGCGATCGCGCCGGCATGAAGCAGCAGTCCGGCGAGGAGCTCGGCGAGCGGCAGGTGCGCGATGCGATCCGGCCTGTTGACGAGGAAAAGATACGACCCGGAAAACACCGCGATGACGAAGCCGAGGAGCATGATGAGAACGTAGCGAGCCCAAGCGCGCCGCCGAAAGATCGCGCCGAAAAGGCAGAGCGCGGCGAGCGCGCTGCCGACGAGCTGCCCGCGCAATGCGACCCACGGATTCATCGGATTGAGCGCGTAAAGCCAGAGCAAACCGTCTGCCACCGCGACCATGATCAGGACGAGCGAAAGAAGATATTTTCCGCTGCGGCGGCGTGAGCTGGAACGGGAGGAATTCACGGCGCGGGCGCGAGTTCGACGATGCGCCCCGAGCTGTCGCCGCCGCGTTCCAAGTGCATCGAGAGCACATCGAAACCGACGCCCTCCATGTCGTGGGCTGGTTTGGCGATCAGCGCGAGCGCGCCGCTGCTGAAATCAAGCGCGTACACGCCGCCGTTTTGCGCCAGCGCACACACCTGCTTTCCGTCCCCCATCGTGTTCACGAAGCTCTGACCGTTCACCGTGATCGGACCGGAGAGTCCCTCGCAGAGCACCTTCGCGGCGCGCGCGCGATCCGCTTTCAGCCAGTCCGAACCGGCCAGCGGCAGGTAAACCGGCGGCACTCCCTGGCCCGTCGGCTGGTGGCGGATGACGCATTTCTCGGCGTAGATTTGCGCCCCTCGATCAAGCGCAGAAGCCGACGGAGCGGCCCCGCAAGCAGACGCCGACATCGCAGCCAAAACGATGAACGGAGGGAACGCTCGAGGGGGAAAACGCATCGCCGGGAAAATGCGGAGTCAATTAAGCGGAGTCAATCCGCCCACGCCGAAGGCACTGCGCTTCACCCGCCGCCTCCGACTGCGGGGGAAAAATAAGAGGTCCTTCGACTCCGCTACGCTGCGCTCAGGATGACAGGAAGGTCAGCTCAATTTCGCGACCTGTTTCCACTGCCCGGTCTTTGCGGAATCGAGCACCGCGTCGCAGACGTATTGCGTCTCCAGCGCATCGCGGAAGGTGGGCGGGCAGGGTTTGCCTTCGCCAGCGGCTTTGAGGAAATCAGCGACTTGGTGCGTAAAGCTCTCGGCGTAACCGATCGCGAGGCCGGGAACCCACCAGTTTTTCATGAACGGATGATCGGGATCGGTCACATGAATCGAGCGCCAGCCGCGAACGATCCCTTCGTCTTTGTAGTCGAAAAATTGGAGCCGATGCAGGTCGTGCAAATCCCATCGGATCGAGGCGTTCTCGCCGTTGATCTCGAGCGTGTAGAGCGCCTTGTGGCCGCGGGCGTAGCGGGTCGATTCGAAGAGCGCGAGCGAACCATTTTCAAAGTGCCCCATGAACGTGCAGGCGTCGTCGATCGTCACTTCCTCGACCTTTCCCGTCGCGGTGTGGGTGCGCTGCTTGATGAAGGTTTCCGTCATCGCGCTCACGTCCTTGATCGAGCCATTCAGCCAGAGCGCCGTGTCGATGCAGTGCGCGAGCAGATCGCCCGTGACCCCGCTGCCCGCCGCCTTTGCATCGAGCCGCCAGAGGCCCGCTCCGCCTTGCGGCAGGTCGGCGCTGATCGTCCAGTCCTGGAGGAAATTCGCCCGGTAATGGAAGATTTTTCCGAGCTTGCCGGAGTCGATGATTTGCTTCGCCAGCGTGACCGCCGGGATCCGCCGGTAGTTGTACCAGACTGTATTCGGCACGCCCGCCTTCTCGATTTCGCGCACCATTTCCTCGCCCTGCGCGCCGTCCAGCGAGAGCGGTTTTTCGCAGAGCACCATCTTCCCCGCACGCGCCGCGGCGATGGCGATTTCGGCGTGAGAGTCGTTCGGCGTGACGATGTCGATCGCGTCGATGTCCTTCCGCTCCACCAGCTTCCGCCAATCGGTTTCCGTGCTCTCGAAGCCCCAATTATCCGCGTATGCCTGCAGCTTCGCCGCGTCGCGTCCGCACGCGGCCTTCAACACCGGGACGAGCGGCGTATCGAAAAATTTCGCCGCGTTGTGGTATCCGTTTGCATGCGTGCGGCCCATGAATCCGTAGCCGACGATGCCGATGTTCAGTGCTTTTTTGGTGCTCATAAATTGGGAGATTTGGTGGAAAAATGAAGCGCGATCTCAGCACGGAAATCTGCGACTGACAATCCCGGTTGGGGGGCCGGATTGAGCGACGGGGCGCGACACGCATTCATCGTCATCCTGAGCGCAGTGCAGGCGCGACAGCGCCGGAGCGGAGTCGAAGGGCCACTAAAAAT
>JAYVPW010000008.1:0-3059 GCA_043777315.1 Spartobacteria bacterium | reverse complement strand
ACACGCTCCAAAATCATTTGAGTTTCGCCCTCCTGCTGCCCGCTCCCATTGACCGGCAGTTACATCGCATCAAGGGCAGCCGAAGCGGCAGTTCGTTGGAAAGCGTCATCGTCGCGCTCGAAGGCGTAGACAAATTCTACCGCAGTGAGAACGGACTGGGGCTGCACGACTCCTTGAACCGAATGAACCCGGCTCTCGCCACGCGGGTGCAGGACAAACTCAAGGCCGCTATCGCCGCCACTCGCGACATCGGCGAGCCGCTGGAACGGGCCGTGGTGGATAAACGTGCCGCTATTCAAAACGCGGTGGACGAAATTCATGCGCTGGAGATTCTTTTCAAAGTGGATCTCGCCAGCGCCTTCGGCGTCACCATTACCTTTACCTCGGGTGACGCCGATTAGGCAGAGTCGCGCGGACGGCGGTGAGTCAGCCCTGTTTCGCTGGCTCGCTGCACCCGCGGACATCGCCTCACTGGCGGCGTTTCGCGTCTTGTTTGGCTTGGTGATGGCCGCCGGCATGATCCGTTTTCTGGCCAAAGGCTGGGTGACGGAAATCTATCTTCGCCCTCGATTTCATTTTCCCTATCCGGGCTTCGAGTGGATTCGCCCGTGGCCGGATGAATGGATGCACGTCCACTTTGTCTTACTGGCTCTTCTGGCGCTGATGATCGCCGTGGGCTATTATTACCGCGCCGCCACCGTCCTGTTCTGCCTCGGCTTTACCTACGTGGAACTGCTCGACCAGACGAGCTATCTAAATCACTATTACTTGGTCAGTTTGTTCAGCGGGCTGCTCATCTTTTTGCCCGCGCATCGGGCGTGGTCGGTGGATGCCTGGCGGAAACCTTCGCTCCAATGCGACGCGGCACCGGCGTGTGCGCTCAACCTGCTTCGCTTTCAAATCGGCGTGGTCTATGTCTTTGCGGGACTGGCCAAGCTTAACTCCGACTGGTTGCTCCGCGCTCAGCCGCTGCGTATCTGGCTGGCAGCTCGAAGCGACCTACCTCTCATCGGCTCCTGGCTTCAACAGGAATGGGTCGCCTACGCGGCAAGTTGGTTCGGCGCTACCTATGACCTGACGATCGTATTCTTTCTCCTGCGCCACCGGACACGACCTGCCGCATTTCTGGCCGTCGTCGTTTTCCATGTCGCCACCTGGCTGCTTTTCAACATCGGGATGTTCCCGTGGATCATGATCGCCTCATCCACCTTGTTCTTTGCTCCCGACTGGCCCCGCCGGTTTCTTGCCACTTGCGCGACCATAGCAGGAAGACTGACGCCTCGCGGGCGCTGGTCGCACCGGCTCGACGCGCTCGCCAGGCCAGCGGCGTGTCCAAAGGTGGTCGCTCTTCGCCGCCCGCGACTCGCGGCTGCACTGCTAGTCGCTTACGCGGTCATCCAAGTGCTCCTGCCGCTTCGGCCTTACCTCTATAACTCGGAGCATCCCGCATGGACTTACCGGGGATTCAACTGGGCGTGGCAGGTCATGATCGCCGAAAAGACTGGCTATGTGGAATTCCACGCACGCGATCCCTATACCGGTTGGTCGGCAAGGATTCGCGCGAGCCGCTACATCAGCCCACGCCAGGAAACGCTGATGGCACAGGATCCCTTCCTCATTCGCGAATTTGCTAGTCACATCGCCCAAGACCTGCGGGCGCGGGGACACGCCCACGTTGAAGTCTTTGCCGACGCTTTCGCTGCGCTCAACGGACATCTCAGCCAGCGACTGATTGATCCAAACGTCAACCTGGCCGGAGTCACAAGCTCCGGTTGGATACTGCCGTGGAAGACACAGGCCTCCACCCATTCAGTCGCGACGAGCCGGTCTGTATCAGGGAAGGCCGGGGAGTGAATGCATCCGGCAAACGTCCGTGATAGCACGCCATGAGATAATCCTGCGCCGTTTTCGCCGCGAGCAACTCTGCGTAGAGTTGCCTGATCATGTGCCTTTCCGCGCTGCTTGATCCTCTTCAAGGACGATGAGCCTCACCGCCACTGGCGGCAACCTCACCTTCGATCCCAACGGCTGCAATCTCTCGTGGCCCGGCATGCTCTCCAGCGCCGGTGGCTTGAATGTGAATGCCACGGGGGGCACGGGCACCTTGTATCTCTCCGGCGCGAACACCTACACCGGGGTGACGACCGTCACGACTGGCAGACTCCGCATCGCCGCTGAAAATGGGCTGGGCAGCAATCCCGGTAGCTTGGTCGCGAATCAGCTCGCGCTCAATGGCGGCACGCTTTTGACCGCCGCGGGCCGGGATGATTCCATAGACCGGCGGCAAATCCGTGGCCCAGACTCGCACGGTATCCATGCGTCCATCGCCCTTGCTGCTCGTGAGCATTTTCAGCACGCCATAGGTGCCGAGTTTCGCGGCCCGCTTGAACTCCTCGGCGGCCTCGACGCGGCGCACCTGCGTGTCGAGCTTTCCCGCCTTGTTCAGCGCCTCAATCTCCAATTGTCCCTCCAGATTGTAACCATGCAGTTCACCGACAAACATCCGCCCGCGCTCGTCTCAGCACACCGCCGACGGCGAAGCGATGAGCGGCTCGCTGGCCACCACCTCGACGCGGAAACCAACCGGCACTTTGAAAGCGGCGGCACTTTCCTCCGGGGTCGTGGGTTTGGGTGCATCGGTCGGTTTCGGGATTTCTCCCGTGGCGTATTGGCCGGCGAGGGCGAGGGCGAGCAGCAGATGGGGCGTTTTCATTTTTCGGTCGCGCCAGTTCACGGCTTCCAGCGGTAGATGAGCGACTTGGCTTTGTAGTTCTCCTCGACGAAGACAATGTATTCGCTGGTGCTGCGGCGGAAGGCGGTGATGCCCGTGAGCAGGTCGATCCAGCCCGTGTTCTTCATGCCGCCAACAGTCTCGCCCGGTTCAAAGATGCCGAGTTCCGCCCCATCGCTCAGGCGGTCGACCCAGACTTTCGCGCGCGCTTCCCAGCCGCCGGTGAAAGCGCGAATTCACAGAGTAAGTGCAACACGGGGGGGCATGGTGGGAGGAAGAAAAAGGAAGTCTCGATGGAGGGGAAACTCTGGCAGGAGGATGGCAATGA
>JAYVPW010000007.1:0-3079 GCA_043777315.1 Spartobacteria bacterium | reverse complement strand
TCGAGGGCGTCGTCCGCGAACTCTACGACGTGGCCGTCCTGCCCGGCGTCATCATGCCCAGCGCCCTCGGTTTCAAGACCGAGGAAATCCGCCGGACGATCACCATCGAGGAATAACCGGCCGCGAAGGCTGGCGCGAAATTGTCCGGCTCGGACGAAAACGGGTTTGTGCTCGCGTTTGCCGGTGCGCGCGATTTTGTGTAGCCCAACTTTTTTTCATGGAAACCAACTTTACCCCGGACGAACTCCCGCTCGGATCGCTCGGCGACGCGCCTCCCGAAACGACCGAAGCCGCTCCCGAAATTGCCCCGCCGGAACCCGCCGCTGACGAGGGAGCCGCGCCCGATGCCGAGCCCGCGACCGTGGAAGCGACGCCCGCCGGCGAAGTCGATTTGCTGACCGATTTGGTGACGCGCTCGCAGGCCGCGCGCCTCTCCGCCGCGGATGAGGAGCAGATGACCGCGCTGTTGAAAGAGGCGATGCTCGGCGGCAAATCGGGGATCGCAAAAGCGATCGAGCATTTGCCGAAACTGCCGTGGATCGTCGGCGTGCGCGCGGTGGAAGCGGTCTGGCCGGAGATGAAAGTGACCGCGCGCGCGAGTCTGCTGAAAGGCCTCGCGGACGATTTGTCGGACGGCGCGCGGCGCATTCGCCTGAGCCTCGCGCGGGCGCTGTGGAAGCTGGATTTGCCGACGGCGCTGAAGCTCGCGGTCGGGGTGTGCAAAGAGATTCGGGAAAAGGACACTGGCGCGATCTCGCAGCGGAACGCGCAGATTTTTGCCAATGTTTTCATCGGCAAAGTGAAGCCGTGGATCGCGCAGCTCCCGCTCGCGGACCTCAAACCCGCCGAGGCAGATTTGCTCGTGCAGTGTGCGATTCTCGCGGTGTTTTCGCTGCCCCATCCGCCGGTGACGCAGCTCGGGGTTTTGAAATGGGCGGGCGAAGGGGACCGGCTGGAAAAGCTGCCCGAGCCCGCGCTCGAAGCAGTGATCCGCAACATCTCGCGCTGGAGCGGAAAATGGCAGGGCGCCTTGCGGAAGGAAGTCGCGCATTTGCCGGAGACGATCGTCGCCGCATTGAAACCGGCGGACGCAGAGCCCGCAGCAGAGCCAGTCCGAACGGAGCGAACGGAAGGCGAAAATGTCGAACGTGCGAGTTCAGACCCCACGAGCGAAAACGCCGGAGCGAGCGCAGTGCCTGCGACCGGCGAAGCGCCTGCAATCAAGCCGCGGCCGGTGTACGAGCCGCGCCCGCAGCGTCCCGCCGCGCCGGTTTCCGAGGAGCCGGAGCGGGAGCGGAGCCGGGAGGGCGAACGCGAAAACGAAGGCGGGCGCGGGCGCGACCGGGGACGTGGCCGGGACCGTGAGCCGCGTCCCGTCTATCAGCCGCGCGGAGCCGGTGGCGGACAGAATTTCAATCTCACCGACACGCTGCGGCAGATCGAAGCGCACGTGCAATCACTGCGCTCGGAGCTGAACGCCGCGCAGGCCAAACTCGCCGACGACAACCGCCCGACCCGCCGCGCAGCCCCGGAGCGCGCGCCGGTCATTCCCGGCGAACAGTCGCCCGAAGAGCTGGCGCGCCTGAACTTGCAGCTCGAAACACGCATCACCGAATTGCAACAGCGCATCACCGATCTCCTCGCCGACGCCGAGGATCGCGCCGCGAGTATGGGCGCGCACGGGGAGCAGCAGGAGACCGATCCGAACCAGCAACTGCGCACCCTGCTCGGGTTCAAATTGCAGGAAGATTTCGCCGATTACGTCGCGCTCCAGGACGAATCGACCGGCGTCGTCGTGCAGCAGCATTACCGCTCGCTGCTCGGCCACATCTTCGAGGTCCTCCAGCAGGAAGGCATCGCGCTCAAAGCGTAGCGCGCAGCCCCGGGTAGCGCACTCGTCCCGAGTGCTGGTTTCGGCGTCCCGCCGAAACGAACTTTCCGGAACCGGGCGACGCGATCCAATTCTCGCGCTGCACAAAAGTTCGTCGCGGCGGGACGCCTCGACCAGCACTCGAGACGAGTGCGCTACCCGGGATCCCGGCCTCGCGCCCAAACAAAAAAAGCCCCGGCCTCTCGCGAAGCCGGGGCTCATTCAAAACGATCGCTGCCGATTACGGAGCCTTCGGAGCGTCTTTCACTTCGTCCGCTTTTTTCTCGAGCGCCTTCGCGGCGTCTTCGGTCGATTTCTTCACCGCAGCGGCGTCAGCGTCGGCGTCGGCCTTGATCTCTTTCGCCTCGGACTTGGCTTCCTCCTTGATCGCGTCGGCCTTGTCCTTGCCTTCGGCTTTCACTTCCTTGGCCTTGTCGTCGAGGCGGGTCGCCGTAGCGTCGGTGGATTTCTCAGGCGGAGTTTTCTCGCAAGCGACGAAGCCGATGGAGACCGCGGCGGCGAGCGTGAGGATGTAATTCAGTTTCATGTGTTTTTGGTTTGGTTTGGTTTGGCAAAAGGAAGGGGGGCTCCCGATCGCGGGCGGCGATGCTCTACGCCTGCCGGGTCAAGTCAACCACCGGCTATTTCGCAAGTAACTTTTCGAGCAAAGAATTCAGACGCCCGAGCATCGCGCGCGGGTCGTCGAGCAAGCCCGCCGCGACGAGCGCGTTGTCGAAAATCTGCTCCGCCACCTGCCCCGCGAGCGCCGCGTCCGTGTGCCGGATTTTCTCGAGCTGCGCGATCATCGCGTTGCTCGGATTGATCTCGAGATCGGGCTTCGACTCGAACGAGCCGGCGTGCTCGCGGTCCATCGACTTCAGCACGCGGCGCATGCTGGAAGTGAGGTGCTGGTCGCTGTCCACGACCACCGCCGGACTGCCGACGAGCCGCTTCGAAGCGCGCACTTCACCGACCCGCAGGCCGAGCGTTTCTTTCAGAAATCCCGTCAGCGACTTCGCCTCGTCCTCGCTCATCGCGGTCGATTCCTGGTCGAGCTTCACGTCCGATTTTTCCGCGGCGACGACCTTCTTCCCGTCGAACTCCCGCAGGTGCTCCATCACGAATTCGTCGCGCGGGTCCGACAGGAAAAGCACTTCGTATTTCTTCTCGCGGAAGACCTCGAAATACGGGCTCGCCTCCGCGCTTTCG
>JAYVPW010000006.1:0-156689 GCA_043777315.1 Spartobacteria bacterium | reverse complement strand
TTCAAAAGCAGTGGCATCATCGGTCGTCCAATCGGCATGAGCCTCCTTTCTCACACCGCACCTGTTATTGCACGAACTAATCGCTCACCACACTAGGTGAGATTCAGCGCAAGCTCGATGCCGTCGAACCGATGCTAGATGGCGAGCCGACTTACTGGGTAAGCAACGCCACCAGTGAGGCGATGGGAATGCAATTCGCGAGAAACAACTGCTCCCTATTTGCCTACAGTCTCGAAGCTGGCGAGGTCGTGCGCGTGATGATGGGAAAATACAGCGATGCGGGGAAAGGCGACTTTGACATGTGGCTTTCGGGTTACAGCGTCGAACCAATGCGGACAGATCGGGCGACCCGGAGCGCATTGGAAATTGTCCCATGCCTATCCGCGTTGCTCTTTTGCCAGCCTTGCGTGTTGCGCGAACTTCTCACGAATGAAGAAGCCTTCGAGCGCGGACTGACCGCCCGTGTGCTCCCGTTTATCGTTGAACCCGAATTGAAGGAAGACGATGGAAAGGTTCGCAGAATCTCGGAGCGCACGAGCGAGGAGTGGGGCAATCTGATTCGGGACGTGCTCTTATTGCGTGGCAGGCCCGGTGCCACCCCGAAAGACCCGGAGCGCATCATTTGCAGCGAAGGCGGGCGCGAAGTCTTTCGGGCATTCCATAACGAAAGCATCCGGCTTCGCACCGGAACATTTCGCGACATTGAAGGTGAGCTTGGACGCTGGCGCGAAAACGCAATCCGCCTCGCGGTAGGGCAATGCACGGGCGATGATTTAAACGGAACTGTGCTTTCGGAAGCTCAGGCGCTTCGCGCGGTGGAATTGGCCCGCTGGCTCGTGCTCTCGTCTTTGAACATTATGAATGCCGGACGGATGGAGCGGAGGATGAAGCGCGTGCGGGATTTGCAATCGGCGCTCGTGGACTACGGCGGGAGGCAGACCTTGCGCGAACTCGAAAAGCGGCATGGCTTCTCTCACGACGAAGTGAAGCAACTCGTGGCGCACTTCCCGGACCTTCTGGCATTCGAGAAAAAGAAAGACACCGGGGGCAGACCTTCGGAAATCGTGTCCACAATCAAAGCCCCGCGATGAACTTCTGCAAAACACCCCATCGGCGAAACCGGCGAAACCGGCGAAACCCCCGACAGACCAACCCTTTTGCCGGTTTTGCCGGTTTTGTTCCGGCCCGATATGGGGAAAACGAAACGCGGATTGTCAGGGATGTTCGTAGGTTCTCCGAAGGGTCTTTCAAATCCCTTGCTGGTTCCAGGGGGCACTCTCAGCGGGCGAGCGGCTTGGAAACCCTTATTCACCAATGACGACGGCGACCGATAAACCGAAACGCAACCCCGGCGGCGGACGGAAGAAAAACCCCACGGCAACCTTGCCGGCGGACGCGGGAGCGGTCCCGCTTGTCTTCGATGCCAAGCCCGGCCTTCGCGCGGCGATTGAGCGTTTGCGCGGCGCGGAGATTCGCGCGGCTCAGGATTACGAACTCGCGCGGACGACCGGTGACCCCGGTTTGATTGCCAGCAAGAAAAAGGACTGGCTCGATTTGCTCGAACAGCTTCGGAAGATCGAAGTCAGCTCGCCGGACGTGCAACGGGCAAACGCGGAAACCTTGTCCGTGGCGGACGTGGAACGCGAGACGGCGCGGCTTTGCAACGCCTTCCGCGTGACGCTCGAAGCCCTTCCCCGAAGCCTCCCGCAAAGGCTCGTGGGCGCGGACATGGCGACGATTCAAGAAACCCTCGCCAAGGGCATTGGCGAAGCCCTGGCGCAGCTACACGAAGGCAAATGGAGTGAAGACCAATGAAGACCTTATCAGCCCGCGAAGTCATTGAACGAACGGCCCGGCGCGCGGTGAAGCCCCGGCTGCTCGAACCCGTCTGGAAATGGGCAGAGCGGACGGTGAAGCTCTCCGTGCGAACCACAGTCAGCCCCGGACGCTATGACAGCGGGTGGATTGCCTACACGCGCGGCTGGCAGGAAGCCTTCAGCAATCCACGCGTGCGGGAGTTGGTGATTTGCGCGGCAGCTCAATCCGGCAAGACGGAAAGCATTCTGAATTGTTTGAGATACGCGATAGCCGAAGACCCCGGCCCGGCCTTGTGGATCATGCCAGCGGAATCTCTCGCGCGGAGCTTCAGCGAGACACGGCTTCAACCCAGCCTTCGCGATTGCCAGCCGTGCGCGGAACAAATCCCGGCGAACGCGGACCTTTTCAAATTGCTCGAAATGCACTTCGCGGATTGCACGTTGAACTTGTGCGGCGCGAACTCGCCGGCCCAGCTTTCGAGCCGTCCCGTGCGCTACCTTTTCGCGGACGAAATTGACAAGTTTCCGCAAGCCTCGAACAAGGAAGCCGGTGCGCTCGAACTCGCGCGGGTGCGGACGGCGAGCTTCTGGAATGCGAAGATCGTGCTCACTTCCACGCCGACCGTGGAGAGCGGGCAAGTCTGGCAGAACTACCTTGCCGGGAGTCAGCATCAATACTTCGTGAAATGTCCGCATTGCAGCCACGCGCAGCCGCTCGTCTTCTCGCAAATCAAATGGCCGGACAATGAGACGACGAAGACCGGCGAGGCGTGGAATCTCGACGCGGTGGAAGCGGCAGCGTCTTACGAGTGCGCGGCGTGTGCCAATCGGATCCCACAGCTTCACAAAGCCGGGATGATTCGCGGCGGGGAATGGCGGGCGACGAACGCGCGAGCCCCGGCGGACCGGGTGAGCTTTCACTTGAACGCGCTTTACTCGCCGTGGCGGACGTGGGGCAGCATCGCGCGCGAATTTCTCGAAGTGAAAGACAGCTTCAGCGGTCTTCAGAACTTCACAAACAGCGTGCTCGCGGAACCGTGGAAGGTCGCGGTGCAAGCGGAGGAAATCAGCGAGACGCGGCTGCTCGACTTGAAGACGGATTACGACCTTGGCACTTGCCCGGTGAAGCCGCTTTTCGTGACCGTGGCGGCGGACGTGCAACGCGAGAGCGTTTATTTCACCGTGCGCGCGTGGGGACCGGATGAGGAAAGCTGGCTGCTGGATTACGGGCGCATTCCAACCTTGGACGATTTGCAGACCGTCTTCCGCCGGCAATACAACGTGGCCGGCAGCGATGAAACGGTGAGCGCGTTTCGCGGCTACATTGACAGCGGCTACAACTCGCAAGCCGTCTATGAGTTTTGCAGCGGCAGCAACGCGACCTTTTTCCCGCTGAAGGGATGGGACCGGCTCGCCCAGCCGGTGAAGTCAGCCGTCATTAAATTCTTTCCCGGCAAACAGCCGCGCGAGCGCACGATCCGCCTTTTTCACTTCGATGACGGCAGCTTCAAAACGGACCTTTATTGCCGGCGCATTCAAGATCGGCGCGGCCCCGCGTGGCATCTTCCGCGCAACGTCGGCGCGGACTACTTGCGGCAGCTCACGGCGGAAAAGCTCGTGGAAAAAACAAACCCGCGCGGCGTGGTGGAATCCGTGTGGCATCAGGTTCACCGGGACAATCATCTTGGCGATTGCGAGAAGATGCAGCTCGTGGCCGGCTACCTTCTCGCGAGTCAGTTAGTCGAAAAACCGGCAGCATCGGCGGAACCGGACGACGACGCGACCCGTCGAAGCTCGGCGGTGCGCTGCAACTCCTTTATCGGAAACTGGCGGAACGGCTGGCAGCTTTAGGCCGGCAGCTTCTGGCGTGACGGATGTCGCCATCTACAGCGGCGAGCGTCACGTTTGTCACGTCTGTCACGGCTGTGCCCGCGCGTTTTGATCCCCGCAAATGGCAGAAACGGCGGCGACCTCGAACGGTGAGCCTTGCGGCCACGGTGAGAATTCCCGGCGCGAAACGACTTTGGCGAACTTCCGCGAACACGGCTGAAAAGGGCGGACGAGTTCTGACTTTCGTTCTGACTTTGCCCATATTTCGACCCATTTTCGGCGTAAGTCTCTGATAATCAGAGAGGGAGCGGGTGAAGGGAATCGAACCCTCGCATGCAGCTTGGGAAGCTGCCGTTCTACCATTGAACTACACCCGCGTGGATCGTGGCGTTTGCGACGCCGAGCGGAGGGAAATCATGCTGCCGCGGAGGCCGGTTGCCAAGGGTTTTTCAGGAGGTCTCGCTGCGATGCTGGTCACTTTGTTTTTGCGGACGAGATGATCGCCGAGACGGCGGCGGCGATGTCTGCAGGATTGGTGGCGAGAATGTTGATCGCGTCATATTCGCCGACGAAGGGCGAGCGAGTGTAGATCACGTCCGCTTCGCCGGGAGCAGGGTCGGCGAAAGTGCGGGGGAAGATTTGGGCCCGGGATTGGTCGAGGAGGAGGATGTTGGTGGCTGGCGTTCCGATCAGGACGAGGTCGGTGGCGGTGGTCTTCCATTGCGGAAAACGGTGGGGCGATTTCAGCGGTTGCAGGCTTTCAACGATGCCGCCTGGAGTGATCCGGCCGAATTTTTCGGGCACGACGCGCTTCTGCTGGCGGTAAAATTCCGCGAGTGCCCGCGCCTGTTGGACGATGCGCGGGTCTTTTTCCTGCTCGGCGGTGAGGGCGATCGTGAGCGCGACGTGTTTGCGCGTGGCGAACTTTGCGACGGCGGAGGCTTCCGGCATCCGCACGCCGTTTTTGCGCGATGCGGGCGCGGCGGCGGTGAGCTGAATTTTCGCGCTCTGCGACAGCCCGGTAAGCAACTCGGTCGCGGTCACGAGGTAGTCGCCGGCGGTGTCTTGTTCGCTCAGTGGCAGTCGTGCCGGAGCGGCTCCGGTCGTGGTGTAAACGCTCACTCCTTCCTCGCCTCGCGAGACGGTCAACTGGATCGGAATGCCGCTCATTTCGACGCCATTTCGCATCCCGACTTTGGCTTCGAAAAAGCCCGCGACTCCTTTCGCGACCGCCAGTTCCGGCGGGACGACTTCCGCCGGCGGGAGCGCGTACCAGCGGAAGCCGTCGCGCGTGAGATCGACCGTCGAAGCCTCGCTGGCACTGAGTTTACGGCCGAGACGCACATCGTAAATCGGCCGGTCCGTCGTCCACCGGATCGCGCCAGTTTGGGGCTTCACGAAAAGGCTGGCGTTGCCTTTGGTCTTCCACGCCTCGGCCTTGCTCGCTTTCGGATCGGCCGGGCGCAGCATCTCATTCGCTTCGTCGCCCTCGGCAAAAGCCTGGTTCACCACCGTGACGTATTGCGTGTCGCCGCAGGCGGCAGGAATGGCCCAGAGCGAGGGCGAATCCGAGGCCGCGAGCGGCGGCGGCACTCCGGCCATCGCGGCACGCAGCTTTTCGATGTTGCCCGCGTTGCGGGAAAGGAGGAGCGGCGTCGCGTCCACATTGCTCTGCGGGACGTACGCGGCGACGCGCATTTCGGTGCGCGTCGCGGGCACGGGACAGGTCGATTTTTCATCGGCGAGAATGCGTCCGCCGCGATCGAGAAACTGCTGCAGCGGTGGGGCGAGACCGGGGGCCCACGTCCACGATTCATCGGCCTGATCGAGCCCGACGAGCAGGATCGCCTGCATCGATTTCGGCAGAGGCCCGCGCATCACTTCCTGATACGTGATCACGCGCGCCGGCCAGCCCGCGGCGTGGCAGAGGAAAAGCGCCTCGGTCACTTTTCCTTCGTGCGAGCCGTCGAGCAGCGCCTCCTCGGAAACATTTTCTCCGGCGAGCACGCGCCGCTGCACGGCCTGATGGTGGCTGTAAAAAACGCCGATCACCGGCGCGGGTTCCGTCCGCGCATACACGCCGCCATATTTGCGCAGCCACGCGTAAAGTTCTTTCTGCCAATCGATCACGTCCGGCCGCGCGCCGTCGCCGGTCGGGCTCGCGAGAAAGTTCGTGCCGATCCCCTGCACACCTCGCGTGAGCACCAGCGCGTAGGCGCGCTGCATGGCTTCGCGGCCGAAAAGAAAGTGGAAGTTGTCGATGATCGTCCACGTCTTTTTCGCCGGGAAATAACTGTGGAGCCGATCGACCAGCGCGACGTTGTGAAGCGGCTTGGAAGAGTGGAGTTCGTTCCAGTCGTAGGCCTGCTGCGTGGTCAGCCCTTCGCTCAAATTTCGCCCCGGGATCGAGGCCCACGGCCACCCGCCGCGCCCACCGCCCCCCGGCGAACTGCCAAACGATCCCGTCGTGAAAACCAATGTCGGATCGACCTCGCGCACTGCCTCCGCGAAGTATCCGTATTGCCGAAACGAGGTCTCGTAGCGCGTCACATATTTCGTGAATTCATCAGTCGTTTTAACTCGCACCTCGATCGGCGATTCGCGCGGCCCGAGGCTCGGCCCGCGGGGCACGCGCGGCTGCGGCGTGCCCATGAATTCGATCATCGCCTCGCCCCACGGGCGGTCCGGAATCGGCGGCACCCAATCCCAATACGGCGCGTAGCCCGCGTTGTCCGCGCCGATATTGATCCCGGCGAAATTTGGCAGCCGCGCGAATCGCTGCGCCGCCAGCGAGAGGCTGCGGTAAAGCGGCGCGTGCCACTCGGGCAAAGTGTGGGCGAGGAACGCGAGGTTCGGATGCTGCAGCGACGGGCGCGTCCAGTTGTTGTCAAACTGCAATCCCAGCCGCACTCCCCGCCGCGCGAGAGCCGCCGCGCGCTGCTCGATACTGTCCGCTTCGCCCGGCTCCGGCAGCGCGTTGGCTGGATCAAAAATAACATCGTATCCGGTGTCCGCGACGAGCCCGGCGTATTCGTCGGCATTCGTTCCTTTTTTGAAAAATCCGCCGCTCATTCCATGCGGCAGCGCCGTCGCGTAAATGGTGAGAGGCGAGCGCGGCACCTCGATGCCGAGGTAGCGCGAGAGCGATTTCGAGTCGCGCGGCGGAGCCGGAAAAACCGGCAGCGGTTTGCCGAGCGCGGCCACGTCCTTGGCCCACTCTTTCGGGTTTGGAAAACGCTCGGGCCGCTCGAGATTGCTGATCGTGATCTTCGGTCCGTCGCCCGTCAGCACAGCATTCAGGGGGAACACGCGCTCGCGGGGATCGCCCAATTTCACCGGCATCAGTCCGGCCTGGAACTTCACCGCGGGCCACCCATCCACGCTCAACTCGAACGGCTGCCCCGCCTCGCTCGCAGGCACGAGCAGCGTCAGCGAACGCCACGGCCCGAGCTTGCGGAAAACGGTCTGGCCCCCGGATTTTAGCTCGACGTTTTTGACCACCGGACCGCCCTCGCCTTTGATCACGATCGGGAAGGTCCAGAGCTCGTATTTGCCCGTCATCGCACCGCCCGCGTTCGCGCAACGCGCGGTCTTGTCGGCTGTATAAATATGCCGCTTCCCGAGCCCCCATTCGAGCGCACGCAGCCAATGATTTCCGGGCTGAATGACATCGTCCCCCGGTGCCTGAAAAAGCGGTTTCGCTTCCGCCCCGCGACGCAATTTCAGCGCGATCTTTTCCTCCACTTTTCCTCGAAAAACGGGCTGCCCATTCAGCGTGAAATCGGGCCAGTCCACCGCCTCCTCGCCGGTCTTTCCCTGCGCGAGCTGCCGGGTCGGCGCGAAGCCATCCGAGTGGCCGCGCGGCATGTCGTAGCGGACCAGCGAAAGCTGCCCGATGAAGGCCGGCGGCGGAGTCGCGGCGGGCCTTTCCTGTGCGAAAAGCGCGCTCGCAAAAAGCGCGGCGAGGGCTGCGGGGAAGAGCAATCGGAGGCAGCGCATCGCGCTGCAAAAGTGCGGCGCGCCCGCGCGGGAAGGCAAGGCATTTGCACCTGTCCGGCGGCAGATTCGCTCTGCCAGTGTGGCGGCGACATGCCGCCCGATCTCTTCTCCGCCGACGAATCCATTTACGAAATCCGCACCCGCGCACCCGGACCTGCAGGCACTCTGCCGCTGACCGACGAACTGCTGCGGCAGAGCCCGAGCGGCGACATTTTCGGGCTCACGCAAAACGTCGGCATGGGCTGGGAATCGGCTCTGGCAAATGGAAAGCAGTTCCTCATCCTCAGCACGCAGGGCGGCTTGCGCGCGCCGGATGGGAAGCCGATCGCGCTCGGCTATCACACCGGACATTGGGAAATCGGCCTGCTCGTGAAGGCCGCCGCCGAGGAGCTGCGGAAGCTGAACGCGGTGCCGTTCGCGGCCTACTGCTCCGATCCGTGCGACGGGCGCACGCAGGGGACGACCGGCATGTTCGACAGCCTCCCTTTTCGCAACGACGCCGCGCTCATTTTCCGCCGACTCATCCGCTCGCTGCCGCGGCGCGCCGGCGTGATCGGCATCGCGACGTGCGACAAAGGTCTGCCCGCCATGATGATGGCGCTCGCCGCGATGCACGACCTCCCGTGCGTCCTCGTGCCCGGCGGCGTGACGCTGCCGCCGAGCGATGGCGAGGATGCGGGCGCGGTGCAGACGATCGGCGCGCGTTATTCGCGCGGCCTGCTCACGCTTTCCGAAGCCGCGGAACTCGGCTGCCGCGCCTGCGCCTCGCCCGGCGGCGGCTGCCAGTTTCTCGGCACCGCCGCGACTTCCCAAGTCGTCGCCGAGGCGCTCGGCATGGCGCTCCCGCACACCGCGCTCGCGCCGTCCGGGCAGCCGGTCTGGACCGAAATCGCGACCCGCGCGGCGCGCGCCGTCAGCGAGCTCGAGGCGCGGAAAATCACGATGCGCGACATCCTCACGCCCGCCAGCATCCGCAACGCGATGACGGTCCACGCGGCGTTTGGCGGCTCGACGAATCTGCTGCTCCACATCCCCGCGATTGCCCATTCCGCGGGCCTTCCGCGCCCGACGGTCGCCGATTGGATCGCGGTGAATCGCAGCGTCCCGCGCCTCGTCGATGTCCTGCCAAACGGCCCGCAACATCACCCGACCGTCCGCGCATTCCTCGCCGGCGGCGTGCCGGAAGTGATGCTCCATCTCCGCGAACTCGGCCTGCTCGACACCACCGTCCTCACCGCCACCGGCCTCACGCTCGGCGAGAATCTCGACGCCTGGAAAAGCTCCGAGCGCCGACTCCGGTTCCGCGAAATTCTGCGCGCGCAGGACGGCGTCGAGCCCGACGACGTGATCATGTCGCCGGCGCAAGCGGGCGCGCGCGGGCTCACCGGCACACTCGTTTTTCCAGTCGGAAATCTCGCGCCCGAGGGCTCCGTGATCAAAAGCACGGCGATCGATCCGAGCGTCGTCGATGCCGACGGGGTCTTCCGAAAAGAGGGCCCCGCGCGCGTCTTCACGAGCGAAGCCGCCGCCATCGCCGCAATCCGCGAGGGGCGGATTCAAGCCGGCGACGTGATGGTCCTCGCCGGAATCGGACCGATGGGCACGGGCATGGAGGAGACGTATCAAGTCACGTCCGCGCTCAAGTTTCTGCCCTTCGGAAAACAAGTCGCGCTCCTCACCGACGCCCGCTTTTCCGGCGTCTCCACTGGCGCCTGCATCGGCCACATCGGACCCGAGGCGCTGGCCGGCGGACCGATCGGAAAAGTGCGCGACGGCGACTGGATTCAGCTCGTCGTCGATCGCGTGAACATGACCGGCACGCTCGACCTCATCGGCGAAAATCGCCAGCGCTTCACTGCCGCGGAAGGCGCTCTGGTGCTTGCTTCCCGGCCCACGCGCCCCGATCTTGCCCCTCATCCCGCGCTCCCCGCCGACACCCGGCTCTGGGCCGCCCTTCAGCAAGCCGGCGGCGGCACTTGGGGAGGATGCGTGTACGACGTCGAGAGCATCATCGCGCGGCTGAATGCGACCGGAGAGGAAGTCGGGCGTCCCGCCTGACATGGCACGCAGGCTTCCAGCCTGCGCCGCGAGAGTCGGAAACCTCGGCAGGCTGGAAGGCCGCCGGCCGTGTCAGGCGGGACGCCTGACTTCCGTGCTAACATCCGGCCATCCCGCTGGTTTGTAGGCGTTGAACGTCCGCATTTTGTGCGCGAGTTTCTCCGTCCATGATTCCTCGTCTCGCCTCACTTTCCGCGCTCTTCACGCTGCTCGTTCAGGGCGCGTATTTGGCCGCGGAGGAGAAGGTCGATTTCAACTACGACATCCAGCCGATCATCTCGTCGAAGTGTTTTCACTGCCACGGGCCGGATGAAAAACACCGCGAAGCGAAGCTCCGGTTGGACGTCCGCGACGAGGCGCTGCGCGAGCGCGAAGGCGTGCGCGCAATCGTCCCCGGCGACCTCACCGCGAGCGAGCTGATCACGCGCATCACGTCGAAAGATCGCGACGAAGTAATGCCGCCGCCGAAAGAACTGCACACGCTCACCGAGCACGAAATCGAGCTCTTCAAACGCTGGATTGAAGAAGGCGCGGAATACAAACCGCACTGGTCGTTCGTGAAGCCCGCACGCCCCGCGGTGCCCGCTGCGCCGCTTTTCCAAAACTCACGCCACCCGATCGACGCGTTCATCGCGCAGAGGCTCGTCGCCGCCGGATTGAAACCGTCCCGCGAGGCGGACAAAGCGACGCTCCTCCGCCGCTTGACCCTCGACCTGACCGGCCTCCCCCCGACGCCGGAAGAGGTCGATGCGTTCATCAAGAATGCAGCGCCCGACTCATACGAAAAAGCCACCGATCGCCTGCTCGCCTCGCCCGCGTATGGCGAGCGGTGGGCGAAAATGTGGCTCGATCTGGCGCGCTACGCGGACTCGACGGGATACGGCTCGGACAAGATGCGGCTGAACATCTGGCCGTGGCGCGATTGGGTGATCGACGCGTTCAATCGCAACCAGCCTTACGATCAATTTACGATCGAGCAATTGGCCGGAGATCTACTGCCAGAGCCGACTCACGAGCAGATCGTCGCCACCGCGTTTCACCGAAATACGATGACGAACATCGAGGGCGGGACCGACGACGAGGAGTATCGGGTGGCGGCGATCAAGGACCGCGTGGCGACGACGGGACAGGTCTGGATGGGGCTGACGTTTGGCTGCGCGCAATGCCATACGCACAAGTTCGACCCGATCTCGCAGCGCGAATATTACCAGCTCTTCGCGGTCTTCAATCAGACCGAGGACGCCGATCGCGAGGACGAAGATCCGAAGCTTTCGATGGCGACGCCGGAGCAAAAAGCGGCGCTGGAAAAGTTCAGCGCGGAGATCGCGGAGATTGAAAAGCGGATGAAATCGGGTACGCCGGAATTCGAGGCGGAGCAGCACGAATGGGAGGCGAAAGTGAGCGCGGGGGGGGACGAAGCGGGCGAGTTGCCGGCGAACATCCGGGCGACGCTCGCGGTCGAGCCAAGCGAGCGGGAGGCGAAGCAACGCGCAGAACTCGCGGCGCATTTCCGGCCGCTGTCGAAGCAGTTTGCCGCGCTGAAAACGGAGATCGAAGCGACGAGGAAAACGATGGCGAAAATCGAGCCGGTCGCGCTGCCGATCATGCGCGAGCTGGGAGCGAAAAAGCGCCGGACATCGTGGCTACTGACGAAAGGAAATTTCATGCTCCACGGCGACGAGGTGAGCGCCGGATTGCCCGCCGCATTTCCTCCCGCGGTCGCCGGTGAGGTCGATCGCCTCGCACTCGCGCGGTGGATCGTGAGCCCGGAAAATCCGCTGACTGCGCGGGTCGCGGTGAATCGTTTTTGGGCGCAGCTCTTCGGTACGGGGATCGTCGAAAGTGAGGAGGATTTCGGCACGCAGGGGACGCTGCCGAGCCATCCCGAGCTGCTCGATTGGCTCGCGGTCGAGTTCCGAGACAACGGCTGGGACGTGAAGAGATTGCTCAAGATGATCGTCACGTCGGCGACGTATCGGCAGGCGTCGAACGTCTCGGCAGAAGCTGCGCAAAAGGATCCGCGGAATCGCCTGCTCGCGCATTACCCGCGCCGGCGGCTCGATGCGGAAGGCGTGCGCGATCAGGCGCTGTCGCTCGCGAACCTGCTCAGCCACAAGGTTGGCGGGCCGAGCGTCTTTCCGCCGCAGCCGGACGGACTGTGGCACGTCGCCTTCAATGGCGGGCAGGATGGCTACCCGACGAGCGCCGGGGAGGACCGGCATCGCCGCGGGATCTACACGTTTTGGCGGCGCACGATGCCGAACCCGACGATGGCCACGTTCGACGCGCCGAGTCGCGAAACCTGCACCATCCGCCGCATCCCGACGAACACGCCGCTGCAAGCGTTCGCCACTTTGAACGATCCAAATTTCGTCGAATGCGCGCAGGCTCTCGCGCGGCGGATCATGCTCGAAGGCGGCACGGACAGCGCCTCCCGCCTGCATTTTGCGCTCCGCCTCTGCCTCACCCGCGAGCCCGACGCGAGCCAGGTCGCCGCGCTGCAAAGCCTCCTCGATGCCGAACTCGCGACCTACCGCGCCGACGCCGACGCTGCGAAAAAACTCGCGACTGCCCCGCTCGGTCCGCTGCCGGAAAACACCGATGCCGCTGAAGCCGCCGCATGGACGGTGGTGGCGAATGTGTTGCTCAATCTCGACGCCGTGCTGACGAAATCATGAGGCCTCCATTTTGTTTCGCGCTGCTCGTGTCCGCCTTTTCCGCCGGGCTCGCGCACGCCGCGGAAGCTGATGCGAAGCGGGTTCCCAGCGCATCGGTCTCCGGCGATTCCGTCATCCGCGCCCCATTCGGCGGCTCGGAAATTGTGATCACCACCACCTCGCGCTTCGCCGGGGCGATCCATTCGCTGACGTGGAAAGGACAGGAGTTCATCAACAGCACGGACCACGGACGACAGCTCCAAACGGCCGCCGGATTCGATGTCACGAGGACCCACAACTCCGAAACTTTTAACCCGACAGAAGCCGGCTCGCGCGACGACGGAGCGGGGCCGGCGAGCACAAGTCGCTTGCTCGAAATCCACGCCGCCGGAAATGAACTGCGCACACTTTCGCAGATGGCTTTCTGGCTGAGACCCGGCGAGCGATCTGGCGAAAAACTCGCGGAAAACTCCGCGCCCATTTCCGAGCATCGGCTCGCGAAGCAAGTGCGCATCGGCGTTCCCGGTCTGCCGAACGTGCTCGATTACTCGGTCACTTACCTCGTGCCGGACGGCGAATCGCACGTGGATGCGGCGTTCGAGGCGCTCACCGGATACATGCCGCCGGAGTTCGAGCGTTTCTGGCATCTGAATCCCGCGACGAAGAAGCTCGAACCGCTCAGCGACGGTCCGGGGGAACAGCGCGATCCGGTGGTGCTTTCGACCGCCGACGGCTCGCACGCGATGGGCGTCATCGCCCCGGAGCCGCCACCGGCCGGGTCGGTCGGACCGGGCTACGGACGCTTTCGTTTCGTCCCGCAGAAGGTGGTGAAATGGAACTGCGTCTTCCGCGTGCGCCCCGACGATCACGCCGTAAAATCCGGCGAGTATCGTTACCACATTTTCGTCCCGGTCGGAACCCTCGCCGACGTCGAGGCCGCGCTCGTGCGCCTCTCGCAGAAAGACCAATCAACGCCATGAACCCTCTCCATTTCGCTCACGCTCACTCGCAGACGCGGCGGCAATTTCTCGCGGACGCGGGGCGTTTCAGCCTCGGCGCGATCGCGCTGCAAAGCCTGACCTCACGCGGGCTCGCGGCGGTCGATGCGTCGAATCCGCTGGGCGCGAAATTGCCGCCGCTGCCGGCGAAGGCGAAGGCCGTGATCTATCTCGCGATGTCGGGCGCGCCGCCGCAGCACGACATGTTCGATTGGAAGCCGGAGCTGGTCGCGCGGCATTTGCAGGACTGCCCGGACGCGTTTTTGAAGGGCGAGAAATTCGCGTTCATCAAGGGCAAGCCGAAGCTGCTCGGATCGCCGTATAAATTCGCGCAGCACGGGCAGGCGGGCGCGTGGGTGAGCGAGCTGTTGCCGAACTTTTCGAAGATCGTGGATGAAGCGGCGATCATCCGTTCGATGAACACGGATCAGTTCAATCACGCGCCCGCGGAGCTCTTCATGTACACGGGCTCGCCGCGGAATGGCGCGGCGTCGATGGGCGCGTGGGCGACGTACGGCCTCGGGACGGAGAACCAGGATTTGCCGGGCTTCGTCGTGCTGCTCAGCGGCGGGACGGACCCCACGGGCGGCAAGGCGTGCTGGGGTCCGGGCTTTTTGCCGGGCGTGTTTCAAGGGGTGCAATGCCGCGCGGCGGGGGACCCGATTTTGTTCGTCAGCAATCCACCGGGGATGAGCCGCGAGACGCGCCGGCGGACGCTCGATGCGCTCAAGACTTTGAACGAAGCGGAGGCGCAAACTTTCGGCGATCCCGAGACGCTGACGCGCGTGCAACAGTACGAGCTCGCGTATCGGATGCAGATGTCGGTGCCGGAGATTTTCGACATCGCGAAAGAGCCGGAAAGCATCCGCGAAATGTACGGCGCGAAGCCGGGGCAGGCGTCGTTTGCGAACAACTGTCTGCTCGCGCGGCGGCTCGTGGAAAAAGGCGTGAGGTTCGTGCAGCTTTTCGATTGGGGCTGGGACATTCACGGCACCGGCGCGCACGATGATTTGATGCACATGTTTCCGCAAAAATGCCGCGAGATCGATCAGTCGTGCGCGGCGCTCGTGCAGGATTTGAAGCAACGCGGTTTGCTCGATTCCACGCTCGTCGTGTGGGGCGGGGAGTTCGGCCGCACGCCGATGAATGAAGCGCGGAACGGCTCCACTTTTCTCGGCCGCGATCACCATCCGCACGCCTACACGATGTGGATGGCGGGCGCGGGCGTGAAGCGCGGGACGGTTTTCGGCGCGACGGATGAGCTCGGCTACCAGGTCGTGCAGGACAAGGTCACCGTGCGCGATTTGCAGGCGACGATTTTGCACCTGCTCGGCTTCGATCCGTACCAACTCGCGTTTCGATACCAAGGGCTGAATCAGCGGCTGATCGGGCCGACGAATGAGGGGAAAGTGGTCGCAGGTCTGCTGGCGTAGCGAAACCTCCGCGCGCCCAATTCCGTCATCCTGAGCGAAGCGCAGCGGAGTCGAAGGACCTCTTACTTTTCTTCCGTTGCGCGCGTGCTCGGGGGAAATAGTGAGAGATCCCTCGACTGCGCTTCGCAAAGCCGAAGGCGCTCGGGCACCCGCCATTTCCGCCCGCTCTCTTCCCTTTTGGCGGCGCGCAGCTACGGTGCCGCTCCTGTTTTGAGCAAGCCCGATTCATCGACCGAAAAACATCCGCAGCCAGCCCGCCGACGGTCCCGTTTTCGCGCGTTTCGGATCGCACTTTTGCTGTGTTTTTTGGCGGTGCTTTTCCTCGCCGAGCCGCACGTTTTTCGCTTTGCCGCAGCTCGCGGGATGGTCCTCGAAGCCTGGCGCAACGGGGTTTCGCTGACGATCGGGCAGCTCGCCGGCAGCGCGTTCGAGCCGCTGGTGGTGACGGATTCGGTCTGGACTTTTCGTGGAAAAATGGGGGCCGTCACTCGCGTCGAGATCGGCCGGGCGGAGATGCGCTTCAGTTGGAAAGAACTCTTCCGCGGGGACCGCGACCGCTGGTTTCAACGGCTCAAACTAACCAAGGTCAGCGGCAAAATCGTGCTGCCGCTCGAGACGCCCGCAGACCCTCGCGCGCCTCGGAGAAACTGGCTCGCGATCGAGCCGCCGCGCGGGCGCTGGCTGCCGCTGCCCGCGCGCGTCGAGGCCAGCGAGGTGGATTTCGTCGTCCAGCGAAATGGAAACTCCGTGCGCTTCGAAGGCACCCGTTTTCTCGCCAGCGAACTCGAGCCGGGCTTCGTCTCGATCGCCCGGCTGACCGTCAAACAACCCTGGCTCGACCGCACTTTCCGCGAGGTCCGCGGCACCACCAAACTGCAGGATTCCAAACTGCTCATCGCGGATCTCATGCTCGAGCCCGGCGTTGTAATTCGCAGTTTTTCCGCCGAGCTCGCCGAGTTGGCGAAAGGGCGCGTTGACTTGGAAATGCAGGTCGCGGCGTTCGGTGGAAAGTTTCACGGAGAGGCGCAGACCCTCACGCACGAGCACCCGGTCACGATCGATGCAAGCGTCACTTTCGAGCAAATCGGCATCGCGAAACTGGCGACTTTTCTCGGCGTGTCCGAGGCGGCGGGCGGCACGATCAAGACGGGAACTTTCCGCTTTCGGGGCGCGCCCCGCGCGTTTGAAAAAGCGTCGGCGTCGCTCTGGCTCGAAGCCGATCATTTTCAATGGGAGTCGCGGCAATGGGATTCGCTGACGGTCGGCGCATCGCTGCTGGAGCGCCGCGTCCGGGTCTCGGAAATGCACCTGCATCAAGGCCACAATCGGCTGGATCTGAGCGGCGAAATGGCGCTGCCGATGCCGGGCGTGAAATGGTGGCAGAACGAATTCACCTGCGATGTCGCGGCGAAAATCGAGGAGATGGCCGAGCTCTCCGCGCTGCTTTTGCCAGAGTTCAAATTCGCCGCTGGGCGGGCGAAAATCGACGGCTCGATTCGCGGGCGGAACCAGCAATTCAGCGGGCAGCTCATCGTCTCCGGCACCGATCTGAAATGGCGCGACGCACCGATCCAAAATCTCCACGCCGCCGTGAAGCTGAACGGCAACGAGTGCGAGATCAGCAACGTCGAACTCTTCAATCGCGGCGACTACGTGCGCGGTCACGGCGTCGTGAACATCCTCGGCGCGACGCAATATTGGGGCGAGCTGCGCGCCTCGATCGACGACCTCGCGACCTACGCTTCCATCCTGCAAAAACCGATCGTCCCCGAGCCGCTCGCCGGCGGCGCGGTGATCGAGTGGACCGGCGAAGGTTCGGCGAAAGGGCAGAGCGGAAAGTTCCTCGCGCACCTGAATAAACTGCGCTCGCTCGGCGCACTCGCGACGCAGCTCCATCCGATCAACGCCGACCTCGAAGCGACCTACACGCAAGCGGGGATGCACTTCAGCCAGCTCACGCTCTCCGATGACGAGTCGTCCTTTTCCGCGAAAGTGGACGTCGGAAACAAGGCGCTCGCGCTCCGCGAAATCCGGCTCGTCACGGGCTCGCAAATCACCCTCGAAGGCGACGCCACCCTACCCCTCGACGTCTGGCGGGCGTGGCCCAACACCTTGCTGGCCTCGCTGCTCAACGACGAGACCCCGAGCGCCGTGAATCTCACCGCGACCAACCTCGACCTGCGTCGCGCCTCGCAATTGGCCGGCTGGAATTTCCCGATCGCCGGGACGCTGAACGGAGCCGTGATCGCGGACGGACCGCTCGCCGCGCTGGCGTTGGATGGAAAGCTCACGCTCACGGGCGGGCGTCTTCCGCTCGGCTGGAGCGGCGAGGAATTTACAGCCGTCGAGTCCACCGTGGCGCTCCACGGCGCGGAAATCGGGGTCGAAGAATTCGCGGCTCAACATCGTTTCGGCGACCTGCGGCTGAGCGGTTCGGTGGGGTTGAAAAACGTCCGCGACCCGCAACTGGCGCTGCGGCTCGACAGCGCTCGTGCCTCCCTCCCCGTCTTCCGCGCAGCTCCGGAAACTGTAGGGCGGGCGCTCCGCCTGCCCGGGGCAACCGAAGCGGTCGCCCCACAATTGGAAACGAACGCACTCGCGCCAAACCCTGTGCCCACGGGCTTCCGCGAGGATGCCGCCATCGACGCGCCATCCGTCAACGTCTCGCTCGCGCTCGAAATTTTCGGCCCGTGGAGTGCCGCCACCGTGCGGGGAAATGCGCGAGTCACTTCATTCCCCGGCCTTTTCCTCATCGACTGGAGCGCGCTTTGGCGCGACGACGCGACTTCCCACATTCCACCGATATTTTCGTGGGGAGAGCCCGCCAGATCGTGGAATCTCGACATTCTTTGCCGCACCGAAACGCCAGCGGAGGGCGCGGACAGTGAGGGCCAGACCTCGCTTGATCTCCGCCTCTTCGGGACCGGTGGCAGCCCCGAACTCGCTGGCACGATGCGGTGGTCCGACTCGCAGCGATTCAGCTTCGAGGGCGCCCCGACGAGGATCGATGGAACGCTCACCTTCCACGAAAACCGTCCCCAAAATCCGACCCTCGACCTTTTGGCCAGCGGCTGCGCACTCGGTGAGCCGTTCACCGCCGTCCTGACGGGACCGCTCAGTCATCCGGTCCGCTGGTTCTTTTTCCAGCCTCCGCTCACGCAAACCGCGATCGAGGACGCGCTGGCCAGCGGCGGGAATTTTGACCGAGCTGGCGTGAATCGTTGGGAGATTGCGGCGCGGAGAGCAGCGGTCCTCGACACCGGTAAATTATTCGGTGCATCCGCCCACATCTCCCTCCGTGCGCCAGCCGCGCTGACCCGTGGGATCGACCTCTACGACTGGGCTCCGATTCAAATCCCTGACTCCTCCGAGACCCCCGCGGATGCGGCCCCGGCACCGATTTCCGACGTCCGATGAAAGATCTCAATTCCGGCAAACCGCAAGCGGGCGGACTGCGGCGCGGAGTCTTCGTCGGACGCTGGTTTGGGATCGAATTCTTCCTCCACTACTCGTGGTTTTTGATCGCGACGATCGTCACCTTCACGCTCTCGACCGACGCCTTTCCGCAGTGGCTGCCGGGGCAGGGTGCGGGCGTTTATTTTGCGATGGGCATCGGCGCGGCGGCGCTGTTTTTCCTCAGCATCCTGCTCCACGAGCTCGGCCACAGCCTCGTGAGCCAGCGCTGCGGCATCCCCGTTCCCCGCATCACGCTGCTCTTCATCGGCGGCATCGCCGAGATCGCGCGCGAGCCGGATGACGCGCGCTCCGAACTGAAAATCGCGCTCGGCGGACCGGCGGTGAGCGTGGCTCTCATCGGAGCCTACGCCGCGCTCGCGGGCCTTTCGAACTGGCTCGGATGGGCACCGGCAGAGGCCGTCTGCTGGTGGCTCGCGATGACCAATCTTTCGCTCGTCGTCTTCAATATGATCCCCGGCTATCCGCTCGATGGGGGCCGCGTCCTGCGCTCCATTTTGTGGGCGCGCTCGGGGAAATTGCGGCAATCGACGTTCATCACCACGCGCATCGGCATCGGTTTCAGTTGGATGCTGATCGCCCTCGGGATGTGGCTGCTTTTGTGGCAGCGCAATTGGAACGGACTCGTCTTTTTCGTCATCGCGATCTTCCTGAAAAACGCCGCCGAAAGCGGCTACGCGAACGCCATCCAGCGCGAGGTGCTCGGCGGGGTGAAGGTGCGCGACATCATGACGCCGAACCCGATCTGCCTGCCCGCGTCGCTCCCGCTGAGCCGCGCGGCCGACGAGTTTTTTCTCACGCATCATCACGTCGCGTATCCGGTCTGCGGTGATGACGGCGACTTCCGCGGGCTGCTCCGGCTCGAGCTTTTGAAAACCGTGCCGCGTGAAAAATGGCCCTACACTTCCGCCGGCGATCTCGTTGCGGAAAGTGGCTCCGTCGCACTGCAAATCGGCGCGGACGAGCAGGCGGGCCGCGCGATGCGCACGCTGCTCGCGCCCGCGCAGGGCCGGCTCGCGGTCGTGGAAAATGGGCGGCTCGTCGGCATCGTCACGCGCCACGACATCCTCCACGTCATCGAGATTCACACGGAGCTGGAGTGACGCGCGGCGGGCACGTTCCTTCCGGTCATCCTGAGCGCAGCGCAGCGGAGTCGAAGGACCTCTTACTTCTCCCCAAAGCCGCGCGTGAACTTGGGGAAAAGTAAGAGGTCCTTCGACTGCGCCAGCAGAGCCGGGCTTCGCTCAGGATGACGAGGCGGGGGCGCGCAGCCGCGCGCCTCATACCTGCTCGCATCGATTTAAAAACAACCGACGGAGAAGCAGGAAAACAGAAAAACAGGAAAGCCAGAACCCGTTCCGTTTCTGTTTTCCTGCATTCCTGTTTTCCTGCTGAATCCTCCGTGCAAAGTCCTTTTTGATATCCGTGAGGCCGCTCACTTCACCAGCGGCATCAGGAAATCGAGCGCGCTTTTCACCGCGTCTTTGCCGGTCTTCACGCCATCCTGCACGGTCGTCTGCACGCGCTCGATCACGGCACCTTGCGCGGCGGCGGTGAGGCGGGGTGAAAGGTCCTCGATCGGCTTCGCCAAAGGGCCCGTGAGCCGCACGGGGGTCCAGACGTAGCCGCCGCGCGCGGTCGTGAACACGCGCTCCTGCGAGCCCGGCAGCCATTGCAAACTCGACGGCGTCACGCCGACTTGGAACGTCCCTTCGATCGTTTCGCTGACGACGGAAAAGTTTCCCTCGATCCGAATCAGGCCGGCGGATTCGGCGACGAGATTCTGCACGGTGAGCCGTCCATTTTCCTGCCGGAAATCCGCGGACGCCTGGCTCAGGGGGAGCCGCTTGAATTGCTGCAGACGCGTGAACGCGGCGATTTCGTCGAGCACGGGCAGGGCTTCGAGCTGGCCATTCGCGAGCGTGACTTTGCCGGAGATCGCCGGCGGGCCGGGCGCGGGCAGGCGGCTCCGGCAGTCGATTTCGCCGGAGATATTTCCGTGCAGACGCAGCCGCCAATCCGGCGCGAGCAGCGGCGCGATCGAGATTCCCGCGAGGACCGCGTGCAAGTCGAGCGCCTCGCCGGGACGCACCTCGCCGGTCACTTTCGCAGCGCCTCCCCCGCTCTGCCGCAGCTCGGAGGACTGCACGAAAAGCGTCGGCGCGCGGTAGCGGAGTTGCGCGTTCGCGAGGTCGATTGGCGGCAGGCCGGTCTGCGCGATTTGCCCGCCGTCCGCCGCGATGTTCCAGCCGCCGTCGCGCGGCGAGAGCGTGAGTTTTGTGCCGCGCAGCGAGCCTTCCGCCCACGTCAGATTAGTGTCGTGGATCGTCGCGGTGCCGATCTCCACGCGGTTCGGCAGCCAGCCGCTGCTGGTGGAGGCGGATGCTTTTTCCGGCGAAAGCGCGAGCTCGGCGAGTGGAGCGCGCGGGCCGTCGAGGCGCACATCGAGACGTTGCACGGAGACCTGCTCGACCTGCCAGACGCGCTCGGAAAAGCGCCGCGTGCTCACGTCCGCGCGGACCTGTTCGAGCCGCATTTCGGAGAACGCCGCGTCGGTGCCGCCGCTCGCTTTGACCTCCTCCGTGTAAAAGCTCATGTCGGCGAAATTGAAGGGCGCGACCTCCGTCGCCGCGTGCAGCGTCTCCCCCGTTTTCGCGCTCACGAATTGCCGGAACCGGTCGCTCCGCAGATACCGCTCGATCGCGATTTTCGCGATCACGAATCCCAGCATCCCGAGCACCAGAACCGCTCCGCCGGTCCAGAGCGCTATCGCCCGCCAGCTTTGTCGTGAAGCGGTGGGGCGGCTCATGCGCGCCACATTTCGCACCTGACAAAAGCGGGTCAACTCGCAAACTTCCGCAACTGTAGGGCGGGCGCCCCGCCTGCCCCGCTGGGCAACCGAAGCGGTCGCCCTACATTCGCCTCCCTCCCGTGCTCGAACTCAAAGACCTCTCCCTCCAAGTCGGTAAATCGCCCGACGAGCATTATCTGCTCGCCGAGGTTTCCGCCCAGTTTCCGCGCAAACATTTCGCCGCCATCCTCGGGCCATCCGGCTGCGGGAAGAGCACGCTGCTGAAGGCCATCGCTGGTATCCGCGAGCCGTCGGCGGGGCACACGACTTGGGACGGGCGCGACCTCGCGAGCGAGGGCGATTTCGATCCGCACGAGATCGGATACGTCCCGCAGTTCGGCATCGCGTTCGAGCTGCTCACGGTCTGGGAAAGCGTCGAGACCGCGCTGCATTTGCGCGTCTGCCGCATCAGCAACGAAGAGACGCGGATCGAACAAATCTTGCAGGATGTCGGGCTCGAGGAGATCGCCGACCGCCGCGTCTCGCTGCTCTCCGGCGGACAGAAACGTCGGCTCGCGCTCGCGCTGGAAATGGTCAGCTCGCCGCATCTTTTGCTCTGCGACGAAGTGACCAGCGGCCTCGACCCGAAGGCCGAGGACGAGATCGTCCGCCTCCTCCACGGGCTCTCGCGGCGCGAAGATCGCATCGTCCTTTCCGTCACGCACAGCGTCCGGCACCTCGCGCTCTACGACAGCGTCGTGGTGCTTTACCAGGGCCATGTCGCCTACCACGGCGCGCCCGGTTCGCTGCTTTATTATTTCGACGTGGCGCACGCCGACGAACTCTTCCCCCGCCTCGCCATGCGCCGCGCCGAGGACTGGCACCGCTCGTGGCAAAAGAACCGCGCCGCGTACTACCACGAACTCGAATTCCAGATCGCCCCGAAGCCGCTCACTCCGATCGCCGACGACAAGCCGAACCAGTGGCAGCAGCAGCCCGTCCACGAGCCCGGCGTCCGCGATGCCAACCCCGCCGAACTCCGCAAACCCGCCGACGCCCAGACCCCCTCCGCCGCCGCGCAATTCGCCGTCCTCCTCCACCGCCGCTGGCGCCTCTTTTTCCGCGACCGCGGCCAGCTCGCGCTCCAGCTCGCGCTCCTTTTCGGCTTCCCGTGCCTCGTCGTCATCTTCGCCCTCGCCGGCCTGCCCCAGCTCAAGGCCCTCACCGACAGCAGCGGCAACCTTCTCGCGCAAATCCAGACCGAGCTCGCGCACCGCACCGAGTTCATCCAGACCGGCGGCCTCGTCTCCGGGCTCATCATGTTCCAGGTCGTCCTCCTCGCCCTCACCGGCTCGAACAACGCCGCCCGCGAGATTGCCGGCGAGCGCCTCATCTTTGAAAAAGAAAAATTCGCCGGCCTCCGCCCCGCGGCCTACGTCGCGAGCAAAGCCGCCTTCCTCGGGCTCCTCGTCGCCGCCCAGTCCGTCTGGATGGCCGTCTTCGTGAACCTCATCGTCCGCTTCCCCGGCAGTCTCGGCACCCAGATCGCCCTCCTCACCCTCGTCAACGCCGCCCTCACCGCCATCTGCCTCGGCCTCTCCAGCCTTCTAAAAAGCGCCGAGCAAGCCTCCCTCGTCTCCGTCTATCTCGTCGGCTTCCAGCTCCCGCTGAGCGGCGCCGTCCTCGCCCTCCCCGCCGCCCTCGGCTGGGCCACGCGCCCCTTCATCGCCTCCTTTTGGGGCTGGTCCGGCTTCATCCAGACCCTGCGCGACACCCGCTACTACGAAGCCGTCCAGCTCGTCACCCGCACCCCCCTTGCCTCCCTCGAACTCGCCCTCTGGGTCCTCCTCTCCCACGTCATCCTCGGCCTTTTCCTCGCCTACGCCGGGTGTAAAAGCTCGCGCTGGGAGTAGGGCGAAAGGGTCCGACGCTGCGCTGGAATCATTGCCGTGAAACTTCCGCCCGACGCCTCCGGAGAAAATCACCCGCACATCCTTCGCTCCGAGGTCCAAACGGTCGTCTCTTGCCAGTCGTCACCATTTGGATGACGGAAGAAGCCAGCCAGCGAACCAAGTTCATTACCCTCTACCCAGCCCACGGATGAAACACGCACTCTACAGCCGAGTCGCCCTCGCCACCGACCTCCCCGCGCACCGCCTCCAGCGTGGCGACCTCGCGACAGTCGTCGAATTTCATCCCGGTCGTCCGGGGCAGGAGCCGGGCTACAGTTTGGAAATCTTCACCGCCACCGGTGAGACCGTCGCCATCATCACCGTTTCCGAATCTCGAATCGAACCGCTCACCTCCGCTGAGATCCTCACCGTCCGCCCCCTGCAATCAGCCGCCGCGTAACCGCGATGATGGGAATAGGCCGTCGCCGGTGGCGGCGCTGGTCACGACGCGGATGGCGTTCGCGGTAGGGTTGAAGTCGGCGGTAAGGTCGATCGTGTAAACTTTCGCAAAGCCAGTGGCAGTGGCGTAGCTCACGCCGACCAGCGTCGGCGCGGGAGGCAAGTTTATTTTGGAATTTTTATCGGATGGGGTGTCGCGCCGTGGGCTTCGCCGTGCCGGGCCACGTAGATGGTGCTGGCGGAGGGGCGGTCGAGGAGGGGGTTCTCGAAGGTGACGACTTGGGCGGTGGCGGTGGCGAAGACGGTGCGGAGGGTTTCCAAAAAGGGCTCGTCCGGCGGGTCGTCGGACCAGAGGGCGAAGATGCCGCCCTTTTCCAAATGCGCGGCGAGGGCGCGGAGGCCGGCGGGCGAGTAAAAGGTGGCGTGGCGGGGGTGGAGGAGATTTTGCGGCGAGTGGTCGATGTCGAGGAGGATGGCGTGGAAGCGGCGGCCGGGGGCCGCGGGGTCGAAGCCGTCGGCGGAGGCGGCGAGGGCGAAGAAGTCGCCGTGGACAAAGCGGCAGCGCGGGTCGCCGGTGAGGACGGGGCCGAGCGGGACGAGGCCGCGCCGGTGCCAGCCGATGACGGGCTCGAGGAATTCCACGACGAGGAGTTCGCGGACGGCGGGGTTCTTCAGCGCGGCGGCGGCGGTGTAGCCGAGGCCGAGGCCGCCGACGAGGACATCGAAGCGGGCGCCGGTGGCCGGAAGCAGGGCGTCCATCACTGCGCGCGGGCCCGGTAGAAGGCGTGGTCCGCGGGCGGGGCGGGGTAGAGGACGGGGAGGAGGCCGTCGTCGCCGGCGGGGAGGGTTTGCATGGGGGTCCAGTTCACGAGGTCGGGGCTGCGTTCGATGAGGTAATTCGCGCGGGGGATGCCGCAGAAGAGCGCCTCGACTTTGCCGTCGGCGCGGATGGTGACGCTCGCTTGCGGCGGGCCGGTCACGCTGGAGGTGATGACGTTCACGTTCACCGTGGCGATGACGCTGCCGCCGCGGCCGTCGCTGATGGTGGAGGTGAATTGATCGGCTCCGGTGAAGGTGGACGCGGAGGTGTAGCTGAGGCCGTTTGCCCCGAGCGCGACGGTGCCGCCCTGCTGGCTCGCGGCGGGCGCGGAGGTGACGTCGAGCGGGTCGCCATCGGCGTCCGAGGCCCGTGCCAGCAGGGTTCCGCGGGCGATCGTGGCGATGATTCCCTTTTGCGAAGTGAACGAGTAGCCGCTGAAAGTCGGGGCGCGATTGATGAAACTGAGGGCCGCAGTTTGGCTCGTGGTCGAGGCTCCGCCGGGGGCGGTGACGACGACATCGTAGCTGCCGAGTTGCGCCGCGCCGACGCTCGGAATTTCCAGCCATGCGTTCGTCGCGCCGGCGATGGGCGTGCCGTTGCGACGCCCGTGCCGGCGGAGGAGAAGACGTTCAGGTTCGCGAGATTTTGCTGAAAGCCAGCGCCGGTCGCGGCGGCGGGCACGCCGATTTGCGAGAGCTTGTTCGTGAAGGCATCGGCGGAAACACAGACCCAGGAGGTCGCGCCGCTGCTGGCGAGTGCGAGTTCGAGGCAGTAGGCGATGCGGTCGAAGGGCTGGAGCTGCGGGAATTTGCTGTCGTCGATCGCGTACGGGACGCCGGTGGTGTTGAAAGTCGCGGCGTCGGGGATCGCGAGTTTGTGGATGAGCGAGTAGCCCGCGGCTTCCGCGATATTTGCCAAAACGGTGGGCGCGACGACGGCGGTGAAGGTCGTCGAGGCACCGGGGAGAATGAGATTTCCGCCGGGCGAGCGGTCGCGGATGCCAGTCGCGGAGACGGTGTAAATCGTGCCGGGCGTCTGCGCGCTGGTCGTGAGGGCGAGCTCTTTTTGGCCAGCGAGGAGGGTCGCGCCGGTGACGGTCACGCCGCCGGAGATCGTGAAATTCGCGAGCGTCGCGGCGGTGTCGGCGACGGGTTCGCTGAACGTGACGATGAGACGGTTGCGCGTCGGCGAGCCTTTTGCGGAGGTGAGGACGGGGCCGATCGAATCCGAATTTCCTGGCAGGACGAGGACGTGCAGGACGCGCTTGATGTCGTAGCTCGCGACGTTGGCGGCGTTGGTCCAATCGGGGCTGCCGGTCGGATTGTTGCCGATGCCGAGGTCGAGCGTGGAGCCGTTCACGCCCCAATCGTTCAGCGCAAAAAGCGTCTGCTTCGCGGCGGTGTCGTGGTTGTGAAGTTGCATCGAGCCGAAGCCGGTGCCCGCGGTCCGCGTGTCGCCGAAATCGTAGGTCGATGCGCTGGCATTCGGCACGGGCACTTGATTCGCCTGCGTGTAGCTGCCCGGCCAGAACTCGAGATTTCCGCCGGTCAGGCCGCTGCCTTTCACGATCCCGCCAGCGTTCGAGACGACGTTGAGATTCGTGACGTTTTGCTGAAAAATCGCGCCGGAGCTCGCGGTCGGCACCGCGATTTTTCCCGCGTCGGTGGTGAAGGCGTTCATCGACGTCCACAGAAACTGCAGGTCGCCGTTCGGCTGCTGGAGCTCCCAATAATAGGCGACGCGCGTGAACGGCCCGATGCCGTTTCGGTTGTCCACGGCGTACGGCACGGCGTTGGTTTTCCAGTCCGCAAAAGCCGGCACATCGAGCGAGTAGGCGAGCGTGTAGCCGGCGGATTCCGGCACGTTGGCGAGGTAGCGCGAACGCGCGCGGGGAAAAAAGCGATGGTGCTGTCGGGAGTCATCGACAGCGGGGTCGGCGTCGTGAGATCGGTCACGCCGTTCGCGGTGATGGTGTAATTCGTGCCGATCGTCTGCAGGCTGGTCGTCAGCGTGACGATGCGTTTCGTCGAATCGAGCACCGCCGCGGAGACGCTCAGCCCGCCGCCGATCGCGTAATTTCCCAGCGCCGCGGACGAGTCGGCGACCGGTTTGTTGAAGGTGATCGCGACGTGACCGAGGTCCGCGCTGCCGGTCGCGCGGGACATGGCCGGCGGCCCGACTTCGAGCACGGCGCGGATGGCGGGGAGCCACGCGTTCGCCATTTTGTCGTAGCCCGCCTGGCCCGGATGCAACTGATCCGGCATGTCCGAGAGCGGCACCGCCGAGCGCATGTCGAGGAAAGTGACGTGCCGCCCGAGCGCGGCTTGCGCGTCCACTTTCGCCTGCACGTACGGGTTGAACTGCGCCTGGATCGTCGTGTTGTACGGCTCCCCGCGGACCATGATGTTCGTCACGATGATGCGCGCATCGGGCTTGAGCGTCGCCATTTTCGTGATCAGCGCATCGAGCCGATTGATCGCGTTCGGCGTGTCGAGATTTTGCCCGAAATCATTCGTGCCGATGTGCAACAGGATCACGTCCGGGCTGGCGATGGCGCTGAACCACGCGGCGATGTTCGTATCGAGCTGATCGATGCGCCAACCGGAGTGCCCCTCGTGGTCGGAATCCGGGAGCGTCGCCACCGGATTGTTCGTCTGCGTGCCGACGAAATCGACGGTGTATCCCGCGGCGGTGAGGATTTGATACAGGCGGTTGCGGTAGCCGCCCGGCGCGCCGGAACCGTACGTGATCGAGTCGCCGAGCGGCATGATCCGCGTCGGCGTCTGCGCGTCGGCGAGGAGGGAGAGGCAGCAGAGGAAAGTGGTCGCGAGGAGTCGGAGGAGGGGCATGAAGGGTGAACCTGTTTCTGCCGCGAGACGGCCCGCGTCAACCGGAAGCCCGGCCGGGGCGTGCGCGGTTTTCGTCATCCTGAGCGCAGCGCCAGCGGAGTCGAAGGACCTCTTACTTCTCTCCCGATGCGCGCGTTCAAAGGGAGAGAAGTAAGAGGTCCTTCGACGGCGTTTCGCTGGCGCTTCACTTCGCTCAGGATGATCGGAAGGATGTCGCTGCGACCCCGGCTGCCGCGACTACTCCCGAGTTTGCCCGCCGCAAATCGCGCGGCAAATGAGCGACATCAGCCGCTCGCGCGCATTCAGCGCGGGAGGCTGCGGATGCAAACTGAGCGCGAAGGCCGCACCAAGATTTTGGCACGTCTGGATGTAATCCTCTGCGCGCACTCCGAACTCCTTTCGCGCCTGCTCGAATACTTCCACCTCTTCGTCCTCCAGCGCGCCGACGGCGTGGAGCCGGGCACGTTTTTCGAAGTCCTCGAAGGTCATCATCCAGCTCCTGAAATTCATCCGCCTCCCGCGTGGGCTCGCTCCTCCCGGCCGCCAGGGGAGATGACGTTGTGGAGGATCATTTGCATTACAAAAGAGGCATCGGAAACCCCCGGTCATCCGGTTGCGCCCCGATCCCTCGAAATGCCGCCGGATGCTTTCAATTGACCCTGCTTTTCGGGCCGCTACCGTCCCGGCCCGATGGGTTCGCTCAACAAAAAATTCCCGCGCCTGCTGCCTGCGGCGATCACGAAAAACATGCGGGTCGCCGATCTCATCGACGGCTCTTTCAAGGCTTACAACGGCGGGCGGCTCGCCGAAGCGTGCCGCCTTTTCACGGGAAAAATGATCGCGGGCGAGGGGACGGTCGGCCTGTCGCTGACGGGCGCGCTGACTCCGGCAGGGCTCGGGATTTCCGCGATCATCCCGCTGATGAAGGCCGGGTTCGTGGACTGGATCATCTCGACCGGCGCGAATCTTTACCACGATCTGCACTACGGCCTCGGCATGGAACTCTACGCCGGCTCGCCCTTTCTCGACGACGTGGAACTCCGGCGCGACGGGATCATTCGCATCTACGATGTGCTCTTCGATTACGACGTTTTGCTCGATACCGATGCGTTCGTGCGGCAGGTGATTCAGGGGCCGGAATTTCAGCGGACGATGGGCAGCGACGAGTTTCATTACCTGCTCGGGCGCTACGTCGCCGAGCGGGAGAAAAAGCTGGGGATCAAGGAAACGAGCGTGCTCAGCGCCGGTTACCGCTACGGTGTGCCGATCTTCACGAGCTCGCCGGGCGACAGCTCGATCGGCATGAACGTCGCCGCGATGGCGCTGCGCGACTCGAAGCTTTTGATCGATGTGAACCGCGATGTGAACCAGACCGCCGCCGTCGTTTATGCCGCGAAATCGAGCGGCGCGACCTCGAGCGTTTTCATCGTCGGCGGCGGGTCGCCGAAGAATTTCATGCTCCAGACTGAGCCGCAAATTCAGGAGGTGATGGGGATCGAGGAGCGCGGGCACGACTACTTTTTGCAATGCACCGACGCGCGTCCCGACACCGGCGGACTCAGCGGCGCGACGCCGGGCGAGGCGGTGAGCTGGGGGAAAATCGACCCGTCGAATCTGCCCGATTGCGTCGTCTGCTACGCCGACTCGACGATCACGCTGCCGATCATCACCGCGTACGCGCTGAGCAAGGCCGCGCCGCGGAAACCGAAGCGGCTCTACGATCGTCGCGACGCGCAATACGAGGCGCTGCGGACGCAATATTTCAAACACGGGAAGATCGAAAAGATCGAACACCGCACCGACATCACGCAGCCGAAAAAGGGCCGCTCCGGCCGCTCCGTCGCCGGGACCAAACGCGCATGACCCGCCGACCCGACGCCCGCACGCTGCTGTTCGAGCGCATCCGCACTTCGGCCCCGAAGTTCGTCCACGTCACCGGCGTCCCGTATTACGTCGATCGCGAAGCCGCGACCGACCCGACGCGCATCGACCACGTTTTGATCACGTTCGAGGCGCCGCCGTTCGGCCGCCTCATCGCCGCCGTCAACACCCTCTCGCGCCTCAATCGCGATGCCGGATTCGACGGGCGCGTGCGGCTCGGAATCATCCGTTCGACCTGGACCGACAAGCCGATTCCCGGCCTCGAAGAATGCCCCGGTCTCGATTACGCCAAGCTCGTGAAAGGCGAAAACGTGACCTTCGAACCGTACGAGCGCGACCCGCTCGCAGACCTGCTCATCGCGAAAGCCAAGGCCGCCGTGCGGGTGGAAGTGTGGGGCGAACTTTACGGCCGCAGCGCGATCGGGATTCACCAAATCCACAGCCGCCGCGCCAGCACCGCCGTCGCCACGGACGTGAAAAATCGCGACGGCGCGCTGAAGCTTTATTACGCCGAAGAAAACGCCGCGGAGCTATTTCTGTTCAAGTTCGACGGGCAGTCGTAGGCGCTCCGCAGTCGTAGGCGATCCGCTCATCCCACGGGCGCCATGCTCATCACCGGGCTCAGGTAACTTTCGCCCTGCATGATCCGGCGCAACGCGCCGACCAAAACGTCGGGTGCCTCGCCTTTCGTCAGGTATCCCGCCGCCCCGGCGCGCACATCGCCTGCGCGTGCCCGGCCAGAAATGCAGTGAGCGACATCAGCGTCGAAGAGCCGCCGGTCGAAGACGTGATCCGCGAGCTTTTCCTCGAGCAGCGCGCCGAAACCGCACCGCTCGCAAGCTAGCGCCGGAGCGCCGCGCGCAGCTCCAGCGCATACGACGGATTCACCTCGAACATCGCGCCGCGGCACGCCTCGATCGTCGTGAACTCCGCATACGGAACCACCTCCGCGTAGCCGACGCTGATGAGCCCGTTGATCGTATCGACGAAGTCTTCGGGCACGAAATTCGTGATCTTCAGCAGCTCCTCGCCCGATGTGCCGTTGGCGAAATCGATCGCCCGCAAAAGCGCCCGCTCCCGCCCGCTGAGTTTGATGAGTTTCATGCGAATCCGAACGCCACGGGATTTAATCGAAATTGCCCCGCGTGCAAGATGCCGACGCGCTGCGAACTCCCGCTTGCTCCCGCCAAAAGTGGTCCTACCAGTAACTATGAGCACGATGCGACCTCCCTCGGCGAAGATCATCCAACACTCGGAAGGAATGGGGCTGCCGAACGCAGAATCGGTCCGACGACGGGCCGAGGAACTCGCGCGAATCGACGGCCGCGGCGAGTACAACGACGGTGATTGGCGCGATGCCAAACGCGAGCTGCACGGCGGCCACGAGGAAAATTCCAACAACGGCCATGCCGCGGTTTCCAAGCTCGTCTCCGAGCACGACATGACGACGAGCGACATCGGTCATCACGTCGAAAACATGCGAATGGAGGACAGCGACAATCTCGCCGAGGAGCTCATCGCGGAAGGCATGGACGAAGCAGTCCACGAGCAAATGCTCGCCGCCCGCAGCGAGGAGCCGGTGGACGACGAGGAGTAGGAAAGCGAGCGATCAACCGCCGTGCGGACACGGCTGGTTGGCTATCCGCGGGGCGCGACCCCAGCCCGTCATCCTGAGCGCAGCGCAGCGAAGTCGAAGGACCTCTTACTTTTCCCCCCACGGGGCGCGTTCGGTCTCGGAGAAAGCGGGAAGTCAGTTTCACCTTCCGATGCACTCCGCTCGTCCGCTGCGTTGCGCTCCGCTCCACTTCGCTCAAAATGGCGGCTGATTTCCGCCGCCCACATTCGCCATCATCCCGCCGCCGCCGTGCCCGATTCCACCTCCCCCCAAAAGCTCGCCGAAGCTCCCGACACCCCGTTCGACATCTCGCTGCGGCCCCCGATGTTCAGCGAATTCGCCGGCCAAGAAAAAGTCTGCGACCGGCTCGAACTCATGGTCCAGGCGGCGCAGCAGCGCGGCGACGTGCTCGATCACATCCTCCTCAGCGGCCCGCCCGGCCTCGGCAAAACCACGCTCGCCTACATCCTCGCCAACGCGATGGGTGTGAACATCAAAAGCACCAGCGGACCGACCATCGAAAAGGCCGGCGACCTCGCGGGATTGCTCACGACTTTGGAACGCGGCGACCTGCTTTTCATCGACGAAATCCACCGGCTCCAGCCCGCGATCGAGGAATACCTCTACCCCGCGATGGAGGACTACAAACTCGACATCATCATCGACCAGGGACCGAACGCGCGCAGCGTCCGGCTCAACCTCCCGAGGTTCACCCTCGTCGGCGCGACCACTCGCGCCGGGATGATCAGCGCGCCGCTCCGCTCGCGTTTCGGCATGAATGCGCGCCTCGATTATTACACCGCCGACGAGCTGCAAAAAATCCTCGTCCGCAGCGCCGGCCTGCTCTCGCTCGCGGTCGAAGCCGACGGCGCGCTCGAGATCGCCGCGCGCTCCCGCGGCACGCCGCGCGTCGCGAATAACCTGCTCCGCTGGGTCCGCGATTACGCGCAAGTCCGCGCCGGAAATCGCGTCACCCGAGACGTCGCCGACGCCGCGCTCGCGATGCTCGAGATCGACGCCGACGGCTTCGACGAAATGGACAAGCGCATCCTCGAAGCGCTCATCCACAAATTCGACGGCGGCCCCGTCGGCCTGAATTCCCTCGCCGTCGCCATCGGCGAAGACGCCGGAACTTTGGAGGACGTGAACGAGCCCTACCTCATCATGCAGGGCTATCTGAAACGCACCCCGCAAGGCCGCGTCGCCATGCCCGCGACCTACCGCAAGCTCGGCCTCTCCGCCCCGAAACGGAACGGCGAACTCTTCGGCTGACGCATCGAGCGCGGAGTCTCCGGGCAGGGCGGGTCAATTCAACCGGCCCCGATTCGAGCGCGGCGTCCCCTCACTGGAGCCGATCTTTTCCCCGCCGAGATCACCGCTCGAAACGATCCATCTACATGCCAAACTCCGCCGCCTCCCGCCTCGTTCTCGCGCCTTATTCCGAGGAGGTGGTGATCGCCGCGGCGCACGAGGCGCTCGCGGCCGCGGGCGGTCACGTGAGTTGCGGGTTCGTGTTTGTCTCCGCCGATTATCGGCCGCACCTCCCGGATTTTTTGGAACTCGTGCAACTCCACGGCCATGTCCCGATGCTCGCGGGGTGCAGCGGTTCGAGCCTCGTCGGCGCCGGCACCGAGGCCGAGCACGCGAGCGGATTTTCGCTGCTCTTCCTCCATTTACCCGAGACGAAAATCCACGCCGTGCAGCTCCCGTCCGCGGGATCGGAAGGCGGCGAGGATTGGCCGGTGACGACCGGCGTGAAGGCCGGCGAAGTCGATGCGTGGACGGTGTTCGCCGACCCGACGGCCTTCCCGATCGAGCCCTGGCTGGAGGGCTGGAACGCGGCCTATCCCGGCATCCCGACGGTCGGCGGGCTGGCGAGCGGCGGGCAGCGCGGCGACGAGATTTTCGTCATGCGCGACCGGGAGTTGGTGGAAGGTGCGGTCGCAATCGGATTCCACGGCGGCGTGCGGGTGCAGACGCTCGTGAGTCAAGGCTGCAGGCCGATCGGCGAGCCATTGACCATCACGGGAGCGGAGCAGAATTTCGTCCTCTCGCTCGGCTCACAGCCGGCCTACGAGGTGTTGCAAAAGACCTTCGAGGCGCTGCCCGATTCCGACAAAGTGCTCGCGCAGGGCAACATCTTCGCGGGCCTCGCAATGTCCGAATACGTCGATGAATTCAAGACCGGCGACTTCCTCATCCGCAACCTCCTCGGCGCGGACCCGGCGCACGGCGTCCTCGCGCTCGGGGCGTATCCGCGCGTCGGGCAGACGCTGCAATTTCAGCTCCGCGACGGGCGCAGCGCGGACGCCGAATTGCGTCACCTCGCCTCGGACATGGCGCGCTCTGGGCAGCGGCCGTTCGCCTCGCTGCTCTTCCCGTGCAATGGCCGCGGACGAAATCTTTTCGGCACGGCGAACCACGACGCGGAAGTCATGCGCGATATTTTCCAGCCGCACGCCAGCGCCGGATTTTTTTGCAACGGCGAGATCGGTCCGGTCGGCGGGCGGAATTTCGTGCATGGCTACACGGCCTCCGCGGCGCTTTTCACCGATGTTTAAGAGCGCCGCGCGGGAATGAACGTCCGGCCTCCGCGAGCGTCGAACCGGCGCGTGCAGCGCTCCGCTGCGATCACCCGTCACGCTTCATGAATCATCCCGCCCGCAGTTTTTCGTTCCTCACCTTCGCCGCGCTGCTGGCCCTCATCGCCCCGACCCCGGCGCAGGAATATCACGGGCGGCAACTCGTCACTCCGAGCCTCGTCGCGGACACGACAGAGGTCGTGCCGGGCCAGCCATTCACGGTCGGAGTGCTGCTGAAAATGGAGCCGGGCTGGCACACGTATTGGCAGTTCGGCGGCGATTCGGGTGCGCCGACAAAGATCGACTGGGAGCTCCCGGCGGGCTTCAAAGCCGGGCCAATCCAGTGGCCGCTGCCGGCCGCGCGGACCGACGAGGGCGATCAGCTCACCTATATTTACGAGGGCGAAACGATGCTGCTCGTGGAGGTCACGCCGCCTGCGGAAATTCCCGCGGGCGACCTCGTGATGCGCGCGAAACTGCGCTGGCTCGTCTGCAAGGAAACGTGCATCCCCGGCGACGGGGAAGCGTCGCTGGCGGTCGCATCAAGCGGCACGCCGGGACCGGCCAACGCGGAGCTTTTTGCGAAATGGCGTGCGCAATTGCCGAAAACGGGCGGCGTGCCGTTCGAGCTGAAATGGGAGAGCGCAGCGAAGAGCGTGCAGGTCCGGGTCGCGGGCGTGCCGACGGATTTCAAGGTCGATTTTTTCCCAATCCCGCCGAATGCCGACGTGCAGCCGGGCCATCCGAAAGTGAGCGCACCCGCCGCGGACGGGAGCCGCACGATCACCGTGCCTTTCACCGGTGACGCCGCCGGCGCGGCGTGGCAGGGCGTGCTCGCGACGCAGAAAGAAGGCGCGCCGCGCGAGGGCTGGCTCGTCTCGGCGGACGCCGCGAGCGCTCCGGCTGCGACGGAAAAATCGAGCGTGGTTTCTCCGCTGCCCGCGCCGCCCAGCCTGCTCCACATGCTCTGGCTCGCGTTTCTCGGCGGGCTGATTTTGAACCTCATGCCGTGCGTGCTCCCGGTGATCGCGCTGAAGATTTTCGGCTTCATCCAACAGGCCGGCGAGGAACCCCGCCGCATCTTCCGGCTCGGGCTTGCGTTCGTCGCCGGCGTGTTCACTTTTTTCCTCGGGCTCGCGGCGCTCGTCGTCGCGTTCGAGGCAGCGGGCCACGGGCTCAACTGGGGCTTCCAATTTCAAAACCCGTACCTCCTCGCGGGCCTGATCGCGCTGGTCTTCGTCTTCGCGCTTTCGATGTTCGGCGTTTTTGAAATCACCATCGGCAGCGGCACCGCGACCACGCTCGACAAGCTCGCGCATCGTGAAGGCTACGCCGGCGCGTTCACGCACGGCATGTTCACCACGCTGCTCGGCACCTCCTGCACCGCGCCGCTGCTCGGCCCCGTCCTCGGCTTCGCCTTTGCGCAGCCGCCGCACGTCGTTTTCCTCGTCTTCGCCGTGCTCGCGGCGGGCATGAGCCTGCCCTATTTCCTGCTCACCTGGCAGCCCGCATGGATGCGCTTTTTGCCGAAGCCCGGCGCGTGGATGGAACGCATGAAACAGTTCATGGGCTTCATCCTGCTCGCCGTCGTCATCTGGCTCCTCGGCGTGCTCGGCCAGAGTCGCGGCATCGACGCGCTGATCGCCGTCAGTTCGTTCCTCCTCGTCGTCGCCATCGCCGCCTGGATCTACGGCTTCGCGAGAAATGTGATCGCCTCCATCCTTGTGCTGGGGCTGATCGCGGGCGGGTGGCTCACTTTGCTCCACGGAAAACTCGAGACCGCGCCGGGCGCGCGCGCCGTCGAGTCCGCTACCGGCGGAATCGCGTGGAAACCTTTCACCCCGGCCACCCTTTCCGCAGCGCTCGAGCGCGGCGACGCGGTGTTCATCGACTTCACCGCCGACTGGTGCCTGAACTGCAAATACAACGAGCGCTACGTCCTCGAAACCGAACCGGTCCGCGCCGCCTTTCGCGACCGGAAAATCCTCGCCCTCAAAGCCGACTGGACCAACTCCGACCCCGACATCACCGCGCTCTTGAAAAAATTTGGCCGCATCGGCGTCCCTGCCTACGTCCTGTATCCACCCCACCGCGAGCCGATCGTCCTCCCGGAAATCCTGACCCAGGGCGCGCTGCTGCAAACGCTCGCGGCTAATGTTTCCGCGCCCTCGCATTAAAAATACTTGCGCTCGTTTTTCGGAATAAGTCACAACCTTCCGCGTCAAAGGAACAACCGACACCCGTGAGCGGCGCGAAGCACACGCACCCGCTCCATCGCCAGCACCCGATTTTTTCAAATCTCCGCCTGCACCCTCTCCGACACTTTTGTCCGCTCCGCTCCAATTGGTTTTGGAAGGCGAAGCGGGCAGAAAACCAAAGCAGAAAACCAGAAAACAAAAAAAGCACATGAAACGTAACTCCACGCTCAAATCACTCCTCGCTGGCGCTGCCGTCGCGGGCCTCGTCACCGGCGGCTTCGTCGCCTCCTCGAATGCGGCGACCTCCACCGATCGCTCCGTCTCCGCCGGCGTCATGGCCGACAAGGAAAAAGGCGAGACCCACGGCTGCGCGGGCAAGAACTCCTGCAAAGGCAAAGGCGGCTGCAAGACCGGCGACAACGGCTGCGGCGGCAAGAACTCCTGCAAAGGCAAGGGCGGCTGCGCGGTGAAAGACGGCAAGCCCGTCGAGAAGAAGTAATTAGCTCACCACCGGGGCTTTCGTTCGCAAGAGCGGAAGCCCCGGTTTTTTTTGCACCCTGCCTAACTCTCGACATTTATAATGAGCCACGGAAAAACACGGAAAGGCACGAAAGGGAGAAGAAATTCCTTCTTCCGTGCCTTTCCTTGTCCTTCCGTGGCTCTCCCCCTCAGAGCCTGAGATCATGCCCGCCTCCCGCTTCAACGGCTTCAGCGATCACGGAATCGGCATCGGCCTGCGCGTGCCGCACTACCAGCACATCCTCGAGAAAAAACCGGTCGTCGATTGGTTCGAGATCATCTCGGAAAATTACATGGTCGATAGCGGCCGCCCGCTCCACGTCCTCGACCAAATCCTCGAGCAATACCGCGTCGTGCAGCACGGCGTCTCGATGTATTTCGGCAACGCCAGCCGGCCAAACCGCGAGCATTTGAAAAAGCTCAAGACGCTGACGAAACGGACGAAAACGCCGTGGCTTTCCGACCACCTTTGCTGGGGCAGCGTCGATGGCCGCTACACGCACGACCTGCTCCCGATGCCCTACACTTGGGAGGCCGTCGAGACCACCGCGCGGAATATCCGCGAAGTGTCGGACTTCACCGAGCTCCCCGTCGCCGTGGAAAATGTGAGCAGCTACGCGGAATTTCACGCCTCCGAAATGACCGAGTGGGAATTCCTCAGCGAAGTCGCCGAGCGCGCCGACTGCGGCATCCTGCTCGACGTGAACAACATCTACGTCTCGTCGCGGAACCACAGTTTCAACCCGAACGATTACGTCGAAAACGTGCCGCATCACCGCGTCGCGCAAATCCATCTCGCGGGGCACACCAAGTTCGAGAAATACCTGCTCGATACGCACGATCACCCGGTGCTCGATCCCGTCTGGAAACTTTACGAACTCGCCATCGCCCGCGCCGGCCGCACCGCCACTTTGCTCGAATGGGACGACCGGATTCCGAGCTTCGACGAAGTGCATCGCGAGGCGCTGAAAGCCACGCGCTTCCTGCCCGGGGCGAAGAGTCTCGTCGCCGCGTGAACGAGGCGAAATCTCGCGGTCCGGCCCGCCGCAAACCCGGCGCATCGCTCGCCGCGATTCAGCGCGCGATTGCGGGGGCGATTATGCGCCCACTCACGCGCAGCGAGGAGATGGTCCCGGAGTCGGACGGCGTTGCGCTGGAAATCATCAAGCCGAACGATCGCCTCACCTCGCCGGAGCGGCTGCAAATCTACAACCAGCAGTACTGGTGGCGGCTCCTCGCCAATTTCGGCGACGACTTCCCCGGCGTCCGCGCCGTGCTCGGCACCCGCGCTTTCGACCGGCTCGCCGTCGCCTTTCTCGAGCACTGCGGCTCCACCTCCTGGAGCCTCCGCAACCTCGGCCGGAACCTCGAAACTTTCCTCCGCGAACACCCCGAATACGCCGCCCCGAAAGAACGCCTCGCGCTGGAAACCGCGCGCATGGAATGGGCCTGCATCGATGCCTTCGACGCCTTGGAAAAGCCGCCGATCGACCCGCAAAAAATCGCCCGCATCCCGCCCGACCGCATCCGCTTCAAGCTCCAGCCTTACCTCACGCTGCTCGAACTCGAATACCCGATCGACGACCTGCTCCGAAAACTGAAGTCCTCCGACCTCGAAACCGGCTCCGCCAGCAACGCCGTTTCGGGCACCCGGTCCCGCCGCAGCCAGCGCATCAGCGTCCGCGCCAGCCGCACCCCGATTCACCTCGTCGTCCATCGCCTCGATTACCTCGTCTATTACAAACGCCTCGAACCGGAGGCATACCGACTCCTCCTCGCGCTGCGAAATGGCGAGACGCTCGAAGCCGCGTGCGACATGGCTTTCACCGATTCGAAGGAACTGCCCGAGCGGAATGCGGAAAAGATCCAGTCGTGGTTCGCGCTTTGGATGAGCTTCGGCTGGCTCTGCTCCTGAGACACTGTGAAATAAATCTCCATCGCTGATGCGGGAGATTTTTGGTCCGCGAAATCACGCGAAATCACGCGAAGGGGTTCATCCTTTCGCGTGATTTCGCGTGATTTCGCGGATCAACTCCGAATCTTTGACCGAGTCGCTGAGGGTTGCCGCCGCGGCGGTTCGCTGTCCCGGCGGCGGTTTCAGCCAGCCGTCGGCAACTCCGCCTCGGCGACGACTGCGCTCAGCAGGCGCACCAGTTCCAGCGCCGCAACGCGTCCGGTTTCGAGCACCTCGGCGTGACTGAGCAATGCGGGATTGAGGCCCGCGGCCCAATTCGTGAGGCACGAAAATCCCGCGACCTCCAGCCCGAGCGCGCGCGCCTGAATCGCCTCCAGCACCGTGGACATTCCGACCGCATCGGCTCCCAGCGTGCGCAGCATCCGCACCTCCGCGGGCGTCTCGTATTGCGGCCCGAGCAGCCCGGCGTAGATGCCTTCGTGCAAGGTCATTCCCTGCTCGCGAGCGACCGCGGCGAAGCGCTCGCGAAGGGCGCGCGGGTAGATTTCCGACATGTCGTAAAAGTGCGCGCCGCCGAGCAGCGGCGAGGTGCCGGTGAGGTTGAGATGATCGCTCAGCATCATCCACGAGCCGGGCGCGAAGCCGGGATTCAACGTGCCCGCGGCGTTCGTCAGCACCAGTCGCTGGACGCCGAGCGAGGCCATCAGCCGCACGCCTGTCGTCACCTCGGCGGCCGTCCAGCCTTCGTACAAATGCGCACGACCTTGCGCGACCATCACCCGTTTTCCCTCGATCCGGCCGAAGAGGAAACGGCCCGCGTGGCCGGGGACTTTTGAGACCGGCAGCCCGTCGATTTCGGCGAAACTCACCGCCGCCTCGATCTCGATCTCATCGGCAAACGCGCCAAGCCCCGAGCCGAGCACGATCCCCCACTCCGGCTGAAAATCGCGCCAGCTCATCGCCCGGAATCCTTGACGGTGAGCCGGCCGAGCAGCCGATACAGCATTTCCAGCCGTCCCATTTTCGCGCCCGCGGACACGCCCTGCCGCAGCGGCTCGCCCCAGATTGCCTCGACCTCGACCGGGTGCCCGAGTTCCCAGTCCAGCATCGAGGATGGCTTGTACGGACCCATGCTCCCGCTGCGTTCGATTTGAAAATCCGCGAAGCTGTCGGGGACGTGGTGGCCCAGCCGGCGGGCGGCATCGAGCACCTCGCTCATCAGATTTCGCGCGAGGTCGCGCAGCCCCGAATCGGCCATCACGTCGGCGACCGTCGCGCCGCCGGCGGCGATGGAGAGGCCGTTGAAGGGGATGTTCCAGAGCAACTTTCGCCAGCGTTCGGTCAGGAGATTTTCCACCACATTCGCGTCCATCCCCGCGCGCGCAAACGCCTCCACGACCACGCGCGTGCGCGCCTGCGGAGCGCGCCGAAATTCGCCGATCGAAATCGAGCCGTGATCGAAATGCTCGATCACGCCGGGAGCCGTCCGATTCAGGCAGACAAAGCAAAGGCCGCCCATCACCCGTTCCGTTCCCCACCGCTCCGCGAGGAATTCGTCGTTGCCGAGCCCGTTCTGCAAAGTGAGCAGCGCGGTCTCCGGCCCGAGCAGCGGCGGCACCAGCTTTTCGAGCGCCAGATTTCCGGTCGCCTTCAGCGCGATGATCACGAAATCGCACGGCCCGATCTCCTCCGTCGATGCGCTCGCCTGCACCTTTGGCAAATGCAATGCCTCGCCGCGCGTGTGGATCGTGAGCCCGTGCTCCCGCACATGCCCGAGGTCCGAGCGCATCAGGAAATGCACGTCCTCGCCGGCGCGCGCGAGCATTCCGCCGTAATAACACCCGACAGCTCCGGCCCCGACGATCGCGATTTTTGCCATGAAAAAGTGGGTGCGAATCTCCGCCGCGATGCTCACAAAATCGAGGCCGAAGCGCGCCCGCGCGCAAATTCAAACTGTCATCCTGAGCGAAGCCCGGCTTTGCGGGCGCAGCCGAAGGCAAGGATCCCGGCGGAGAAAGTCAGGCGTCCCGCCTGACACACCAGGGCATGTTAAGGTAAAAGAATTGATTGATGGGAGAGGAGACCGAACGATGATTCATGCAATTGACCCAAGAGCAATACGAACGCATCGCGGCATGTTTTCCGAAGCCTCGCGGTACGCTGCGCTACAGCAATCTGCAGGTGCTCAACGCGATCCTCTACATTGCCGAAAACGGGGCCAAATGGTGCCGGTTGCCGGAGAAGCTCGGGCATTGGCACACCGTTTATACTCGGATGAGAGGCTGGGCAAAGGCGGGGGTGCTGGCCCGGGTTTTTGCGGCGCTGTAGCAGAGCAGATCATCGCGCTCAAGCTGGAGGCCGGCTTTCTGGACAGCACGTCGGTCAAAGTCCATCCCGATGGAACCGGCGCTCTAAAAAAATGGCCCGCAAGCCATTGGCCGATCCCGGGGAGGACGCACAACCAAGATTCATCTGGTTGCCGGTGATGAGCGGACGGCCCTTTGTTTCTCCCTCTCGGCGGGCCAGTGTGCCGACGGGCCAGAGGGTCGCAAACTGATCGAAGGCTGGGCGGGGCAAAAGCCTGCGACACTCAAAGCGATGATCATGGACCGAGCTTACGAAGGCGACGAAACCAGGCAGTTGGTCTTCCGGTTGGAGATGACTCCGGTCGTGCCGCCAAAGAGCAACCGGCTCAACCCGTGGGAATACGACCGGGAACTCTACAAGAAGCGCAACGAAGTCGAGCGGCTCTTTCGCCGGCTCGAAGGCTTTCGTCGCATCTTCTCCCGCTTCGAGAAGCTCGACGTGATGTTCACCGCCTTCATCCACATCGCCCTGAACTTCGATGCCTTGGTTTACCTTAACACGCCCTAGTTGAGACGCACCGGTCAGGCGAGACGCCTGACTTCCTATAGTCTCCCAGGACGGCCTCCCGCGCGGTTCCACGCTTGCGCGCGGGCCGATCTTGGGAAGAGTGCGCGCCTTTCGATGCTCACAGTCTCTCAAGTCAGTAAATCTTTCGGCGGCAGGCTCCTGTTTGCGGACGTCTCGTTGCAGGTCAATCGCGGCGATCGGATGGGGCTCGTCGGCCCCAATGGCGCGGGCAAATCGACGCTCTTTTCACTGCTGCTCGGCGAGGCTACGCCGGATGAAGGGCGCGTCTCGATCGAGCGGAATGCGACTGTCGGATACCTGCCGCAGGAGAGCGCGCCGGCCGGCGCGGAGACGGTGCTGGAGCTGGCGACTTCCACTTCGCCGGCGCTCGCGGAGGCCAAGCGAATCATTCGTTTGCACGAAAAAGGGGAGTCCACCGACGACGCGGCGTATCACGAAGCGCTCGGCGTTTTCGACGAGCACGGCGGCTGGCAATTGGAGCCGAAAGCGAAGCGCATTTTGTCGGGCTTGGCCTTTCGCGAGACCGATTTCGATCGCGAGGCGAGGACGATGAGCGGCGGCTGGATCATGCGCGCGCACCTCGCGCGGCTGCTCGTGATGGAGCCGGATTTGCTCCTGCTCGACGAGCCGACGAACCACCTCGATCTCGAATCGCTCGGCTGGTTTCAGGAATATCTCACGAGCTATCCCGGCGCGATTTTGATGATCTCGCACGACCGCGAATTTCTGAATGCGCTCGTCGGCAGCATCGTGGAAATCGCCCACTCGAAGCTGCATCGCTACCGCGGAAACTGGGACAAATACGTCCTCGAAAAAGCGGCGCGCGCGGAGCAGCAGCTCGCGGCTTACACGAATCAGCAGCGCGAAATCGCGGCGCTCCAGCTTTTCGCCGATCGCTTCCGGGCCAAGGCCAGCAAAGCGTCGCAGGCCCAGAGCAAGCTGAAGCAGATCGACCGGATGGAGAAAATCGAGGCACCGCTTTCGCTGCAAAAGTCGATCCACTTCAGCTTCCCGCAGCCCGCGCGGAGCGGGCAGCGCGTGATCGCTTTGAAGCGCGTGGACTTCGCCTACAAAACCGCCGAGGGCGAGCTGTCGGTCTATCGCGGGCTCGATTTCGAGGCGGAACGCGGGCAGCGGACGGTGCTCGTCGGGCCGAATGGCGCGGGCAAATCGACGCTGATCAAACTGCTCTCCGGCGCGCTCGAACCGCAGGCGGGGACGCGCGAGGTCGGCTACAACGTGCGGGTCGGATATTTTTCGCAGCACCGCGCCGAGGTGCTGAACATGAAACAGACCGTGCTCGAATGCGTGCTCGACTGCCCGAACCCCGCGAGCGAGCAAACCTGCCGCACGGTGCTCGGCTCGTTCCTGTTCCGCGGCGACGATGTCTTCAAGCCGGTCGCGGTGCTCAGCGGTGGCGAGAAGTCCCGGCTCGCACTGGTCAAACTGCTGCTCGATCCGCCGAATCTGCTGCTCATGGACGAGCCGACGACGCATCTCGATGTCGGCTCGATCGACGCGCTGATCGGTGCGCTGGAGCAGTTCGAGGGGACGCTGATTTTCATCAGCCACGACGTGCATTTCATCCGCGCGATCGCGAAGACCGTGCTGCACATCAGCGCCGGGCAGCTCACGCCGTACGCGGGCGACTACCAATATTACCTCGATAAATCGAAGGCCACGTCCGCGCGCGCGGCGCTCACGGCGGGCGAGGGCTTGCAGAATTTGCAGCCCAAAACCGTGGCGGTGGAGCGGACCAACACGAGCGGGCTCGGGATGCGCGAGCTGAAGCAACTGCGCCGCGCCGAAGCCGACGAGCGCAAAGCCGCCGCGAAAATCCAGCGCGAGAAAGCCGAGCGCGTCAGCCACCTCGAGATGCAGATTTTTTCGCTCGAAGGCCGGCAAAAAGAACTCACCGCCGAGCTCGAGAAACCGGACGCGTACGAGGCGGGCGGGAATGCCATTTCGCTGAACCGCGAGCTTTCGACCGTGAGCGAGGAGCTCGCGCGGATCACCGCGGAATGGGAATCCGCGAGTGCGGAAATGGAGGCGGGGGCGTGAAAGATTTTGCGATGCGGGTCGGAACTCCGGGTAGCGCACGCGTCTCGCGTGTGGGCGAAGGCGTCTCGCCTTCGCGGACTTTCAACGCGGGTCGGATGGAGAAGATGCTTTTGTCCGGGCTGGACGCGCTAAAAAGTTCGTCTCGGCGAGACGCCGAGACCAGCACTCGAGACGAGCGCGCTACCCGGATTGCGCCGCGCGCACTGCCGTGAATGGACACGATGAACTGGCTCCAACTCCTCTGCGTGGATCGGCTCGGGAAAGTGAAACCGGGGCTGATCGACGCCGCGCGCTCGGAGTTTCGGCGCGACTCGGATCGGATCACTTTTTCGACGGCGTTTCGGCGATTGCAGGACAAGACGCAGGTCTTTCCGCTGGCGGATAACGACTACGTCCGCACGCGGCTCACGCATTCGCTGGAGGTCGCGAGCGTCGGGCGGTCGCTCGGTGCGCGGGTCGGCGCGGCACTCGTGGAGCGGCACGGGCTCGCGGGAATTCACGGCTCGGATTTCGGGGAGATCGTCTCCGCGGCGGCTCTGGCACATGATCTCGGGAATCCGCCGTTCGGGCATTCGGGCGAGGATGCGATCCGGCATTGGTTCAAAACTTCGGCGCACGCGGCGGAGGCGGGCGCGGATTTCACGGCGGCGCAGCGCGCGGATGTCGAGCGTTACGAGGGCAACGCGCAGGGCTTCCGCCTGCTCACGCGATTGCAGATGCCGGACAATCACGGCGGGCTGCAGCTCACGCACGCGACGCTCGGGGCGTTCACGAAATATCCGCGCGAATCGCTGCTGGTGTCGGGTTCGGATTCGACGACGACCGAATCCGGTCCTCCTCTCATCCGCGGCGCGAGCGCCAAGAAATTTGGTTTTTGCCAGAGCGAGCGGGAGCACTTCGAGAGCGTGGCGGAACATTGCGGCCTGATTCGCAGGACGCCGGATTCGGCGTGGTGGACGCGGCATCCGCTGGCGTTCCTGGTCGAGGCGGCGGACGACATTTGCTACCGGCTGGTCGATTTCGAGGACGGCTTTCGGGCGGGGCATTTGCGTTACAAAGAGGTGCGCGACGCGTTCCTCGCGCTCATCCCTTCGCCGAAACATCCGAAGCGTCTGCGGCACGCGCACAGCGACATGCGGCGGGTGCAAATCCTGCGCGCGATGACCATCGGCGCGGCGATCGACGACGCGGCGGAAGTCTTTTTGGCGAACGAATCCGGGCTGCTCGACGGGGCGTTCGATCGCCCGCTGATCGAGGCGGGCGCTTGTTCGCGGGCTTGGTCGAAGATCCAGAAACGGTCGATCGAGACGATCTACGCGACGTCGCGCGGGGTGGAAATCGAGGCGGCAGGATTCGAGGTGCTGGGCGGGTTGCTCGATGTATTTGTCTCCGCGCTGAACGACCTCGCCGCGAACCCGAAGACGGCCTCGCCGCGCAGTCACAAGCTGCTGCGGCTGGTGCCGGATGAGAGCCTGGGACGGAAACGGCGGCCGGATCGCGACGGGTATCTGCGGCTGCTCAAGATGCTCGATTTCGTCTCGGGGATGACGGACAGCTACGCGGTCTCGCTTTATAAGAAGGTGCGCGGGATTTCGCTGCCGGGGCGGTGATGGGGGCGCTCTTCTTTCCGGTCATCCTGAGCGGAGTGGAGCGATAGCGAAACGCAGTCGAAGGACCTCTTACTTCTCCCCTCCCCGAGGCGCGCGCACCACGGGGGAAAAGTAAGAGGTCCTTCGACTCCGCTGCGCTGCGCTCAGGATGACCGGAAGAAATTCAACGCTCCCCGGACGGGGCACGCATCTTGCATTCTGGTGGCGTGAAAACCTCCACTTTTATGAAAAACCTCCTCCTCGCTCTCAGCGCCACGCTCGTCCTCACCTCCTGCGCGGGGGTGAGAGTTTCCGAGACCCAGGTCGCCAGCGGCGCGGTGAATCCGAAGGCGATTTACATTCGGCCTTTCGATGTCGGCGCGACGGAATTCGTCGGGCATCACACCGGCGGGCGGGGCGAACGTCCGATCCGGCAATCGCTGGCGGGGCGGGAGTTTGCGGACGATTTGAAACTCGAGATGGAGAAGCTCGCGCCGGCGATGGTGATCGAGCACAGCGAAGTGCCGACGGTCGGCTGGCTGGTCGAGGGCTCGCTCGATGTGGTGAATGGCGGGAGCCGCCTGGGGCGCGCGCTGCCAGGGGTCGATCATCTCGGGGTCGGGAGATCGAAGGTGGCGATTCATGTGCGGATTTCGCAGGTCGGCGGGGAGGTCGTGGAGTCGGAGAAGGACGCGGGCAAGCTCGGGCAGCGGGGCCGGGTGATTTACGAGTTCGACCTGCTCGGCGGGAGCCGCGGGAGCGGAAGGACGGGGTCGATCTACGCGCCGGGGCTCGGCTACTCGGTGCCGTTCGATTTCAAAAATGCGGCAGAACGCGTGATGATGGCGCTCAGCCGCGATCCGCACAATTACGGCCTGCGGACCTCGCCGGTGATTCGGTAAAAACAGTTTTCATGTGCTGGTGGAGAGGGCGAGTCCGCGAGGGCTCGCCCTCTTTTTTGCGCGAACGACGCGCGCGATTCCGATGCGGCTTGGCTCGCGGGAAAGGCGGCGGCTACGGTGCGGGATCGAATGAAGACCTTTTCCGCGCAGCACTTCATCAGCCGGGAGCTGAGCTGGCTCGAGTTCAATCAGCGGGTTTTGAACGAGGCTTTGAACACGGCGAATCCGCTGCTGGAGCGGGTGAAATTTTTCACGATCGCGAGCTCGAATCTGGACGAGTTTTTCGAGGTCCGGGTCGCGGGGATCAAGCAGCAGATTGAATCGGACGTGGTCGAGCGAAGCATGGACGGTCGCACGGCGACGGAGACTTTTCGGGCGTTGCGGAAGCGCGTGAGGCTGATGGTGGAGCAGCAATTTCGCTGCTGGCGCGAGGAATTGGTGCCGGCGCTGGCGAAAAATGGGATTCGATTTCTGGGGCTGGCGAAGCTCGGCGCGGGCGACCGCGAGTGGGTGGAGAAATATTACCGCGGTCAGGTGCGACCCGTCCTCACGCCGCTCGGGATCGATCCGTCGCATCCGTTTCCACAGCTCCTGAACAAGTCGCTGAACATCGTCGTGCAACTCGAGATCGAGCGGAACGGCGAGATGCAGCGGCGGCTCGCGGTGGTGCAGGTGCCGCGCGTTTTATCGCGGCTGGTGAAGCTGCCGAGCACGGAGGAGCGGCTCGATTACGTCTTCATGGGGCACATCATCGGGCACTATCTCGGTGATCTTTTTCCGGGGACGAAAATCCTCGGCTACTGGCATTTTCGCGTGACGCGGAACAGCGAGCTTTACATCGACGAGGAGGATGTCGGGAACCTGCTCAGCGCGGTGGAGCACGAGCTGCACAATCGGCGGCGCGGCGCGGCGGTGCGGCTGGAGGTCGATCACACTTGCCCGCCGGAGATTTACCAGTCGCTGCTCGAGACGCTGGAGCTGTCGGAGGACGATCTTTACATCATCGACGGGCCGCTGAATCCGATCCGGCTGATGGCGATTTACGAGGGCGATCATTCCCCGGAACTGCGGGACAAGGCGTACGTCGCGCCGGTCGCGGCGGTGTTTCGCGATGCCAAGGATTTGTTCGCGATCGTGCGGCAGCGGGACGTGATTTTACATCACCCGTTTGAGACCTACACGAGCGTCGTCGATTTCCTCGAACTCGCGGCGCGCGATCCAAATGTGCTCGCGATCAAACAGACGCTTTATCGCACCGGCGGCGATCCGCGGATCGTCGGTGCGCTGATGAATGCGGTGAGCAACGGGAAGCAGGTGACGGCCGTGACCGAGCTGAAGGCGCGCTTCGACGAGGCGAATAACATTCAGTGGGCGAGGAAGTTGGAGGAGGCCGGCGTGCACGTCGTGTACGGAATCGTGAACCACAAGGTTCATGCAAAAATCACGCTGGTGGTGCGGCGCGACGACGATGGGCTACGGCGCTACATCCACATCGGAACCGGCAATTACAACCCGAGCACCGCGAAGATTTACTCGGACCTGAGCCTCTTCACCACGAACGCGGACTACGGCGAGGATGCGACGAATCTCTTCAATCTGCTCACCGGCATTTGCGAATTTCAGGGCGCGCGGAAGCTGCTGATCGCGCCGTTCACGGTGCATGAGGCGATGATGACTTTGATCGAAAAAGAGGCGCTCTCCGCGGGTCGCGGACAGCCGGCGCGGATCATCGCGAAGATGAATTCGCTCGTGGATCGGGAGATCATCGAGGCGCTGTATCGCGCGTCTCAGGCGGGCGTAAAAATCGACTTGATCGTCCGCGGCGTTTGCTGCCTGCGGCCGCAGATGCCCGGCGTGAGCGAGAACATCACAGTGCGCTCAATCATCGGGCGGTTCCTCGAGCACACGCGAATTTTCTATTTTGAAAATGGTGGGCAGCCGAAGCTGTTCATCGGCAGTGCGGACTGGATGCCGCGGAATTTTTTCCGCCGCGTGGAAGTGGTGACGCCCGTGGAAGAACCGGCGCTGCGCGACCGGATCGTGAATCAAATCCTCGCGGCGCAACTCGCGGACAACACGAAGTCGTCGCTGCTGGCGGCGGACGGGACGTACGCGATTCCGCCGTTGGCAAAAGGGACGGCGGCGCGCAACAGCCAGAATGAATTCATGGCGCTGGCGCTCGGGGAATCGAAGCGTCCGCGGAAGGAGCGGCTGCGGAAGCAGAAGGCGGTGAGCCTCAAAGTCGAGCCGCGGCCGGAGTGAATGGGTCGGATTTTTTGACGGGATGCGCGGCGATCTCCGGGTAGCGCGCTCGTCTCGAGCGCTGGTTTCGGCGTCCCGCCGAAACGAACTTTGAAAACGCCGCGATCTTTTGAAGTCAGGGGATCGGAAAAGTCCGTCGAGGCGGGACGCCTCGACCAGCGCTCGAGACGAGCGCGCTACCTGGATGCAGACACGCGCGCGAGCGCTAGCTTCGAGCCGATGCCCCTCAATAAATCAGCGGGGCGGGGAGTTGAAAGGCGTCGCGGATGATGTTGAAGGTCGCGGTTTTGTCAGCGATGACGACTTCGACGATGTCGAAGCGGAAGAGGATGTCGGGGTGGTCGAGCATCCGCAGCCAAGCCATCGCGCCGCGGGCGATGAGCTTTTGCTTGGCGAGATTCACGGCTTCGGCGGGGGTGCCGTGGAGGGTGCTGCGGCGGGTTTTCACCTCGATGAAGACGAGGGTATTGCAGCTCTTGTCGCGGCAGACAATGTCCACCTCGCCGCCGTGGGGCGCGCGGAAGTTGCGATACAGGACTTTGTAGCGGTGACGGCGGAGGTGGCGCGCCGCGAGGATTTCGCCGCGGCGGCCGAGCCAGCGCTCGGGGTTTTCGCCTGGCTCAGGCGAAGTCGAGAAGTGCCTGCGCCACCGGGAGAAAAGTGCGGCGATGAATCGGGCTGGGCCCATGCGTTTTAAGTCGCTCGAGGTGGAGTTTCGTTCCGTAGCCTTTGTGCTGGAAAAATGCGTATCCGGGATGGAGCGCGTCCATTTCGACCATGATCCGGTCGCGCGTCACTTTCGCGATGACGCTGGCTGCGGCGATGCTGTAGCTGAGGCAATCGCCATCGACCAGCGCGGTGTGCGGGAGCGGAAAATGCGGGACGGGCAGGCCGTCGATGAGGACGTGCTCCGGCTGAACGGCGAGTTTGCGGGTCGCCCGGCGCATGGCTTCGTGAGTGGCGCGGAGGATGTTGATGCGGTCGATTTCCTCGACGGTCACGACCTCCGCGGCCCACGAAACTCCGGCGCGGGAGGTGAGTTCGGCGAAGATTTCCTCGCGCTGTTTGTGCGAGAGTTGTTTCGAGTCGCGGAGGGTGCCGTGACGGAATTTTTCCGGGAGGATAACGATCGCAGCGACGACCGGGCCGGCGAGCGGACCGCGGCCGGCTTCGTCGATGCCGGCGATCACTTTGCAGCCGGTGGCGCGCAACGCCTTTTCGTGGCGCAGGCTGCAACGCATACGGAACGAAACGCTCCGCCGGGGACGACTACTTTTTCGCCGCGCGACCCACCGTGATTTTCTCACGGACGGCCATCGCCGACTTGCCTTTGCGGTCGCGGAGATAGTTGAGCTTCGCACGGCGGGCGGTGCCGGCGGTCTCGACTTCGATCTTCGAAATGCGGGGCGAGTGAACAGGGAACACGCGCTCGACGCCTTCGCCGTACGAGATGCGGCGGACGGTGAACGACGCGTTGAGCAGCGTGCCTTTGCGGGCGATCACGATGCCGGTGAAAATCTGGACGCGCTCTTTTTCGCCCTCTTTGACGATGGTGTGGACGCGGACGCTGTCGCCGACGTTGAAGGACGTGACGTCCTTCTTCATTTGTTCCTGTTCGATGTTGGCAATGCGCGGATTCATGGGAAAAGACCTTCGTTTGAGAGTGGAAAGGGGCGGGATGTGTAACTTAAATCCCCACCCACGCAATCGAAAAGAATGGACGAGATCATTGACCTGCACAGCGACAGTTTTTTCATGAGTGAAGCGCTGCGGCAGGCGCGGAAAGCGTGGGAACGCGAGGAGGTGCCGGTGGGCGCGGTAGTGGTTCACGAGGGGCGGATCATCGCGCGGGCGTACAATCAGGTGGAGCTGCTGAAGGACGCAACGGCGCACGCGGAGATGCTGGCGATCACGCAGGCGGAGGCGGTGATCGGCGATTGGCGGCTGAATGAATGCGAGCTTTTCGTGACGAAGGAGCCGTGCCCGATGTGCGCCGGGGCGATGGTGCATGTGCGGCTGAAGCGGGTGGTTTTCGGGTGCCAGTCGGCGAAGGACGGGGCAGCGGGGAGCCTCTTGAATTTGCTGCAACATCCGGGGCTGAATCATCGCTGCGACATCACGGCGGGCGTGCGGAAGGACGAATGCGCGCAGATGTTGCAGGCGTTTTTTCGGGAAAGGCGCGGGGGAAATTCGTTGTCATCCTGAGCGGAGCTTCGGCTTTGCGAAGCGGAGTCGAAAAACCTCTTACTCTTCTCCCGATGCGCGTGCGTATCGCAGAGGGGGGAAATAGTTAGAGGTCTTTCGACTGCGCCCGCAAAGCCGGGCTTCGCTCAAGATGACGGGGAAGGATGGAAGGCGTCCCGCCTTGCCAAGGCGCGCGAGCCCCACTAGTCACTGCGCTCCCAAAAATTCCGCATGAATCCGACCATCCTCATCGTCGATGACGAGAAGCATACCCGCGAGGGTCTGCGCACGTCGTTGGAGGATGGGTTCGAGGTGTATGTCGCGGCGGATATTCAGGGGGCGCTGAACATCATCGAAGCCGACACGATCGATCTCGTGCTGACGGATTTGCGGCTCGGCGGGGAGGATGGGATGAAGCTGATCGATCGCGTGCTGGCGCTGCCGCATCCGCCGATCGTGATCATGATGACGGCCTACGGTTCGGTGGATGCGGCGGTGGAGGCGATGAAGCGCGGGGCGTATGATTTCGTCACGAAGCCGATCAACATCGACAAGCTGGAGATCCTGATTGCGCGGGCCTTGCGGAGCCGCGACACGGAAAAAGAGGTCGTGGAATTGAAGAAGGTCGTGGAGAAAAAATTCGGCCTCGAGCGGCTGATCGGGGAGTCGGCGGTGATGCAGGAAGTCTTCGAGACGATCAAGCAAGTGGCACCGACGAGGGCGACGATTTTGATCCAGGGCGAGAGCGGGACGGGCAAGGAATTGGTCGCGCAGGCGCTGCATTCGCTGAGCGGGCGGCCGAAGCAAAAATTCGTGGCGGTGCATTGCGCGGCGCTGTCGCCGACGCTGCTGGAGAGCGAGCTTTTTGGGCACGAACGCGGGGCCTTTACCGGCGCGGTGGAGAAGCGGATCGGGCGCTTCGAGCAGGCGAATGGGGGCACCGTTTTCCTCGACGAAATCGGCGAGATCGACGCGGCGACGCAGGTGAAATTGCTGCGCGTCCTCGGCGAAGATCGCTCGTTCGAGCGCGTCGGCGGCAACGCGCCGATCAAGGTCGATGTGCGGCTCGTCACCGCGACGAACAAGGATCTCGCAAAGCTCGTCAGCGAGGGGAAATTCCGCGACGACCTCTTTTTTCGACTCAGCGTGGTGCCGGTGAACATGCCGCCGCTGAGGGCGCGAAAGGAAGACCTGCCGCTGCTGGTCAGCGCGTTTTTGAAAAGCTTCGGCGAGGAAAATAGGAAGCCGGTGCAGGAGCTCACGAGCGAGGCGATGCAGGCGATTTTGAGCTACGACTGGCCCGGCAATGTGCGCGAACTCCGCACCGCCATCGAGCACGGCGTGGTCATGGCGACCGGCCCGAAAATCACGTTGCGCGACCTGCCGATGGGCGTGCGGACCGGCGGTTCCCCGCTCGCGCTGCCCGCCCCGCACTTCGCCATTTCGCCGCAAAAGCAATTGGATTTGCACCAGAACGAGCACCAGCTAATCCTCCAAGCCCTCGAAGCAACCGGCGGCAATGTGACGCAGGCCGCGAAGAAGCTGGGCATCAGCCGCCGCACGCTTCACCGCAAGCTCCACGAGCTGAAAAAGAACGCCCCTTCCCCTGCTCCTCCCGACCATGCCGCCTGACGTGATGCCGCTCCTTTTCCACCCGATGCTCGCGCTCTCCACGCAGGTGAAGTGGGGTCTCGTGGTCTTCGTCGTGCTACTGATGGCATTCGCGTTTTGGTTCATCAAAACGCGGACCGTCACGGACATCAGCATCCAGGAAACCGTGCACAAATTGGAGGAGGGCGGATGGGCCACGTGGATTCGCCGGGCGGTGCTTTTCGCGGCCGTCGCTTACATCATCAACCTGTGGATGTTCACCGACAGCGGGTTCAAGGGGCTCGGGCACGAGAAGGCGATCGAGCAGGCGCAAATCGCGCGGGAGCTCGCGCGGGGCAACGGCTTCTCGACGAAAATGATCCGCCCCGCGGCGCTCTGGCAGTTTCAGTCGAACAAGGGCGGCTTTCCGCTCGAGATCACGCCCGACACTTACCACGCGCCGCTGAACCCGTTCATCAGCTCCCTCGCGCTCCGTCTCGCGAAGAACGAATGGCCGATGACCACGAAGGACGTCGTGTATGTCTGCGACAAAATTCTCGCGAGCATCCAGCTCGCGTTTTTCCTGCTCGCGGTGGCGGTGAGCTACTTCACGGCGAAGCGGCTCTTCGACAAAAGGCTCGCCGTTTTCGGGGTCGGGATGCTGCTGGCGTGCGAGCAGTTTTGGGATTTCTCGGTGTCGGGGCTGCCGCAGATGCTGATGCTCTTTCTCTTCAGTTGCGCGGCCTACGTCATGGTCCGCGCGATCGAGGCGAAATACGCGGGTAAGCCAACGCTGCTCTGGAGCGCGGGGCTTGGCGCGCTTTTCGGACTGCTCGCGCTGTCTCATGCGCTGACGCTTTTCCTCATCGCCGGGGCGCTCCTTTTCGCGCTGCTTTTCTTCCGTCCGTGGGGCCGCGATGCCGTTGTGATCTTCGCAGTCTGCGCGCTTTTTTATGGGCCGTGGCTGATCCGAAATCACAACGTGTGCGGCGATTTCGCCGGCGTCGGCTGGTATTCAGGGCTGACCGGAGTCCGCGGCACCGAGAGCCAGGTGATGCGGACGATGGCGCTGGAGGGGCCGTTGAAAGGCGTGATCCCGACCGCCTTCCACGAGAAAATCCGCGGGCAGGTCATCGAGCAATTTGGCGGCCTCTACGGCTACCTCGGAGGCATCCTCGTCGCCCCGTTTTTCTTCCTCGCGCTGCTCCATCTTTTCAAGAAACCGGAGACCGCGATGTTCCGATGGTGCGTGCTCAGCATGTGGTTCTTCGGCGTCGTGGGAATGTGCATCTTCGGCCTCGAGCCGCACATCGCCGCGGTCACGCCGATGCTGGTGAAAGCGAACGATCTTTACGTCCTCTTCATCCCGCTGATGACCTTCTACGGACTGGCACTCGTGCTGGTGATGTGGAGCCGGCTGGAAATCAATATCCGGCTCGTTCGCATCGGCTTCATCTCGTTCCTTTTCATCGTCTCGGCGGGGCCGTTTCTGTCGCAGTTCATCGAGCTGCAAAGCCGCCCGAAAAACCGGGTGCAGTGGCCGCCCTACGTCCCGCCGTACATCGCGGTGCTGAATCAATACACGAAAGACAACGAGATCATCATGTCCGATATGCCGTGGGCGGTCGCCTGGTATGCGGATCGCAAGAGCCTCTGGCTGCCGATGAGCATCGACGACTTCATCTCGCTCAACGACTACAACCGACTCGGCGGGCGCGTCGTCGGGCTCTACCTCACGCCGGTGACGGGCAACACCGCGTTTCTTCAGGACATTGCGAAAGGCGAATACAAGGACTGGGCACCGTTCATCATGCGGCAGGTGAACATCAAAGATTTTCCGCTCCGCGCGGTCACTGCGCTGCCGATCGAAAACGAGTGCGTTTTTTACGCCGACCGCGACCGCTGGACGGCACGCGAAGACTAGACCGGCGACCTGATTTTCATGGCCGATAAACCGACATCCGAGAAGCCGCCCGAGCCGACGTTCGAGAGCGCGATGGAGCGGCTCGAGAGCATCGTGGAAGACATGGAGTCCGACAAAATGCCGCTCCAGGAATTGATCGTGCGCTACGAAGAAGGGACGAAGCTCGTGCAGGTCTGCCAGGAAAAATTGGCTGACGCCGAGAAGCGGATCGAGACCATCACCCGCAACGCCGCGGGCAAGCCGCTGGTCGCGGAATTCGAGCCCGCCGCGGCGGCTCCCGCGCCCGCAAAACCACCGAGCACGCCGGACCCGGATGTGCGCCTCTTTTAGACTCATGCCAAACTCCCGCTTCTCCATCCGCACGGTTGGAATTTAGCCACGGATGAACACGGACAGGACACGGATTTGAGAGGAATTCCGTTCCGTGTCCGGTCCGTGTCTCGTTCCCATCCGTGTTCATTCGGGGCTAAGTTCTACCCGCTTGGACACCGGGAGCCGTCCTCACATTTTTTAGTTCCGAACCTTCACCAACATGCACACACCCATTCTTCCAACCATCCAGTCCCCGGCCGACGTCAAAGCCGTCGCCGAGCGCGACCTGCCGCAGCTCGCGCAGGAGATTCGCGATGAGCTCGTCCACGTTCTTTCCGAGGCGAACTCCAGCTCCGTCGGCGGGCATCTCGGGCCGAACCTCGGCGTCGTCGAGCTGACCATCGCGCTGCATCGAGTCTTCGAGACGCCGAAGGACAAATTCGTCTTCGATGTCAGCCACCAGGGCTACGTCCACAAGCTCCTCACCGGCCGGCGCGACCGCCTTTCGACGATGCGCCAGTACGGCGGGCTGAACGGCTTCCTGCTCCGCACCGAGAGCGAGCATGACTGCTACGGCGCGGGGCACGCGGGCACGGCAGTGAGCGCCGCGCTCGGGATGGCGGTGGGGCGCGACAAGCGCGGCTCGGATGAAAACGTCGTCTGCATCGCGGGCGACGCGGCCTTCACCTGCGGCGTGACCTACGAGGCGCTGAACAACGTCTCCGACGCCACGAAACGCTTCATCGTCGTGCTCAACGACAACGAGTGGTCGATCGCGAAAAACGTCGGAGCGATGGCCACTTACTTCAACAAAATCGCCACCCATCCGACCTACGCGCATCTGCACGACAAGGCCGCGGCGTTCGTCGAAATGATCGGCGGGAAAATGGCCAAGAACCTCGCGCACAAGATCGAGTCCGGCGTGAAAAGCCTCGTCCTCCCGAGCGTCATTTTCGAGGAACTCGGGCTGCGTTATTACGGCCCGATCGACGGGCACGACATCCCGCTGCTCATCCGCACCTTCGAGTTTTTGAAGACGCAAAATGAGCCCGTGCTGCTCCACATTCTCACGCAAAAAGGAAAGGGCTACGCGCCCGCCCTCGAGCAGCCGGACAAGTTCCACGGCCTCGGAAGATTCGAGCCGAAGACCGGGAAAACCGCCGCCGGCAACTCGCCGACGTTCGCGGAGATCTTCGGGAGGACGCTGAGCAAATTCGCCGACTCGAATAACAAAATCTGCGCGATCACCGGAGCGATGCCGACCGGCACCGGACTCTCCTCTTTTGCCAAAGCGCACCCCGACAAATACTACGACGTCGGCATCGCGGAGGAGCACGCCGCGCTCTTCGCCGCCGGGCTCGCGACGCAAGGATTCAAGCCGTTCCTCGCGATCTACTCGACCTTCATGCAGCGCGCGTACGACATGATCATCCACGACATCGCGCTGCAAAATCTCAACGTCGCGCTCTGCATGGATCGCGGCGGCCTCAGCGGCGACGACGGCCCGACGCATCACGGGCTTTTCGACATCGGCTACCTCCGCCACGTCCCCGGCATCGTCCACATGCAACCGAAGGACGAGGACGAATTCGTGGACATGCTCTGGACGATCGCGAACTACCACGACGGCCCGATCGCCATCCGCTACCCGCGCGGCGTCGGCACCGGCGTCGTGCCAAAAGAACAGCCGCGCCTCCTCGAAATCGGCAAGGCCGAAGTAGTCAAACACGGCACGCAGGTCGCACTTTTCGGACTCGGTGGAATGTGCGCGATGGCCGAGGAAGCCGCGCGTCTGCTCGAAGCGCAGGGCATCAGCGCCGCGGTCATCAACCCGCGCTGGATCAAGCCACTCGATGCCGGAACGATCGAGTTTTTCGCCCGCAGCGTGGATGTCATTTGCACGCTCGAAGATCACGTCCTCCACAACGGCTTCGGCTGCGGCGTCATCGAGCACCTCAACGACGCCGGGATCAAGACGCCCGTCGTCCGCATCGGCTGGCCCGACCAATTCATCGAGCACGGCGCGATCGACATTCTCCGCAAAAAGCACGGACTCACCGCCGCCGCCGCCGTGGAGAAAATCCTCCGGCTCGTGAAGCCGAAAGCCGTCGGCTCTTCTCAGCCAAAGAGCGCGGCGTAGCGAGCCCCGGCGGAGCCAGCCGGATCAAGAAGTCATCCTGAGCGCAGCGCAGCGGAGCCGAAGGACCTCTAACTATTTCCCCCGAGCGGAGGCGGTTGCAAAAAACGATCGCCGCTTCACTCGCCGCCTACGCCCACCGGAAAAGTAAGAGATCCTTCGACTCCGCTGCGCTGCGCTCAGGATGACATTGGATGCTGCCCTGCTGCTGCCGCCCCGCAACTTCCCGTAGCTGTGCCAGTTCAAGGAGCTAACTTTTCCCATGCGCATGCCCATCCGTTCTCGCCAACTCATCGTCGCCGGCTCGTGGTTCGCCACCGCCGTCATCGCCTACTCCGTCGGCTCGATGGGCTCATCGCAGCCCCCGAAATCTGCAGCGGCAAGCGGCAGCAACTCCGGGGGCGGCCTCACGCCAAACGCCGGTGCGGCCACTTTTTCGCTCCTCCCCGGCACCGGTTCTGGCGACGCGCAGCGTGACGGAAAAGTGCCCACCACGGCGCAAATCACCGGCGGAATGCCGACTGCCGAATTTCTCAAACAGCTCCTCGCCCAGGATGACGAAGCGACGCGGATGAGCGGCTTTTTGCGCCTGCTCGAAACCCTGACCACCGCGGAAGACATCGAAAACGCGCTCAAAGTCGTGGCCGAAAGCGGCGGACGAAATCGCGGCCCGATGCGCGTGAGCCGCGAATATTCGCTCCTCCTCGAACGCTACACGAAGCTCGATGCCAAGGCTGCCGCGGCCTGCGCCTCCGACCCGAAACGCAGCAACGAAGAGCGCTGGATGGGCACGGGCACCGTGCTGAAAACCTGGACGCGCACCGACCCGGAAGCCGCCATCGCCTGGGCGCAAGCGAACGGCGTCCCGCCCGCCGACGCGAACAACCAGCGCGGACCCAGCCAGGGGGGACCGGGCCAGGACGGCAATTGGGCGCTCGCCTCCGTCGTCGCGCAGCTCGCGCGCACCGACATCAACCGCGCGCTGCAAGTCGCCGGCAACGAGGAGCTCAGCCGCTCGCGGGGACGCATGATGGGGACGCTCATCACCGAGCTCATCGGCCAGCGCGACGAAAGCGCGGCGCGCGACGCGATCCTCGCCCTGCCCGCCGGTTCTTTCCGCGACGGGATGACGGCGCAACTCGCCGGACGCCTCGCCGACCAGGACGGCCCCCGCACGATGGAGTGGGTGAAGGCGCTCGCCCCCGGCGATGGCAAAACCCGGGCACTCGCGGAAACGGTGGACGAGTGGTCGAAAAAAGATCCCGCCGCGGTCGGGAAATTTCTCACCAGTTATCCGCTCGGCGCGGAGTCCGATCCGATGCGCGAGGAATTTGCGAAGAGCATCGTGAAAGCCGATCCGTCCGGCGCGGCCGCGTGGGCCTTGTCGATCACGACCCCGGAAATTCGGGATCGCACGACCCAAAACATCGTCCGCGACTGGATGCGCCGCGACCAGGCCGCCGCGCAGACCTGGGTCGCAAGCGCGCAGATTTCCGACGAGGTGAAAGCCAGGCTCAACGCGACTCCGCAAGGCATTCCCGACGGGCAGCGCGCCCGGCGCGGTCCTCAAAACTGATCGGGATTGAGAACGACCATTCGGGTCGCTTTGGGCAGGCGGAGCGCCCGCCCTACAGACTCGGCGGCTGCCACGCGTGCTCTTTCCAGAAAGCGCGGACGGCACTTTTGCTACCGGGGAAGATATTGCGTTCGGCGTTCCGGAAATTTCCGACACCCGTCGGGTAGGCTGACCGCGGCAGGTCGCACGTCCCGTCGCCGGTGTATTGCCAGAGGCTCCAGCGCGACCACGGCGCGGTGTGGCTCGGGCGGTGGTGGTAGTTGGCGATCCAGAGCCAGCAGTGGGAAAGCGCGAGCTTCACCGCGGGGTCCACGTCCGGGCCATCGATCACGCGCTTCACCCGATTTTCGTTGGTGTAAAGGCCGGGATATTTTCCGGTCCGCTCGTGGATTCGCTCGACGAAAGCGACCGCCTGCCCGACCCGCATCGAGCCACCGAGGTAGTGGTCGTTTTCCTCGAAGTCGAGGACGAGCAGCACGCCGGGCGCACTCGCGCCGCGTCCACCTGCGTGCCAGCGCGCGGCGACGGTGGCGAGAAAACGGTCCGCCTGCCGGATCGGATCGGTGCCGTCGGCAAAGTGATACGCGCCCCAGAGCAGACCATCCGCGAGCGCCGCGTCCTGCCGGTCAGCGTAGGCCGCATCGACCTGGCCGACGGGGAAAGTCGCCTCGTGAATCACGCCGACGATCCCTTCCCGAGCCATGCGCGCGAACTGCGGGCGCGCCTCGTCGTAGTGCGAAAAATTGACGACGCTGTTGCTCGCGCAGCCGCCCAACAGCAGCAGCGGCAGCGCAAAAATCAGGAGACGCGGAGAGGGTTTCATCGCCGCGAAAAGTGGGCGCGAGAATTCAGCCGGGCGAGCGGATTTTGCTGCGCGATCAAGCCCGCCCGGTCCGGCGAATCAGCGCCGTGATGCGGGCGGCGGCATCTTCCTGATCGAGTTCCGCGATCGTCGTGTGCATCCGCTGCGTCCAGTTTTCGCCGCTGGCTCCGGTTAATGGAATCCGTAGGCCAGCGACCAAAACGTCCGCTCGTCCGGCGATTTCTCGATCTCGACGATGAGGTAATACGAGCCGGTTTTCTTCGGCGTCACGCGAGCCGCGGCCATGTGCGGCTTCTGCCAGGATTCGACTTCGGCGAGGTTGCCGTCGCTGTCGTAAACGTGAATGGAAATCTTCGCGTTCTTCTGGTCCGTGCCCATCCAGAACCAGTATTCGTTGCCCTTGAAAAGCTGGTGGACGATCGCCTTGCTGCTCTTCACCGCGAGGTCGCCGCCCCAGTAATCCTCGCGGACGGTGTAGCCTTCCTTCACGTAGGGATCGGCCGCCTCCAGCGCAAAAGAGAGCGCGTCGTCGATGGTTCCGTGAGCCCGCGCGGCGATGAAAAACACGCACAGGAGGGAGATGAAAAGAGTGGCAAATCGCTTCACAAAAACGGGGTCTGGTTAATTCGACTTTGAGTTGATGGCCTTGATCAAACGGTTGGCGATCTCACCGACTTCGATCACGGTCTTCTCGGAAATTTCCACGCCCTCGGTGACGCCCATGAGCGGGCGAATCTCGAGCAAGCCCTGCCGCACCTGCAGCACGAGCGGGGTCTGGCGGCGCTTGTCCATCGTGGCAATTCGCTTGTCGAAATAATCGAGGAGGATCGGCTGGTGCAGCAGTTCTGCGCCGTCTTTGGAGAAACGCTTTTTCACGACCTCCGTGAGCGCTTCGGTGCCGCGGAGCCAGCCGCCGAGGCTGACGAGTTGCGAGAGTTCCTGGCTTTTCAACAAAGTCATCGCCACACGGACATCGGCGAGCGCGCCGTCGAGTTCGCGGCGGACTTTGCTCCAATCTTTCTCGTCCGCCGCGTCGATGATGCTCTGGCTGCGGCGCGAGACGGCTTTCTCGACGTTGATCGCCCGCGAAAGGTTCAGGACGCTTTTGCCGATTTTTTTGACCTCTTCGGCATTCTCCGCTTCGACGGCGATGAAGCCCTCGGCGATCACCGCGCCGAGCATCAGCGAAATTTGTTCCGGACCGCCGCTCGGTTTCGCGACCCCTTTGGTCGGGCGCAGAACCTCGCTCCAACTGGGTCTCTGGAGCTTGTCGAGCACCTTGAAAACCTCGCTCGGAACCGGCACCACCACGTCGTCGATCATCTGCGTGGAGAGCCCCTTCACGTCGATTTTCGCCGGCGCTTCGGACTTGGTCGCGGGAGCCGATTCCGCTTTTTCCTCGGGCGCGGCCAAAAGGGGCGACGCCAGCGCGAGCAGGACAAGGAGAGGGAGTTTCTTCATACGGAAAGCGATCCAGACAACCAATCGAATGTGAACGCAGCCCCGCGTGCGCGGACAAGCATTCTTTTCCCATCCCGACCGGATCGGAAAAGACCCGCGCGTCCCGACTAAACGCTTGTCCGCCCGCGCGGATTCTTGCTTTGTGAACAGCTCATTTTATGACTCCCCGAAACGGCATCCTCGCAGGCGGCAATTGGATCATCGACCATGTGAAAATGATCGACACCTGGCCGGCGCAGGACGCGCTGGCGAACATTTTCAGCAACGCGCGCGGGACCGGCGGCTCGCCCTACAACGTGCTCTTCGACCTCGCGGTGATGGGCGCGAACTTTCCGCTCGAGGCGGCGGGATTGGTCGGCGACGACGAGGATGGCGAGAGCATTTTCGCCGATTGCGCGCGGCTCGGCATCGGGGCCGCGCAGCTCCAGAAAATCGCGTCGGCCCCGACCAGTTTCACCGACGTGATGACCGTGCAGGGCAACGGACGTCGGACGTTTTTTCACGCCCGTGGGGCGAATGCGCTGCTCGATTCCGAGCACTTCGATTTTTCGAAAACGAACGCGCGGCTTTTTCATCTCGGCTACCTGCTGCTGCTCGACCGGCTCGACGGACCGAGCGCCACGCACGGCACCGTGGCGGCGGAGGTGCTCGCGCGGGCGCAGGACGCGGGGCTGAAGACGTCGATCGATTGCGTGAGCGAGGACAGTGATCGCTTCGCGAAAATCGTCCTGCCCGCGCTGCCGCACGTCGATGTGTGCGTGATGAATGAATTCGAGGCCGGACGCGTGACGGGGCGGACCATCCGCGCTGGCGAAACGCTCGATCGCGCCGCGTTGCGCGAGGCGATGGGCGAGCTGATCGCCGCCGGGGTGCGCGAGCGCGTGGTCGTGCATTTCCCCGAGGGCGCGTGCGCGCTCGGCCGCGACGGCGCGTGGCACGAGCACGGGAGCGTGCGGCTGCCCGAGGGCTACATCAAAGGTGCGGCGGGCGCGGGCGACGCCTTCACCGCCGGGGTGCTGCTCGGCTGGCACGAAAACAAGCCGGTCGAGGAGGCGTTGCGCATCGGGGTCTGCGCTGCCGCGGCGAACCTCAGCGACGAGACCTGCACCGGCGGATTGAAGCCGCTGGCGGAGTGCCTCGGGCTCGGAGAGCGGTTCGGTTTTCGGTAGAAAATCGCGCGGTTTCGGCAGCCCTTTCCCGTCATCCTGAGCGGAGCGCAGCGGAGTCGAAGGACCTCTAACTATTTCCCCGATACACGGGCACATGCGGGGGAAAAGTAAGAGGTCCTTCGACTGCGCCCGCAAAGCCGGGCTCCGCTCAGGATGACCGGAAGAAGAGGCGCTCCACCACTTCGCGAGCTGCAAATCGCGCTCGCCCGGCGACGCCCGCGCTGCTTCATTCCGCGGCCTATGTCGAAGCCTGTTGTGCTGATAATTCGTGATGGTTGGGGCGTGAATCCGGGCGGGCGCGAGCACGCGGAATTCAACGGCGACGCGACGCTGCTGGCGCGCACTCCTTTCCACGATCACCTCTACGCCACGTATCCGCAGGCTCGACTCAGCGCGAGCGGGATGGATGTCGGTCTGCCGGAGGGGCAGATGGGCAACTCCGAAGTCGGCCACCTGAATCTCGGCGCGGGCCGGATCGTTTATCAGGATTTGACGCGCATCAACAAAGCCATCGCCGACGGCGAACTCGCGACGAACGCCGTGCTGCAGGAGGCCTTTGCGCGAGCGAAAGGGACGCGCCTCCATTTCCTCGGGCTGCTCTCCGACGGCGGTGTCCACAGCCATCAGAACCACCTCGTCGCGCTGGCAAAAGCCGCGCACGACGCCGGCGTGAACGACATTTTGATCCACGCGATCACCGACGGGCGCGACACCTCACCGACCGGCGGCGCGGATTTCCTCACGCAAACCCAAGCCGGGCTCCACCCGACCGGCGCGAAGATCGCGACGGTGATCGGCCGCTATTTTGCGATGGATCGCGACCACCGCTGGGAGCGCACCAAACTCGCGTGGGACGCGATCGTCCTCGGCCGCGGCACGGTGTGCGAGGGGATGCCGAGCGCGGCCATTTCCGCGAGCTACGCGAAAGGCGAGACGGACGAATTTCTCCAGCCGCTCATCTTTTCCCACGCGAACGAACAGCGCATCCGCGACGGCGACGTGATCGTCTTTTTCAACTTCCGCGCCGACCGCACGCGGCAGCTCAGCGAGGCGTTTTTGCATCCGGGATTCATGGGCTTCGAGCGCGAAGTGACGCCCGCCATCCACTACGTCACGCTCACGCAATACGACGCGACTTACACCTGCCCCGCAGCTTTCCTCCCGCAGTCGCTCGCGCATATCCTCGGCGAAGTCGTGAGCCGCGCCGGGCTGAAGCAACTGCGCATCGCGGAGACCGAGAAATATCCGCACGTCACCTACTTTTTCAATGGCGGAGTCGAGACGCAATTTCCCGGCGAAGATCGCGAGATCGTGCCGTCGCCGAAGGACGTGCCGACCTACGATTTCAAGCCCGAGATGAGCGCGCCGGAAGTCACGCGCCGGGTCGTCGAGCGGCTGGAGAAATACGATCTGGTCATCCTGAATTTCGCGAATCCCGACATGGTCGGGCACACCGGCGTCGTCTCGGCGGGGATCAAAGCCGTCGAGACGATCGACGACGCCGTGCGGCAGGTCGTGGAGAAAACGCTCGCCCTCGGCGGCCAGCTCCTGGTCACCGCCGACCACGGCAACTGCGAACAAATGCGCAACCCCGACGGCTCGCCGAACACCGCCCACACCACCAACCTCGTCCACCTTCTCTACGTCGCCCCCGACACTGCGGGCGCGAAACTGGAGAGCGGCATCCTCGCCGATGTCGCGCCGACATTGCTCGCGCTGCTGGGCGTGCCGCAGCCGGCGGAGATGACGGGGAGAAATCTGGTGGGTCGATAGCGAGCGCGGGCGTTTCCGCATGGGAAAACGTCGAACGTCGAACGTCGAAGTTAGGAACTGAGAACGCGAGGCGGCGCAGTCTTCTGCGCTCAGCGTTCAGCGTTCGACGTTCGACGTTCGACGTTCGACGTTTGCCCCGCAGCCTCCCCCGATTTCCGGTTGCCTCCCCCACCGAGAGCTGGTTCCTTCTCCGCCCCATTGCCCGATGGTGTAACGGTAGCACAGGCGACTTTGACTCGCCTAGTCCAGGTTCAAATCCTGGTCGGGCAGCTCCCTGACGCCGCGGTCGTGGTTAAAGTGGTGATGACCGCGAGTGGTGTTACGTTGTTCGATGACTGAAAAGACCAAGTACACGGCGTTCCGCTGTCCCGAGGAATTGCTCGAGCCCCTCAAGCTGAAGGCCAAAAAAGATCGGCGCTCGATGAGCGGCTACATCATCAAGCTCATTGCCGAGGATGTGAAAGACGAGCTGGCAGCCCGGCACGCGAGCCAGTCGGCTGACAAGTAACCAATTGCCCAACGAATCGGGAGAACGCTCCGAATCCAGCGCGGGTAATTCCCCGAAAAAGGGGTTGCAAACGCTGGCGGGCCTCCTACTTTCTGCGCCCTTCGTATGGCAAAAACTAGCTGGTTAGAAAAAGAGAAACGCAAAACCGCGACCGTCGCAAAGTACGCCGTCAAGCGCGCTGAGCTCAAAGCCGCGGGCGATTACATCGGCCTCTCGCTGCTTCCGCGCAACGCGAGCCCGGTCCGACTGAGCCGCCGCTGCCAGGCCACTGGCCGTAAGCGCGCCTACATCGGACGCTTCAAGCTCTCGCGTATCGCCTTCCGCGAGCTTGCGTCCAATGGGTTCATCCCCGGCGTGACCAAGTCGAGCTGGTAACCACTTTCCGACAATCCGTTTTCCTCGAGTCGCGGACTCTTTTTGAGTCCGCGGCTCGTTCTTTTTTAACCCCATGACCCTCCCTCCGATGCTCGCCGAGCACGCCGGGCTCGCGACTCAATGGGAGACGCCCGGTGTCATCGCGCTCAAGCTGCTGGGGATTCTGCTGCTCGTCGGGTTGAACGGATTCTTCGTCGCCGCCGAGTTCGCGCTGGTGAAAATCCGCGGCAGCCAACTCGACGCGCTCATCGAAGAAGGACACAAAGGCGCGCATCTCGCGAAACGCATCACGGGCAACCTCGAGGCCTACCTTTCCGCCTGCCAGCTCGGCATCACGCTGGCCAGCCTCGGGCTCGGCTGGATCGGCGAGCCGTTCCTCGCGCAGATGATCCAACCCGCCTTTCACCAGCTCGGAGTCGAGTCGCTCACAGTCATCCGATCGGTCTCTTTCGCGCTGGCTTTTTCTGCCATCACCTTCCTCCACATCGTGCTCGGCGAGCAGGCACCGAAGATTCTCGCGATCCGCAAAGCCCTCCCTGCGACTCTGGCGGTGAGCCGTCCGCTCGCCTTTTTCTACACCGTGCTCAAGCCGGCTATCTGGTTTCTGAACGTCTCCTCGAACGCACTTTTGCGCATCGTCTTTCGGATCGAGCCGGTCAGCGGACACGAGCTCGCGCACAGCGAGGAGGAACTGCGGGTCATTCTGGCCGAGAGCTCGAGCGCGCAGGAGGTCACCTCGCTGGGGAAAGAGATTCTCATCAACGCGCTCGACATGCGCCGCCGCGTCGTCCGCGACATCACGACGCCGCGCGGCGAGGTCGTTTTTCTGAACACGGAGGAGACCTTCGAGGAAAATCTGAAGACCGCGCAGGAGTCGCGGCACACCCGGTTTCCGCTCTGCGAGGGGCACCTCGATAACACGATCGGGCTCGTCCATATCAAGGATCTGCTCACCCTTTTGCGCGATCCGAAGCCCGACCTGCACGCGATCAAACGCGACATTTTTCCCGTGCCGGAAATGATGCCACTGGAAAAGCTGCTCACCTTTTTCCTGACGAAGCACGGGCATCTCGCCCTCGTCGTCGATGAGTACGGCGGCACCGTCGGAGTCGTCACGCTCGACAACGTGCTCGAGGAATTGGTCGGCGATATTCAGGACGAATTCGACGCCGACAAACCGGAGCTGCGGCAGGTCAGCGACGGCGAATTCGTCGTCGAGGGTTCGCTCGGGCTCTACGAATTGAACGACCTCATCGGGCTCGAACTCGAGAGCGCCGACGTGAGCACGATCGGCGGCTACGTCACGCACGTCATCGGGCACCTGCCGAAGCATGGCGAGCAGACGCGGATCGACGACTACCTCGTCACGATCACCGAGACGGACGGACGCCGCGTGGTCCGGCTGCATTTCAAGCGGCAGTCCGAGCTTGGAAAAAAGGCCACGCCTTGACGCTGGCGCGCGCGGTCGCCGAAGTTGGCGGCATGAAATTTTTCCGTCCGGTCGCAGCGCTCGCGGCGCTCTTTTTCCTGCCCGCCTGCGCGAGCATCGTCGCCGGGACGCACAAGACCGTGCGCGTGACGAGCCAGCCGTCCGGCGCATTACTGAAGCTCGACGGCGACACGCGCGCGATCACTCCGGGGGAGCTGCATCCCTCCACGCGGACCGACCACACGGTCACGATCGAGCTCGCGGGTTACGAGCCGTACGAGGTGAAACTCGTGCGCAAACACAGCGACTGGGAATGGGGCAACGTCGCCACGGGCCTCGCGCCCGGCATCGCTTTCGATGGCGCGACCGGCGCGGTCTATCGCTTCGACCCGAGCGTCATCCACGCGAAATTGCGCCCGCTGCGCGCGGGACGTTAGCGGATTTCCGCCGCGCGCAGCGAAATCCAAACCCGTCATCCTGAGCGACAGCGGAACGCAGTCGAAGGACCTCTAACTATTCCCCCTTCCCCGGGGCGTGCGCGTCTCGGGGGAAATAGTGAGAGGTCCTTCGACTCCGCTGGCGCTGCGCTCAGGATGACGACGACGGGGTTGCCGCCACACGCCACGGCTCACTCCATATCCGCCGCGTCGAGTTGGGCGGCAAAGATTTCTACAATCTCGGACTCCGCGGGCGCGTCGAAAGGCAGGCCGTTGATGAGCGCGAGATGCGCGGAGCGGCGCACGGCGGAGGCGGCTTCGCGGCGATATGCGTCGGCGAGGACGGCGGGGGAAATGGCCAGCCCCTCGGCGGCGAGTTGCGTCAAGAGGGTCTCGGCGATTTCGCCGGCCATCGCTGCCAGTGCGGTGGCTGCGGGCTGATGTTTGTGGTCGTAACCGCTGCCGCCATCGACCTGGCAAATCTGCCGCGGTTCGACGCGGCGGAAGAGTTCGCAAAGCATCGCGGTCTCGAGCCCCCAGCCGGGAGCGAGCGGGAGTTGCACGGCGACGGCGCGGGTGAAGGCGCATTCGCCAGCGAGCGGGTAGCGGAAGCTCAGGAGAAAATCGAGGAGCGGGTGATGCCCGTGCAGCCGGACAATGGCGTGCAAAAGCGGCGCAAAAAAAAGCCGGCTCACGCGGCCGTAAAGCCGGTCCGTGGCGCGGCTGTAATACATTTTCGCGAACTCGTAACCGAGCTGCGGATGCGCGCAGGCAAAGCAAAGCCGCGCGAGATTTCCACGCCGAAACGAGGCCACGTCGCAGTCCTGCAGCGCGATGATTTCGACCCGCGCCTCGGTGCACAAAAGCTGGAGCGCGGACCAGACGTTCCGCCCTTTTCCAGCAGAATCGGCGGCATCGTTTTCGAGAAAACGGACGCGCTGCGGGAGCGGCGCGAAGAGTTCGCGCGCGCGCGCCAACGCGCCGGAATCCGCCGCATTCACGCTCACGACGATCTCCGCGAGGAACGCCGCGCCGCGGAGTTCGCCGACGATGTGCGCGAGAGCCGGACGATCGAGGTCCGCGCCGTGGCACGGCAAAACGAGCGCGATCGGTCGTGCGATGGAGAGGGCAGCGAGTTCGCGTTCGAGCTCGGGAAGGTGCGCTTCGTTGAGCTGCTGGAGCGTGGAAATGAGACCGCTTTGCGCGAAGTCGCTCATGCCGGGGAGCGCACGCGCCCTCGCGTGTTGTTTCCGGCGCCCTCGCCGGGAACTCCGCGGACAGCCGATCGTCTCCCGACGCCAGAGTCTTCGGCGAGGGCGCCGAAGACCACACGCGAGGGCGCGTGCGCTCCCCGGATCGGAAATTTCCGCGCGTTCACGGCACCGCCGCCGGCTCGTCGTCGTCCTCGATCTCGTCCTCGATTTCCTGCTTCATCTTCCGCGAGAGGAAGGGCCGCAGGAAGCCGTAGAGCAGATACGTGAGGAAGATCGCGAACGGCATCCACTGGTAAAACATCACCGTCGCGATGATCGCGATGACGATGGCGAGGAACTTCGGCAGCGAGCGCGTGGTGCGGAGGTTGAGCGACTTGAAGCTCGGGTATTTGAACGCGCTAAACATCATCCACGAGAGGAACAAAAGCAGCGGCGGGAGCACCCAGCCGGTGAGCCAGTGCTCGAGCCGGTAATTATTCAGCCAGAGCATGAAAAGCGTGAGCGAGGCGACGAGTCCGGCGGCGGCGGGGATCGGGAAGCCGCGGAATTCCTTGTTCGCCGCGGAGCTGTTGGCGGCGGCGAGGCAGTTGAAACGGGCGAGCCGCATCGCGCCGCAGACGAGGTAAATCGAGGCGACCATCCAGCCGAGTTTCGACGAGTCGCGCAACACGACGCGCGCGACCATGAGGGCGGGCGCGACGCCGAACGACACGATGTCCGCGAGCGAGTCGAACTCGCGCCCGAACGGGCTCTCGTTGCCGCCCATCCGCGCGAGCCGTCCATCGAGCGCATCGAAAAGACACGCCGCCAAAATGAGCCAGATCGCGAGCTGGAAATTATGCGTGCCGGCGTCCGCGCCAATCGTCGATTCGAGCAGCGCGCCCTCGAGAATTTTCAGCGTGGCGAGGAAGCCGCAGCAGAGATTCCCCGCCGTCATCAGATTCGGCAGGAGGTAGATTTTCGGCAGTCCGTCGGGGGATTCGTCGCTCATGCTCTGGGGGAGTTTTTAGGAAGCGAGCTGCGCGATGATTGTCGCGCCACCCCGCACTTTGTCGCCGACCTTCACGGTGATCGTCGCGTTCATCGGGAGATAGACTTCCGTCCGCGAGCCGAAGCGGATCATCCCGAAGCGCTCCCCTTTCGCGACCGTGTCGCCGAGCTTCGACCACGGCACGATCCGGCGGGCGATCGCGCCGGTGATCTGGCGGACGAAAAGGGTCACGTCCGCGCGCTCGAAGGCCCACGCCATCGCCTCGTTGTCGATCGCGCACTGGGGGTTGCGGGCGTCGAGAAAGAGGCCGGGGTAATGTTTGACGAAAGCGATTTTGCCGTCGATCGGCGCGCGGTTCACGTGGACATCGAAGACATTGAGAAAGATGCCGACGCGCTGGCAGCGGACTTTCAGAAACTCGTTTTCGTCGATGTCGATGATGTCGGCGACCGTGCCATCCGCGGCGGCGACCACCGCTTTCGGATCAGCCGGCGAGACGCGATCGGGGTCGCGGAAAAAGTTCAGGCAGAACAGAAAAAGCAGCGCCGACAGGACGAGCAGCCACGTCCAATGGAGCAGCGCGGCGACGGCGGCGAGGGCGACGACGGCGGCAAAAATCGCGCGGCCTTCGTAGAGAGTTTGGAAACGCATCGGGCGGCCATAGTCCGGCGACGCGCGGAAGCGTCAAGCCTGTCATCCTGAGCGCAGCGCAGCGGAGTCGAAGGACCTCTTAATATTTCCCCCTCTTGCGCGCGCGCATTGCAGAGGGGGAAATAGTAAGAGGTCCTTCGACTGCGCTTCGCAAAGCCGAAGCTCCGCTCAGGATGACCGGAAGGCTTTCGCGCGCATTGCCGCGCTGGCGTTGTCAGCGCGCGGGCCGCCGCTTACGTTCCGCGCATGTCCACGACGGCGACGATCAATCCAGAAACCACGATGCGCGAACTGCTCGCGCAGTATCCCGGCGCGCAGCGGGCGCTCTTTCGCAAATACCACATCGGCGGCTGCTCGAGCTGCGGCTTCCAGCCCGGCGAGACGCTCGCCCAAGTCTGCGCGCGCAACGAAAATCTGCCGGTCGAGGAAGTCGTCGAGCACATCGTCAGCAGCCACGAGGGCGACCTGAAATTGCAGATCACAGCGACGGAACTCGCGTCCGCATTGCGCGACGATGCGGCGGCGAAACTGATCGACGTGCGGACGCGCGAGGAGTTCGACACCGTCCACATCGATGGCGCGATTTTCTTCACGCAGGAGCTGATGAACGACGCGCTCGGCTCGTGGGATCGCCATGCGCTCCTCGCGGTGCTCGATCATCGCGGCACGCGGAGCATGGATGCGGCGGCGTATTTTGCCGGGCACGGCTTTGAAAATGTGAAGAGCGTCCGCGGCGGGATGGACGCGTGGAGCGTCGAAGTCGATCCCACTTTGCCCCGCTACGAACTCGAATAAACCGATCCCATGAGCGACGACCTGCAGCAGCGCATCCAGGATGCGATCAAGAATCCGAAGAACGTCGGCGAGATGGAAGACGCCGATTCCGTCGGCACCGTCGGCAGCGCAGATTGCGGCGACATGCTGCGGATGTGGGTGAAATTCAGGGACGACGGGACCGGCAAAAAGGTGATCGATCGCGCGACGTTTCAGACCTTCGGCTGCGAGACCGCGATCGCGGTGGCGAGCGTCGCGACCGAGCTGATCGCCGGGAAGACGATCGAGGAAGCGCTCTCGATGTCCGGCAGCGATCTCTCCGCCCCGCTCGGCGCCCTGCCGCCGATGAAAATCCACTGCGCGCAACTCGTCGAAGGCGCCCTCCGCTCCGCCCTCGCGCCCGGCACCGCCGCCGCGCCCGCTCCGAAAAATGCGAGTACCTTGATCGAAAGTTTCACCGCTCCGAAAGCTGACGCGCGCAAAATGAAAATCGTGCTCAAGCCGTAGCTCCGCTCAAACCTATTTTAAATCATGCACGAAAACACCGAACGCACCCTCACCCGCGACTGCGAGGCGATCCGCATTCCGAGCGGCGAAACTTTCACGATCACCGCCGGCACGCAGGTTTACATCACGCAGGCGCTCGGCGGCAGCTACACGATCGCGACGAGTTCCGGGCTCGCGCGCATCGTCGATGCGAACGCGGACGCGCTCGGGATCGAGCCCGCCTCCGCCACGACAGAAACGGCCGCCGGCGACGCCGATGTGCCCGTCGATGAGAAGGCCGTGTGGGACCAACTCAAGACCTGCTACGACCCCGAGATCCCGGTGAACATCGTCGATCTCGGGCTCGTGTACGACTGCTCGGTTTTGCCGAGGGAGGCCGGCGGTTCGCGCGTCGAGGTGAAGATGACGCTCACCGCCCCCGGCTGCGGCATGGGTCCGACGATCGCGGCCGAGGCGAAGGCCAAAGTGCTCAGCGTCCCCGGCGTCCGCGATGCCGATGTGGAACTCGTCTGGGATCCGGCGTGGAATCAGGCGATGATCAGCGAGGCGGGCAAGATGAAGCTCGGGTTGATTTGAGACGACGCCGGCGAGTCCGCGCCTCGGACTTGTCGAACCGGCTGCCGTGTGCAAAAAGTGCCGCGCGCTTTCCCCCGCGCCACCCGTCACCATGCGGCCCCTCAATCGTGTCCTCATCTTAACATTCTGCCTGCTCGCCTCCCGCGGCATCGTTTCCGCGCAGGACAAATTCGAGCTGCGAGCCCCGCGACCCGCGCCTTCTCATTCCCTCTTCGGCCCGCCCGCCGGCGCTCCGAAGCCTGCCGCCTCCCCCGCTCCGACGCCCGACCCGAACCTCCTCGACCTCACGCGCACAATCGAAAGTTCGAAGCTTCGGGCGGGCGGCATCGTCGGTCGAAACGACGAGCGACGCGGCATCAATTTCGAACCGGGCAACGTGCGTACGATCGCCGAGCGCGCGAATCAGCAACACTCCGAACTAGAGCGAACGATCATCGTCGCCTCACTCGTCGCCTTCGCCATTTTCGGCTGCTGGTTTCTCTTTCCAAAGCGGAAAAAAAAGCATCGCCGAAAACATCGGCCCGAGCTCGAGCGCCCGAAGTCGCGTTCGCGCTTTAGCTACTGACCGGCCGCCGCCGCGCGCTCGCACCCGGCTCGGAAACCGGCGGCTCGTCCTCCAAAAGCGTCCCGACATAAATCCGGTGCGCCGCCCGTTTCGCAGTCGGATGCGCCTTCGCCTCGATCGCTTCCGCGCGAAACCCGGCCTTCGACAACCGCGTGACGAATCCCGGCTCCTCCGTCGCCGCCCAAAACGCCACGCGCCCGCCCGGCACCAGCGCCCGCGCGATCCGCGCAAAACCCTGCCGTTCGTAAATCCGCGAATTCCCTTTCTGCACGAGGCTCGTCGGCCCGTTGTCCATATCGAGAAGGATCGCGTCGTACGGCGCCGCGGGCGCTCGCCGGATCACTTTGAAAACATCCTCGGCGAAGACCTCCACGCGCGGGTCGTCGAGCAGCCGGCCGTTCACTTTTCCGAGCAGCTCGCGATTCCACGCGATCACTTCCGGCAGCAATTCCGCGACATGCACCACCGCTTGCGCGCCGACGATTTCGAGCACCCGCCGCAAGCTGAACCCGAGTCCGAGCCCGCCGATGAGCACCCGCGGACTGCGCGCCCGCGCCAGCCCTTCGCACGCCACCTCGCCGAGCAGCAGCTCCGAAGTCGTCGAATACGTGCTCATCAACTGCCGCCCCGCGAGCTTCAAATAATGTTCCCCGTCGTGCTCGTGCAGCGTGAGCAGCGAGCCGTCCGGCGTGCGAGTCTGGGCGATGGTGCGAAATGGAATCATGTGGATGTGGAGCGAGCGGAGAGGATGCGGTAGGCGGATTTAGCAGGAAAACAGGAAAGCAGGAAACCGGAGTCGCTTCCTGTTTTCCTGTTTTCCTGCTTCGCCTTTTCCCGTCCGCCGCGTCACGCGATCAGCTCGCGGACGACGTTCCCATGCACGTCCGTCAGCCGGTAATCGCGCCCGCTGTATCGGTAAGTGAGGCGCGTCTGATCGAGCCCCATCAGGTGCAGGATCGTCGCGTGGAGATCATGAACATGCTGCCAGATGCGATTGACCATCACCCGCGGAAGGCAGCGGGCGGCTGGAACTCGCGCGCTGGATCGCGAGCGAAAGAAATCCGCGGACCGCGCACTTTCAAATCCTGGAGCAGCCCCGCGATCGGCTTGTCCCCCGCCGCGCAGTTCGTCGGCAGCTCTTTCCGCAGACTCCCGTGCTGATCCCAAAGCTGGCAGTGTGGCTGGCGGGCGGCGGGGTGAAAGGTGGGATCGTCCACGGCGCGACGGACGAGTTCGGCTGGCACGCGGTGCAAGATCGCGTTCACGCGATTTTCCCCGGCTGCGCGTCCGCCCCGCGGACGACCGGGAAGCCCCGCGGGCGCAGCTCCCGCAGCCGATCGTAGCGTCCGCGGACATGCACGCGCGCGCCGCGAGGATGTCGCCGGCGATTTGGTGCGTGATGAATTCGTCGAACGGCCGGTCGCGATTGAACGAATCGACCACCCAATCGCGATACCGCCACGCATCGAGAATGTCGCCCTCTTTCCCGGCTCCGCGGGAGTCGAGCGAGTCGGCGTACGCGCCACATCGAGCCAATGCCGGCCCCACCGCTCGCCGTACTGCGGGCAGCCCAGCAGCCGCTCCACGACTTTCGCAAACGCCTCCGGCGACTCGTCGGCGACGAATGCCGCGAGCTCTTCCGGCGTCGGCGGCAGCCCCGCGAGGTCGAACGTCGCGCGGCGCAGGAGCGTCCGTTTGTCGGCGGGCGGCGCGGCGGAAAGGTGCGCGCCCTCGAACTTCGCCGCGAGAAACCGGTCGATCGGATTGGTCCATTTCGCAGCGTCGGCGGCGACAGGAACGGCGGGCTCGACGGGCTTATGAAAGGCCCACTTTTTCCGCTCCGCCGCGTAGTCGATCTGCGCCACCGGCGCGGCGTCTGCCAACGCCGGCGCGCCCATTTTCACCCACGCGACGAAGTCGTTGATCACCGCCTCCGGCAGCTCCTTTTTCGGCGGCATCGCGAGGTCTTTGTCGAGCCGCCGGACGGCTTTGATCAGCAGGCTTTCGTCCGGCTTCCCCTCCACGATCGCCGCGCCCGATTCGCCGCCTTTCCGCAGCGCCTCGCGCGTGTCGAGCCGCAGGTCGCCCTTTACTTTCTCCGCCTCCGCGCTGTGGCATTTGAAGCAATACTCGACCAGCGCGGGCCGGATTTTACTTCCGAAAAACGCCGTCCCTTCCGCCGAATCCGCCGCCTGCCCGCGAGCCGCGGAGAGCAGCGCCGCGCCCGCCAGCGCGAGCGGTGGGCGGGTGAAAAGAGGCACCGCGAGAAGACCGAAACGCGGCCTCGATGTTAGAGAGTGTACCGGGAGTCGTTTTATCTTGCAGCGGTTTGTCTCATTTCCGGAGGTGTTCAGAGCTGTTTGTCCTGCGCAAGAGAAGAGCACCCGGAGCACCCGGAGTTCCTCCTGAAAATAGCCCGGCACTTCAGTGCTGGGTCATTCTCGCAAGAGGTGCCAGTCCCGCAGGGACGAAAGAACGATTCTGTCATCCCAGCGGGACTGGCGCGCATCCCCAGCACCGTCCCAGCACTGAAGTGCCGGGCTATTTTCAAAAGAGCTGAAGACCACCCATGCGGTGAAGGTGATCTTGTTTCCCGCCGGGCCGTCGCCCGCGCTGGTGCGGCCGGTCTCCCAGACCGTGCAACTCACCCCCGGCACCAGCGGGCTGATGTCCGCGATCCCCACCGTCCGGTCGTCAGAAATCCCCGCCGGCTCCGCCTCACCCCCCCGGGGTTGCCGCCAGCCGACGATCGAAGTCGCGTGCGCCGGCAGCGCGGGAATTTGCAGCGTTCGTGCCGCCTGATCGAGCATCGCCGTGGCGGGCGCGTCCGGCTTTGGCTGCGGCTGCGCGTCTCCGGCGGCGCGTTTCGGCTGGAAGCCCCACAGCGCCAGCCCCGGGTCGGCCTCCCCCAGATCTGAGGTACCCGCTTCCGAATGGTAACGACGGCGCTCACCAACTCGCACGAATAGGATGCGCCCGGCAAAGCGGTGTGTGTGCGGGGAAACGCGTGCATCATTCGAAATCTCACGATCGCCCCACGCGCGCATGGGGCGGAATGAGTCATGCGAATAGAAAACGGTCAACGAGCATTTCGACGCTGATTTTTGGTAGTGGCTCAGTCTGCCGGAATTTGTAGGGCGGGCGCCCCGCCTGCCTGGGCAACCGGAGCGGTCGCCCTACAATCATTTTCAGACTGAGCCACTACCTGGGTTTTTAATGCCTGCAATCGTCTTTCCAATTGAATGAGCGGCTTCGCCCATGAACATCGCCGGCATGAAATCCCTTCTGCCATTTCTCCTCGCCCCGCTCGCGCTTTTCGCCGCGCCGTCCACGCCGGAATTCAACGGCTCGATCGAACGTCTCGACCCCGCGCTCGACGCACTGATTTCGCCGGACGCGAAGATCGAAAAGCTGAGCGAGGGCTTCACATGGTCAGAGGGGCCGGTGTGGTTTCACGGCGCGCTGCTTTTTTCCGACGTGCCGGAGAATGTGGTTTTCCGGTGGGCGCCGGGCGCGGCGAAGGCGGTTCCTTTTCTCAAACCGAGCGGGATGCTCAGTCCGCGTGAGGGCTTCCGCGAGCAGGGCTCGAACGGGCTCGCCGTCGATGCGGAGGGGCGGCTGATCGTCTGCCAGCACGGCGAGCGGCGGCTGGCGCGGCTGGAAATGGATGGGAAGCAAACGGCGCTCGCGGACAAGTTTGAGGGCAAGCGGTTCAACAGTCCGAACGATGTGGCGGTGCGCAAAAACGGTGATCTCTATTTCACCGATCCGCCGTACGGGCTCGACAAACTGAACGATTCGCCGCTGAAGGAACTCGATTTCAACGGCGTCTTCCGCGTGACGAAAGCGGGCGACGTCACCGCCGTGTTGAAGGATCTCACGTTCCCGAACGGCATCGCTTTTTCGCCCGACGAGAAGGTGCTGTACGTCGCCGTGTCGGATGCGAAAGCGCCGCGGATCATGGCCTACGACGTGCAGGCGGACGGCTCGGTTTTGAACGGACGCGTATTCTTCGACGCGCTGCCGGTTGCCGCTCCGGGCAAGAAAGGCAACCCCGATGGATTGAAGGTCGATGCGCTGGGAAACCTCTTCGCGACAGGGCCGGGCGGGGTGCTGATCATTTCGCCGGCAGGCCAACATCTCGGCACGATCCTCACCGGACAGCCGACCGGAAACTGCGCGTGGGGCGACGACGGCTCGTCGATTTACATCACCTCGAACATGTTCCTCCTCCGCGTGAAAACCGCGACGAAGGGCGCGGGATTCTGAGAAAGAATTTGGCCACGAAAGACACGAAAGGGCACGCAATCCAGAATCCCGGTTCGTGCCTTTCGTGGACACGTTCCTCCGATGTTCCCGGCGATCCTTGAGCCCGCCGGGCGACTACGGCGATTCCGCCGCGCCCGACCGTGCGTCGGCTTCGACGTGCTTCGCGCCATCCTCGCGGGCGGGGAGCGCGCGGGTGTCTCCGCCGCCGAAGATGCGGGCGAAAATGCGCTTCGACGGGCGCTTTCCACTCTCCTCCTCGACGAGTTCGGAGTGCGCTTCGGACTTGGCGGTTTCCCACGCTGGGGCGAAGCCGGGGACGTTCAGCAGCATCCGCTTTTCGGCGCGGGCATAGACCTCGAGGTCGCGCTGGATTTTGCGGTCGGGCGCTTCGTTGAGGGCGTTCACTTTCACGCGGAGCGTCTCGTTTTCTTTCCGCATCGTCTCGAGCTCGACCTTCGATTTTTTCATCGTGTCGGCCTCGATTTCGAGCTTGTCGCTGAGGTGCCGGCGGTAGCGGGTGAACTCGCCTTTCAGCCGCAAATAATTGTAGGCGACGATGAGGAGAAAGATGAGGCCGAGGTAGAAGCCCCAGGCGAATTCGCGCGTCAGCAGTTCTTGGATATTCACGGTTTTGGAAATCAAACGACGACCTGCAAATCGGCGGCGTGCGAGCCTGAATCGAAGCGGACGACGGCGTTGCTCTCATCGAGCACGATGACTCGCGGTTTATGTCCCAGAGCCTCTTCCGGGGTGAACGAGCCGAAATTCATGATGGTGACGCGGTCGCCGATTTGGCCGAGATGGGCGGTCGCGCCGTTGAGCTGAATCTGCCCCGCGCCAGGCTCGCCGTAGATGACGTAGGTCTCGAAGCGCTCGCCGTTGCGCATGTTGCCGACGAGGATTTTTTCGTAGGGAAAAAGGCCGACGCGCTCGGCGAGGTCGGCCGAAATCGTCATGCTTCCTTCGTAATGCAGGCTGGCTCCGGTGACGGCGGCGCGATGGATTTTCGACTTTAAAAGGGTCAGTTGCATGACGGGAAAGAGGATGCCGGGGAATGGCTGGATTGCAAGATCGGGGAGGGCTACCCGGCCGGCGTGTGCGGGTAGGTGCGGCCTTTCCAAGTCACGCCGGTCGTCGCGCTGAGACGCCAGCTATTCAGCCCGATGGCGAGAGCGAGCGTGTGGCCGAGCGGATGGAGAATCAGGCTCGGCCACGACGTTTTGAAGCGGAGCGTGAGGAGCAGGCGGATCGAGTAAATGAGCGCGATTTCAGCGACGACGGCTCGGCGCGAACGGGACGCTCCGAGCAAGAAAAATGGCAGGAGAAAAAAACAGGCGGACATCGCGCCGGTGAAGAGAAATCCGGCGAGCGAGCGCTCGAACGCGGGGCGGATATTTTTGGAGAAACCCTCCCAGACTTCGGCGAAGGAGCGATACATCCGGCAGGTGGAAAAGCGGACGGCTTCGCAGTTGATGAGGCGCATTCCTTCATCGAGGCGCGCGGTGATTTCGCGGCCGAGGGCGACGTCTTCGACGAGGTGGTCGCGGATGGCGGCGTGCCCGCCGATGCGGTCGTAGGCGGCGCGGGTGAAGAAAAGGAATTGGCCGTTCGCCGCGCCGAGTGAACGGCGGACGGAGCGCGGGAGGCGTGCGCCGAGGCCGGTTTTTTGAAGCGCGACGAGGAGCCAGTGCGGGTAGAGCGTCATGCCGAGAAGGAGGACCATCGGGATGATGAGTTGCTCGCTCCAGGTCTTCGTGACGAGGCGCGGCCAGGCCGAGAGGAGGCTCGCGCGGGTGGCTTGCGCGTGCGCCACGGCGGCGGTGACGGTGCCCGCGGCGTGCGCGGTGTCGGCGTCGGTGAAGAAGAGAAATTCGCCGCGAGCCTCGGACGCGAGTTGGTGGCAGGCCCAGTTTTTTCCGGTCCAGCCGGGCGGGAGCGGAGAGCCGGAGATCAGCCTGTGCGCTTGATCCGCGGCGAGTCCGAGTTCGCGGGCGATCTGCGCGGTGGCGTCGTCGGAGTGGTCGTCGAGGACGATGAGTTCGAAGTTCGGGTAGCCCTGCGCCAGCAGCGAACTGACGCACGCGCCGATGTTGCGCGCTTCATTTCGCGCCGGGACGAGGATCGAAACGAGCGGCACATCGGGGCCGAACTCCGGCGCGGCGCGCAGGCCGCGGAAGGTCGCGAGATTCGCGAGGACGGTGAGCAGCGCGAGGCCGAGGCCGGCAAGGACGACGAGGTGGAACGCGAGGACGAGCGTCAACCGAGCAACTCCGCGACGAGCACTTTTTCCTCTTTCAACTCGGCAACGGTGGCGTCGATTTTCGCGCGGCTGAAGTCGCCGACGGGGACGCCTTGCACGATTTCCGGCGTGCCGTCCGCGGCGTTGCGGATGGGGAAAGAGGAGATGATCCCGGGCTCGACGGCGTAGTCGCCGGGCGAGCAGAGCGCGACGCTGAACCAGTCGCCCGCCGGCGTCGGCGTGGTGAGCGAGCGGACGGTATCGACGACCGCATTTGCCGCCGAGGCGGCGGAGGAGGAGCCGCGAGCCTTGATGATTGCCGCGCCGCGCTGCTGCACGGTCGCGATGAATTCGCCCTCGAGCCACGCGCGGTCGCTGATCACGTCGGTCGCAGCGCGACCGTCGATTTTCGCGTTCGTGAAATCGGGGTATTGCGTCGCCGAGTGGTTACCCCAAATCGCGAGGTTCGTGACGCTCGTGACATCGACGCCGGACTTCAGCGCGAGCTGGGATTTCGCGCGGTTTTCATCGAGCCGGGTCATCGCAAACCAGCGGTCCTGCGGGATGCCTTTCGCGTTGTTCATGGCGATGAGACAGTTCGTGTTGCACGGATTTCCGACGACGAGAACTCGCACGTCGGCCGCCGCGTTTTTCTCGATCGCCTTGCCCTGGCCGATGAAAATTTTGCCGTTGATGCCGAGCAAATCCGCGCGCTCCATCCCGGCTTTTCGCGGCACGCTGCCGACGAGCAGCGACCAGTTCACGCCCGCGAATCCTTCGTCGAGGCTCGCGGTCGGGACGATGGATTTGAGCAGCGGGAAGGCGCAATCCTGCAGCTCCATGACGACACCATTCAGCGCGCCGAGCGCGGGCTCGATCTCGATGAGATGAAGGATCACGGGCTGGTCGGGGCCGAACATCGAGCCGGAGGCGATGCGGAAAAGGAGGGAGTAACCGATCTGGCCGGCAGCGCCGGTGACGGCCACGCGAATGGGAGATTTCATGAATGGAGGTTGGGTTGAAACGGAGCGTCAGCTTCGGGAAATGACTCGCGATTCAGCAATTCATTTCAGCGAGCGATGCGCGGCGGAGAGGCTCTCGCAAAGGCGCAAAGGCGCAAAGGAGGAGGGCTTTGGCTTTGCGCCTTCGCGGCTTTGCGAACGAAAAAAACGGGCTTTGTTACCCGATTCGCGCGGGAGGTTTTTGCGACGGGCCGGCGGCAGCGACCGGCTCCGAGAGGCGCCCATTTTCGTCCAACATGCTCCGCACGGCGGTGAGGGTGGAGGACAGCGCTGGATCTTTTCGCCAGTCGGAGATCGTGCCGGCGAGGCGTTGGGACCAGTTGGAATCGGAGACGGCACCGGGGATATTGAAGCGCTGGGTGCTGGCGACGAGGTCGGTGACGAGGGTGATCGCCAGCCAGGAATTCGTGCGGAAAAGCGCGGCGAGGAGCGGCTGATGCACCTCCTCGAACGGGGTGATCCGCGGCACTTCGAAGCCCGCCCACGCGGCGAGCCGGCGCGCCGCCCACCACGCGTGATCGCGCGCCGCCCCGAGCTCGACCGGATGCGTGATCGCCACCTGGATGATCCGCATCCAGTGCTCCCAAATCGCCCGCAGCGACTCGTGATCGTGCGTCGCGTACGTGGCGACGGAGAGGCGGTCGTAGTCTTCGGCGGCGACGAGCCCACCGGCGGGCGTGGTGTCCCAAATCGGGATGCGAAAGCCGGGAATGCCGAGCGCCGCGAGGCTCGGGCGGACGTAATCGGGCACGGTCCCGAGGTCTTCGCCGATGAGCCGGTGCTCGCCGGTTTCCTCGACGAGGATGCGCAGGAATTCCTCGCCCTGCGCGCGGTTGGTGGCCTTGTTTTCCGGCGTCTCGTCGTCGTGGGGGAGAAAGCGCGGCAACTCGCCGCCGGTGACGGTTTTCGCCTCGTCGTGGGTGAGTGGGAGGAATTCCGCATTCCGCTGCGGACGCCACGGGAAGCTGTAGATGCGGAAAAATCCGAGGATGTGGTCGATGCGGAAGAGGTGAAAAACATCGCGCACGAGCCGGACGCGCTGCCGCCACCAGCGGAAATTATCCGCGCGCATGCGGTCCCAATCGTAGAGCGGCACGCCCCAGTTTTGGCCCCACTTGCAGGTGAACGCATCGTCCCTGAAAAGCGGCTCTGGTGGCGCGCCCCCGCTCCAGCGGGGGTCGAAGAGCTCCGGCGAGCCGAAGACATCCGCGCTGTAATAACTGACGCCGAACGGCACGTCTCCCATCAGCGCGACGCCGCGGATTTCCGCGTGCTGCTTCACCGCCTGCCACTGCTCCCACGCGATCCACTGGATGAATTTCGCAAAGCGCGTCTCGACCTCAAAGTCGCGCTGCACGGTCCACGGCTGCCCCGCCAGCCACGCGCCCGCCGCGGCGGCGGTCTGCTGTTCCGCCGGCCAGGTGTCCCAGCGTTCGGCGCCCGCGTTTTTCTCCATGAGCACGCGGAAAAGCGCGTACGAGTCGAGCCATGCGGCGTGCGTTTTGCGGAAGACATTGAAGCGGCGGGCGCGCGTGCCGTGCGAGCGCCAGGTCGTGCGGGTGAAAGTCTCGAACGCGCGCCGCAGGAGAGAGCGCTTGAGCGACTTCACGAGCGGGTAATTCACCGCTCCCGCGCGGAGCGCCGCGAGGTCCACCCCCGCGGTCAGTTCGGCGAAATCGGCAGGCGTCAAATCCGCCACCGCCGCGATCTCGATCGTCGCGGGATCGAGCGCCGCCGACGAGATGGCGTTGTAGGGCGAGTTGTCGTGGCCCGTCTCATTGATCGGCAGCAGCTGCACCACCCCAAAGCCCGCGTCCGCCGCCCAGTCCACGAATTCGCGCAACGTCCCGACGTCGCCGATGCCGAGGTCATTTTCGCCGCGCAGCGCGAATAACGGTGCCAAGACGCCAGCTAGCTTTTTATCAGGGGTAAGGATCATGTGACCGGTGGAATAGCAGCGGTTTCGCCACTGGCAAAGCCCAATGCAACCGCGCGCAAAAACCGCGGCGCCCCCACCCTCGCGCCCTGCTTTTCATCCCGCCCCACCGACCCCGGCAACCGGCTCAGCGCAAATCGCCACCGGGCAGGCGGAGCGCCCGCCCTACAATCTTCGTCCGGCCGGTGGCGCGCGCCGTTTTTCGCGCCGATATTCCAGCCGGAGCGCCAATGAATCCCCACTGGATCTTTCTCCCCGCCGCCCTGCTCGCCGCCTGCGATGCGGGCTCCCTGCTGCCCGCCGACGACTTCGCGAAGGCCCGCGAAATCATGGTCCGCGAGCAAATCACGGCGCGCGGCATCCGCGATGCCCGCGTGCTGGAAGCGCTCGGTTCCGTCCCGCGACACGAGTTCATTCCCGCGGAATTGCATGACCTCGCCTACGCAGACCGGCCGCTGCCCATCGGCCACGGCCAGACGATTTCGCAGCCCTACATCGTCGCCTTCATGACCGAGGCGCTCGCGCCGAAGCCCACCGACCGCGTCCTCGAGATTGGCACCGGCTCCGGCTACCAGGCCGCCGTCCTTTCCCGGCTCGTGGCCGAGGTCTTCAGCATCGAAATCATCGAGCCCCTCGCGGCGCAGGCGCGCGCCGACCTCCGACGGCTTGGCTTTGAAAATGTGAACGTCAAATCCGGCGACGGCTACCGCGGCTGGCCCGACCACGCACCCTTCGACGCGATCATCGTCACCTGCGCCCCCGACCGCATCCCCGAGCCGCTCGCCCGACAGCTCAAAGAAGGCGGCCGGATGATCATCCCCGTCGATGACTCCGGCTTCCAGCAGCTCTACCTCCTGGAAAAGCGGGACGGCAAAATCGAGCACCGCGCCGTCTTGCCCGTGCGCTTCGTCCCGATGACCGGCGAGGTCGAAAAGCCGCCGGGCTAAACGGCTTACTGCACATGGGCGTGCTATTTAGAACGCGCCATGCACGAGGGAAGCATCACCATTCGCCTGCAGTCGGATCTTCGAGAAATCGAGCGGCTCAACCGGCTCTTGCGGCTCTTCGGGGAATTGCACGAGCTGCCGGGCCGCACGCTTTACGCGATCAATCTGGCGCTGGATGAGCTCGTGACCAATGCGCTGCTTTACGGCTTCGACGACGCGGCGACGGGCGAAATCGTGGTCCGCCTCGAGACGCGCGACGGCGAGTTGCACGCGACGGTGACCGATGAAGGCCGCCGCTGTGCTACGTGAACAGCGCCGGCCTTCCCCCGTCTTCGAGCCGGCAGGCTCGGCGGAAATTAGCCGGTGGCGTCAGCCACCGGAATCGTCGTAGAAGAGCCATGCGCCCCAGCGGGGCACCGGAACCGCACGAGTTCCCCTCTCCGTTTTTGCCTCGCGCGCCGGGCATTTGCAGTGCGCTACTTTGCCCCGTGTCTTCCACCCCCGAGAGCAACCTTGCCGCGACGGCCCCGACCATCCACGCATCCCATCTTGCGACCCTCGCGCCCTCTCCCGCCGCATATCTAAAGGCCGCGCGGGCGATCGACGCCGGCGAAATGGACAGCCTCCGCCCCATCCGCCTCGCGGTCCTCTCGACCTTCACCGCCCAATTTCTCCAGCCCTATCTCACCGTCGAAGGCGCGCGCCGCGGCCTCGCGCTCACGGCGTGGTTCGCCCCGTGGGGCCAGCTCGAGCAACAGGCGCTCGACCCGGCGAGCGAACTCTTTTCCCAAAAGCCCGACGCGATCCTCGTGCTCGCGCGGCTGGAAGAACTCGCGCCCGATCTCGCCGAGCGATTTTCCGCGGCCTCCGACGACCTCCGGCGGACTCGCGCCTCCGCTGCTTTGCAACGAATCGAAAACGTCGCGACTGCCTTGCGCCGTCATTCCACGGCCCCCGTTTTCGTCGCGAATTTCGCGCCGCCCGCACGTCTCGCCGCCGGCCTCGCCGACGCCTCCCTCGCGCACAGCCAGACCGCGTTTGTCCAAAGCTGCAACGACGCGCTCGCCGCTTTTTCAAAAAGCCTCCCCGCCATTTTTGTCATCGACCTCGCCCGTGCCGCGACCGAGCACGGCCTGCGCGCGTGGGCCGACCCGAAGCTCTTCGCCCTCGCGCGAATACCCTTCAGCGTCACCGCCCAAATCGCCGTCGCCCGAACCCTCGCGCGGACCATCCGCACCGCTTTTTTCCCGCCGGCAAAAGTGCTCGTCCTCGACCTCGACAACACGCTCTGGGGCGGCGTCCTCGGCGAAGACGGCGTCGGCGGAATCGCGCTCGGCGACGAATATCCCGGCAATGTTTTCAAGACCTTCCAAAAATATCTCCTCACCCTCAAAGACCGCGGCGTCCTTCTCGCCATCGCCACGAAAAACAACGAAGCCGACGTGGCCGAGCTCTTCGCCAGCCATCCCGACTGCGTGCTCAAACGCTCCGATTTCGCCGCCGCGCGCATCAACTGGCGGGAAAAAAGCGCGAACCTTCTCGAGCTCGCCGCCGAGCTGAACCTCGGCGCGGACGCGTTCGTTTTCTTCGACGACAGCCCGTTCGAGCGCGAAGAAGTGCGACGCCACTGCCCGCTTGTCCGCGTCCTCGAACCGCCTGCCTCGCCCCTCGGCTTCATCGACACGATCGAGGAAAGCGGCGCCTTCGACCGGCTCACCTTCAGCTCCGAAGACCTCCAGCGCGCCGACCTTTACCGCCAAAATGCCGCGCGTGTGGAAGCGCAACAAACCATCGAATCGACCGAAGATTTTCTCCGCAGCCTCGAAATGGTCGCGACCATCGGCGAAGTCGGACCCGACACGATCGAGCGCGCCGCGCAGCTCCTCGCGAAGACGAATCAATTCAACCTCACCACCCGCCGCCACAGCGCCGCCGAGCTCGCCGCGATGATCGCCGTCGGAGCCATCGCGCTCTGGCTGAGACTCACCGATCGCTTCGGCGACAACGGCCTCGTCGGCATCGCAATCGCCGTCCCCGGCGACTCGTGGCGCATCGACACGTTCCTCTTGAGCTGCCGCATCATCGGCCGCACCGCCGAGACCACCCTGCTCGCGCAACTCGCCGGGCGAGTCGTCGCTGGCGGCGGGCGCGAGCTCATCGGCGAATACCTGCCGACCGCCAAAAACGCGCTGGTGGCCGAGTTTCTTCCGCAACACGATTTCGCGGCGTGCGGCGAAAATCGCTGGCGTTTCGACCTCTCCGCGCAGCCACTTCTCCCCTCCCCATTCATCCAAATCCAGACCCCGTGATCGATCAAAAACTCGCCCAACTTCTCTCCGACACGCTCGGCCTCGATGCCTCGGAGATCGGCCCCGGCACAGCGATGGCGAATACCCCGGCCTGGGATTCCGTGATGCACCTGAACGTCTGCATGTCCGTCGAGGAAGCCTTCGGGATCACGCTCGCGCCCGAGCAAATGATCGCCATGACCAGCGTCGCCGCGATCGAGGAAGTGCTGCGCAAAAACGCCGCCGCATGATCCGCGTCGAGGAGGCGACGCCGTCCGACTTCGAGCGCATCCAGCCGCTATTCTCGGGCTTCAAAAACCCGAAGATCACGCGCGCGCAATGGCGCAGCCTCTTCGATTACCCCTGGCCCTGCGACACGCAGACGCGCGGTTTCGTGCTCCTCGACGATGACAAAGTCGCCGGTTTTTTCGGCACGATCTGGAGCGAGCGAGAGATCGCCGGCAGGCCCGAGCGGTTCTGCAATCTCACGAGCTGGATCACCCTGCCGGATTACCGCAACCAATCGCTGCTCCTCCTCAAATCCGTCCTCGCGCTCGAGCACTGCACAATCACCTGCCACTCGCCCGCGGGGAATCTCTACCCGCTTTATCGGCGATTTGGCTTCTCCGACTTGGAGACAAAACTCCGCATCATCCTTCCGTGGCCATCCTGGCGATCACCCGCGAAGTGGCTCGGGTACAAGCTCTCCAGCCATCCGAACGAAATCGCCCCTCACCTCGACGCCGCCAATCTCCGCCTCCTCGAAGCGCACCGGAGCCCCGCCTGCGGCCACCTGCTCATCCGCTCCGGCACCGATTCGTGCTACCTGATTTTCACGCGCACGAAGGGGAAACGCTTCCATTTCTCGCACGTCCATTTCGTCAGCAATCGCGACCTTTTCGCCCGCGCGATCGACCGCATCAAGCTCCACCTCCTCCGCGTGAATCGCACGCCGCTCATCATGATCGACGCGCGCCTGGTCGCCGGGCTCGCCATCCCGCACAGCCGCGAAGCCGGCCTCGGCGTCCCGTACATTTTCCGCTCCGCGACCCTCGCCCCGGAACAAATCGACAACCTCTACAGCGAGCTAATCCTGCTCGGGCTGTGACCGCGCAGCGGCGAAATTGTCCCGGTCATCCTGAGCGAAGTGGAGCGCCAGCGAAACGCAGTCGAAGGACCTCTAACTTCTCCCCCTCCCCGGCACGCGCACGTCCAACAGGGAAATAGTTAGAGGTCCTTCGACTCCGCTGCGCTGCGCTCAGGATGACCGGAAGGCTCATCGCGGTGCGCGGTCCTCGAGAAACTCGCGCGCCGTCTCCGGGTGCCCGCTCATCACCGCTTCGATGGCCGGCTTCAGTTCCACCAGCGGGAATTTCGCGTCCACGCGCACGCTCTCCTGCTGGCCGGGAAGCTTGATGAACAAAGGAACGCGGCGCAGTTGCTCCGAATCGATCAGCTTGCCGCCGGCCATGTAATCCTGCCGCCAACTGTGGTCGGAGGTCATCACGATCATCGACTCGTCGAACGTCCCGGAGCGGCGCAGTTCGTCGAGAAATTCGCCGATCACCTGATCGAGAAAGGCGAGGTGCCGGTAGTAGCCGCCCATGTTGTGCGAGAGCCGTTCGCCGTGAAACGGGCCGACGTAGCCGCCATTTTCGGAGAAAATCCACGGCCCGTGCGGCAGCGGCAGATGAAAAAACGCGAACGTATTCGGCGGGCTCGCGCGCAACGTTTCGAGCGTCTCCTGCCGCAGGTCGCGCAGCATTTTTTCCCAATGCACGCTCGTCTTTTCGTTCGAGTGCGGGGCGATCGAAAGCGCGAGCGTCTGCTGCACGCGGCGGCTCAGCGGATCGAGCCAGAACTGGACATTGCGCACCGCGCTGGCGCGGAGCTTGCCGGCAAATCCGTCGGGCTTCGGGTGCTCGATGATCGCGTGGCAGTAATCGACCTGGCTGCCGAGGATGCGCCGCTCGGGGAGGTAAAAACCGAGCAGCGTCGAGTTGTAATCGTGCTCGCGGGCGAGCTGGAAAAGGCTCGGGGTTTCGGTCGTCGGGAGGCGCGCCTGGTCGTGCTCCCAAAACGTCTGACTGCGGCCGATGGTCAGCGGGTCCGTCCGCTGGAAAATGATGCGCGGAACTGACTCGTCGGTGCGGGGTCCGGGCGACTGCGCAAAGTGAAAGACGAATGATTTCTCCGCGAGTTCGCGCAGCCGTTTGAAGCCCGGCAAAAACTCGCCGTCCTGAGTGCTGCGCGCGTACGACCATTCGTCGAAGATGAAGATGAACACAGGGCTGGCGGGCCGCGCGGCGAATTTCTGCGACGGCGTTTCACGCGGCGAACTCCACTCAGGAAAGGTGGCGAGCTGCCAGCTCACGATCACCGCCAGCGGCGAGAAAATGAGCGCGAGCTGCGCGGCGCGGCGCGGGATTTGGACGCGCTGGCGGATGAACGAAACGAGCGTCAGCGCGAGCAGTGCGGAATACAGAAACGTGCTTTTGTAATCGGCATACGTCAGCACGCAGGAGATCGCGCCCGCGCCGAGCACGAGCAGGAAAGCGTGATCGAAGGGGCGGCGCAGCGGCGTGCGGGCGAGGAGTTCGCGAGCGACGGTGAACGCGAGCGCGAGCAGGAAAATCCCGGCGACGATGCTCACCCCATCGAGGCGTTCCCAGTGCTCGAGGAAGCGATTCCGCGCGTCGGTGTACATGCGGAACTGCCCGCCGTAGAGCAGCGTCGCGACGGTCAGCGCCGCGGCGAATTTCTGCCAAAGCTTCATCCCGCGCACCTCACTTCCGCAGCGCGAAGAAGAGCAGCGTCCGCCCGGTCCCGGCGACAGGCTGCTGTGAGAGCAGCTCGAATTTCTCCGCGAAAACTTGCAGGCAGACCTCGAGCGTCATCGAGCCGAACAGGTTTTCCCGAAAGCGAATCAGGCGCTGAAATTGCACATCTTCGAGCGGTACGTATTCGAGGACGAGATGGCGGCGCGTGAGCGCGGCGAAGAGATCGCGGATGGCGATGAGCGAGAGATTTGCCGAGACGAGGAGGTGATGAATGAGCGCCAGCGCGAAGACGCAATCGCTCTGGCTGCGGTCGAGAAAACTGGCGCGCTCGATGTTCATGTAGCCGATCGCGGGCGACGGATTTCCAGCATTCGCGACCACCGGCGTGATCTTCGCGGGAGCTTTGCGCAGCCGGCGGTAAAGCAGTTCCACCGCGTCGTGATCGGCATCGGCGGCGAGCACGCGCGCGCCCGCCTCGGCCGCGAGATAGCTGTAATCACCGGTGTTGCAGCCGAAATCGAGGACGGTCGCGGGCTTCGTGTCGCCGAGAAATGCGGCGATCAGCTTTTTCTTCGCGGCTTCCGCGGCGTCGTCGTACGTGCAGGTCGTCGTGTAATCGTGCCACGCGCCGCTCGTGCGGAATCCGGCCGCGAGCCCGGCGACTTTGCCGCGCAGTCGTTTCAAATTGATGATCTGCGCCTTCGGATCGCCGCCCGTTTTTTCCGCAGTCTGCGCCCAGCTTTTGCCGCCTTGCGCCTTGCTTTCGAGGAGCAGCGGCAGCGTGAGATCGAGCAGAACTTTCGGACTCCAGCGCGCGACACCGGGGAAGGCGGCGGCGACTTGCTGCGGGCCGAGTCCGTCGAGATTCGCGAGAAAATAGGACCGCAAATCCCAGCCGCGAAAGCGCGTGAGGAGCAGCGGGAAAAGGAAGTGCCGCTGGAATTGCCCGAGCGCAAACCAGAGGTCGAGGCGGCGCGGGCGCTGGATCGAACCGAGGTCGATGAAGATCGGGCGGCCCTCGGAAAACTGGATGTTGTAAGCCGTCGCATCCTTCAGCGAGAGCCCCTCGGCGAGCAGCGCGACCTGCAAATCGAGTGTGAGCAACGCGGCGTCGGCCAGCATCGAGACGCTCCATTCGTACGGAAAAGTGATCTGCTGCAAGAGCTCGTGCTCGAGAAAGTGAGACGCGCCCGGATGCTCCTGCGCGAGCTGCGCGCGGAGCGTTTCATCTTCAACCCAAGTCGTGGGGACGAGCTGCCGCTCGCCACACAGGCGTTCGAGCAGCCCGCACTTTTTCAGTTCGCTCAACGCATCGTGGCACTCGTCGTCGATCGCGCGAAACAGCCGTCCTTCTCGCGAAAAAACGTAGCCGCTGGGGTCGCGGAATGACCCGGAAACACGGTCGAGGGACGACATCGGGCGGTTAGTTCTTCGACTTCGATTCAGGATCTTTTTTCGGTTTCGATCGGCGGAAAAATCCGAAGAATTTGAAAATCGCACCGCGGAAGAAAGCGATCCCGCCGACGATGCCGGCGACGATCATTTGCAGGACGAGGCTGCCTGTGCCGGGGTCGATGTAGGCGAGATGCGGGGGAAGAGGGAGCATGAGTGGGGGCGCAGTTAAGACGTGCTCCGCGAGTCCGTCAAAGGATCGGTGGAGGTTGTGGGAGTGGTTCCGAACGCGGCCCTTCCCATCGCGCGGCGACTGGCGTAATGAATGCCGCGTTCCGTCAGCCAGAGGTCCGACGCCGCTTTCCGGCTTCGACTCTGGGCCGCCGGTTTCGTTTTCCCCACATGTCCGGTCAATTTTTGCAATCGTGCGCCAGCGACGCGCTCGCGTCTTTGCTGCGCCCGATCTACGGAGGCAGCGGCTGCATCGTCTGCCTGCACCGCGTGATCCCGGAGGATGAACGCTCCTCCTTCGCGGAAAATCGCGCGCTCGAAATCGCACCCGAGACCTTGCGCAAAATCCTGGAATGGACCCGCGAGCGCGGCCTCGATCCGATCGCGCTGGATGCTGTGCCAGAGCGGCTCGCGCGGCCGCGGCGGCGCAAATTCGTCGCGTTCACTTTGGACGACGGATACCGCGACAACCTCACACGCGCGCTGCCGGTGTTCCGCGAATTCGACGTGCCGTTCACCGTCAATGTCACCACCGGATTCGTCGCCGGCACCGAGGGTCCGTGGTGGTACGCGCTCGAGGGGCTGCTGGTCGCGCGCGATCCGCTTTCGTTCCGGTGGAAAGGCGAGGCGCACGAGTTTCGGTGCCGTGATCAGGCCTGCCGGGAAAAGGTGTTCAACGAGCTCGCGAAAATGATTCGCGGGACCGGATGGCAGGAGCGGGGCGAACTGTTGGAAACGCTCTTTTCCGGCACGGATGCGGCCACGACCGGCTTCGCCAAAAGCCTGATGTTGAGCTGGAGCGAGCTGCGCACTTTGGCGGCCGACCGGATCGTCACCATCGGCGCGCACACCGTCGGGCACCACACGCTCAATCGCTTGTCGGACGCGGAAGCGCAGGCCGAAATGGCCGAATCGAAACGCGACCTCGAAACGCGGCTCGGGCGCGAGGTGCGGCATCTGGCGTTTCCGTTTGGCGGGCGCAATGCGGTCGGCGGGCGCGAGTTTGCGCTCGCGGAAAAGTGCGGCTTCGTGACCGCGACGACGACGCGCAGCGGGAATCTTTTCCATGCGCACTCGCGGCATCTCCACTGCCTTCCTCGCATCGGCGTGAGCGGAAATTATTACCCCGCGACGACGCGCCTGCGAAAGGTGGAGAGCGGCATGATCACCGCCGTGGCGCAGCGCGGGCGGCGCGTGGTGACGGAGTGAGCGGCGGCGCTCAGCTCACGAGATAACCGTCTGCGAGCTCGCGGAAGGCCGCGACTTGCGCGGACTGCCAACGTTCGTCGCGGCCGAGTTCGGCGGCCATGATGCGTGCGACCAGCGGCGCGGCGGCGATGCTCGCTCGGGCGTCGAGGTAAAGTGAGCGCGAGCGGCGGGCGAGGACATCCTCAATGGTGCGCGCCATTTCCTCGCGGACGGCGCGAGCGACGTCGGCGGCGGTCGGGATTTCCGCGAGCGGTCCGATCTCGAGAAGGCGCAGGTTTTTCGTGGCACATTCGCCCGGCGGCGGGCCTCCAGCCTTGATCGCCGCGTTGACGGCATCCTCCGCCATCAGACGGTAAGTCGTCCATTTTCCACCCGTGATCGTGACCAGTCCGCTCCGCGAAACGTTGGTGACATGATCGCGGGAAAGCGCCGCGCCGCTGCCGGAGCCGCGCCGGACCAGCGGCCGAAGTCCGGCGAAAGCGCTCAGCACATCGGCGCGGGACGGGGCGCGGGCCAGATACCGGGCCGCGTGCGCGAGTAAAAAATCGATCTCGCTCGCGAGCGGGCGCGGCTCGCAGGAAGCGCGGGCGACGGGCGTGTCGGTGGTTCCGACGAGCACGCGGCCATGCCACGGGATCGCGAAAAGGACGCGTCCGTCGTCGGTTCGCGGGATCATGATTGCGCTCGCGCCGGGCAGAAATGCGCGGTCGAGAACGACATGCGCACCCTGGCTCGGCGCGAGCATCGGCGCGGCTTCGGGCTCGTCGAGAGCGCGAACTTCATCGGCGAAAACACCGGTCGCGTTGATCACGGATCGCGCGCGGATTTCGATCTCCGCACCGCCCTCCGACTCGCAAATCCGGACGCCGGAAACGCGGTCGTTCCACTTCAACAATCCGGTGACGCGCGCGTAGTTCAGCGCGATGCCGCCGAGCCCGGAGAACGTCTGAGCGAGAGCGATGGCGAGCCGCGCGTCGTCGAATTGCGCGTCGTAATATTGCACGCCTCCGCGCAGTCCGCCCGGGGCGACGCCGGGGATTTGCGCGAGTGTTTCCACGCGCGAAAGATGGCGCGACGGACCGAGGCTCAGCGAGCCGGCGAGGGCGTCGTAAAGCTTGAGCCCGGCGGTGTACCACGGCGCTTCCCACCATTCATAATTTGGGATCACGAAGGTCAGCGGGCGGACGAGCTGCGGCGCGTTTTGCAGCAGCAAGCCGCGCTCGCGCAGCGCGCTGCGGACAAGCGCCAGATTGCCCCGCTGGAGATAGCGCACGCCGCCGTGAATGAGCTTTGTGCTGCGGCTGGAAGTCGCCTGCGCGAAGTCGCCCTGCTCGACCAGCACCGTGCGAAAGCCGCGCGCCGCCGCGTCGAGCGCGGTGCCGAGACCGGTCGCTCCGCCGCCGATCACGACCACATCCCAGACCTCGGAAGTGCCGAGCGCGCGGAGGCTCGCGTCGCGGTTCATATCAGAAAGGTGAGGGCGCGGAGGAAGTCAGGCGTCCCGCCTGACACGCCGGGTGAGACGCACCCGATCAGGCGAGACGCCTGACTTCCTTCCATGCCTCCCGTGGAACCTCGCATCATTTGCGCGCGCCGGACTTCGCGCGCTGCACCGCGGCGCGCCATTTCGCGAGGCGCTCGTCGCGGTCGGCGCGCTCCATTTTCGGCTCGAACCGCCGGTCCACGCGCCAGTGCGATTCGAGCTCTGCGGCATCTTTCCAAAACCCGACCGCCAGCCCCGCGAGATACGCCGCGCCGAGCGCGGTGGTCTCGGTGATCGCGGGTCGCACGACCGGCACGCCGGAAATGTCGGCCTGAAATTGCATCAGCAAATTGTTCATCGCCGCGCCGCCATCCACGCGCAATTCGGTGAGCGGAACACGCGCGTCGCCGCGCATCGCGTCGAGCACGTCGGCCGTTTGAAAAGCGATGCTTTCGAGAGCGGCGCGGGCAATGTGCGCGGCGGTGCTGCCGCGGGTCAGACCCTCGATCATGCCGCGCGCGTGCGGATCCCAATGCGGCGCGCCGAGCCCCGAAAACGCGGGGACGAAATGCACGCCGCCGCTGTCTGGCACAGTCGCCGCGAGCGATTCGACCTCGGCGGAAGTGCGAATGATTCCGAGTCCGTCGCGCAGCCATTGCACGACTGCGCCCGCGATGAAAACGCTGCCTTCCAGCGCGAAATTGCGCTCGCCCCGAAGACTCGCGGCGGCGGTGGTGAGCAGCCGATGCGTCGAGACGGCGGGCTCGCTGCCGGTGTGCAGCAGGAGAAAGCAGCCGGTGCCGTACGTGTTTTTTGCCATGCCGGCGCGCGTGCAGGCTTGCCCGAAAAGCGCGGCCTGCTGGTCGCCGGCGATCGCCGCGATGGGCACGCCGCGGAGCGGGTCCAGCGTGCATTCGCCGTAGATTTCACTCGATGGTCGGACCTCCGGGAGGAGCGAGCGCGGAATTCCGAAAAGCGCGAGCAGGTCTTCGTCCCAGTCGCCGCGCTGGATGTTGAAAAGCATCGTGCGCGACGCATTCGTCGGGTCGGTGAGATGCCGCGCGCCGCCGGTCAGCTTCCATACGAGCCACGTGTCGATCGTGCCAAAAGCCAACTCGCCGCGCATCGCGCGCGCCCGCGCGCCGGGCACTTGATCGAGGATCCACGCGAGCTTGGTCCCGGAAAAATAGGCGTCGATCACGAGGCCCGTTTTTTCTCGGATCATCTTCTCGAGCCCGTCAGCGACGAGCTGTTCGCAGTCCTCCGCGGTGCGCCGGTCCTGCCAGACGATCGCGTTCGCGAGCGGTTCGCCGGTCGCGCGATCCCAGACCACGGTCGTCTCGCGCTGATTCGTGATTCCGATCGCCGCGACATCGCGCGCGGTCAATCCGGCGCGCGCGATGACTTCGGCAGCGACGGCGGATTGCGTCGCCCAAATTTCACTCGCGTCGTGCTCCACCCAGCCGGGCTGCGGAAAGATTTGGCGGAACTCTTTTTGCGCGACCGCGCAGATGCCGCCGGCCTGATCAAAGAGGATGGCGCGCGAGCTGGTGGTGCCTTGGTCGAGCGCGAGAACGTAGCTCATCGGGTGATGTCGCCGCCGTGCTCGAGCGCCGCGAGGGCAAGATCCGCGAGAGCGACTTCGACTTCGTGGAAGAGGCTCGACATCAGAAACGAGTCCCCGAGTTTCACCTCGAAAACCTCCAGGTCATCGAGCGCGCGGAGGCGGCGGCGGCGCAGCGAGAGGTCGCCGAGCGGGGTGGCTTGGAAATCGAGTTCGGCAAAGTCGCGGCTCATTTGGCGGAAGGTATGCGGTGCCGCGAACCGCGCACTTTCAATATCTCGCGCGCCAAGCTCGACAGCGCCGTTGCCTTCCTGAAAAACCAACCCATGTCCGCGCCGGGAGCCTTCGCCATCGTCCAGTCGAAAGCCCCCTATTTTCTCTGCGGCGCGTTCGGCGGTTATCTGCTCGTGATGTTCACGAACCCTGTGCGGACGGGCCTTCGCGACGGATGGCGCGCGATCGGGCGCTACCAGACGCTGTGGGTCACGCTCGGGGTTTTTGGCTTTTGCGACGCGCTCTTTCAGCTCGCTCAGCGCGTCTATTTTCACGCCGTGCTGCCGGCGGGAGAGCGGCCCATTTTCGTCTGGGCGCGGGAGGCCTGGCGCGATCCGCAATACTGGCTCACCGGCTCACCGGAATCGCTCTGGTTTCTTCCCCACGCGGCCTTTCTCGAGTCACTCCGCGACGCCGCGCTCCTCGCGCTCCAGAGCCTCGCTGGGATCTTCAATAACATCGTCACCACCTTCCCGCTCTCGGCGCTCGCGGCGGTGCTCCTGCTCGTGAATTGGGAGGGCCACCACGCCGTGCTCATCCGCGCGCTGCGCCGGCGTTTCGGCCACTTTGGCTGGGCCGTGCATCTCGCGATCGTCGTCTGCGCGCTCGCCGCGATTGCGAAGCCATTCATCTACGTCATGCCGCAATTGCTCCACCTCCGGGGCGCGGGCGCGGAAATGTGGTTTGGATGGGCGCCCGTCGTCGTCTGGCTCTCGGTTCTCTTCGAATACCTCTTCGGCGTCTGCATCCAGATTTACCTCATCCTGCTCGCGTTCATCTGGGTGCGCGGCCTCACCTTCACGCATCGCACGCTGCTCGATGTGGCGATCCGCCGCTTCAGCTACGTGGTGAAATGGGCCGCCCTCGTAATGCTCCTGAGCACCCTCTGCATCGACGCCCCGCTCATCCTGAAAAACTTTCCCGCCTTCGCCGCGTGGTTCCCCGAAAACGAGCTCTTCGCCTCGCGACTGAACATCTCCCGCGCCGCGCTCGCCGTCTTTCTGCTCCTCACCGCGACGATGCAAATCATGCTCACCTTCCACAGCGAATCGTGGCGCTGCGCGATGCGCGATCACCTCCGTTTCGTCTGGAAAAATGCGTGGCCCTTCGCGTGGTTCCTCGCGCTCGCCGCGCTGCACCTCTTCGCGCTGCACGCCTGCGACCTCGTGGTGCGCCGCGCGATCGGCGAAGGAACCGCGCTCTGGGTCGGCTGGACCTTGGCGTTTCCGTGGCTCGCCGGCATCGTCTGCGCGTGGCTCCTCGCGAGCTGGGTCTGCGTGTTCAAGCGCTGCGAACACGTCTCGGCGCAGCCCGCGCCCGGCGTTCTCTTTTGATGAACGCGATCACCCGCACGGAACGCGGGCGTCCCGCCTGCGAGTCGCTCCCAGCGTCATTTCTCAAATGAACACGATCCTCGAAGCCCGCGACCTCTGCGCCGCGGATCAAGGCGCAGAGCCGGTTCGCGGCGTATCGCTCGCCTTCGAGCCCGGCACTTTCAACCTCCTCACCGGCGACGAAGCGTGCGGAAAACATCGCCTCCTGCGCCTCCTTGGCCTGCTCGAAGTCCCGTCGAGCGGAGACGTTTTCATCGAAGGCCGCGCGACCTCCGCGTTGACAGAAGCCGCCCGCGAGGAGCTGCGCAACGTGCGCTTCGGCTACGTCTTCGCCGCGCCGTTCCTGCTCACTTCGTTCACCGTGCTGGAAAATATCGCGATGCCCCTTTTCCGCATCTCCCACTCCGAGCCCGACGAAGCGCGCCTCCGCACCGGCGAGCTTTTGGAGTTCGCCGGCCTCACCGAACTCGCCGGAGAAAACGTCCGCACCCTCTCGCCCGCCGAGCAGCAGCGCGCCTCGCTGGCCCGTGGCCTCGCGAACCGGCCCGCCGTTTTGATCGTCGAAAACCTCGACGCCGAACTCGGCGGCGCGGACCTGCAATCCTTTGCCAGCCTGCTTCGGCGGACCGCCACGCACTTCGGCACGGCCGTGATCGCCACGGCCTCGCTCCAGTTTTCCGCGGAGCGAAATGATCGGGTCATCGAACTCGGTGCCGGTGAAGTGCGCGCCGATTCGCGGCTGATGGAGGAGCTCGGCGCGTGAGCGAAATCCTCTTTTCCGCCGCCGCGAGCGATCCCGAGGAAATCACCCGCGCGAGCAAGTCGAATCTCGCCCTCGCGTTCATCGCCCTGCCGCCGGAACGCCGCCGAGACATCTCGATTTTCTACGCCTTCTGCCGCGTCATCGACGACATCGCCGACGACCCGCACCCGCCCGTCGCCGACCGCCAGCGCGCGCTCGATCTGTGGCGCGAAAGTCTCGCCGCACCGCAGCCCCGCGAGCCCGCGCTCGCCCCGATCGTGCGCGAGCTGATCGCCAAATATCGCCTCCCCGTCGAGCACCTCCGCGAGATCATCGCCGGCTGTGAAATGGACCTCACGCGCGTGACTTACGAAACGTGGGACGACCTCCGCCAATACTGCCACCGCGTCGCCAGCGTCGTCGGCCTCGTCAGCATCGAAATCTTCGGCTACCGCCACCCCGGCTGCCGCGAATACGCCCTCGACCTCGGCCTTGCCCTCCAGCTCACGAACATCCTCCGCGACGTCGGCCAGGACTTCGCCAGCGACGGCCGCATCTACCTTCCCCGCGAAGAAATGGCGCGCTTCGGATACACCGTCGAAGCCCTCGCCGCGCAGCGCCGCAGCCCGGAATTCCTCGCCCTCATGCAGTTCCAAGCCGCCCGCGCCCACACGCTCTACCGCCGCGCCCGCGTCTCACTTCCGCCCACCGACCAGCGTTCGATGGCCGCCGCCGAGATCATGCGCACCGTCTATTTCAAGCTCCTCACCCGCATGGAATCCGACGGCTTCCGCGTCTTCGAGAAACGCTACCGCCTCAACAAACTCGAAAAATCCCTCTGCATCGCCCGCGTCCTCCTCACGCCCGTGCGACTGCCCGCGGCGTGAGCGGGAGCTTTGGGTAGCGCACTCGTCCCGAGTGCTGGTTTCGGCGTCCCGCCGAAACGAACTTTAAAAAACCGCCCGACTGCTCGAAACCGCGCGCCTCGAAAAGTCCGTCGCGGCGGGACGCCTCGACCAGCACTCGGGACGAGTGCGCTACCCAGGACTTTCAGCGCGCGTTTCCCGCTAATCGTTCCGCTCAAACCGCATCGCGAAGCACGGCTCGCAGATCGCGAATTTGTGCGCCTCCGGCAGGCCATGCCCGCAGCGGCGGCAGCGGCGAACGATCTTTTTCTTGAGCGAATTCGAGATGTATTGGTTCGCCGAAAACGACGCCGCGAGCGCGTCTTCGATGTCGGGAAAAAGGTCGGGCATCCGGTGATGCATCCAGCGATACGCCGCGAGCAGACGCACGCGACCCTCGGCATTTTGGAGCTGGTTCGCATTCGTCGTGCTGCCGTCCGCGGAAAAGACCGGCCCGCGCGGCATCGGCGACGGCACATCTTCCGCGACCGCGGAAACCCACTGCCGCCAGACGCGGATGTGATCGCCGCTCCGCGTATCGACGGGGCAGGCGCAGAGCGCAAATTGCGTCGTCAGCGACAGGCTGAAGTCGCCGATTTGTCCGGCGAGCTCGCGCATCGAAGAAACGTCCGCCTTGCAAAAAAGATCGGTGTCGCCGGGCAGCGAGGAGAAGCAATCGAGCAGCGACGGCAAGTCGGTTTTCCCCGTCTCGGTCGAGAGGAATTCGAGCATCTTGATATGCGGCGCGATCGGCGCGATCACCGGCAACGGCTCCGGCGGCGCGGCCATCGCCTCGCGAATATGGGCGAGATCGCGCTTGTTCAGCGCGGTGACGATGCCGACTTCGTGCATCCCGTATCGTCCGGCGCGGCCCGCGATTTGGCGGATCGCGGAGTCGCCGAGCGTGATCTCTTTTTCGCCGTCCCATTTGGTCAGCGTCGTGAAGACGATCGTCTTCACCGGCAGGTTCAAACCCATCCCGATCGCATCGGTCGCCGAAACGATCTTCGCCTCGCCAACGCTGAATCTACGGGCTTCTTCGCGCCGCACCTCGGGCGAAAGCGCGCCATACACCGCCGCGCATTCCGACGCTCCGAGCGTCTGTTTCCACGCCAGCACATCGCGCCGGGAGAACGAAATGAACGCCGACGCTTCCTCGACTTTCTTGTCGGGATCGAGCGGCACGTCCGCGACTTCGAGCGGCGTGAGACGCTCGGTGCGGATGATCTCCAGCGGCTCGCCGAGCCGGCTCGCGATCTCGCGCAGCACCGGCTCCGCGTCCGGCGAACCGACAAAAATGACGAGCTTCGCATTCACCCCGACGATCGCCTGCGTCCACGCCCAGCCGCGGTCTTTGTCCGCGATCATCTGCACCTCGTCGATGATCGCCACGTCGTATTCCGCATCCGTCGCGAGCATCTCGATCGTCGAGGAAATATGCCGCGCGCCCGCATCGAGAATCCGCTCCTCGCCCGTGATCAGCGAACACGGCACGCCGCCCGCCTTCATCCGATCCCAAAACTCCGCCGCCATCAGCCGCAACGGCGCGAGATAAACCCCGCACTTCGCCGCCGCGAGTTTTTGAAAAGCCTGGTACGTCTTGCCCGAATTCGTCGGCCCCGAGATCAACAAAAGCTGCCGCTCCCGCGAACGCGCACCCGGAAAAGTCTCATGGAATCGATGCAGCGCGATCCCTTCCGCCATCCGGTGATTCGCCGCCCGCAGCGCCAGCTCCCGCGCCACGCTCGCCGCGCGCTCGATGAACTGCCGCACCGACAGCCGACCCTCCAGCCGCCGCAATTCCTCCTGAATATCCGAGTCGCCGAGCCGGTCCCGATTTTCCGCGATCGCCTGCTCGATCTGCGGAAGCTGCGCCGCCATCTGCTTCTTCAACTCCGGCTCACGCCGCGCCGCATCCCCGGAAAGCTGACGCAGCCTTGATCCGAGCGCCGCCGCATTGCGCGGGCGGTTGAGCGGCAGCATTTCAAAAACGCTGATCTCGCAAATCTGCCCGCCGATCAAAGCCCGCTCCGCCACCTCCGCCACGACCATCGTCACATCCCGCTCACAAAAAAGCCCGAGCCCGCCCGCCTCGGGAAGCTCCGCGATTTCGTCCCACCGGTCGCGCAGCCACGATTTGAAAATGGAGCGCCCGTGATGCGGCGTGGTCGGCGGAAGCCCTTCCTGCGTGCGGCGTTGATCGAGCCAATGGTCGAATTCGGCGCGGGTGAAATGGGTGGAACGTTGCTCTAAAACTGACATGGAATTTTTCGTTAAATTGGTGTTCGCGAGCAGTCGTCCGGTTCACGACTGAAGCAGCCAGTGAGGAGCTGAAAAGCTCGCGCGCGCGCGCCATTTCGGTCCCCAGCAAAGTCACTCGGGAAACAGCGCGCCGCTCACCATACGCACCGAAGGCAGCTTTGCACGCACTTTGCCGAACGCCGACATCGTCGGCATGCCCGGCAGTCGGTCTTCTCCGATTGAGATTGCCACCCACGGGGGACGCTCCGACCTTCCAGATGCTATCTTGTCTCCCATGAAATCTGGAACTGTTAAAATTTTCACCTCGACATTGGATCGCGTATTGACCGAAGCCGAGGCTCTCCCCCAAGACGAACAGGCGATGCTGGAAGAACTTTTGCGGGGACGCCGGATCGAGGCTTGGCGGCGAGACACGGCGGCAGAAAGTAAGAAAGCGATGCGGGCTTTTCGTGCGGGCAAACTCAAACCGCAACCTGTCGAGAGCCTGCTCGCTGGATTGCGTGCGGCGAAGTGAAACATGCGCGAACTGGCTCTGACGCCGCGGTTCGAACGAGCTTTCCGCCACCTCGCGAGAAAGAACCCGGCAATCGGTGAACAAATCGAGCGCACCTTGCGCCGCATGGCTGAAAACTTAGACGATCCCAAGTTGAAAACTCATCACCTCAGCGGTCAACTCGCCGGCTTGCACGCGTGCTCGGTTGCTTATGATTGCCGCATTGTCTTCTCTAAACAGAAGGACCGAAAGACTGGCACCGAGGTTCTACTGTTGATCAACATTGGTTCCCACGAAGAGGTTTACTGATGGGCCCGCATCATGATGACATCCTAATCCCTGCTCATCGCCCTCCGGTCAGAGAGGAGTCGGACGAAAAACGGAGAGTTGAATAATGTCGCCTGACCCCAATTCGCGATACGCCCGGATATCAAGCCCACGAGGGCTCCGTGCTGAGAAAAGAATCGTATGAACCTCGAACAAGAAGGCGAACATTACTATGTTCTCGTGGACCAGAAGGCAGAAGGACCGTTTTCGAAAGAAGGATTATTTTCGAGACAACGTGACGGCTTGGTGACGAACCAGACGCTGATATGCCTCGTCGGTGAATCTGAATGGAAGCCGATGGGAGGTGTTTTTCCTACATCAAACCAGACCTCATATCCTCCACCTCCTCCACCTCCTCCACCACCTTCGTCACTGCAGGCACCGTTGGGTTCGACTGTTATCAGTCCCCTAGCTCTAGGCTCCGACCAATGGAATCAAGGAGACCGGGCGTTGCTCGCAGGCTACCTCCGAGAGAATTTCACCGGTGAGGAATACAATGAAGAGCCGAAATCGTTCACGGAAGCTTTGCTCGAAGCGATCCCGGGCTTAGGTAACTTTTTCGACCGACGTAGAGGCGTAGTGGCTGGGACGGCAGTGCTTAACACCGATAAGGAACACATCAAACGTGATGCTTTATTTCACCTGCGTCGCCTCTTGGATCTAAGCGCTACCTACCTCGAATCCGCCCCGTGGATCACTTTCTTAACCGCAAGAAAACTTCCAGTTCCGCTGAAGTATTATCGGATATCGACCGCCTCATTTCCGAGCTTCGATGAAAAGGCATTCTTCAATGAGACGACAGGTTTAGCTGACACGTTGGTAAAGAAATCTTCGGCGCTCATTGATGCAGAGACGAGTGCCCATCTACAGGAACTCATCAGCTTTCAGGGGCGGCAAACAGCTTTAGTGTCTGCAAACTCGATCCTCGGCACCATTATCGGTTCCCCGCACCGGGCGGAGATTCTCAAACGCTTGAATGGCGAAGGTGGTGAGATGCCACTGTGTCGATTGCCCGACGGGAGCGAATATAGAGAGATCGCGAAACGCTACGCTATCGCCGTCATATTGGGCTTTCTTGCAGTTTGTGCTGGTGGAGCCAAAGAAGAGAACGGACATCCCGCCATCGTATTCGGAGTTATCTTGGGCCTTGGAGGCGTCGTTGGGAATGTAATATATTCGACTCTTGCGCACAAAGCTGACCAAGACAGGAACGAAGCGCTTGAGCGCATTTCAACAATAGAGGCATTAATCAATGATTCCTCGAATGGGTTCCTATGGACGGTCAAACCTTTGCTTGAGGAGCTGAAAATTGCGATCGTGTTGGAAGATATGGAGGGAATCCGAGACCAGTTAAAAGCGTATAAGAAGTGGTGCATCGAGCTGGAAGATTGTTTCATAAAGACGTAGCAGGTCCTTGTTCGTGTTTTCGGTTTCGTTGCCCTCAGGAACCGCTGATTTAATCGGGCTTCGGTTCGCGAAAAGCGCGTCAAGCGGGCTGAGATTGTTAGGGTTGCGTGCATGGAAAAGCAGATGAGTTTTGCGCAGTCCGAGTATGCCGGGAAGAAGAAGGTGACGCGACGGGAGCGCTTCCTCGGCGAGATGGAAAAGGTGGTGCCTTGGGCGCGGCTCTGTGCGGTGATCGAGCCGCACTATCCCAAGGGTGCGCGGGGACGTCCGCCGATCGGTATCGAGCGGATAGGCGGGGTCAGTCCGTGAATCTCGCTCGTTGTCTTTCCCCTCGTTCCCAAGCTCCGGATTGAGAAGGCACTTGTCCCCGAAGCTCTGCTTCGCCCGGCAACCACCGCGTCCGCTCTACTGCGGTTGAGTGCGTGAGGAGGCAGAGCCTCCGAGACAAGTGCGTTCCCAAGCTGGAGCTTGGGAACGAGAAGGATTACGCCGCTTGGAGCAGCGGGCAGCGCTCGATTTTTGGGGCACCGTCGCGCTGCATCCGGCGGATGTCGTAGTCGGTCTGGAGGTTCAGCCAGAATTGCGCGGTGGTGCCGAAATACTGGCCGAGGCGGATGGCGGTATCCACCGACACCGCCCGCGCGCCGTTGACGATTTCGTTGATGCGGCGCGGCGGGACGCCGATATCTTTCGAGAGCCGGTATTCGGTGATTCCCAGCGGTGTGAGGAATTCTTCGGTGAGGATCTCGCCGGGCGTGACGAGCGGGAGCAGCTTTTCTTTTTTCATGTTGGTTTCAGTCGGTTCAGGTTCGGGATCTCAGTGGTAATCGACGATCTCCACATCGGACGGGCCTGGTGGAGTCCAGCGAAAGCAGACGCGCCATTGTCGGTTGACGCGAATGCTGTGCTGGCCTTTGCGGTCGGCTTTGAGCGCCTCCAACTGATTGTTGGGCGGGACGCGCAGGTCGGAAAGATTCGCCGCCGCATCGAGCATTCGCAGCTTGCGCTGCATGACGTTCAGCAAGTTTTGCGGGAGACGGCGCGAAACCTTGCCATCATAAATTTTGTGCGTCTCCTCGCAGGCGAAACTTTGAATCACCAAAGAACATGAACGCGCCGCGTTAATAGCGTCAAGCGATGACCGCGATCGCTAATTTCCCCTCGTTCCCAAGCTCCGGCTTGGGAATGCACTCGTCCCCGAAGCTCTGCTTCGCCCGGCGTCCAGCGAGTCGACGCATTCCTGCGGTTGAGCGAGTGAGGAGGCAGAGCCTCCGAGATAAGTGCGTTCCCAAGCTGGAGCTTGGGAACGAGGAGAAAAAACTCGCCGTTACAAAACGAGCAGGTTTTTCGGCGTCGCTGCGGTCACGGCGGAGAGGGCGATTCCCTGGTCGAAGGTGACAAGGCGTCCGCTTTTTTCCACGGCCAGCGAGAGGAGGTAGAGGTCGGTGAGGGCTTTGGCAGAGAGGATGCGGGGATGGTCGAATCGCGCCGGATCGAGGATCGAAATGCTGTCGGGCCAGAACGCGTGGTTCGACGCGGCGGTGAAGGTCTGGAGGAGGGTGACGAGTTCACCCACGGTGAAGCGGCGCGCCTTGCTGTAGCTGGGCGAGGCCATGATGCGCACGGCTCCGTTTTCGCTCAGCGGGCAACTGGCCCACGTCGGGCGATCTCTCCGCCACCAAGCGTGCGCCCGGGCGTGGAAGGCGTGGTCGGGATCCAGCAGCGCGATGAGGACGTTGATGTCCAGCAGGGCGCGCATCTCAGAGGCCCTCTTCTTCCATGAGGCGGCGGACTTTCTCGACGGTGACGACCTCGCCGCGCGAGGGCAGGACGGGAATGCCGTTCTTCATCCGATAAGGTGCTGCGCCGGTTTTTGATTTCGCCGGTGCCGGCGCATGCAGGGCGCGGCGGAAAAACTCGGAGAGAATTTTGCCCGCGGTTTTCTTTTCCCGGGCTCCGAGCTGCTTCGCGGCCGTCAGCACGTCGTCATCGATGTCGAGTGTCGTTCTCATGATGCGGTGATGATGTTGCATCAAATGCGGCGGTGCAAGCGGGGGAGTCCTCACCGGCTGCGGGGCTCGACGTGGAGGAGGTGGCGGACGAAGAAATCCTGGCGGCGGCGGGCGGCGTAGGGGCTTTCGCCGATGCCGTGGCCGGCTCCGGGGACGATGAGGAGGTCGAAGTCTTTGTCGGCTTTGATGAGGGCGTTGACGACTTGCATGGAGGAGGAGGGGTCCACGTTTTTGTCGAGTTCGGCGAAGGTGAGGAAGAGGTGGCCGGTGAGATTTTTGGCGTGGGTGACGTTGGAGTTGTCGGCGTATTCGGGGCCGATGGGCCAGCCCATCCAGGCTTCGTTCCACCAGATTTTGTCCATCCGATTGTCGTGGCAGCCGCAGTCGGCGGCGGCGGCGCGGTAGAAGTCGCCGTGGAAAAGGAGCGCGCCGAGGGCGCTTTGGCCGCCGGCGCTGCCGCCGTAGATTCCGACGCGCGTGAGGTCCATTTCGGGGTGCGTTTTCGCCGCCGCCTGCAGCCAGGCGATGCGGTCGGGGAAGCCGGCGTCTTTCAGGTTTTTCCAGCAGACATCGTGGAAGGCGCGGGAGCGCCAGTTGGTGCCCATGCCGTCGATTTGCACGACGATGAAGCCGAGCTCGGCGATGCTCCGCTGCTGCGTTTGCAGGCCCCAATCCTTCGGCACGAACGCGTCGTGCGGCCCGGCGTAGATGCGCTCGACCACGGGATATTTTTTCGCGGGATCGAAGTTCGAGGGGCGGATGATGATCCCGAAGATGTCGGTGGTGCCGTCGCGTCCTTTTGCGCTGAAACGCTCGGGCGCACGCCAGCCGGTGGCGGTCAGTTTTTCGGCGTCGGCATTTTGCAGCGGGCAAAGCTGCGCTCCCGTCTCCGCGTTTCGCAGGACGCTGATTGGTGGCAAATCGACGCGCGACCAGGTGTCGAGGAGCCAGCGGTTGTCGGGTGAGAATTCCCAGCGATGCGTGCCGTCTCCTTCGGTGAGAATCGCCAGTCCGGTGCCGTCGAAATTCACGCGCGCGAGGTGCAGAAAATACGGGTCTTCGCCGGGGCGAATGCCGGACGCGGTGAACCAAATCTGCCGACGCTCGGGATCGACGCGCTCGACTTTTCGCACGACCCACTCGCCGCGCGTGATCTGATTTTTCACCTGCCCGGTCGCGCTGTCGTAGAGCCACAGATGATTCCAGCCGTCGCGCTCGGACATCCAGACGAGCTCGTTGGAAGCGTCGAGAAAACGCAGGAAAGTCTTCTGCGAGTAGTCGATGAAAGTGGGGCTCCGCTCCTCGACCAGGACGCTCGCTTCGCCGCTCGCGGCATCGACCGCGACGACGCGCAGGAGCTGATGTCCGCGCTGGTTGAAGAGGAATGTGAAACGCTTTCCGTCGGGCGCCCAGCGCAGCTCGGAGATGTCCCACGGATTTGAGAAGAGCGTCGAAGCGCGGACGGAGCCGCGCGCTCCAGTGTCAGTGCTGGAGGGCGCGGCTCCGTCCGCGCCTTCGATCGGAATCTGCCGACCGTTTGTCAGATCGAAAAGGCGGGGCCGTTCCTGCGGGATTTTGTCGCCGGGCTTGGGATACGGAATCTCGTGAACCTTGGGCTGGAGCTGATCCGCGGGCGATGATTCGACGAGCGTGACCTTCCGTTCGTCGCCTTTCCGAACTTGCCGCGCGATGAATTTCGACCCGTCCGGCGAGCGGAGAAACGGCTCGGCATACGGATCGTCCGGCGTGCCGTCCTCGCTCAGTCGCACCTCCTGCTTCGTCTCGCGATGGGTCGCAAAAACGTTGCTGTCGCGGATGAAAATCTTCCACGGAGACGAGTCTTTCGCGTTTGCCGATTTGGACGCAACTGGTGTCGGGTTGGGCTCGGCGCGCGGTTCGATGATTGCCTCTCCGCCGCCCTCGCCCCCCTCGAAAACGCCGAGCGTTTTCCCGCTTTTCGACACCACCAGCCAGACGTGGCCGACGAAGGTGTGCTGCCGGTGCGACTCGCCGGGTTTCAACGTCGCGTACGGGATGCGCCCGCCCGACGGATCGATCCAAAAGCAGACCGCATCGTCCGCCGTGCGATTCACGAATGTGATCGCCGTCTCGTCGCCCGCGGCGCGACTCGGCCGCACTTTCAGGTCGGACGGAAGCGCCGACAATTTGTCGGCGTCGATCGCGCGCACTTCGTAGCTGCCGAGATCGCACTGCCAGCGTTTGCCTCCGGTACTAAAACGCATCGTCGCTTTCGTCCCATCGAACTCGAGCCGCTCGACGGGCAATCGCTCGGCGTCGATCGGTTTTCCCATGATTTTGGAAAGCCCCGCGGCGAGCCGGGCGTGATCGAAGGCGGATCGCACTTCGCCCTTCACCGCATCGACGAAAAGAAACTCCCGCCGTCCTTCCGCGAGGTCGTTCACGAACCAGAACGCATCATTTCCCGCGAGCCATTGCGGGCGAACTTTGGCGCGGAAGACTTTGTTTTCGCTCCGCTTTCCGACCGAGATCGCGCGCTGGTAATCCGCCTGGGTGCCTTGCGAGATGGCTGAATCCCCACCGGCGAGAAGAAGGGAGAAAACGAGGATCAGGGTCGGAGGCGGGGAGAGGCGCATGGGTGGCAGCATCTGCCAGCAAGCGCCGCCGGATCGCGAGAAAAGAACGCCCGCCGATAAAGTGGAACCGCGACGAGCGCGAAGGACGGAAAGGCGAGGGATGTGTGGACCTCCATTTTGGGAAGTGGCTCGGTTGAGGAGGATTGTAGGGCGACCGCTTCGGTTGCCCAGGCAGGCGGAGCGCCCGCCCTACAATTCCGAGCCGCCCCGTCGTCGCGGTGTCTCTTTCAAAAAATAAGGCGCCCCGGAGCGGCATCAGCAGCCGCGTCCGAGACGCCTTATTTTGCCCCGCGATTGCCGTCGCGACGGAGCTCCGCGTTCCCCCTACTGGTTAACGGGCGGATGACCTGAGACGGGCGCTTGTCTTCCAATGAAGGCATGACATTGAACCGCCTACCCCGGCCTCCTGAGTTGTGTTAAATACCGGTTCGGGATTACCGCCGTTTGGTCGAACAACGCAGGGCAAATTGAGAAAGTTGAGGGTTGAGAGATGAGGGTTGAGGGCCGCGTGTTTCGCGGATTTGGCTCAACCTTTTCGCTCAACTTTTTGGAAAGAACTACTCGCGAAACGTCACGGCTAACTCTGCTTTCAGACGCTCCTTCAACTGCCCGTGCGCCGCGTTCACTTCATCTGCGGTGAGTGTCCGGTCCGGGGCCCGGTATGTCAACGAGTAGGCCAGCGATTTTTTGTCCGCGGGGAGCTTTGCGCCGGTGGGGTCGGTGAAGAGGTCGAAGAGTTCGATGCTCGCGAGCAGCGGCTGATTCGCGGCGCGCAGGACGCGTTCGATGCTGGCGTGTGAAAGGTCGCGCGGGGCGAGCAGCGCGATGTCGCGCACGGTCGCGGGGAAGCGCGGGATCTCGCGGTACCGCTTCGCAGCAGCGTTTGCGGGCTGTGCGAGCGCGCCGAGGTCGAACTCGGCGAAGAGCACGGGCGCGGTTGTGTCGAGGGCGCGCGCGTCGGCGGGCCAGAGTTGTCCGGCGCGTCCGACGGGCTCGCCGCCGATCTTGACGAGAAGTGAGAGCGCGAGCGCGGGGTTCTCGTGAGGCTCAAAAGTAGTCTCCGCGTCGAGCACTTCGGCGAGCAGGCCTTTGAGTTGAAAAAGGTCTGCGTCGCTCCCCTCTCCCGCCCGCCACGAACGCTCGGAAACCGGGCCGCTGAGGACCATCGCGAGATGCGAGGAGTCCTCCGGTTCTTGAGTCGAGAAGACGCGCCCGATTTCGAACAAACGCACCGATTTCGCGCCCGCGCGCACGTTCTCGCGGACGGCGGTGAGCAGGCCGTGGAGCAGGTTCGGACGGAGGACGACCTGATCGTCGATCATCGGATTTTTCACCCGCTGAAGATCGCCCGCGCTGGTCTGCGTCAGCGCGAGCCCGAGCGGTTGGGCAGGCACCAGCGTGAGGCTGCGCGCTTCGTGGAAACCCTGCGCGACACAGGCCCGGCGGAGCGTCATCGCGCGGTCGTAGGCGCGATCGGTTTCACTCGCGGGAGCGAAGCGCGCCTGCGTTTTCGCCGGGATGATTTCCATGCCGACGACGCGGGCGATCTCCTCGATGAGGTCAATCTCGCGGGCGAGATCGCGGCGAAATGAAGGGACGAGCCAGCCTTGTTCCGACTCTTCCAAGCCGAAGCCTTTCAATATTTCCACGATGCGCGCGGCAGCGATTTCGACGCCGAGAATGGCATCGACGCGTTCTTTCCGCAGCGCGACGCGATGCGTGAAAACCGCGCCACCCATGTCGATGCCGGCGGTTCGATCGGAGGCGGTGGTGGCATTCACGGGAAGCCCGGCGATCAGCGGCCCCGCAGTGCCGCCAGTGAGTTCGCAGATCAAATTCGTGGCGCGTTGCGAGGCGCCGGAGACGCCCGCAGTGTCGATCGCCCGCTCAAACCGGTAGCTGGAATCGGTCGCGATCCCGAGAGCGCGGGAGGTTCGCCGGATCGTCGCCGGATCGAAAGTCGCGCTCTCGAGAATGATGTCGCGGGTCGTGTCGTTCACGCCGCTTTCCACGCCGCCCATGATGCCGCCGAGAGCGAGCGCGCGGCTCGTGTCGGCGATGACCACATGCTCGGGGGCGAGTCGATAAATGCGCCCGTCCAGTGCGGCAAATTCCTCGCCATCGCGCGCGCCGCGCACGCGGATTTCGCCGTCGAGCCTGCCCGCATCGAAGGCGTGAAGCGGCTGCCCGAGTTCGAGCATCACGAGGTTCGTCACGTCCACGACGTTGTTGATCGCGCGGAGTCCGACCGTCTCCAATTTCCGCCGAAGCCACTCAGGGCTCGGTCCGATCTTCACGTTGGCAATGCGGCGCGCAGTGTAAATGGAGCACGCTTCGGTTTCGACGGAGATGCCGAGCGGCACGGCTTCCACGATGTCAAAAGCTCGCTCTGCGTCGCTCCATTTGGCGCCGGTCAACGCGGCAATCTCGCGCGCTATGCCGGTGACGCTGAGCAGGTCGGGGCGGTTCGGGGTGATCTCGAGATCGAGGACGGTGTCGCCGGGAAACAGCTCTGACAAAGGCGCGCCGGTCGGCGCGTCGGCCGGGAGGATGAGCAAACCGTCCGCGCCTTTCGGCAGGCCGAGCTCGTCCGCGCTGCAAAGCATGCCCTGGCTTTCCACGCCGCGGAGTTTGCCGATTTTGATTTTGAAATCTGGGCCGAGGACCGCGCCGGGTAGGGCCAGCGGGACTTTGTCGCCGACGACGTAGTTCTTCGCGCCGCAGACGATCTGGCGCGGCGAGCCCGATCCATCATCGACCTGACAGACGCTGAGGCGGTCGGCATTGGGGTGCTGGACGCTCTCGCGGATTTGCGCGACGACGACATTTGGAATCGCGACGCCGTGGGTTTCGATGCCTTCGACCTCGACGCCCGCGAGGGTGAGGAGATCGACGAGGGCGTCGGTGGTGGGCGGGAGCTCGATGAGTTCGCGGAGCCAGTTGAGGGAGATTTTCATGATTTTTTAACCGCGAAGGAGCGAAGGGAGCGAAGGGGGAAGGAGAGTTTAGGTGCGGAGGTCGGGGATGGGGTTTTCTGGGAGGCGGAAGACGATGCGTTTCAATCCGTGTTTGAGGAGGCGGGTGTTGAAATTGATGAGGAAACCGAGGTGGCAATCGGCGAGTTTCAGATAGGTGAGGAGTTGCGCTTCGTGGATGGGAGTGAGGCACTCCACCGCTTTCAACTCGATGAGGACGCAGCCCCCGATCAAGAGATCGATCCGGTATCCGCAATCGAGCAGGACGCCTTTGTAGGCCACCGACATCGGCTTTTGTCGCTCGAATTTGATTTCTCGCAGACCCAATTCCCGACACAGCGCCATTTCATACGCGGACTCCAGCAGGCCCGGTCCCAGCTCTCGATGCACCTCCAGCGCAGCATCCACAATCTGCGTGGCAATACTCTCGATCCGCTCCCTTTCCATCTTCGCTCCTTCGCTCCTTCGCGGTAAAAAATCCCCTTCAGAACTGCGCGAGGAAGCGCTGGTCGTTGTCGGTGAAGGCGCGGATGTCGGGGACGGCGGACATGATCATGGCGAGCCGATCAAGACCGAAGCCGAAAGCGAAGCCGGTGTATTTTTCGGAGTCGAAGGCGGTGTCGCCGCGCTTGGAATTGATCGCCGTGAAGACGGCGGGATCGACCATGCCGCAGCCGGCGATCTCGAGCCAGCGGTCGGCGCTGCCGAGCGCGGTGGCCTTGATATCGACTTCGTAGCTCGGCTCGGTGAAGGGGAAAAAGTGCGGGCGAAAACGGAACTTGGCGTCGCTGCCGAAGAGCTCGCGGAAGAAGAATTCGAGGGTGCCTTTGAGGTCGGCGACGCTGACGCCTTCATCGACGTAGAGGCCTTCCATTTGCGTGAATTGCGCGAGATGCGTGGCGTCGATTTCGTCGCGGCGATAGGCGGCGCCGGGGGCGATGATGCGGATTGGCGGCGCGCACTTTTCCATCGTGCGGACCTGCACGGTGCTGGTGTGCGTGCGGAGGAGTCGTCCGTCGGCGAGGTAAAAAGTGTCCTGCTCGTTGCGCGCGGGATGGTCGGCGGGCGTGTTGAGCGCGTCGAAGCAATGAAACTCGGTCTCGATGTCCGGGCCGTCGGCGAGGGCGAAGCCCATGCGGCGGAAAATCTGGATGACGCGGTCCTGGAGTTGCGTGATTGGGTGGAGCGTGCCGGGTCGGTGCGCGATGCCGGGGAGCGTGACGTCCACGCCGGAGAATGCCTGTGCATCAGCATCCGCAAGCAACGCGGCCTTGCGTTCATCGAGCGCGGCGGTGACGGCGGCGCGGACTTCGTTGAGGAGTTTGCCGATGCGCGGTTTGTCGTCTTTCGACAAATCTTTCATGCCTTTGCTGACGGCGGTGAGCGCGCCGGACTGGCCGAGATATTTGATCCGCGCAGCTTCGAGCGCGGCTTCGTCGGCAGTGGCGGCAATCTCAGTGACGGCGGACGTGCGGAGTTCTTCGAGTTGTTGATCCATTGGGAAGGGTGAGGGTTTTTGAAAACTGTGAGCCGCCCGGAATCGCAAGGTTTGAATTTAACCACGGACAAACACGGCTGAAGAACACGGACAGGACACGGACAAAAGGCGCAGAGAAGAGGAACGAATTTCTCGGCTCAAATCTTTTCCGTGTCCTGTCCGTGTCTTTGTCCGTGTTCGTCCGTGGCTAAATTTTAGCCGTGCGGCGCGAGGGGACTCTCGAGTGCTGCAAAACGAAACAGCCTCGAACACGCGGGGCGCATTCGAGGCTGTCGGAGATTCGTGGGCGACGGTTACGCGGCTTTTTTCGCGGGCTCGGGAGCGGCTTTGCGCTTTTCGTCGAGGGCGGATTTGGCCTGGTCGAAGATGGCTTTGAAAGCGGCTTCGTCGGTGACGGCCATGTCGGCGAGGATCTTGCGGTCGAGCATGATCCCGGCGGCTTTGATGCCTTCCATGAAGCGGCTGTAATTCAGGCCGTGCGCGCGGACGGCGGCGTTAATGCGCGCCTGCCAGAGGATGCGGAACTGGCGCTTGCGGACCTTGCGATCGCGATACGACCAGTATTCCGCTTTCATCACGGCGTTCTTCGCGTAGCGAAATAATTTGGAACGGCGGCCGCGGAATCCGCGGGCTTTATCGACGACTTTCTTGCGGCGCTCGCGGCTGGCGGGCGCATTCGTGGCTCTTGGCATGGTGGTGGTTTCTTCCGGCGCGCTGTTTTTTGGTGAAAGATCCGCCGTCTCGCGCGGCCGAAAAATTCAGCTCAGGGCTGAATAGGCGGGAGGATCAAAACCCGTTCGCTCAGGCGAAGGGCAGGCACTCTCTGATGCGATCGACCATGGTCACATGGACCTCGCCGTCTTTGCCGAGTTTGCGTTTGCGCTTCGAGCTTTTGGACGAAGCGAGGTGGCGCAGGCCGGCTTTGCGGCGCATGATGCGGCCAGTGCCAGTGATTTTGAACCGTTTGGCAGCAGCTTTTTTCGTCTTGCGACGTGCGATCGACTTTGGCATGGGGCGCGGAAGGTAGCGGGCGACTGCGGCTTGGCAATCTCTTTTTCGGGCGAGAACGAGGGCGATTTTTTCGCAGAGCTTTCGTTGTCGCGGGCCTCTGTGATGCCTGGGCCACAGACCCCGGCGACAACTCGCCAAGTCAGTCGCGGGGCAGGGCGCGGAGGCCGCGTTCGGCGTCTTCGAGTATCTTTGCGCGATCCTTGCTCGAGCGGCCTTTGGCGTGGATCGGGGCGAGGATTTTGCGTGCCTGCTCGAAGGCTTGGCGGGCCTCCGCGGTGGAGTCGAGCTGCGCGTGCAGGCTGCCGATTTTTCGGAAAAGGAGGGCGATGTCGGTCTGGGTCGCGGAGTCGCCGGAGCGGCGTCCGGCGTAGCGTTTGGCGGAGGCGAGAGCCTGGATGTAGGTCTCGAGCGCGAGGGGGAAATCGTGCCGGAGGACGAGGCTGTCGGCCAACTCGGCGAGGCCGGATTTTTCCGCGCTCATGCGCAGCTCGTCCGCGGCGGCGAGCTGAATGGAGGTCGGCGGGGGAGGGCCGAGGAACTCGGCGGGCGGGACTTCGATCGGGTCGGGCGGAGGTGGGACAGCGATGGGCGGGGGCACAAAAGGCGGAGTCGCGGACTCGCTGGCGATGACGGGATCTGCGGGCGGGCGACTGACCATGACCTCGGGAATCTTTTCGGATTGCGCAGAAAAATCAGGTGCCGGACTCGCGAGAAACGCCGGCGGTTTTTGTCCGGGCGGGCGGGTCGAGAACCAAGCCGTGGCGACGCCCGCCAAAATGCAAATCGACACCCCTGCGATTAGGGCTCGATGCGTCGCTTTTGCCGGTCGCAGCGGTGCGCCTGGCGGCGATGTTTCGACCCCGATTGCAGGCGCGCGCTCTGTCGAAACTGCGATTGATTCGTCATCAATCGGCGAGTCGCAGACCGGCCGCACGCCTGGGTTTTCAGTGCGGGTCGGAGCGGCGGGAGCGACGGCATTTTCCAGCTCCTCCAGCTCGGCGGCGCTGATTTCGAGCAGCGCGGCGATGAGCGCGATTTTGACTTCGTCGAGGCTGGCCCAGCCGGGGCGGGCATCGACGATTTGCGGCTCGGAACGGTCGGCGGCAGCGAAGGTGCCGTCGTCGCCGAAGCGCCAGCGGAGCCACGGCGGGAGCCATCCGCACTCGGCCGCGCGCGGCCATTTTTCCTGGCCGGCGTGCGGCTCGCGCTGGGCGAGGAGGACGATGATGCGCGCCTCGCCACCGGCCTTTTTGAAGACGCGAATTTGCGCGTCGATCTCGGGCGCGTGCGCGGATTCGGGCGTGCAGACGACGATGAGATAGCGGCTGGTCGCGAGCGCTTCCGGGTAGCGCTCGAAGTGATCAGGATCGAAGCGATCGGGAAAAGCGGTGAGGTATTCCGGCAGGGCGAAACCGTCGGGCGTGGCCAGACCGGTGAGGAGGACGGGCACCTCGTGGCCTTGCAGCTCGCCGTAAATCCAGTCGCACCACGCGATGTCATCGGGGATGAAACTGAGCACGGCCCAGCAGGGCGCGCGGGTGGAAGCGAAAACGCGGTTCGACGATGGCAGATGGGAAAGTCCAGGCGGGAGGCTCGAGCCGGCGCGGAGATGATCGCTGATCACGCAAAACTACTGAGCACGCGAAGTGCCGCACGCTCCGGGGAAAACACCTGATCTTCGCTCAGGCTTGCACGGAGAAGGTCGCGCGAAACAAGCCGGACGCGTTCTCTTCCTCGCGGCTGACGGGCATGCCGAGGAGCCGCTGAAACATTTCCGTCTCCAGTCGCGCGACGATCGGGAAGGCGCGGAGAACGTCGAGGATCGGCGAGTGATGTTCGACGACCGCGAGCGTGTTTTCGCCACGCTGGAATTCGGCCATGCAACCGTCGGCGTCGCGGATTTTCGCGAGCGATTCGACGCGTTCGGCGAGGGTCGCGCCTTTCATGCGCGCGGCGATTTGCTCGCTCTTTTTTTGAAAGACGACGAGCAGCAGTTTGTCCGGCGCGGTCGGGCCGAAGAGGCGTTGCGCGGAGTCGAGGAGATCGAGCGTGAGCGCGTTGCTTTCGGTCGGGAAGAGGTCGTGCGCCCGCGCGGTGAGTCGGTAAAGGAGCTGCGGGCGGCCGAGCTTTTGCGGCTCGCGCCAAGTGTCGAGCAGACCGCGTTTTTCCAGCTCGAGGCAGATGCCTTTCACGCCCATGTAGCTCATGCGCAGGCGCTCGGCCAAGTCGTTCACGCACATGCCTTGCGAGCGCTTGAGCTCGTTGATGACCTTCAGCCGCGCGCTGCGGCCGAGCTGCTGGAGGAGGCGCTGCTGCATGGGGGAAGCGCGGGCTGCGGGTTGATTCTCAGACTGCGCTGAAGGCGCGCAGGGCTTCGAAAATTCCTTCGCTGCAAACACTGCGGGCGACGTGGCCGCCGGCGCGCGTGACGGTTATTTTCACGGCTTCCACCGCGTTCGCGGGACACGCGACCCAGCGGGCGTGCGTGCCGTCGAGCATCGGGATGTCGTTGAAATGATCGCCGGCGGCGAAGATGTCTTCGCGGTCGATTCCGGTGAGTCGGCCGAGCTCACCGAGCGCGGTTCCTTTGCTGTAAGATTCGTGGCAAAAGCGGACGTAGATCGTGTTGCGCATGAATTGGAATCCGGGGACGCGGGCGCGCTCGCGCTCGAGAAATTCGCAGACGCGATCCATCTCCTCGTCCGTCTCGGTCGCGAGGCCGATCAGGCGTTTGCCGTCGAAAATCGCGTGCGCCTTCACATGCGTCGTGAGGAAGGCGTGGATGTCGTCGAGGAGCGGGCCGGCTTTTTCGAAGAGCTCGTCGTGCGCGACGACGCAGCGCGCATTCCAGTCGCCGAAGTCCTGCCAGAGCCCGCCGGGCCCGCGGTGAAAAACCTCGCGCTCCGCGGTGAGCACGAAGTCCGGCTCGATCGGAAACGCGAATTCGCGCAGCCCCTCGACGATGTGCGCGAGCTCGCGGCCGGTATTCACGGCCCACAAAACGCCGCGCTTTTTCAGCTCGACGAGCGCCTCGCGAAAGGCGGGCGAGACCGCCGGCTGTGCGTCGTGATTGACGACCGTCCCATCGAAATCGGTGCTGAGAAGTTTGATCATTGAAGTTGGAAAATCGAAAGTCGCGCGTCGCGGGACCGCTCGGTGACCGCAATTTTCGCGGATGGAGCGGATGAAGACGGGACCGGATCACCTTGATCGAGGAGGAAGCCAGGAAGCCAGAAAACAGCTCGGGAATTCCTGGCTTTCTGAATTCCAGCTCAAAAAGAAATGCGCTGAGTCTTCCGACCGCGCTTTCTTCATCCGCGCAATCGGCGTAATCCGCGGTCGCAATCATTCGCTCAACCCTCATCTTTTATAAATATGAAATCCGCCTACGAACTCGCGATGGAACGGCTCGAGCAGCAGTCGCCGACCGCCAAACTTTCCGACGCCCAGAAAGCCGAAATCGCGGAGATCGACTCGCTGTTCAAAGCGAAGATCGCGGAGCGCGAAGTCTTCCTCCGCGACCAACTGACGAAGGCGCAGGCGGCCGGGAAATATCAGGAAATCGAAGAGCTCGAACAGGAGCTCGCGCGTGAGCTGCGCCGGCTCAACGCCGATTGCGAAGCGAAGAAGGAAAAGGTGCGGCAGCGCGCCTGAGGCGTCACGCGGCCATCTTCGTGAGCAGCTCGCGCATCTGCTCGAAGTGGATCGGTTTGCGCAGATACTCGACCGCGCCGCATGTGGCGACGCTCGGGTAGCTCTCGTCCACGAGTCCAGACATCAGGATCACTTTCACGAGCGGATTGCGGCTGACGAGCTGCTGGCAAACGGTGAAGCCGTTGAACTTCGGCATGATGATGTCGAGCAGCACGAGATCGGGTCGATGCTGCACGGCGCTGCGCATCACCGCGAGGCCGCCGCCGGTCACGCGATCGACGACTTCGTGCTCGCAGGCGGTGACGAATGCGGTGAGGAGATCCACCACGTTTTTGTCGTCGTCGGCGATGAGCACACGCATGTTTTACGGTCCTCAGGCGGCGGCCATCAGCGTCGTGCGGAGCTGGACGAATGCGAAAAGCTCGAGCAGGTCGTCCACAGGGAAAGGCTTCGTGATGACGGTGCCGTTCACCATCTGGATGAAGTCGTTGACCTTCGTGTTGCCGCGGTAGCCGGTCATGAAAATGAACCGGCTGCACAGGTACGGGCGCATCCGCTCGACGGCGCGGAAAAACATGTCGCCCGGCAGCGTCGGCATGAGCATGTCGCAGAGGATCACCTCGAAGTCGCTCGCGAGCACTTCATGCACCCCCTCGACGCCATTCATCACCGCGCGCACCTCGAAGCCGTTTTCGGTGAGAAAGTCGGTGATGATCTCTTTGAAAGCGGGATCGTCCTCGAGGATCAGCACCTTTTTTTTGCGGGCTGAAGACGGGTCGTGGATGCGGAAAGTCGGCATCGGCGGTTGAGGTTGGGCGACGTTGGGTTCGGGTGCGGAGAGCAGTTGCATGGTCGTGTTGGCGATTATGAATATTATTAGCACGCGGTGTGCCGCGTTGGTGAGTCGGGGAGTGAGAACGGCGGCGGTGGCGGTTTCTTCGACTGCGCGTTTGTTGATTCCGGATGGAAGGGAAAATGTGAGCGCAGAAAAACCACGCAGGCGCCACGCCTTGCTTTTCCGCCACACAAAATCCGTGGCGGGCGGCGTTGCACGGGGAGACGCTCCCCCGCGCTGCATGAATGACGACCCCGCTCACGAAAACTGGAAGACCTGCTACGCGCAGCTCGCGCCGAAGCTCGTGCTTTTCGCGCGGCAATACGTCTCCTCGGTCGCGGACGCCGAGGACATCGTGCAGACGGCGTTCGTCCGCTTCTGGCGCAAAGAGCCCGACGCGCGGCCCGAGCATTATCCCCTGCTCTTCACCGCGGTGCGGACGTCGGCTCTCGATCTTTTGCGAAAAGACGGGCGGCGGGCGCGGCGCGAGGCCAGCCCCGATGCGGACATTCTTCCCGCGGCGACGCCTTTTTTTCACCACGAAATCGAGCTCCGCGAAGAAGCCGCCGACCTCTCTCGCGCGCTCCAGCGACTCCCGGCACCACAGCGCGAAGTGCTCGTCCTGCGCATCTGGGGCGACCTCACTTTCATCCAGATCGCCGAGACCCTCGGCGACTCCATCAACACTGTCGCCTCGCGCTACCGCTACGCGATCGAGGCGATGCGCAAAATTCTGAAACCGCAGGAATATGAACGAGTCTGATTTTGAAAATGAACTCCGGGCTCTCGTCCCGGCGCGGCCTTCCGAGGCGCTCGCGCAAAGGATCGCGCGCGATCTTCAGCCCGCTCGCGCCACCGCGATCCGCGGCCTCCGCGCCGGCATGATCGCCCCGGCGCGTCCGCGGAATCTGCTCGCCCGCATCTTCCCGGCGACGGCCTGGCTCGCGACCGGAGCCGCCGCGGCGCTGCTCGCCGTCGTCGCCATTCACACGCAAAAAACGACGCCGACCGCGCCGACCGCGCCGCTCGAAATCGCCGCCGCGACCGCCGAACCGAAGCCCGCCGACCTCGGCGAAATCGCGACCTCCCGCGAGCTCGTGACCGCGACCGAGGAAGAGCTGCTCCTCGATGCGGATCAAGAGCCCGCGCGCCGGATGCGCTTCACTTTCATCGAGCGCCACACCTGGACCGACCCCGAATCCGGCGACAGCGTCGAGGTCCAAATCCCGCGCGAAGATGTCCTCATCGTCCCCGTCGCCATGCAGTGAAATCCGTCCCCTCTACATCATGAAAACCAAACTGATCCTCACCCTCGTCACCGCTCTCGGCGCCAGCGCCGCCCTGGCGCAAGACAACCCGCGCCCCGAGCCGCCGCCGCGTCCCGAGGCACCCGGCCAGCCGACACCTCCGCCGCCCGGAGCCGCCCGCCCCGACCGCCCACCCGGCGAACCGCGCGGCCCCGACGGCGGGCGCCGCGGAGAGCAGCGCCCGGACGCCGACCGCGGGCCGCGGTATCAATCGCCCGGCGACCGTCGGCCCGACGGCGAACGGCGTCCCGAAAGCGGTGACCGCAGGCCCGAGGGTCGGCCCGACGGCGAACGTCCGCCGATGAAACCGACCCCATTTCTCGGCGTGATGACCGCGCCCGTTCCGCCGCCCGTCGCCGCGCAAATCGGACTCGCGGAAGGCTTCGGGCTCATCGTTTTAGAAGTCGTCCCCGGCAGCCCCGCCGCCACCGCGGGCGTGCAAAAATTCGACGTGCTCAAACAGCTCGACGACCAGCAGCTCACCGATCCCGGCCAGCTCGCCGCCCTCGTCCGCAGCCGCGGAAAAGATGCCAGCGTTTCGCTCACCCTCGTCCGCAAAGGCCAGGAGCAAAAAGTCGCCGTCAAAGTCGGCGAGCGGATGATGCCCGAGCGCCGCGGAGACGGTGCCGGACCAGAGGCGATGCGCGATTTCGATCGCTCCCGCGGCCAGGTCGAAGAGCGGATGCACCGGATGCAGGAGCAGATGCAACAGCGCGGAAAAGAGATGCAGGAGCGGATGCAGAAATTCCAGGAGCGGATGCAAGAGTGGCAAAAAAATCCCGCAGGCGCGGCCCCTGAGCCGCCCAAATTCGGCGATCTCGCCGAGCCGCCGTCACCCGGTCCCCGCGACCTCCTGCGCGAAGCTCGCCCCGGCGGCGCACCGCGAGTGCAGGTCAAACAGGACGACGGCACGACGACCTGGAACACGGCTCAGGCGCACATCCTCGTGCGCGACGGCACCGGCTCGATCGAGGTCAGTTCCAACAACGGGGCCCGCACGGTCACGGCCAAAGACTCCGATGGAAAAGTGATCTTCACCGGCCCGATCGACACCGCGGAGCAGCGCAAAGCCCTGCCCGAGGAAGTGCGCAAAAAGCTGGAGAAAATCCACGCCCGCGCGGAGTCCGGCGCGACCTCCGAACCGAGCGCGTCCGCAGTCGCGAGCGCCGAGAGTCCCGAGCCGCCCGCCGAATTCCGCGAGCCGGAAATTCAGTAACCTTCCCCGCGGCAAACCCACGCCCTCGCCGCCCCGAAACCGGTGCCGCGAGGGCGTTTTTTTTTGCACGCGAGCGGCTCCGGAGCCCGGGTAGCGCGCTCGTCTCGAGCGCTGGTTTCGGCGTCCCGCCGAAACGAACTTTCGCAAACGTTCCGATGTGTGCAGACGCCGCTCCTCGAGCTGCGGCGCGTTAGAAAGTTCGTCGAGGCGGGACGCCTCGACCAGCGCTCGAGACGAGCGCGCTACCCGGACATCCGCGTGCGCGCCTGGGGTTGTAGCCGGGGCTCTGCGCCCGCCGCCGGGGTCGGAGACCCCGGCTACAACGGCGACATCACGCGAGCTCTTCGAGCAGCGCGCGGTTCAGGCGGATGCCGGCGAAGAAATTCTCCAGCGGGAAATTTTCGTCCGGCGCGTGCGCGCGGCAGTCGGGGAGCGCGAGCCCGAGCAGCAGCGTTTCCACGCCGAGGATGCTTTTGAAAGTGTTCACGATCGGGATGCTGCCGCCCTCCCGGATGAGCGCGACCTCGCTCCCAAAAGTCCGCCGCAACGCCCGCTGCGCCGCGACCCCGTCCGGCGAATGCGGGTCCGTCGCGTACGGCTGCGCGGCGTGCCCGCCGGTGATTTCCAGCCGCACGCTCGGCGGACATTTCGCCTGCAAATGCGCGCGCACTTTTTCCATCACCACGTCCGGCTGCTGATCCGGCACCAGCCGGAAAGTCAGCTTGGCAAAGGCTTCGCGGGCGATGACCGTTTTCGTCCCCGCGCCCTGAAAGCCCCCGCCGAGGCCGTTCACCTCCGCCGTCGGGCGCGCCCAAATCCGCTCGATCGCCGTGAATCCCGGCTCGCCCGCGAGCTCCGGCACGCCAGTCAGTTTTTGAATTTCCGCGTCGCCGACCGGCAGCCGCGCCCACGCCTCGCGCTCCCACTCCTCCAGCTCGGCGACCCCGTCGTAAAATCCCGGCACGGCGACCCGTCCAGTCTCGTCGTGCAGCGAGGCGATGAGCCGCGCGAGGATCGTCGCCGGGTTCGCCACCGCGCCGCCGAAAATGCCCGAATGCAGGTCGGTCGCAGGACCGCTCACTTTGATCTCCATCGCCCCGATTCCACGCAGACCGTACGTGAAAGTCGGCACGCCCGGCGCGATCATCCCCGTGTCCGAAACCGCGATCACGTCGCAGCGCAATTCCTCGCGATGCGCGGCGAGAAATTCCTCCAAATGCGCGCTGCCGATTTCCTCCTCGCCCTCGATCAGAAAAATGAGGTTCACCGGCAGCTTGCCGCGCTCCACCAGCGTCTCCCCGACCCCGAGAATGTGCGCGAGAATCTGTCCTTTGTTGTCCGTCGCGCCGCGCGCAAAAACGACCCCGTCCGCGATCCGCGGCTCGAACGGCGGGCTCGTCCACAGCTCCACCGGATCGACCGGCTGCACATCGTAATGTCCGTAAATCAGCACCGTCCGCAGGCCCTCGCGATGGGCATTGCGCGCGACCACGATCGGATGCCCCGCGGTCGGGTGCAGCTCCGCGCGAAGGCCGATGTTTCCTAGCTTCGCAGCCAGCCAAGCCGCGCACGCAGCCACATCCGCGCGGCGCTCGAGATCGGTCGAGATGCTCGGGAAACGGAGGAAATTCAGCAGCTCCTCGACGTGATCTTGATTCATCGCGGAAAGGTAGCGCGGCGAAAATCGCCGTCGAGAACCGGAGTCGCGCGATCGGTCGGCGCGCCCTTTTTTCCGGTCATCCTGAGCGCAGCGCCAGCGGAGTCGAAGGACCTCTAACTATTTCCCCCGAACTCGTGCGTTTGCTCCGCACCGCCTCCGCCCGCGGGGGAAATAGTAAGAGGTTCTTCGACTTCGTTCCGCTGTCGCTCCACTGCGCTCAGAATGACGACGCTTTTTGATTCGCTCCGCGAATCAAGCGCAGATGCGGGTCCGCGGACCATCGGGAGAATCCGCGCGCAAAAAAAACGCCGCCCCGCATGCACGGGACGGCGTTTTCCAAACCAGAATTGTCAGTCGCGAAATTACTTCGTCGGGACCGTGGCGATCGTCTGCAGGATGCGGCTCGCGATCTTGTACGGGTCGCCCTGCGAGTTCGGACGGCGGTCTTCGAGATAACCTTTGTAGCCGGCGTTCACGAAGCTGTGCGGGACACGCACGGACGCGCCGCGGTTGGCGATGCCGTAGTTGAATTTGTCGATCGACTGGGTCTCGTGGAGGCCGGTGAGACGCAGGTGATTGTCCGGGCCATACACGGCGATGTGCTCGTTTTTGAATTTGTCGAACGCAGCCATCAGCGCCTCGAAGTACGGCTTCCCGCCGACTTCGCGCATGTGCTCGGTCGAGAAATTCGAGTGCATCCCCGAGCCGTTCCAATCGACCTCGAGGCCGAGCGGTTTGCAGTGCCAGTTCACGTCGATGCCGTAGCCCTCGCAGAGCCGGAGCAGGATGTAGCGGCCCACCCACATTTGATCGGCGGCGGTCTTCGAGCCTTTGCCGAAGATCTGGAATTCCCACTGGCCCTTCGCCACTTCGGCGTTGATGCCTTCGTGATTGATGCCCGCCGCGAGGCAGAGATCGAGGTGCTCTTCCACGATCTGACGCGCGATGTCGCCGACCGCGTCGAAGCCGACGCCGGTGTAATATTTGCCCTGCGGAGGCGGGAAGCCGCCGCCTTTTGGAAAGCCGAGCGGCGCGCCGTCCTGGTAGAAAAAGTATTCCTGCTCGAAGCCGAACCAGGCGGCCGGATCATCGAGGATGCTCGCGCGCGCATTGCTCGGATGCGGGTTGCCGTCCGGCAGCATGACTTCGCTCATCACGAGGACGCCGTTCTCGCGAGTCGCGTCGGGATAGACCGCCACGGGCTTCAAAACACAGTCGGAGCTGTGGCCTTCCGCCTGGCGCGTCGAGCTGCCGTCGAAGCCCCAATTCGGGAGTTCTTCGAGCGTCGGAAATTCGTCGAAATCTTTGACGAGGGTTTTGCTGCGGAGGTTCGCGACGGGCTCGTAGCCGTCGAGCCAGATGTATTCCAATTTGTACTTCGCCATTATCGGTGGTGGTGGGATTTGATGGTTTTTGCAGCGGTCGCGCCGGGAGACCGCGGGTGTGGATTTGAAGGTCTCCGGGGTTCTAAAACCGGAGGCTTTTGGGGCGCTCGGCTCGTTTAGCAAACCCGATGCCAGTTGGCAAATGGCGCGCGAAACTTGCTGGCGACGCCTCTCGCTTCGAACTTCTTTTTTATGAACCAAGTGAAGGACACCCTGCGCTCGACGGTGCGCATCAGTTACGATGGGCGGGTTTACAAAACATTCCGGGGGCCAAAAGCGGACGAAAGATTTGCCAACGAGGTCCGCGTGTTGCGGCATTTGGCGAGCCGCCGCTGTCCATTTGTGCCCACCCTGCTCGAAACCGATGCAGAGCAAATGCGCATCGTCACGACGAGCTGCGGCAGCCGGGTCGATCATCTCGACGAAGCGCGAGCGAAGGAACTGTTCGCGGAGCTCGAGGAATTCGGCGTGCGGCACGACGACCCGGACGTCCGGAATGTGACGTACCGCCAGCAGGACGGGCGCTTTTGTCTGGTCGATTTCGAGTTCGCCACAATCCTGCCGGGGTTTGCCTCCGCCGATGAAATCCGACCCGCCTGAACCCGCCGTGCGAGGTCTGCGCTGGTCCGGGCTCAGCGACCGCGGGAAGGTGCGCAAGAACAACGAGGACTCGTTCCTCGCGCTGAATTTCGACGCGCGCGAGGTGCGTTATCTCGGCAAGACCGGCGAAGCTTCGCTGGAAAACAGCGACTTCGTTTTCGCGGTCAGCGACGGCATCGGCGGCGCGGCGGCGGGGGAATTTGCGAGCCGCATCACGGTCGAAAAAATCACCCGCCTGCTGCCGAAATCCTTCCAGCAATCGGCAGTCGGACTGGAAGTCGGCTTCGCCGACGTGCTGACCGAACTTTACGCGCAGATTCATCGCGCGCTGCTTTTCCTCGGCGGCAGTTACGAGGAATGCGCGGGCATGGGCGCGACGCTGAGCCTGTGCTGGTTCACGCCGGGCTGGATGTTTTTCGGCCACATCGGCGACAGCCGGATTTACTACCTCCCGGCATCCGGCGGGATGCGGCAAATCACGCACGACGACACGCATGTCGGCTGGCTTTTCCGCCACGGAAAACTCAACGAGCGCGAGGCGCGCACGCATCCCGGACGGGTCGCGCTGCAGCGCGCGCTCGGCTCCGGGCATCAATTCGTGGACCCGCAGGTCGGCTCGGTCGGTTGCGAAATCGGCGACCGTTTTTTGCTCTGCACCGACGGCATCACCGACGCCTTTTACGACGCGCAGTTGCTCGAATTTCTCACTGCTCCCGAGTCCACGCCACCCGGCTGGAATCCCGCGCAACGCCTCGTCGCCGATGCCGTCGCCCGCGCCGGACGCGACAACACGACGGCGATCGTCGTGGAAATTGTCTGACCCGCGGAAGTCAGGCTGGAAGCCTGACTTCCGGACGCCCTCCGCGATTGCCACTTCCATCCGCGCCCCGCCGGACATTACATCCCGCGCGATTGTCCCGGTCATGTTGAACCCGATCCCAGCCATCCGCACCACGCTCTCGCATCTGAGCAGCATCACATGGCTGCTGGTTCAGACGGTCGAGGAAATGGGCGATTCCATCTTCCACGGGCGCTTTCCTTTTCGGCTCTCGATCTTCTTCAGCCAGACCGACCGCGCCGGCGTCGGCTCGATCCCACTCGTCGCACTCGTCTCTTTTTTCATCGGGCTGACGATGGCGCTGCTGACCGGATACCAGCTCCGCACCTTCGGCCAGGAGCGCCTCGTCCCGCCGCTCGTCGCGATCGCTTTCACCCGCGAGCTCGGCCCGCTGATGACCGGCATCATGCTCGCCGCCCGCATCGGCGCGGCCTTCACCGCGGAACTCGGAACGATGACCGTCTCCGAAGAAGTCGAGGCCATCGAAGCGATGGGCATCGGCCCGCTGCGCTTTCTCGTCAGCCCGCGGCTTCTTGCCGTGACGCTGCTCATGCCCGCGCTCGTCGTCGTCAGCGACGTGACCGCGCTCTCCGGCGCCGCGCTCATTTCCAAATGGGCCTTCTCGATCAACTACCGCATTTTCGCCGAGACCGCCCTCGATAGCCTGCTCATCCGCGACATCGTCACCGGCGTCGCGAAGAGCTTTCTCTTCGGCCTGATCATCGGCCTCGTCGCCTGCTACAAAGGCCTCACCGTCCGCGGCGGCGCGGCCGGCGTCGGCGACGCCACGACCTCCAGCGTCGTCACCGCGATCACCACCGTCATCGGCGTCGATACGGTCATCAACGTCGTCAACACCGTCGTCACCGGCCCATGAGCGACACCCCGCAGGAGCACATTCAGCCCGCCGCCGAGCTCACCGATGTGCGCCTCGCGTTCGCGGAAAAAGAGGTCCTTACCGGCGTCAGTCTGCGCGCCATGCCGCGCGAGCGCCTCGTCATCCTCGGCCAGTCCGGCGGCGGCAAAAGCACCATCCTCCGGCTCATCCTCGGCATCCTGAAACCGACCAGCGGCTCCGTGAAAATGAAAGGCCGCGAGGTCTCAAAAATGAGCCGACGACGCCTCAACCGCATCCGCCAAAAAGTCGGCATGGTCTATCAATACAGCGCGCTCATCAGCTCCCTCAACGTCCGCGACAACCTCGCGCTCCCGCTCGAGGAACTCACCGACAAGACCCAAAAAGAGATCGACGAAATCGTGAACCAAAAGCTCGAGCTCGTCGGCATGGAAGACACGCGCGACAAAATGCCGAGCGAACTCAGCGGCGGCATGAGAAAGCGCATCGGCCTCGCGCGGGCTCTGGTGCTCGATCCCGAGCTCATCCTCTACGACGAGCCGAGCGCCGGCCTCGACCCCGTCATCAGCTCCGTCATCGACGAGCTCATCATTTCCCTCAGCGAAAAAATCGACGCCACCTCGATCATCGTCACCCACGAGATGGAGAGCGCCTTCCGCATCGGCACGCGGATGGCGATGCTTTATCAGGGAAAAATCATCCTCGACGGGACGCCCAAAGAATTCCGCGACAGCGAAGATCCCGTCGTCTCGCAATTCGTGAAAGGCGAAGTCGAAGGTCCGATTCTGGAGAAAAGCGACGGCTGATCGCTTATGGATTTTTCCGACAATTTCGAACCAGCCTTGAATCGCCATTCCGCATGAATATTCGCCGTCAGGAAATCCGCACCGGCCTCCTCGTGGTCATCTCGGTCGCCGCGCTCGTGGCCGCCGTCCTCTATCTCGGCGCGCCCGGCGTCTTCTCGAAACAGCACACCTACCGCATCTATTTCGACAACGCCGCCGGCATCAAACAAGGGGCCGCCGTGCTCCTCTCGGGGCGCAAAGTCGGGCAGGTCACGCAGATTTTTTCGCCCGTCCCCGAGGCTGAAAGGCCCAACCCGAAGTTCGAAGTTTTGGTCGAAGTGAAGGTCGGAGCGGCCGCGAAAATTTACAAAAATGTGCGCGTGCAAATGGTGCAGACCAGCCTGCTCGGCGAGACGCTGATCGACTTCAGCAACGGCCGTGAGGCGCAGGGACTCGCCGATGAGGGCTCGTTTTTTCAGGGCGAACGCCAGCGCGGTCTGGCCGACGCCGTGCCGCAGGTTTTGGAAAAAATCGATCCCGTGATGACGAAGCTCACCGAGACGCTCGGGACGCTGCAGGTGACTTCGGCCAACCTGAACATCATCACTTCGCCCGGCGGAAAACTGCAGGCGGCGATGTCCGAGTTCAAAGAATTCGGGGCCAATCTCAACGAGCTGAGCGGCCCGGACAGCTCGCTTCGCAAAACATTCGCGAACGTCGAGAAGCTCACCGGCGAGGGCGGCAAGCTGGACAAGTCGATGAGCAATCTCAACGAGCTCACCGGCCCCGAAGGCTCGCTCGCGAAGACGATGAAGAACGCGGAGAAGTTCACCGGCGACCTCGCCAACAACAAAAACATCGACCGCACGCTCGGCAATTTTCAGAAGGTCTCCGAGCGGCTGAACACTGTCGTCGGCGAGCTCGGGCCGAAGTTTTCTGCCGTCGGTAGCAACCTCGAACAAGCCAGCGCCCTCGTGAAACACCAGCCGTGGCGGCTCATCTGGCCCGCGACAAAAAAGTATCCCGACGACCGGCTCCCCGCTCCCTCCGCCCGCCTCCGCGTGCCCACGCCGGCGAAGAAACGGTAATCGGCGCGCGACAGGCGAGGTCCGGGTAGCGCACTCGTCCCGAGTGCTGGTCGAGGCGTCCCGCCTCGACGAACTTTCTTGAGCGAGTGATTTTCGGCGGCGAAACGATTTCGCAAGTTCGTTTCGGCGGGACGCCGAAACCAGCACTCGAGACGAGTGCGCTACCCTGCAAATCGCTGCGCGGAGCTGATCGTGTTCGCGATCAACATCGCGATGGTCATCGGCCCGACGCCGCCCGGCACCGGGGTGATCGCGCGGCACTTCGGCGCGACCTCGTCGAACGCCACATCGCCGACCAGCCGCGAGCCTTTCGCCGCCGTCGGGTCGTCGATGCGATTGATCCCGACATCGATGACCACCGCGCCGTCGCGGACAAAATTCTCCTTCACAAACCGCGGCTGCCCGATCGCGGCAATCAGGATGTCCGCCGACCGGCAAACGCCCGCGAGATCGCGCGTCCGCGAGTGTGCGACTGTCACCGTCGCGTCGCCGCCGCGCCCTTTTTGCATCAGCAAAAGCGCGAGCGGTTTGCCGACGATCATGCTTCGCCCGAGCACCACGACATGCGCGCCCGCCGTCTCGATTCCCGACTCGATCAACAGCCGCTGACAACCCAGCGGCGTGCACGGCACGAACCCGTCGCGATCCCCGAGCGCGAGCTTCGCCACGTTCACCGGATGAAAACCATCCACGTCTTTCCGCGGGTCGATCGCCTCGACCACCGCCCGCTCGTCGATGTGCTTCGGCGGCGGCGACTGCACGAGGATTCCGTGAATGGCCGGGTCGGCATTCAGCGTCCGCACGACTTGGAACAAGTCGTCCTGCGAAGTCGCCGCCGGCAGCTCGTGCTTGATCGAGTGCATCCCGAGCTCCTGACACATCCTGTCCTTTGCACGGACATACGCCCGCGACGCGGGATCATCGCCGACCAGCACCACGGCCAGCCCCGGCACGACCCCGCGCGTTTTGAGTTCCGCGATCGCCGCGCGCGACTCTTCGTTGATCCTCTGCGCGATGAGTTTGCCGTCGATGAGTTCCATGAAGCGCAGAGTTTGTAGCCGCGCCCTTTCGCGCGGGGAATCCGAAAGGGATTTCGGGCGGAATTTTCACCGCGGATCATGCGGATGGCGAGGACGGGAAAGGCGGATCGCGACGCATCCTTGGACATGGGATCTCGGCCACTGGGGGCCAGCCAGATCGAATTTGGTCCGCGAAATCACGCGAAATCACGCGAAAATCAACTCCGTCCTTTTGCGTGATTTCGCGTGATTTCGCGGACTCATCCCTCCGTCATTCCGGCGGATTTTACGAGCCATCCGACCAATTCGCCCGCTCATCCTTTCACCCGTGAAATCCGCGCCATCCGCGGTCAGAAATCCCCGCTTGACATCGACTTCGCCGCTGCTCCACTGCCGCTCGCAAAAGTTAGAGTTAAAGTTCAGTAGTTGGTGGATTGCTAGTTGTGTGAGCCGCGCGGGTAAGTTCCGCGCAACTTCCAGTGGCAGTTTGAAATCCGAGACCGGAAACAGCCGCAGAAGCTCCACTTTTGTTTAGAAACACAACTCAGTATGGCATCAAAACTCTACGTCGGGAACCTCTCCTTCGACGCCACCGAGATCGAACTCCAGGATCTCTTCTCCGAAGCCGGCACCGTGCAGGAAGCTGCGCTCATGCAGGACAAATTCACGGGCAAATCCCGCGGATTCGCCTTCGTCACCATGTCCACGGACGAAGAAGCCCAGAAGGCGATCAGCCTCTTCAACGGCAAGAACGTCCAGGGTCGTCCGTTGACGGTCAACGAGGCTCGTCCTCGTGAAGATCGCACCGGCGGCGGTCCTCGCCGCGACTTCGGCGGCGGCGGCGGCGGCGGCGGTGGTGGTGGCCGCGAGCGCCGCTACTAAGCGCTTCCCGCAACCGATTCAGTATTCGAAACGCCCCGACGAAAGTCGGGGCGTTTCCATTTTGCGACAGCGGCGTTCAGAGCAGTTGCGGCAGCCAGACATCTTGCAACTCCGCGAGCGTCGGCAGGCTCGTCGCATCCTGGATGAAGTATATCGGCGGCTCGCCGATGAAGCTGGCCCAGCCGGAAAAGGTGCTCGGCGGGCCGAGGATCAGGTCGCATTCCGCGAGGCAATACATGTCGAACGCGAGGTGTCCCGGCGCTTCGCGGACCTCGAGTCCGGGGAACTCCGCGAGGTCGAGCGGTTCGTTCGACGCGAGCAGAAAGACGACGCGTTTCTCGGGAAAAAGGGCGGCGACGTGGAGCATCAGGCGGCGAAAGACCGGGCTGTCGAAGAACCACTGTCCGCCCCGATAACCGCTGTAATCGCCGCGGCGCAAATGCACGCCGACGAGCATGGTGCATTCCCTTTTCAGCGGCTCGATGCAATCCGCGACCCGCTCGCGCAACTCCGCGCGCAGACGAAAACGCGAGCGAATGGCCGCCGCGTGTTTTGCCACCAAAGCCGCATTCATCAGCGGCACGTCGGACAGGCTGCGACTGAGCAGGAACGCCCGATTTTCCCGCACCGATAATCCGAATGCGCCCGTGCGCTCGCTCCGCCGAAAGTAGCGCGTGATCAATGCGCTCAACGCCCGCATCAGCAGCGCCTTCGGCCCGCAGACGACCGCGCCGTCGAATTCGCAGCGCTGCCGCAAGCCCCGCAGCAGCCTCATTTGCAGGACTTCGCGGAGCGCCTGCTCGCTCCACCCCGCACCCGCATTCGCGCTGCCGCATCGCCGCCACGGTCGCTCCGAAAGCGCGGGCGGCGGCTCGAAAAAGTGCGCGTAGCGCCAGAACGAAAGGTTCGTCACCGGGACGCGATATTCCAATCCGAGCGCGAGCAAATGACTGTAAATCACCAGCCGATTGCCCAGCTCGCCGGAGGATCGCAAAAGAATCGCGCGACGCATTTGCTAAAAAAAACGCCCTCACCGCATCACTGCGGGAGGGCGTTTTGGTGAATTTGCGCGCCTACTTCGCCTCGTCCACTTTCGTTAGGGCGATCGTTTTCTTGCCGTCTTTTTCGGTGATCGTTCCCTCCGCTTCCACCTTCGCGGATTTTTTGCAGATGGTGGAGTGGAAGTCCTTCGCGACGGAATTGTTGTCGGCGAGGATCGTCTCGGATTTGCCGCTGGCGTCGGTGACTTTGATCGCCATCTGGCAGGCGTCGGCCTGCTTCAGGTTGCACTTGGCGCAGACCGCTTCGCCTTGGATCTTGGTCGCATCGGCGCTCGCTGAGAGAGTCAGGGCGGCGAGGAGAGTTGAACTGAGGAGTGCTAGTTTTTTCATGTGATGTGGTTTTTGTCCGCGGCCGGGGTTTGTTGGTTCCGGCTGCGGTGAGCAACTTTTTTCCTCCCATTCGGCGGAAAAGCAACTCAGCGATTCGGGGCCGGCTCGCTTTCAGCATCGCGCGGGGCCGCGGCATCGGCGCGTTCGTTGCTGGCGGGTTTGAGCTCGGTTCCTTCGGCCTGCGCGGCCATGACGGCGGCCTCTCGTTCGTAATACGCGTCGTCGCGGCCGTTGCTGCAGCCGGCGAGGGAGAGCGCGCCCGCGGCGGCGAGCAGTCCGGCGGATCGGAGGAACATCATCCCTGAAAAAACCGCGCGACCGCCGTGCAGCGCAAGCCTTCTTTCCGCCGCTACGCCACCACCGCCACCGCGCGGATGGGCGACCCGTCGCGGCCGGCGAAGTTCAGCGGGAACCCGATGAACGTGAACTCCCCGTCCGGCAGCGCCGCGAGATTCGCGAGCGATTCCACGATCACCATCTCCACCTCCGCCGCGAGCAGGATGTGGTGGATTTCAAAGTAGTCGCGGCCCGGCGTCGGGAGATCCATGCCGATGAGGCGCAACTTGCGCGAAGCAAGGTAGCGCGCGGCTTCCTGCGTCATCGACGGGAAGTCCGTGAAGTAGCGCTCGCTCCCGAACTCCCGCTCCCAGCCCGTCGCCACCAGAATCCGCGCACCCGGCGTCAGCACAGCCTCGTGCGCCGCAAAATCCTCCGCCGTGATCTCCTCGCCCGCGGCCTTCGGCATCCGCAGCACGCGCGCCGGTCCGCAGAACCATTCGAGCGGCATCTCGTCGAGCGTCTTCCCCCCATCGACGAAATGCGCCATCGCATCGAGGTGCGTCCCCTGGTGCGACCCCATCGTGATCTTCGACACGTTGCAGCGATCCGCCGCGATCGTCGCGTGCGAGGTGATCGAAAGCTGCGGGTCGCTGGGGAATGAAGGCAGCCCGTCGCGGAGCGGATGGGTGAGATCGATGAAACGCATGGGAGAAGCGGCAGAACGTCGAACGTCGAACGTCGAAGTAAAGAATCTCCGCGTCCGATGCCTTTTTCTGAACTTCGACGTTCGACGTTCGACGTTCGACGTTCGACGTTCGACGTTTTCCCCTTCTCCCCATCCGCCGCCTCCGCTAAATCCCCTGCCCCATGCGCTTCCTCCTCGCCTTCCTCGCCCTCGCCACCGCCAGTTTCGCCGCCGAAGACTACCCCCTCGGCCCCGACTCGCGGCCGAACCCCGCCGTCCCGCACGGCGAACTCAAGGCCATGCCGCCCTTCACCGACAGCCAGGTTTTCCCCGGCACCACGCACGAGTGGCAGCTCTACATCCCCGCGCAGTACGACGCCGCGAAGCCCGCGTGCGTCATGGTTTTCTTCGACGGCGGCGGCTACGCGAAAGTGGACGGCGGCACCCGCGTCCCCGTCGTCTTCGACAACCTCATCGCGAAAAAAGAGATGCCCGTGACGATCGGAATTTTCCTCAATCCCGGCAACGTCAAGGCCACCGAGCCCGACGCCAAGGATCGCAGCAACCGCAGCTTCGAATACGACAGCCTCGGCGATGCGAACGCCAAATTCGTCCTCGACGAAATCGTCCCGCTCGTCGCCAAAAGCTACAACCTCACGAAGAATCCCGACGGCTGGGCCACCGCCGGGCTGAGCAGCGGCGGCATCGCGGCCTTCACCGTCGCGTGGGAGCGCCCCGAGCGGGTGCATAAAGTCGTGAGCTGGATCGGCAGCTTCACGAACATCCGCGGCGGCTACGTTTACCCCGCGCAAATCCGCCAGACCAAAGGCCACCCGAAACCGATTCGCGTCTTCCTCCAGGACGGCTCGAACGACCTCGACAATCTCCACGGCAACTGGCCGCTCTCGAATCAGGACATGGCCGCCGCGCTGAAATTCGCCGGCTACGACTACGACTTCAAACTTGGCGACGGCGGGCATTCGGGAAAACAAGGCGCGTCCCTTTTCCCCGACACCATGCGCTGGCTCTGGCGCGACTGGCCGAAGGAATAGCCGGATTTTTCCCGCTCGGTGCTGCGTCCGCGTCAACGCTCATCGCTGACGGAAGGAGCGGGCGCGTCGGTCAAGATTTTCAGAAAGGCCACGAGCGCGCGCTGGTCGGCGGCGCTGAGTTGGAGGCCGCCATCGGGATGCTTCGCGAGGTTGGGGTCTAGCGTCGGGCTGCGGTGCGTGCCAGTGCTGTAGTGCGCGACGACTTCCTCGAGCGAGGCGAAGCGTCCGTCGTGCATGTAGGGCGCGGTGCGGGCGATGTTGCGCAGGCTCGGCGTGGAGAATTTCCCGCGGTCCGCTTCGAGTTGCGTGATCTTGAATCGGCCCGTGTCGGCGGTCGGCGAGAGGCCGTTGTTGTGAAACTGATGATCGCTGAAGAGCGGTCCGCCGTGGCAGTGAAAGCAGTCCGCGCCGCGCTGTCCGGTGCGTGGTTCAAACTCGGTCATGAAGAGCTCGAAGCCGCGTTGTTCATCCGCCTCCAGCTTCGCTTCGCCGCGCAGTGCGCGGTCAAATTTTGCGTCAAACGCCGTGAGGGTGAGAAGGAATTGCTCGAGCGCGAGGCCGAGCTTTTCGGCGGTGATCTCCGGCGAGCCGAACGCGGCGAGAAAGAGCGGCGGATAGCTCGCCGTCGCGGCAAGTTTTGCGATGACGCGCTCGAGCGTTTCATCCATCTCGGCCGGATCTTGGATCGGCACCAACGCTTGCGCGCGGAGCGACGGTGAGCGGCCGTCCCAGAAAAAAGTCGTCTTCCACGCAAGATTGAAAAGCGGCATCGCATTCCGCGCGCCAGATTGCCCGCGCACGCCTGCGCTGAAGCGGCGGGCGTCGGCAAACGCAAACGCGGGGCTGTGGCAGGAGGCGCACGAAATCGTGCCGTCGCGGGAGAGCGCGGGGTCGTGGAAGAGCGCGTTTCCGAGGCCCACGCGTTCGTCGGTGAGCGGGTTGTCGCGCGGCAAATCAGGGATCGGAAACGTCGCGCTCATCGTGAAGCGGTACGGCGTGAACTTCTCCGGCAAAAAGAGCGGATGCACCGGCGTCCCTTTGCCTGAGCTGGTTTCCGGGGAGGTGACCTGTCGCACCCGGAACGCTCCCGGCAGATTTGCGACGAGCGCCGCCGCGATCGGATCGCCCTCGCGCGAGTGCGTGGCAGTGCCGTCGCGTGCAAACGAGAGCGGGCGCGGCGCGTTCAGCAGCGCGGCGAGATCGAAGTCCAGCAACACGCCCGCATCCCGCGTGAGATCGAGCGTCGCCGCCAGGCTGACCCGCGTCCGCTGCGGATCGCGCGCGAGGTGATGCGCGTATCCTTTCACCCCGCCCGCACCGGTGCGGAAATGCCCCTCGACCGCGAGGAAAATGTAGCCGCCCTGCCAGCTCCAATGCAGGCCGTTGAGATTGGCATTCAGCGGATGTTCCGCCGGATATTTTGCAGGGTCCGAAGCATTCGCCGCCGCATCCGGGCCGACGTGAAAACGCAGCGCGCGATACACGCCCGCCGGCACGCCTTCCAGGCGGAAATCCGTGCGCCGCCGCGCCGCGTCCATCCACGCGAACTGCTCCGGCATTTCCACCCACCCGCCTTCCGCGCGCTCCACCGCGAAGCCGCTGAGCAGGTAACTCAGCCGCGTGATCGACATCGTTTCGCCCGCCCCATTTTCATAGCGCAGCGAATCGAGCAGCAGCGCGTCGCCGTTGAAGGTGTGTCGCACCGCGATTTCCAGCGCCGCTCCGAATCCCGCCGGCGCAATGAGCAACAGCGCGGCGAGCGCGGCAGCGTGGCGGCGGAGTGGTCCCATCGGTCAGGTGATCGTGAAAGTCACCGTGTAGCTCGGTCCGCTGGGCTGCCCCGGCGGCGGCGGAAACGTGACCACGATGTTCTGCGTGCCCGTCGCCGCGTTCGCCGGGATGACGAAGGTCGCGAGGACCGTGCCTTGGCTCGGACGCGTGATCGTAGTGCCGACGATCGTCCCCGCCAGCGTCACACTGGACGGCTGCGGTGCCGCCGCCGCGCCATTCCACGGCGGCTGCGGCGGGGGTCGTGCCGAGCGTGATCGTCACCGCCACCGTCGTCCCGCGCGCCGCGCTGCCGCCTGGCGCGACAGCCGTGCCGCCGCCGCCGCCGCCCGTCTGCGTATAATTGAATCCGCTGCCGTCGAAGGTCGCCAACGCCGTCCGCGTCACCTTGTAAAAACGCGCCGTGTGATTCGTCGCCGCAGCAGCTTCCGGGAAGGTCGCCGAATCCCCCGCCGCCGTCACCGCCGGCGTCAGCGCCGTGAACGCAGTGGTCACGTCCGACGTCGCGCTCACCTGATACGTCCCGCCTTCCACCGCACTCCACGTCAGGGTCACATTCCCGCCCGCCACCGCCGCCGGCACGGCGCTCCACGACGACGCCTTATTTGGACCGCCTTGAAAATACGTCGTCACCGTCTCCGCGATCGTCGTCGAGCCGCCCGTCGGGCTCCCGTAAAATTGCCGCCCGATATTGTACGGAAAAGCCGGTGTGCCATCCGCCTTGAGCGTCGAAAAATACGCGTAAGTGCCGCCCGGAAATTCCGGCGTCACGCAGGTCCGGCCGTTGTAGCGATCGAGATTGAAGTAAACGCCCCCGGCATTCACCACCCCCTGCGTGAAGCCGAGATCACCGAGGAAATCGTAGTCTTCCAGATAATGACCGAGCGCATAAGTCGCGCTCACATCCGGCCCGTATGCCGTCGTCGCCAGCGTCGCCGAGCGGCCCTGCCACGCCGCGGACCACGCCGCCAGGGTGCGACGCTTGGCCGTGTTCAGATTCGTCGTCCCATTACTCCCATCGCGCAGCACGAAGCCGCTCACGATCCGCCTCACCGGGCTCGTCGCATCCATCGCCGTCGAGTATCCGTACGGGCCATACACCGGGTAGCCGTCCTGCGCCCACGCGAGGATCGGCGAGTGCGCCGTCACCGCCGCCGCGCTCTCGGCGTAACGATTCGTCGCCGCGACATAAGTCACGTGATCGCCCAGCAGAAACCGCAGCGCCACGGGCTGCACATGATAGTGGTATTGATTCCCCGCCTGATGCGCCAACGCCGCGTCGAACGTCGCGCTCTCATTCGGATACGCATCCCGCACCCAGATCCCATCTCCCAGCCCGATGCCCGCCGTCGGGTCGGCATCCTTCGCATTCGACGTCGAGTAGGAAAACGTGTCGCGGTTATCAAAAAACGCGACCCCGTTCACAAAATAGCCGATCGCTCCGCCGCCCGTCAGCGTCTTGGTCCCCAGCACCGTCGGCGTCCGCGGGATGCGATAGATCGTCGCGGTGTTCGACGGGAAGTTTGGGAAGTTCTGCGTCTTCCCGACATCGAGATACCACGGGCCCATCATGTGACTCGCGAGCCCCGTCGTCCGGATGTAAACCCAGTTCGCCGAATACACGATCTCGCTCACCCCCGCATACGTCGGGTTGGTTTGCACTCCGCTCCCCCGGCTCCATGTGGTGGAACTCGACCCCGCCGTTTCATTCGCTGTCGTTTGAAAAATGCGCGCGTATTGGCCCGAATCCGCCGTGAACCAACTCGAAAGCTGCGGGTCCGCGGAGGCGCGCAGCGCGAGGAGCAGGACGAATGCGGCGGAGAAGAAAACGAGGGGGCGAAACGGATTCATGGCCGGAGTTTAGAGGAGCGAACCTTAAGTCAAGGTGAAGAGCTGAAAAATATTTAGCGGCCTCGCATTTTTCCGCTTCATCGAAGCTAAAGGTTGGCCGTGCCAGCCTCTCTGCCGCCCGGCCTTTTTTCATGCGCATCCTCATCGTCGAAGACGAGCCAGACCTCCTCCGCGCCCTCGCCAAAACGCTGCGCGAAGAGGTCTGCGCCGTCGATGTCGCCGAGGATGGCGAGGCCGGTCTGCGCAAAGCGGAGGGCACGCCGTACGATGCCGTCGTGCTCGATCTCATGCTGCCGGTGATGGACGGCTTCGAGATCCTGCGGCGCTTGCGCCGGACGAAAACCACGCCCGTCCTCATCCTCACCGCGCGCGCCAATCCGGGCGACCGCGTCCGCGGGCTGGACAGCGGCGCGGACGATTATCTGGCGAAGCCCTTCGACCTCGACGAGCGGCTCGCCGCCCGCTTTCGCGTCACGCATCCGCGCCCGACCGCGCGGAGATTCCATCGACGCGCGCACGTTCCCCTGCCTAAAAAATGGGATGCGTTTCCTCCCACTCGTCGCCCTCCTCGCCTGCGCCTCCGCCTCCCTTTTCGCGCAGGAAAATCCCTACGGTCCGCTCTCGGAGGAGCAGCCGAATGTGCCGCATGGGACGGTGACGAAAATGCCGCCGTGGCTGTCGAAGATTTTCCCCGACACAACCCGCGATTGGTCCATTTACGTGCCCGCGCAATACAAGGCGGACGGCTCCGCGGCCCTGATGGTTTTTCAGGACGGGCACGATTATGCCGGGGTGAAAGGCGCGTGGCGGGTGCCCGTGGTCTTCGATAATTTGATCGCGAGCGGCGAGATGCCGCCGACCGTCGCGATCTTCATCGATCCCGGTCACGACGTGGCAAAAGAGAAGCCGCAGAGCGCGTGGAAAAACTCGAACCGGAGCGCGGAATACGACTCGCTCGGCGACCGCTACGCCCGCTTTTTGCTCGAGGAAATTTTGCCCGAAGTGGAGAAGACGCACCCGCTTTCGCACGACCCCGAAATGCGCGCGATCTGCGGCGCGAGTTCCGGCGCGATCTGCGCATTCACGGTGGCGTGGGAGCATCCAGAGGCTTTTGGAAAAGTGCTCTCGACGATCGGCACCTTCACGAATATCCGCGGCGGGAATGCTTATCCGTCGCTCATCCGCAAGACGGAGCGGAAGCCGATTCGCGTGTTTTTGGAGGACGTGTCCGGGGATTTGGACAACGAATTCGGGAACTGGCCGCTGGCGAACAAACAGATGGAGGCGGCGCTGAAATTTCAGGGCTACGATGTGAAATTGGAGTTCGCCGACGGCTACGATCACGGCTCGAAACACGCGGGGCCGATCTTCCCGCAGGCCGCGAAGTGGCTCTGGCGCAAGGAAAGGCCGGTCCTCGCGCCGGCGAAGCAGAAAAGCATTGGCGGCGACATGCCGCTGGAGTCGATCCTCGTGGGGGGGGCGAATTGGGAAGTCGCCTCGGAAGGTCTGGGCTTCTGCGATGGGCCGACGACAGACGCGGCGGGGAACTTTTACTTCTCGGATATGAAGGCGCCGGGGATCTTCAAAATCGCGCCCGACGGGGTGAAAACGAAGGTGTCCGACGAGGGGCCAAGCGGGCTGAAATTTGGCCCGGACGGCCGGCTCTACGCGTGCGAGGGCGCGAAGAAGCGGCTGGTGGCGATCGACCTCGCGAACGGCGCGGCGGTGGAGGTGATCGCCGAAGACGTGCAGCCGAACGACCTCGTCGTGAGCCGGAAGGGGCACATCTTTTTTACCGAGACAGGGAAGAAGCAGGTGACCTTCGTCGATGCAAAGACGCACGACAAACGCGTCGCCGACACGGGAATCAACGCGCCGAACGGGATCGCGCTTTCGCCCGATCAAGGGACGCTCGCGGTGTCGGATTACGGCGGCGAAAACGTGTGGGTTTTCCGCATCGAGCCCGATGGGACGCTGGCCGCGAAGTCGCCCTACATGACCATGCGGAAGCCGATCGACCCCGCGGGGAAATCCGAGCACCACCAGCCGCCGCCCCTCAAAAAATCCGCGAGCGGCGACGGCATGACCACGGACAGCGTCGGCCGCTATTACATGACCAGCGCCCTCGGCGTGCAAATCTTCGACCCGACCGGCCGCCTGTGCGGCATCCTCCCAAAACCCCAGCCCGACAAGCCGCTCACGAGCTGCGCCCTCGTCGGCGCCGAGCCCGCCTTTTTATACGTGACGAACGGCGACAAGATTTTCCGCCGCAAAATCCAGGCCGCCAGCACCGCCGCGCCGACGCCGGCGAAGTAGCGCAACTGCCCGGTTTCCGACTCTTCGAGCCGGCAGGCTCGGCAGAAGTTAGCCGGTGGCGTCAGCCACCGGAATCATCGCAGAAGAGCGATGCGCCCCAGCGGGGCGCTGGAACCGCGGCGAGTTTCCCCCGCCCCGCTGGGGCGGATTCGCGTTCATCCGTGGTCCGGTGGCTGACGCCACCGGCTACCTTCCGACGGCCCTCCGGGCCAAAGGAACCGAAAAGTATTCTCGGAAATTGCCCTCGCTGCCTCACGGCGAAAGCCGCTCGATCTTCCACCCGCCCGCGGGCTCGCGGGTGTAGCGCAGCCGATCGTGCAGACGGCTCGTGCGGCCCTGCCAGAACTCCACCATGACAGGCCGCACGCAATACCCGCCCCAATGCGGCGGCGTCGGCACGTCGTCGCCGAACCTCTCCCGCGCCGCCTCGAACTGCCGCTCCAACTGCGCGCGATCCGGCACCGCCGCGCTCTGCACCGAGGCCCACGCACCGAGCCGGCTCGCGAGCGGACGCGTCGCGAAGTAACGCTCGCTCTCCTCGCGCGGACTCCGCGTGACCGCGCCGGTGACATTCACCTGCCGCTCCAGCCCGCCCCACCAAAACGTCAGCGCGGCGCGCGGATTCGCCGCGAGCTGCCGCCCTTTTTCGCTTTCGTAGTTCGTGAAAAAGGTGAACCCGCGCTCATCGCAGACCTTCAACAAAACCGTCCGCGAGCACGGCTGCCCCGTCGCATCGATGGTCGAGAGCGTCATCCCATTCGGCTCCAGAATCTGCGCGTCATGCGCCTCCGCGAGCCATGCATTGAACTGCACGATCGGGTCCGCCCCGAGCTCCGCCCTCCGCAGCGGCCGCAACGAGTAATCGCGCCGCAGCGCGGCGAGCTGTCCGGGAGTAAGCATCGGTCAGGGACGGTAGGCGTCCTTGCGATGGCGGATGGCCGAGACATCGATGAGGCGTTTGCTTTCGTCGATGGAATAAAGCACGCGGTAGTCGCCGACTCGCATTCGCCACAGATCGGCGGAGCCCTGCAATTTCAGCGAATTTGACGGATGCGGCTCGACCGCGAGCGCCTCGATTCGTTTCAGGATGCGCAACGCGAAGTCCACGGGCAGACGCTCGAGTTCCTTGCGCGCGGACCTCGCGAAAGTGATCGCGAACGCGGGCTTACCCACCGCTCCGCCGCCGCTCGAGGCGGCGTTTCACCGCGTCCAATGTCTCGCGGGGCTCCGACGCGCGTGACTCCGCGAGCAGCCGATCCTCGAAATCCTCCCAGAGCTTGCGGTGCCGTCTGAGGTCGATGACAGCCGCCGTCTTCTTCCCCTCCGCATCGACCATGAAAGTGATGCCACTCATGCGCCGAATCTACTCCTTGCTCGGCGGGAGCTCGACGATCTCGAACCAATACTTCTCCAGCGTCTGGAGAATATCGACGAGCGCCTCGAAGGTGACGGGCTTCACGATGTAGCTGTTCACGCCGAGGTCGTAGCTTTTGAAAATGTCCTCGTCGGCCTTCGATGTGGTGAGCACGACGACGGGAATCTGCCGGAGGTCCGGGTCGCTTTTGATTTCCTTGAGCACGGTGCGCCCATCTTTGCGCGGCATATTCAAATCGAGCAGGATCAAGCCCGGCCGCGGCGTCACCGCGGGCGGCGCGAATTTGCCGACCCGGCGCAGGTAGTCCATCAGCTCCTCGCCGTTAGAAACGAAGCGCACGTCGTTGATCAGGCGGCCTTCCTCCAGCGCCTCCTGCGTGAGCCGCTTGTCGTCCTCGTCGTCGTCGGCCATTAAAATTGTGATGGGCATGGCGTCTTTATTCATGGGTCAAGTGGGAGGGTTGATGCACCGGCAGCGTGATGATGAACGTTGCCCCCTCTCCTTCGCTGCTCTTTGCCACAATGGCTCCGCCGTGGCGATCGGTAATTTTCCGGCACACCGCCAGCCCGATGCCGGTCCCCTCGAATTCGGTCCGGCTGTGCAGCCGCTGAAACACGACAAAAATCTGGTCGCCGAACTTCTGGTCGAAGCCGATCCCATTGTCCTTCACCATGATCTTGCAAATCTCGTCGCCGGGCCCCGCCCCGGAAATCTGGTGATCGCCGGCGTGCAGCCACTTCCCCTCGATCTCGACCTCGGGCACCTCGCCCTCGCGCTGAAACTTGATCGCGTTGCTGATCAGATTTTGGAAAAGCTGCCGCATCTGCAATGGGTCGGCGTCAATGGAAGGGAGCGTGCCGACCTCGACGCGCGCGCCATTTTGCTCGATCGCGATCTCGAGGTCGGAGAGCACGTCGCGGCAGATCACGTTCAGGTCGCAGAGCTCGAACGGCTGCGCGCGGCTCGTCACACGCGAGAGTTTCAGCAGGTCTTGAATGAGCACGCGCATCCGCTCGGCCGCGCCTTGCATTCGCCCGAGATAATCGAGGCCGCCCTCCCCGAGCGGCTCGGAAAATTTCGCCCGGAGCCGGTCACCGAAGGCCTGGATTTTCCGCAGCGGCTCCTGCAAATCATGCGAGGCGACCGAGGCGAAGTTCGCCAGCTCCGCGTTGCTCCGCTCGAGCTGCCCGGCAAAGCGGCGCAGCTTCTCCTCGGCGATCTTGCGCTCCGTCACGTCGGCGCTCACGCAGACCAATCCGAGCATCCGCCCGTCCGGCTCGCGCAGCGGGACTTTCGTCGTCGATAGCCACACTTCGTTTCCGCTCCGCGTGATCGCCGGTTCCTCGCGATTGCGCACCGACTTGCCGTGCGCGAAAACCTCCTCGTCGCTTGCCGCGTAGATCGCCGCCAGATTTTTCGGGAAGAAATCGACCACCGTTTTCCCCTCGATGCTCTCGCCTTCCCCGAGCTCGAGGAACCGCCGGTGCGCCCGATTGTCCATGATGTAGCGGCCTTTCACGTCCTTCACGAAGACGTGATCGGGCATCGTATCCAGAATGCTGCTGAGCAAATTGTGCTGGTCCGCCAGCGACTCCTCCGCCTTCCGCCTCGCCGCGATGTCGCGCAAAATCATCCCGCCTGCGATCAACAGCGCGACCAGCGTCACCGTCGTGCCGACCAAAATGATCACCGTCGTTTCCGTGCCGATCTCGTCGCTCAACCGCTCGCGCTTCTCCATCACCGTGCTCTCGCGCTCCGTGATTTCCAAAAGCACGCGCCGGATTTCTTCCGCGATCTCCTCACTTTGCGCCTCGGTGAAAAGCGCCACCGCCGCGCCGAATCCCTGCGTCCGCCGCGCCTCGATTTCATTCCCCTGCACCGCGAAACTCCGCGAGACCAGCCGCTTCAATTCCTCGATCCGCTCGCCCTGCTGCGGCGTCTCGATCGTGTCGCTTTTCAGCGTCGCAAACGTGTCGATGATATCGGCCTGCGCCTGCTCGTATCCGCGCAAATACCGGTCGTCGCCGGTGATGAGAAAGCCCCGCCGCCCGCTTTCCATCTCCATCAAATAGCGCAGCAGCTTGTCACTTTTCGCCAGCACCTCGTGCGACCGCGCGACCAGCTCCGCAGTCGCCATAAAGCCCCGCGTGCTCCGCCACGTGATCAGCGCAATCGTCGCCAGCATCACCAGCACGAGCCCAAATCCGAGCATCACCTTGTGCCGGATCGAAATGCGCTGCGGCAAAAGGGAGACGACCATTCGCCCGCGAGAATTGCAGCAAACCGCCGCCAGAGCAACGCGCCACCGGCCTCGCTTCGCCGCTGGCGGAGGAGGTGGGATTCGAACCCACGGAACCTTGCGGCTCTCCGGTTTTCAAGACCGGCGCAATCGACCACTCTGCCACCCCTCCAAAACGTTGACCCCGCTGAGTTCAGCCGGGCTGTGCCCGCCCTACTTCGTTTCCCCGCGCCCCCCGCGCAAGCAGATTAACGTGTGAGACCATCTCTGGGAAATAACCGGACATCGGGCGGCTCCCGTGTCGGCCCGGCAGGGCCAGTGGAAATTAGCCGGTGGCGTGAGCCACCGGTATGTCCCAAACACCGGAGGGGCACTGGAATCCCCGGTATTTCCGCCGCCCCTCCGGGGCGAAAACGCCTTTGGGACCGGTTCCGGTGGCTCACGCCACCGGCTAATTTCCGATCGTCCCTCCGGGACGGGCGCTCCGCAACCCGTCTGCTTATTTTGGCAAGATGGAATGAAACGGCGATTGCCGGAAAGCAAAGCGCGAAGAGAATTTGGCGAATCGTCACAGGCGCGGCGGGAGGATTTTCACGGCCGAAATATAACCCGGAACCGCCCGAGTGCTTAGTCCGCAGCGGCTCTACCGCGCAGTCTCGGGAGCGGTGGCGGCGGAATCCGTCGGCTGCGGGGAGCGCGGTGTTTGGAGCACGCGATCACCCTTCTTCGGGGAACCGGCGACGACGTCCGCGGCGAAGAACGGGCGGCGGCGCTCGGGGCTCATCCGCAGCGAGCCGGATTCGGTGTCGCCGGTGAAGCTTTTCAGCGGGGTGCCGGTGTCGGAAACCGTCGCGTAGTCGGTGTCGATGAGGACGAAGCGTTCGTCTTCATTCACCATCGCGATCGTGCCGACGAAGCGCGGGGCGGCGGTCTGCGCAGGCTTTGGACGGCTGCGTTTTCTGAGCAGCGCGCAGCCGCTCGTGAGCAGGATCGCGAGCAGCGCGAAGGTGATCGCGGCAAATGGACGAACGGTTTTTTGGCGTCCGAAAGTCTCCATCTTTTTACTCCTCGATGAGCCAGCGGATCGCGGCTGCGGTCGCCGCGGGGCTGGCGGATTCTGTCGGGAAAGTGACCCGCGGTTCGGACGAGATGGCGCGCACTTCCTCCGCCAGGTTTGCTTCGCCGCCGAGCACGCGAGCGGGCGCGTGGACGCCGAGCGCGAGCAGGCCGGCGATGTCGCCATATTTCGCGGCGGCGGGGAGGAAATTTGGATCGCGCAAATCGAGCAGCGAGGCGAACCGAAATGCGCGGTGAATCTCCCCGTCGTCCCGCGATTTCGTTGCCGCCGTCACCTCTTCTTCGTGCCTCCGTGACTTCGTGGTCAAACTCAGGGCCACCCGCGAAAGTGCGGGTCCGGCGAGCGCGCGGACGGCGGCGGCGAGAGGGCCGGTGGAGTCGAGCGCGGCGAGGGCGATGCTGCGCGGTTGGTGGTCGTTGGTGCGGACGAATTGGATCGCGGTGAGGACGTCGTGGACGCGCTGGGCGAACAGCGCGGAGTTGTAGCCGAAGGTGTAGGCGGCGGACTCCCGCGGGTTTTTGACGCGCCGGGTTTGGGTGAGCGAGTCGGCTTGCGAAAGGAGGTCGAGGCCGATGACGCTCGCGCCGGACTCGAGCAACAGCCGGACTTCCGGGCGGATCGCGTCATTTTCGAAGAGGCCGGATTTGCCGCGCTCGTCGAGCCAGATGACTGTTTTTCCGTTCCACTTTTTCGGATGCAAAAACCGCGCGGCGAACGCTTCGTGATGCGTGGTGTTGCGGATCGTGCCGGACAATTCCCAAACGTCGCCGCGCTCCGTTTTCGACTCCAAATCGAACGCGACCGCGCCGACATCAGCGAGCGTGCGGCCAAGAATCACGTCCCACGCGGGCGCTGCGATTTTGCGGAAATCCTCCGGCGAGCGCGTGAGCTGTCGGTGCGCATCGGCGTCCCACCAAGCGAGCAATTTTCGCTCGAAATCCGGCCCGCCTGCCGGAGCCGGATGCGCGGTATCCCAGACCGTGAGCTGCTCTTTTTGAAGGAGCGTGTATTCGCGTTCGACGAGTTTTTCCGCGGGCAGGCCGAGCGCGAAATGCTGGTTGAACCACTCGTAACTTTTGCCGCGGCTGACGGCGTTGTAGTTGTGCGGAAATTGCAGGAATGGCCACAGCGCGACGTGCTCCGGCGCGCCCATGAACGCGAAATGTTTCTGCAATTCCGGGAAGCCTTTCGACGGCATTTCCTTCGTCCAGTCGTTGGCCGCGGTCATGCCGAGCGGCTTCGGGGCGAAGAGCGCGGCGAACTCGACGTTGCCGGTGCCGACGCGCAGGAGCGACGCGTTTTCACAGGTGCAGCCGCCCTGCATCGCGGTCGAGACCATGACCGCGGGGCACTCGACGGCGAGGCGCGAATCGATCGCGCCGAGGAGCATCGTCTGAGTCCCGCCGCCGCTCGCGCCGGTGCAGCCGAGGCGCGCTGGATCGACGTCGGGAAGCGCGGCGAGGAAGTCGAGCGCGCGGACGGAATTCCACGTCTGCAAGCCCATCACACTCTGCGCGTGCGCCTCGGCTTGCGGGCTGAAGAGGCCCCAGTTTTCGCGCGTGTTCATCTCGGGCCGCTGCACCGCAAATTTATGCACGAGCGCGTGGCTGAACTGCTGACTGTCGCAATATCCGAGCATGTCGAAAACGAACGCGACGCAGCCCATCCGCGCGAGTTGGACGCCGAGTGCTTGGAACATGCTGCGTCCGCCGTTCGCGAGCCGTTCGCCGCCGGACTCGATTTCTTTTTTGATCTCCGCGTCGCCGAGGAGGTGAAAGCGCGCCTCGTCCCAATGCCCGTGCGGGCAGAGGATTGCCGGGCGTTTTTGCGCGGGTTCGCCTTTTGGGCGGTAAAGATTTCCCGTCACGAAAAGGCCGGGCATCGACTCGAAGCTGACCTTTTCCACCGTGTAATCGTCGCCGTCGATCCGCCCGTGAATCACCGCGTTCAGCGGCGTCCGCGTCGGCTCCGGCCAGATGCCTTCCGCCACGCGGATGCGCGTCCGCACTTGCTCCGCGCGCTGGTCCCACGCGGCGTGATCAGTCGGCGGCGTGAACGGAAAATAGCCGTCGAGGGTCTTGAGTTCGCCGAGGCGGATGTCGGCTGCGGGCTGCTCCGGCGGCGGTTCAGCGCGAAGGGGAAGCGCGGCGAAAATAACGGCGCAAAGTCCGTTTCGGATCGCGGCGTTTAGATTGAGCCACGGACAGCGACGCACAGACCGGGACGGAAAAGCGGGGGCAAACGTCGAACGTCGAACGTCGAACGTCGAACGTCGAACGTCGAACGTCGAAGGAAGAGCAGACGGGTCGTACTCCCCACTTCGACGTTCGACGTTCGACGTTCGACGTTCGACGTTTCTGCCTCCGCAACTCCCTGTCTGTCCGTGGCTCATTCTTCGTGTGCGACGGAGAAAGTTGCTTCCGCTTCAGCATCTCACCGCGCCGGGGTTCGGTGGGCGTTTTTCCACGCTTCGGCCTCGTCCCAAGTGCGTGCTTTGAAAACGAGTCCGCGCGGCTTGGGCGACGGACGCGCCAGTTCGGAAAGCCGACGCAAAACCTCCGCGCGCGTGTGGCATTCGGCGGGAGACGCGTCGGGCATCAATTCAAAATCTTCAGCTCGATCTCCCATTTTCGAATTTAACGCGGGAGCGGGTAGCGACGGGTGAGGGCGCGGACTTCGTCGCGGATTTTGGCGAGTTCGGACGGGCTGTCTTTTCCGGCAAGGGCGCGGTGGAGGAGGTCGGCGATTTCCATCATCGACTCTTCCTTCATCCCGCGGGTCGTGACCGCCGGGGTGCCGACACGGATGCCGCCGCCGAGGGTGATTTTCTCGGTGTCGAAAGGGATGCCGTTTTTGTTCACGGTGATGCCGGCGTGGTCGAGCGTCTCCTGCGCGAGCTTGCCGTTGATGCCGGCGGGGCGGAGATCGACGAGCATGAGGTGGTTGTCGGTGCCGCCGGAGACGATGCGGTAGCCGTTCTGCGCGAGGCGGGCGGCGAGGGCTTTCGCGTTGCTGACGACCTGCTGCGCGTAGGCTTTGAATCCCGGCTGAAGCGCCTCGTGGAAGCAGACCGCTTTCGCCGCGATGACGTGCTCGAGCGGCCCGCCCTGAATGCCGGGGAAGACCTGCGAGTCGATTCCTTTCGCAAACTGCGACTTGCAAATGATGATGCCGCCGCGCGGGCCGCGCAGGCTTTTGTGCGTGGTCGTGGTGGTGAAATCGGCGAGCTCGACGGGGCTCGGATGCACGCCCGCGGCGACGAGCCCGGCGATATGCGCCATGTCCACGAAAAGCAGCGCTCCGACCGAGTCCGCGATCTCGCGCATCCGCTTGAAATCAATGATCCGCGGGTAGGCCGAAGCGCCGGCGGTGATCATTTTCGGGCGGAATTCCCCGGCGTGTTTCGCGAGCGCGTCGTAGTCGATTCGCTCGTCCACCTGGCTGACGCCGTAGTGCGAGATTTCGAAAAAGCGGCCGGAGAAATTCGCGCGGTTGCCGTGCGTGAGATGGCCGCCGTGCGAGAGGTCCATCGTCAGGATTTTGTCCCCCGGCTGGAGCACGGAAAAATAGACGGCCATGTTCGCCTGCGAGCCGGAGTGCGGCTGGACGTTGACGTGATCGCCGCCGAAAAGTTTTTTCGCGCGGTCGATCGCGAGCTGTTCGACGACATCGACGTGCTCGCATCCGCCATACCAGCGCCGGCCGACGTAGCCCTCGGCGTATTTGTTCGTGAGGCAGGAGCCCTGCGCCTCCATGACCGCGCGGCTCGTGAAATTCTCCGAGGCGATCAACTCGATGTTTTCAAACTGCCGCCGCGACTCCGCCTCGATCGCCGCGAAAATCTCCGGGTCGGTCTCCGCGAGCGACTCGCAGCCGCGCACGGCCGCACCGATTTGATCGAGCTTTTCGAGGCGGGTCGCGTGGCGTCCGCCTTCAAACGGCGTGTGCAAAAACGCCTCGACGATGCGGTTGACGTTCACCGCCTCGACGTGGTTCGACGCGAGGCAGAGGACGTTCGAGTCGTTGTGCATCCGGGTGAGTTTCGCGTCCTCGGCGTTGTCCACGAGCGACGCGCGAATCTGCGGATGCCGGTTCGCGGCGATGCTCATGCCGATACCGCTTTTGCAAATGAGGATGCCGAAATCCGATTCGCCCGCCACGACATCGCGGCTCACCGCCTCCGCGAAGTCCGGGTAATCCACCGATTTTTCCGCCGAGTACGAGCCGAAGTCCGAGATGACGTAGCCCTTTTTCGAGAGCGCGGCGTGGATCGTTTGCTTGAGCTCGACGCCGCCGTGATCGGCGCCGAGCGCGACGCGGAGAAGACGGGCGGGAGCGGCGGGAGCCGGGGCGGGTTGTGGCGTGGTGGTCATGGATTGATCGACAAACTTGAGGACGCTCGGGAGCGCGGTCTTGAGAGTTTCGCGGCACTGAAAATAGGCATCGATCCCGAGTCCGATCGGGTCCGGCACGTCCGGTGCACCGCGGAGTTTGGGCTCGAATTCGGTGAGCAGATACGCCTTGTCCGCCGCCTCCGGAAAAACGATGCGGATCGTCTCGAGATGCCCCCGCGTCATCGCGAAAATGTGTGTCGCCTCCTCGACGAGCCGGTCGCTCAACGGCTGGCTGCGCTGCTTCGAAATATCGAATCCCCACGGCCGCAAAACCTCGACGGAATGCTGGCTCGGGGGCTGCCCGTGGATCGCGCCGACCCCGGCGGAATCGACCTCGACATCACCGCGCCCCTTCACCATGTCGCGGAAAATCCCCTCAGCCATCGGGCTTCGGCAGATGTTTCCGGTGCAGACAAAAAGGACGCGTTTCACAGTTTGGAAAATGAAGAGCGCGGAAGATACGGACCGAGGAAAGGCAAGTCAACGCGACCGGGCGGCGATAGCCGATGTGGCCGTGTGACCCGCCGCAAACAAGCATCAGGGCTTGATTCCGGGCTTGAGAAGCGCGCGCGACCCGGACATATCTCCCGCGTTGCACAACACCCTGCTCCCCAGCACTGGCCTCACGGAGTTCTACCGTTTCGCGCTGCTCCTCACCGGGCATCCCGGCGCGGCGGAGCGAGTCATCGCCGCCGCTCTCTGCGAAGCGGAGGAGCGCATCGGCGACATTCGCGACGAGGCGCATCGCGCGGCGTGGCTCGCGACGCGCATCCGGCAGCGCTGCCTCGAGGAACCCGCACAACCGTCCTTTCCAGAAGCGGCGAAAGTCGAGGACTTGGAACCGCAGCCCTTGAACTCGGAGGTGTTGGCGCGGCATTTTCAGGCACTGCCGGAGCCGGAGCGGAGCGCGCTCGCGCTGTTTTATCTCGACCCATTCACCCCGGACCAGATCGGGCAGCTTCTCGGGATGAAGCTCGATCAGCTCGCGGAAACCCTCAGTCGCGCGCGGTCGCTCCTGCAGTGCTCGCTGCGCCCGGTCCGCCAGACAGCATGAAAGCGAAAACCGCCGAGACGTTTCTGCCGTGCTACCGGACCGGCAAGCGGATGGAGACGCGCATCATCAAGGCGGCGCACACGGCGGAAGCCGACGACGCGCTGCGGGCGAAATTGGACGCGCAGATCGATTTCGACGAGAAAATGGTGGGCGTCATCCACGAGATCGAGCCACCGGAAACCTCCTGCGTCTGGAGAGGCGGGACGGCGGACAAACCGGCCACCGGCACCCTGCGCTCGCAGCTTTTTCACCCAGCCATGCTCCCGGTCCTCGCCGGCGCGCTCCTCATTCTCGGCTTTTTCATTTGGACGGAACTCGACCGCCGCGCGGATTTTCCCGGCCGCGGCTCGGTCGAGAAAATCGCGGCCGTCGCCCGCGAAATGAGCGGCGTGGAGCTCGAGCGAGCGCACGGCACCGCGGGCGAGCTCGGCGACATGTTCTATATGCGCGGATTCGAGGGATTCGCAGTGCCAGCGGAGCTCGCGCCCCTGCCCGTCGCGGGCACGCGCGTTTTCAAACAAAACGGCCGCCCCATCGCCCAGCTCGCCATCGACCGGCACAACGCGCTGCTCTACGTGTTCCACGCCGGAGATTTCGGAGTGAATCTGCGCGACGAATCGGGCTGGCGAGTCTTCGACCAGGACGGTTGGGCCGCCGCCGTGCGCGAGTCGGACGGTCTCTGCACCCTTGTCACTTTTCGTGGCGATACCGAGGAGATGGAGGAGTTTCTGAAAACACTGAGTCGATGAAGCTGCACGCCACTCTCTTTTGGGCAGCCGTCGCCCTCGCCTCCCTTTCCGGCTGCGCCTCCCCCGAGCGTCCGCGCGTGAGCCAAGCTGCGCTCGCAGCCGATCCTTTCGCCGGAAAATGGGAGGGCCGCTGGACCAGCGCCAAACATCACGACTCCGGCGGCCGGCTGCGATGCACACTCACGCCAGTCGGACGAGAAGCCGGGGCCGCACCCGGCACCGGTTGTTACCTCGCACATTTCACCGCGCATTGGCTGACGTTTTCCTCCACCTACGACGTGCCACTCACCACGCGACGCGAGCGAACCCAACTGCGATTTCACGGCACCCACGACCTGCCTGCGATCTTCGGCGGCACTTACACCTTCGACGGACGCGCGACCGCCGGGCGGTTCGATTCCACCTACACCTCGAGCTACGATCACGGCACGTTCCAGATGACCCGCCCGCTCATCGCCGGCCGTTGAGGATCGGGACATCGAGCCCGCCATAGCCGGCTTTTCTCCCTGATGCGCCTATCAGGAGATGTGGAACTCTGAATCCTGTTTACCGATGGAACAGGATTTGTCATATCCGCGGTCATTCCTTCCGACCAATCGGCAGCCCTCCAGAGCATCTGCAAAATAAATACGAGATCCATGGCTAAAAAAAACATCACTCCAAATGCTGCTGCTCCCGAGAAGGCTCCTGCTCCCGCCAAGGTTGCTGCTCCTGCAAAAACCCCTGCGAAAGCGGCCTCCAAATTAGCACCGGTCGCTGAAGCTCCCGTCCCACCGGCGGCAGCTTCAGTCACTCCCTCAGCCGCACCGAAGAAATCCGCCGTGAAGCCGGCGAGTGCGAACCAAAATGACGGCGCGAACGGCGCCAGCAGCAACGACATCGCCTTGAGAGCCTACTTCATCTCGGAAAACCGGCGGCTCCAAGGTCTGCCCGGCGACGAAAGCAATGACTGGCTCGACGCTGAGCGGCAAATCGCCGCCGAACGCGGCTCCGCTCAGAAATCGGGCAAGCGCTAACCCGCCCGCCGGCTCAACGAAAGAGCCTCGGTCACCCGGTCGATCAGCAGTTCGATCGTGAACGGCTTTGCGAGGAGTCCCCGGACTCCCGGTTCGCGCAGCAACTCTTGCGCACGTTTCTCCGCCGCATGGCCGGAGATCAGCAGCAGCGGCGGGAGCGTGCGCCCCTCCGGCGGCTGGATCGCGAACAGCTTCGACACGAGCAGGTAAAGCATCGCGCCATCGATCCGCGGCAGCGAAAAATCGACGATCAAAAGGTCGTAGGGCCTTTTCAAAATCAGCTCGAAGGCATACTCCGGGCTCGTCGTCGTATCGACCGCGCAGTCCATCAGCACCGTCAGCGACTCCCGCACCAGCCGCAGGATCAGGACATCGTCGTCAACCACCAGGATGGATTTTTGTGCGTTCACGAGTGACCCTTGTTTGCGTCAGTCGCCGCGATTCCGCAATCGAGAACTGCCTCGACGCTCGCACCGCTCATCCCAAAACTTCGCCCCACCATGTCCCCTCACCATCAAGCCCTCGCCGCCGCCCTCCGCACCCGCCTCGCCATCATTGCCGACCGCGAAGCCTACACCCACGACCCCGCCGCCCACTTCGAGCGCCTCAAAACCGTCTCCGAAGAGATCGCCGCCCTCCAAACCACCCTCCCCGCCCCCGTCGATTCCCAACTCGCCCACTACCTCACCCGCTGCAGCTACGACAAAGCCCTAGCCCTCCTCGAGCAAGACAGCCCGCCACCGCACGCGGCGTAGCGCATCGGCCAAACCTCCCTCCCCGACCTCACTGCGGGAAGGCCAATGCATCGCTGCCATGCACTCCTGCCGCCCAGCACAAAGCGCGGTGCGCCCGCCTGGAGTTGCTCGTCGGCGCGCTGCCGGAATTGCCGCTGGATGACCGCATCGCCGCCCGCGCCATCGAAGTGACTCATTGACTGATTCGTGATGCCGCGGAAAATGCTCGCATGACGGTGACGCTCAGCAAACGAACCGAGGAAATCGTGCAGGCGCGGTTAAAGACCGGGCGCTACGCGACGCCGGATGAAGTGGTCAATCGCCTGATCGAGGAACGACTTGCCGACGAGGCTTTGCCAGAGTTCCCGTCCGGCCCGAGTGGAGCGGAACTCGAGTCCTCGCTGCTCGCGGCGGTGATCAAGTCCACGCGCCCGTATCAGAAAGGTGAATTCGTGGAGCTGGCCCGGCGCGTCATCGCCGAAGATCGCGGCGCATGAGCTTGCGCGTCGTCTATACCGACGACTTCCCGGCCGACGTGGCAGAGCAGGCCCGCTGGTATGCCCGCCAGCGGGATGAAACGCTGGCCCTCGACTACGCGCGCGCCGTCGAAGCGACGCTGGAGCTTCTCGCCCAGCATCCACAGCTCGGGACGCTGTGCGCTTACCCTGAGCCGCTACTTGCGGACGTGCGGTTCTACCTCGTGGAGAAGCCGTTCGACCGGCACCTCATCTACTACCGCATTTCCGGCGAGGAACTCGTTGCATTCCGCGTCGTGCCCGGAGCGCGCGACCTTCCACGCCGCCTCCTCGATCCGCCGGGGGCGGAATAAATCCAAATCGCAATGCCCAGCCTCGGCGGGTTCACATACCGCCGCACTGGCTCCGGGCAGTCCCGCCCCTCACCGCAAAGTTCAGCTTCCCCGCGCTAAAACGGCGTGGCCAAGTCCTCAACTTTGGCAACGAGGATGAAAACCCGAAACCAACAACCCACACACGGGCCTTTCCCGACGGCCCATCGGGTGCAACACTCCACCAATGAGCACGCGCGAAATCATCGCAGAGTTGCCAGGGCTGGAGGCCGCGGACCTCGCCGCCATTGAGCATCGAATCAGAGAACTCACCGCGCGCAGAGCGGTGCCAACGGGCGAAGCCAGCCGCCCCGGAGTATTGCGCGCCGAGCGCACCGCGAACCGCCTCGTCCTCGCCGGCCCTCGGGTGATTCGTCAGGCGGAGGTGGAAGCCATCCTTGAAGAATTCCCGTGACCTGGGTGCTCGACGTCTCTGCGCTGGTCGCTCACCTCGTGCAGAGCCACGAGCACCATTCGCGCGTCAACGCATGGTGGCCGGGCCGGGACATTGCCGTCTGTCCCATCACCGAATTGGGTTTCATCCGTGTGGCCTGCGCGCTCGGTTCGACGATGGACGACGCCCGCTCCGGCTCGCCGAATTCCTCCGCGTCGAAACGCCGGTGTTCATCCCTTGCGACCGTCGCGCGCTCGACAGCCTGGCAGTCACGTCTCCGCGCAAAACCACCGACATCTACCTCGCTGACCTCGCCAACGCGCGGCGTTGGCGCCTGGCCACGCTGGATGAAGGCATCGCGCACCCTGCCACCGACCTCATTCCACAACTGCCCGTCCAGCCCTGACGGTCGTCGGAAACCCGCACCTTTTCCTCGTCACTTGAACATCCTCATCTCCGCCGCGGAGCCCGAAGGCGCATTTCTGAGCAAATGGGTGGAAGATGCCGCCGCCTGCCTCGCGACGGTGAACCGCATCGAGGTGCTCGGTTTCCCGCGCTGGCATCTGCTCGATGAAGCGCGATCCGCCCGCCTGGAGTTGCTCGTCGGCGCGCTGCCAGAATTGCCGCTGGACGACCGCATCGCCGCTCGCGCCATCGAACTGCGACGGCAGAAGAAGATGAGCCTCGCCGACTCGATCATCGCCGCGACGGCCCTGCTCCACCGCCTGCCACTGGTCACGCGGAACGAACCGGACTTCACCCACGTCGCCGGGCTGGAGATCATCAACCGATTCGTGCAACCAGAGGGAGCATGAATGAGCCTCCGGATCGCCGTAGTTGCAATGAGCGAGATTCTGGCTCTGACCCTAATGGCGCCGCCGCGCATTTCAGCCGCCTGAAAGCCGTCTCCGAAAAAATCGCCGCTCTGCAAGCCACCCTCCCCGCCCCGTCGATCCCAACTCGCCCACTTCCTCACCCGCTGCAGCTACGACAAAGCCCTGGCCCTCCTCGAGCAAGACAGTCCGCCACCGCACGCGCCATAGCCGCTTCCGCCAAACTCTACTCGGACGTTCAATGTTGCGCCGCAGAACCGTGTCCGCCAGCGACGTTGACAGCGTTGGCGCAACTATCGCACGGTCCCTTGGAGTTGGCTGCTGACTTTTCCTCCACCAAGCGGTTTTTCATTCCCACCGTCCTCTGGAAGATCCCTGCGACACGCTTGGAAGTTTCCAAGCCTGCTCGGGTTGCCCTGCAACGGCTCAAGGTTGGAGAATTGGGCGACCTTGGAGGAATATCCATCGCTGAACTGCGGCGCTACCTTCCCGGATCCAGTGACTGGCACGCGATCGCCCATGAACTCCATGCCGCTGTCGCACATCTTCGCGAAAAACTCGCACTGCCAACGACCAAGCAGATCCCAGCGAAACCGGCGAATTCCCCGCCCCCTCCCGCACCTGCACGAGCATTAAGTCCTCAGCCCTCCTTCACACAGCCCCCGGTCGAGATCGAGCGCATTTTCATTCCCACCAGCGAACGCGGACGCGCCATGTCGGATTTCTCGGTGTCCGTGCGACTGGGACATCTACTGGAGGATGCGGACATGCGTCTGGCGGGCGATTTGCACGGACGCAGCTACGTCGAATTCGGGAAATATCGAAACTGCGGACGTAAAACATTGGCTGAGTTGCGCGAACTTGTGCAGCAGTTGCAGGCAGGTTCCGGCGAGGCGATCACGTTTGAATTTACGGCGGAACCGGCGAATCCGTATTTGCTACTCATCGCACCGGAAGCACGAGATTTAAAGTTCACAGAATTGCCGGTTTCCGTGCGACTCGGCAACGTGCTGCAAGCGTTCGGTTTTCAGACGCTCGGCGAGCTCGATCGCCGCGACGAACGCGACCTCTTGGGCGTAAGAAATTGTGGCCGGGCGACGATTCGCGAGTTGCGTGAACTCCTGCGCCGGGGGGCAGCGGGTGACTTTTCCCCGGAAAGCAGCGGCGACTTGATGACCTGCCTGCTCCAAGTCGCACGGGGGATTGATGCCGGCTTGCAAGTCGCCTCTGCACGCAACCGAAAAATCTTCGAGCAGCGTCTCGCAGGCGATGAGGGCAATCCGCGGACGCTGGAGGATGTCAGTGCCGACTTTGCCATGACACGCGAGCGCGTGCGGCAGATCGTCAAGAAAATGATGATCCAAGTGCGGCAGGCAGGCGGTCCACCGCTCGCCCGGGCGCTGGAGACGGTCTCCCGGGAATGCGAGCAGCGTGTTTGTCCACTGACGCCTGCACTTTGCTCCCACTGGCTCGGTGAAGCTGCCGCGAGCTTGCAACGCGATCCCGGATTTTATGTGCGAGTGCTCGATGTGATGGCACCTGCCATTCCCGCTTGGGTGCCGGGCTCGACACGGGAGGGTGCGGACGATCTGGAGATTGAAGCAGTCATCACGGCTCTCGAGAAATGGCTGCGGCAAAGTAGTAGCCAGCCATCGGCCTCTGAAGCGCTCGCCTTCCTGCAAACGCAAACGCGGCTCAAGAACCTGAGTGCCGGCACACTTCTCGCCGCGTTGCGCAGAGCGCGAAAGATCATCGTGGATTTCCCGGAGCCCGAACGCGCCACGCTTCGCTTGCGCCGCCTGCGCATCGGCGACTTTGCGCTGCCAGTTCTCAGCGACAGCACTGAGCCACTCACACCCGAGGTGATCATCGCCCGCGCCAAAGAAAGGTTTGGCATTGACGCAATCGTGGTCAGCGAGCGAAGCGCGGGGAATTCTCTCATTACGGACCAGGGATTCTTTCTACTCGGCCCGCGGGCCTTTGGACTCAAAAAGCATTTCCGTGCCCCAGAGAGGAAACAGTCGGCACTTAGAACTGAGTTTGAGAAAATACTCAGTGGCAAAGGTCGGCCCGTTTCGACCATCGAAGCAATCGATGCCGGGCTGATCGAAGTTCCCGCGGGTGTGAACTCCTACGAGTTAGCGCAAATCCTGCGGGAGGATGTGCGATTCATCGACCTCGGACGCCACCTCTTTGCGCTCACGGCATGGGGAATTCAGGAGCGCGAATACATCAAAGACCTTCTTCCTCGAGTCTTCGCTGAAGCCGGTCATGCGCTCACCGTCGAACAAGCTCTCGAGCGTTTAACGCGACTCCGATCCGTGAGCGCGACCGGCCTTTCGAACATCGTGCGGACCCATCCCGGAATCCGCGCCTTCGGCTTTGGCTATTATGGTCTGCAAGAGTGGGGGAGTCGTGAGACCGAGGTCATCCTCCGCAACAGGAGTGTGATCGAGCGCACAGTGCGAAGATCGGAGCTTCCGACTAGTTTCTCTGCGCTCTGCCAGCTCTTCGGCGTCGATCCTGCCGACGAACACGGAGCCCTCTTGTGGAAGACCTGCGCCCGCTCTGAAAAGCTGCGCCGTGCGCCAGACGAATTCAGCCCAGACACCCTGATTCTCCATAAAGCAATCTCCCTCGAACTTGCGCTCTCAGCAGTCATGCGCGCTTTGGCGCGTCCTTTCCCAGCTTACGAGCTGCAATGGGAATTGACCGCGAAATACGGCGAGATTTTCGCGCACATCGAGCTACCGAAAATCGAGGAACGGCTCGCCCGCAGCCCGCGTTTCCTTCGCAATGCCACCAGCGAATTCTTGCTCGACGTGGATTTTGAGCTCGAAGATTTCGATGTGGATGCACTCCGTGCAGCGACATTGAAAAGCCTCAAAGAGTCACGCGACATTGCAGCCTGCGACGAACTGATCGAGCGCCTGGAACGGGAGGGGTTCGATCTCGAAGATTTGTCGGTTGATATGCTGGCGTTGATATTGCGCGGAAGTGACAGCCTTCAAGAGGTAGGAAACAGACGCTTCCGCGCCAAGGAATGAGACCCATATCAAAACCTCAAAAAATCCTTTCCGTGATGTTCGATCTGGCAAAGGGCGAATCGAAGCCGCTCCTTTATGAGGATATCGTGGTAAGTGCGTTTCAGCGGTATCCTGAGGATTTCCAGTTACGTGGCTACCCGCAATTTCCGGACTCCTCTGACATTCACAAGCCGCTCTACAGCATGAAGCAGGACGGACTTGTCCGCTCGGCAAATAAGTCATTCCTCCTAACTCCGCACGGCTTGGACGTTGCGCGTGATCTGCTGGGGGTTGTGGACGCGCATCGAGATCGCCTGACGAAGCCGGAAGAAAACGAGATCAATCGAATTCTAAAATCTCAGGCATTTCAACTTTTCCAAGAGGGACAGTCTCGTCGCATCCTGGACACTGACTTCTACGAGTATCTGGGCGTTAGCGTCCGCACGCCGAAGAGTGATTTCCTAGGTCGCATCAGCAACGTCGATCAAGCGATAAGCGCCCACGCGGCGAAGCGAAACGACGCCGTATCCGCGGCGCTCCAAAAACTGAACGACTGGTTGATCGCTCACTTTCAGGACGAGATCAAAACCAGAAAATAGTTATGTCCATCAAAGTTCAACCATTCGTCATCGACGTTGCGGTTCTCGATTTAATCGGCAACCAATTCAGATTCGACCACGCCAAGGGACTCGCGGAGTGGCTCAAGAATTCGAGCGATGCATACCTGCGGGAGCAGGTGCCAGACGCCGACCAGTTCATCATCGTGCGCTTCCACGAAAGCGGGAGCCACCTGACCAAAATCGAGTGCATCGATTTCGTCGGCATGCGCAAGAAACAAATCGACGATGCTTTCAAACGTTTTTTCGATCCGGAGGCCGCCAAGAAAGGCGCAAAGCAGGCTCAGCTCAAAACACTGGGAGGCCACGGGAATGGAGGAAAGTTCTACATGCGTCAGATGTTCAAATCCTCTCGTGCCGTGACCTACCGCGATGGCTTGATGAACATCTTCGGATTCAATGCGCAGAAGCAGTATGGCTTCGAAGAAGGTTTTGAGGACCGCAAGATTTCACTCGCGGAGGCACTCGCGGAAGCTGGCATTGACCAGATCGCCCTGCCGTCGGAGGTGGTCGCGCGACTGGAAAGCGGAGAGTTGGGCTTTACCGTGGTTGTTGGAGAGAAGCCCGAGAAGGTGAAGGGAACGGCGAACCTCAAAGCTCTGGTGGATAAGCTCATCTTTCATCCGCAGGCCCGACGGTTGATCGATCGCAAACCTGTCTTTGCTGTTTTCAACGATGAAGTCACGCTGACACGACTTACATCTCCGAAATTGGAGCCGAAGGAGGGCTTTAACGCCGCGACTGTCCTCGAAATTCCAAGTGAGTTGCCGCATGACGGTGAGAAGGTTGCTTTTACGAACGGTCAGTTTTCGTGGGCCGGTCGGCTGGTCATGAAAACGTCCAAAGAACCGCTTCGAGCGCATCTCGCCAGCCTGAATACGATCGATATTATCGGCGAAGTCGGCGTGATCGGCAGCTATCGGATCCATGAGCTCGGAGCCACCCGGTTTTCCGGGCAGGTCGAGTTCATCTATGGCGAGTGTGAATGTCCGATCCTCGAAGATCCTGATCACGACTGCGTGAGCAATGATCGCCAAAAGCTCCTCGAAACAGATCGCAGTGCTGCCCTGCTGGAATGGGTGCGCGAGCAAGTCGAAGGACTCGCGGAGAAGATGGAAACCAAGAACCAGCAGGAGCGCAAAGCGCAAGACCTAAAGGATACGTCTGCGCTCAACGAGATGCTCAACCGATGGAAGGACCGTTTTATGAGCCAGGTTTGGACGGAGATGTTTTCCGGTCAAGGCCCGGCTGGAAGTTCGGGAACGGAGAAAGGCGCTGGCGGCGGTGGCAAAGGAGACGGCAAGGATTCGGGCGGTGAGCCGAAGGGCGATGAGGGACAGGAAGGTGGCAGCGAGAAGACTCGAAAGCCGCGCTTTCCCCAGGTGCTTGTCTCGGGCCAGGACCACGATCCGCTCGATCCCCTCGCGACGATCCCCTTCACCTGCGATCCGCGGCATCCGGCGATTTATCAGCGACCCAAAGATTTTGGTGCCGGCATCTACTGGATCAACACCTCCCGTCCGTTGGCCGAAAAGATCATCGAGGAATACGGGGCGGACTCCCCTCGCTGGCGTGAGTATCTCTTCCAGCGCTACGTCGAAATCATCGCGCGGGAAGCGATCTACCAACTAGGCAAGACAAACGCGACGCTTTCTCCCGACGACGTCATTCGCCAACTCGATGACGTGACCACGCGCGTCCATGACCAAGCCGCGAAAGACCTTACCTCGTTTCTCTTCTCGGTAACCTTGCAGGCCGGCAAATGAAGACATTCTCAGTGGTCGATCTCTTCGCCGGCGTGGGTGGTTTTTCTCAAGGTTTCCTGCGTGCGAACAAGATGGAGACAGAGTTTCAGTTTGATCTCAAATTGCTCGTGGACTCTGATCCAACGGCCAGCTTCACCTTCAAAAAAAACTTCCCGCGGATTCCCTTCTGGACGGCTGACATCGGCAAAATCACCGGTATTCAACTGCTAAAGCTGCTCAAGCTTGACGCTGGCACCTTGGACTTTCTCATCGGGGGGCCACCGTGTCAGGGCTTTTCGCCGAACGGCAAAAGGTGGCTGGAAGACAACCGCAATCAGTTGTTCTCGCGCTTCATTCATCTCGCGCATGACATGCGGCCCAAGTGCGTAATTCTCGAAAACGTGCCGACCGCACTTTCGGCCTTCGCTCGCATTTTCAATGACGAGGTGGAGTCGGCCTTCACTGGTTACACCGTCAAAGTTGCCGTGCTCAATGCATCGGGATTCGGGGTGCCGCAGATTCGCCGTCGCGCTTTCGTCGTCGCACTGCGAAATGATCTGGGCATCACTGACTTTAAGTTTCCTGAGGGTGAGTTCGATTCGCTGGACGTTGGTCAGGACTCACATACAGACGCGAAAGCCGGGCTGCGTTTCGTGTCAGTCGAGGATGCCATCGGTGATTTGCCGGAGTTGGCGGCTGGCGAGGTGTTCGATGGAAAGCAGTATCTCGATGAGGCCCGAACCTCCTATCAACGCTCCCGCCGCGAAGGTGCGATCGCTCTCTTCAACCACGCTGCCCGCAGGCATTCAGCGGCGTTCCTGGCAAAGATATCGGGAATCAAGCCGGGCCAGGGGAATGCACATCTACCCGATGGTGAGCGGTTCTCCGACAACTACTTCAGCCAAGCCTACGCGCGATTGCACCCCCACGGCGTTGGCTTCACCATCACGGCGAATTTTCGCAATCCGGGTTCGGGCCGCTTCACGCATTACCGGGACAACCGGTCAATCAGTGTCCGCGAAGCGGCGCGACTCCAATCCTTCGACGATCGGTTCATCTTTCACGGCTGCGATCGCGATCAAGAGCGCCACGTCGGGAACGCGGTGCCTCCGCTGCTCGCCTCGGCCTTGGCACGACATTTTGGAGGAATGATGGCCTCGGCGTGAATCACGCGTCTGGGACTGCCCGCATTGACTGCGGGATCCCGGACGCCGCTTACGTTGCCTTCCGAGTCCCGAACAAAGTAAGCGTCACCCCGAGCACCTCTTGACGAGTGGCGATGATCTGTTGGCGGATTCAGAGATGTCGTAGCAGAGCTGCTAGTGTGGTGAGCGATTAGTTCGTGCAATAACAGGTGCGGTGTGAGAAAGGAGGCTCATGCCGATTGGACGACCGATGATGCCACTGCTTTTGAA
>JAYVPW010000005.1:0-39814 GCA_043777315.1 Spartobacteria bacterium | reverse complement strand
CGAGGCCGATGAGGATGTCGTCCTTGCCGAGGACCGTGGCGTAAAATGCGTCGTCCTTGCTCGCGCCGGTGATCTCGAGGTGCTCGATATTGCTGTAGGTGTAGCTGTCGAGGCTCTGCGAGTGCGCGACGTTCAGCCGCGACAAACTCGAGCCATTCGTCGTGACGCCCTCGGCATCCGCAGGATCGAAACGGGAGAAATCGATCCTCAACGTGTCGTCGCCGCCGGCCCCATCGATGCGATCCGGCCCGCCATTGACGGTCGCCGTGGGACTGATCCCGCCGCCGCGCAGCGGATTGATGATATTCGGGCCATCGTCGCCGGTCAGCTCGTCCGCGTAATCCGTGCCGATGATATTTTCGAAGCCGCTGATCGTGATGCCGCGCGCCGCGCCGCTGGTCTCGTTGGTTGCGAGGTTGACCAGCACCCCGAGGAATCCGCCGGCGCCGAACGATCCCTGCGGAATGGGTTTGAAAAATCCCTCGAAGGACAGCGTGTCATTGCCCGCGCCGCCCGCGAGCGTCTCCGCCGGGCCGGTGAAACCGACGACAGCGCCGTTGCCAAACCCGCCGAAGACGAGCACGACGTCGTTCGAGCCGCCGTTCACGAAATCGTCGCCGTCACCCGCATCGACGTTGTCGCTCCCCCCACCGGAAAACACGATGTCGTTCCCCGCGCCGGTGCGCAGGAAGTTGCCGAACCCGTCATCCGCGGCGCCTTCGAGATGCAGCACATCGTTCGCGCTGCCGGTCGCGAGATCATGCACGTTCTCGAAATCGCGCGCCTCAGTGCCGTCGGCGAAAACGAGCGACTGCGTTTGCCCCGCGGTCACGACCATCGCGATCGTCTGGTTGGAAAAATCCGCCGTGATCGTGTCGAAACCCGCGCCGCCGAAAAGGTGATCGAGCCGCTCGGCATCCTGCACCGGCCCGCGCAGCGCGCCGACGGAGAGGAAGTCGTTGCCGTTGCCGCCGAAGAGCTGGTCCCGCCCTTCGCGCGCGTCGATGAAATCGTCTCCGTCGCCGCCGTCGATGAGGTTGTCGCCCGCCGTGCCGCGCAGTTGATCGGCAAACGCCGAGCCGTAGAGATCCTCGAAATTTGCGATCTGATCGCCCACGGAATCGCTGCCCGCCGCGCCGGTCGTCGCGCTGAGCTGCAAGTCCACATACACCGCTGCCGGCGAGGCTAGGTAAAGCAGCACATCGCGTCCCGGGCCGCCGTCCATCGTATCGGCGCCAGCGCCGCCCTGGACGACATCGCTTCCGTCGCCCGCGTCCACGTTGTCGCTGCCCGCGCCGGAATAAATCACGTCTGCGCCCGTGCCGGTTTTCAGCAGGTTGCCGAAGCCATCATCCGCCGCTCCATCCAGCCGCAGCACGTCGTCGCCGCTGCCGGTGAAGAAGTCGTGAACGCTTTCGAAATTCCGCACATACGAGCCGTCGGCGAAATTGTAGGACTGTGTCTGGCTGGCGATGACGGTGATCGGGATCGTCTGGTTTGAAAAATCGGCGGTGACGGTGTCGAAGCCCGCGCCGCCATCGAGGCGGTCAAGCCGCTCGGCATCCTGCACCGGGCCGCGCAACGCGCCGACGGATAGGAAGTCATTCCCCGTGCCGCCATCCACGACATCGGTGCCGATGCCCCCGTCGAGCACGTCGTTGTCGTCTTCGCCGAAGACGAAATCGTTGCCCGCGCCGGAGCTGGCGATGTCGTTCCCCGTGCCCCCGTGAAGGCTGTCCGGGCCGCTCCCGGAAATCAGGATGTCATTGCCCGCATCGCCGTTGAGCAAATTCGAGCCGTCGCCCGCGTTGAGCTGATCGTCGTTCGCCCCGCCGTTGAGTTCATCGTTGCCTTCGAGCGCGATGAGCACGTCGTTGCCCGCCTCGCCGTAGAGGTAGTTGAGGCCGCCGCCGGCGTTCAGCGTGTCGTTCCCTGTGCCGCCGTAGAGCTGGTCCGGTCCCGATCCGGCGGTGAGCACGTCATCCCCGTCATCGCCGGAAAGGAAATTCAGGCCGTCGCCCGCATCGAGGATATCATTGCCCGTGCCGCCGTAGAGCAGGTCGGCGTCGCCGAGCGCCGTGAGCACGTCGTTGCCGGCATCGCCGTTGAGCACGTTGGACCCCGCGCCCGCATTCAGCGTGTCGTTGCCCGCGCCGCCGCTCAAGGTATCCGGCCCCGTCCCGCTAGTGATCGTGTCGTTGCCGTCGTCGCCGGAGACGGAGTTCGTCCCTTCGCCGGCATTGATCGTGTCCGCGCCCGCGCCGCCGAAGATCGTGTCGTTGCCCGCGCCGCCGGAGATCGTGTCGTTGTCCCTGCCGCCGAAGATTTGATCATCGCCGTCGCCGCCATCGAGCGTGTCGCCGCCCGCATCGCCGCGCAGCTCGTCATTGCCGGCGCCGCCGAGCAGCGTGTCGATGCCGCCGGAGATCATCGGATCGAGCGAGGCGGGATCCTGGCTTGCCCTGAGCGTGTCGTTGCCGTCGCCGCCGTCCAGCGAATCGTTGTCCTTGCCGCCTTCGAGCAAGTCGATGCCGCCGAGTCCGCGCAGCGTGTTGTTGCCATTGAGCCCGCGCAGCCAGTTCGGCCCGTTGTCACCTTCCAGCGTGTCGCCGAAGTCGGTCGAGCCTTGCAAATTCTCGATCCCGTTGAGCGTGTCGCCCTGCGCGTCGCCGCCGGTCCCTTGCCCGGTGAAAAGGCTCACATTCACCGCCGCCGGCGAGATCGTGTAAGCCGCGTAATCATTGCCCGCGCCGCCGGTCAATTGATCCGCGCCGGCATCGCCGGTGAGCAGGTCATCGCCGCCTTTCCCGTCGATCACGTCGTCCCCCGCGCCGCCGCCGAAATTATCGTTCCCGTCGCCGCCGATCAGGATGTCGTTGAACGTCGAGCCGATGATGCGCTCGATGGAAAAATAAGTATCGCCCTGCGCGTCGTTGCTGCCGACGCCGAACTCGAGATTCACCACCACGCCCACGGTCGCTGTCACGTAGCTCGCCGTATCGAAGCCGCCGCCGCCATCGAGGTGATCCGCGCCCGTCCCGCCGATGAGAATATCCGATTCAGATCCCCCCGCCAAATTGTCGTCGCCGTCCTGTCCATCGAGGTAATCCTGCCCGCTGCCGCCAAAGATCATATCGTTGCCGCCGCCGCCGAGAATCCCGTCGAGGCCGGCGTCCCCATTCAAAGTGTCGTCGCCGCCACCGCCAATCAGCCGGTCGTCGCCCGCGCCGCCGTGCAGGCTGGCCGGCGTGAGCACCTCGGCCACGACCACCAGGCTATCGTCCTTCTCCCCGCCATCGGCGGTGATGCGCCCATTCGCGCCGGTGTGGTAGTTCTGCCCCGGCGCCGGAGTGCCATCGGTCTTCAACAGACCGTTGCCGACCACCGCCACCGTCTCGTCGCCCAGCACGCCCGAAACGTGGAAGACCGCGAAATTCTCCCCGTTATCGGTGACATCGCCGACCCTCCGCATCGCGGCGTCGGGACCGACGTTCAGCGCGACATTCGCGCCGAGCAAATGCGCGAGCGTCGGCGAGCCGTCGTTGCCATTGGGATCGCAGCCGAGCCCGCTGAAATCCACCAGCTTCACGCTCGCGAAAACCTTTTCGAACGTCTCGCTGATGGGCCCGAAACCGATGGTGAGATACACGCTCAAGCCAGCCGCCAGCTCGCCGGCCGTTTTGAACAAACAACCGCCACTCAGCTCCGTCAGATGCACGCGCCCGTCGCCCGGATTGCGGTCGAGATCGTTCAGGAAAATATCGAGATTTCCGAAGAGTCCGCCCGCCACGCCCGCTTCCGCGAAGACCACATTCAGCGCGAGAGCCGCCGAGAGTTCCGCCTTCAACGTCGCCTCCGGGCCGGGCTGATCGACGACATAAAAGCCGTTCAAAATGTCCGACGCCATCCCGCTCGTCGCAAACTGCACCACCCCGCTGCTGTCGTAGCCGATATCGAGGCGCGCGTGCGCTTCGACCACGCCTTTCAGCCGGACGCCGAGCGGACCGAAAATCCGGAAAAACGCGTCGAAGCCCGCGGGTCCGATGTCGAGGTTTGGAATGTGATAGGTGAAAAAATCGACCGGTTTTCCGATCAGCAAATTGATCGCCGTCGAGGGCGTTTCGATGATCGGAAACGCCAGCCCTTTCCCCGGCAGAGCCGCCGCGCCGTCGAGAAATTGCTTCAACGCCGGGCTCTGCTGGCCCGCGGCCAATGCGTCGCGAACCGGCGATGCCACTGAATTCGCGAGCCGATACGCCGCGTCGCGCAGGTCCGGTCCGGTGAGATTGTAATCGCCCAAATCGATGCGCGCCGTCCCGCCATTCGTCGGCACGGAATTGATGAATGAAATGAGCTGGCCGAAGAGATGCAGCCGCGCCGCGGACTCCGGCGTGATCTCGCCCGTCGTCTCCGCGATCGTGAGCACCGTGACCTTCGAGCCGAACAGCTCGGAGAGCGGTTTGACCTCCGTTTCAAGCACATCGACGATCGGCTGCAACGGCCCGGTGAGGAGCTGCAACTTGCTGAAAACCGGGCTGACGAAATCGTCGAAAAACGAGCCGAGCCCGAGACTCACATTCTTGAAACTCGCCGTCGGCGCGCTGCCGAACGTCGCGTGATTTCCCGTCGGATCGACGACCGAATTGTTGAACCCCCAGTCGAAGTTCAAATCCGCCGCGATATTCGGCAGCACCGCCGTCCCGAGATCGCTCGCGAGATGCACCCGCACCTTCGCATTTCCGGTCACCGTGGCATCGAGCAAATCGCCGCCGAGTTCGCTCGCCCGCAGATGTCCGTCGTTGTTCGGGTCTTTCAGCGTGACGGCAAACCCGGCGTTGAAATCCGTCGCATTTGCGCCGCCCAAATCGTTCGCCATGAACCGCAGCGGACCGAGCTGCGCACTCGCGCTGAAGCCCGGAATTTTCGTGTCGAGCGCGACACCGAAGGTGCTGCCGCCGGCCGTGCTTTTGAGATAGAAATCGGTCGCGCTCGCGCCATCGAGGCCGACGCCGAAATTGAGCGTGTAGTTCAGCGACGTCTTCGCCATGCCGGTCGTCTGAATGCCGAGTCCCGGCAACCCGAGGTTCCCCGCGAGCGACGAGTCGAAAGCCGCGAACGATTTGCTCGTGACGAGCGAAATCTTCACGTCAGCCGGGTTGGAGAGATCGAGGTCCGGCCCGCCGCCGCCCGAGGTGATCCCCGCGGCATTCAGCGCCGACAAAAGCGCCGACTCGACTTGCGCTTCCGAGTAAGTCGCCGAGCCCGTCAGCGTCCCGAGCCCGCTGCTCAACGCCGTCTTCAACGCGGTGACATAATGCAACTGCGCCCCGCCCGCGCCCGCGACCGCCGCGAGCCCGTCGCCGAGCAGCGGCAGCTTCTCCGCGAATACCTGCGCGACGAGATTCGACTCGATCCCGGAAAGCGTCCCCTCAAACCCCGCCTTCAACGCATCCACCTGCGCCTGCGTGAGCGTCGGCTCGGGCGCTGCCGCGATCTGCAACCCGGAAATGCCCGGCGTCGAAAAGCCTGACGTCACCGGCGAAAGCGAGCCCTCCGCCGCCGCGTGGTGCATCGCGACGGAAGGCTGCGAGTGCGGATGGCTGGCCGGGGTTTGCACGCCACTCAGCGACGCGAGCGGAAAGTCCGGCGTCCATGTCGTCGCCGCGCTGAAATGTTTCAGCATCGCCGCATCGAGCCCCGTCGATCCGTGCGCCGCGACCAGCGCATGCGGGAGCGCCGTCCCATGCCACGCGCCCTCCAGCAACGGCGTCGAATTCAGATTCGCCTCCGCACCGAACCAGTCCGCTAGCAGCCCGCGTCGCATTTCGATGGGAGTCATAAATTTGGAGGCCGCAGACACCAGCATTCAAACCGCACCACCCGAACCGCGAAGGCGATCAGGACCGCTGCCGCGAGCTCTCTCCTTCCGCCTTTCTCACAGCTTCGCAATGACTAAATTCCCGACGTTGGTCCGAGGTCACCCTTCAGCGCACGACGCCTCCCGGCGCGTCTTCACCGCGAAGCAGGAAGCCCTGTCGGTCGCGATGACCGAAGCCTTCCTCAAAATTCATCCGAATCCTCGAAACGACCGCCGGAAAACGGTCAGCGTTTGCACTCGGCGTGGCACCGGATACGGCCACTTCCTTGCGGGTATCAGTGGCCAAGTCGGCTCTGAAGAACGTGCGATTCACTCATGCCGCAGGGACTCGATGGGGTCGAGGTGGGCGGCTTTGTAGGCGGGGTAGCTGCCGAAGATGACGCCGGGCGCGACGCCGAGCACGCCTGGCGCGATACGGACTCCCCGCCACCGCCGCTGGCCAGCACAACCTCGCCCCGTCCCGCGGCCCCGCCCGTGGTCCGTCAAGCCGGAAACAGTCCCGCGGGCGGCAGGGCCAGGCCGGGGAAGACGGTGCTCTCGAGGGTGTCGGGGAAAGTGATGCGTGCGACGTGCTGGTAGGCGGCACCCAGCGGGGCGGTGTGGCGTTCGACCACGCGCTCTTCGGCGAGGATGAGCCAGCACTCGGCGACGCCCGCTTCGGCATAGACGCCGAGCTTGATGCGGTCGAGGGCGACGCTGCTCACGCAGACTTCGATGACGAGGGCGGCGGTGCTGGGGTGGGCGGTGCCGGTCACCGTGTCGTCGCCCACAACGATGGCCAAATCCGGCTCCGGCTCCGAGTCGGAGAAGGTGAGCGGCTGCTCCGGGCGGACGGAGTATCCCGCAGGCAAGATTCGCATGAGCCACCGAAGCAGCCGCAGGACGGTTTGGGAATGCAGGGCTGATTTAGACATTTGGTCGATGATTGCGCCGCGGATGAGTTCCGTGCGCTCACCGATATGGCCGATCTCGCCGAGGCGATGGTAGGTCTCGACGCTGATCGGATGCATCCGGGCGCGGACCTCGGGCTGGTCGAGTTCAGGAGCGAGCATGATGGAAATCAGTAGCCCGGCTTTCGACGGCTGGCGAGGGGCGAATCGGCGCGGCGGAAGCGGCGTGTCGCGACAAGATCGTGCCTCAGCGCACGAGTCCGTCGCTGGCGACGAGGCCGTCGCGGATGCGGATGATGCGGCGGGCGTGGCGGGCGACTTGTTCCTCGTGGGTGACGACGATGAGCGTGTTGCCCTGGTTGGCGAGGGTTTGAAAGAGCTCGAGGATTTCTTCGCCGGTGCGGGTGTCGAGATTTCCAGTCGGCTCGTAGGCGAGGAGGATCGACGGGCGGTTGACGAGGGCGCGGGCGATGGCGACGCGCTGGCGCTGGCCGCCGGACATTTCGTTCGGGCGATGGTTCACGCGATCGGCGAGACCGACATCGCGGAGCGCGCCGAGCGCGATTTCACGGCGCTCGTCCGGATCGACGCCGGCATAAACGAGTGGCAGCTCGACGTTCCGCAGCGCGCTGGACTAGGCGAGCAAATTGAAGGTCTGGAAGACGAACCCGATCTCGTGGTTGCGGATGTCCGCGAGCTCGTTGTCGTCCATTTCGCGATCACCGTCGAGGTGAGCGATGGCCGTATCGGCCGAGCTCGCGGTGCGGGAGCTGAAAGACATTCATGAAACAAATTCGCGTCAGCAGACGAAGTGCATACAATATTCGGTCGTCCCCGGCCGCCTCCCCCCCCATGAAATATATTTTCTTGGCCGCCTGCGCGGCCAGCTTTGCCTTTACCTCCGTGACCGAGGCGCAGGTGGTCATCAACGAGATTCAATATCACCCCGTTGAGAAAGCGCACTTCGACGCCAGTGGAAATCAGACCTACTCGGACACGAATCTGCCTGCGGACACATCGAGCGATATTCATGAATTCGTGGAGCTGCAAAATGCCGGGACATCGCCAGTCATCCTGACCGGTTGGAAGCTGGCCGGCGGCATCGACTTCACGTTTCCGGCGACCACGATCGCGGCCGGCGGCTATTGCGTCATCGCACGCAATCCCGCGCGCATCGCCTCGGTTTATGGCCTGGTCCCAGCGACAGTCCTCGGGCCTTTCACCGGAACGTTGAGCAACGGCGGCGACACGGTCCGGTTGGTCAATCCCAGCGGGACGACGATCGACACCGTGACTTACTCGCCGGACTTCCCGTGGGCCATCAGTGCCAATGCGCTGGGCGCCGGCGACGACTTCACGGGACTGGATTCCGCGACCTACCAATACAAAGGCCGATCGCTGCAACGGGTCAGCGCGACGGGGCTGTCAAATGATCCGGCGAACTGGGTCGCAGTGCGTCCGGCGTTCGGCGCGACTATGTTTGCCGACCTGCCGACACCCGGAGCGGCGAACATCGTCACGCGGGTCGAACCAAAGCCAGTGGTCACCGCTATCTCGGCATTGCAAGGCGGACAGAACGTCATTCGCTCGACCGGGACTGTCACGGTGACCTGCACGTTTTCCAGCGCGGCTTCCCTCTCGAATGTTCAAGCCGAGTATTTTACCGATAACATGAACCTCTTCGGCGAGATGCGTGCCTCCGTCACGATGACGGCGCTCGGCAATGGACAGTTCACCGCATCCCTTCCGGCGCAAATCGACCGAAGCATTGTGCGTTATCGGATCAGGGCCAACCGCGGTGACGGGGTGGAAGTCGTCGCCCCGCGCGCCGATGACCCCGCGATCGTCCAAGTCGGCGCTCCGACTTATCAAACCAGTCCGCCCAAGCGCCTGCCCGCGCCGCGCGAGCCGTGGTATCTCTACTTCGTCACGCCAGCGCGCACCTCGGCCAAGCCGATCTATGACGTGATCGTCCCCACCGACGGCTCTCTCGTCGATGACGCTGCGGCGAATAACACCACCCAGTTCAATGGCATCAACGGCTTCCAAGCCATCGCCTTCGATTGCAAAGGAAGTCCAAAGCGCACCACCGCGGAAAACACCCCGAGCAGCTACCCGCGCGAGACGCCATATGTCCTGCCGACGGATCGACTATGGAACGACACCGTGCCCGCCGTCATGGTCACGAACGGCATCGCGCACGACATCCAGATTCGCATGCACGGCAGCCGGTGGAATCGCTGGCCGAGCCGAAAGTCCTTCAAGGTGTTCTTTGCCGATTACGACCTTTACAAAGACAGTGCGGGCAATCTTGTCAGTTCCCTTTTTGAGACAGACAAAACCGACTTCTTTCTCACCGCACACGGCCTCAACCAACTGGCGAATCTGCCCCTCTCCACCGTTCGGTGGGTCGATTGGTATTTCAACAACGACACGGTCATCCAGCGCGTCGAGCAGGGTGAATATAACGGTGAGTTGCTCGATGCTTACGCGGAGAAAAACGTGCGCCTCAACCCAGGGTCGGTCAAGGAAGTGCCGGGTGAATATTACAAGTCTGTAGGTTTCATCTGCGCCAGTAACCTCACGGGTGAAGGACCGTACGGCAATGGCAACGAGTGGCCGCTGCCTGCCGCCGGGTATTGGTCTGAGCTACAGCGGTTCGACTACACCTACACCCTGCAAAACCACACTTGGAAAGGTGCTGTCCCGATGCGTGATTTGATCAACGGCATGTGGACTGCCCGAGGGGATGCCAACGTCGCCACGCCACTGACCAATACTTCGCCTTACAATCCAAACGTTCCCAACCTCAAAACCTGGATGCAGGCGAATTGGGACGTGGACACGGAACTCACATCCCTCAGCATCGACAACTGGATGTGTCCATGGGACGACACGACGCAGAATCACTTCCTGTGGCGGCGCGCCAGTGGCAAATGGGTCCGGCTGCTCTGGGACTTCGACGGCGAGTATGCAACCGGCGGCCCGTCGGCCACGTCATCGATCTTTGTCGGAGAAGCCGGCGACACCGCCAACAACTTCCGCGGGCCGAACTACGTCAAAGACTCCTTCATCAAGTCCTTCCGCACTGAATACAAGCAACGGCTCTGGCTCTTGAATAACACGCTGCTCGAACCGGAGAACCTCCAGACGCTGACCTACCCGACGTCGAGCGGCGGCACGAACACCTACTACGCGCAGATCAACGCACAGTCCGGAGGCTTCGCCCTCAACCGCTATAACTCGGTGAACACGCAGTGCGCGCTCGGCGCTTTTTACAAACCGCGCCGTCCGACCAACACGTTGCCCGCGAATGCCGCAGCCGTGTTGCCAGGAGCCAATCTGACGAGTTCTGCCTACCTCTACGATGCGGCCTATACCCACACCGCCGCGCCGGTCACCAGCCCTCACACGTCTTCCAAGTGGGAAATCCGGCCGGCGACCTCGACCTTTGACTACCCAGCTTACATCGGCACGAGCACGACCAATAAGACGTCACTGCCGATCCCGTTTGCGCAACTGACTTTCGGGCAGACCTACTACTGGCGCGTGACTTACTTCGACGCCGACGGTCATCCGTCGATCACGTCGGCGGAGACTTCCTTTTCGTACGGGCAGACCTCGACGACCGCGGGCAATATCTCGCTCAACGAAGTAATGGCGGAAAACCGCACCGCAGTCGTAAATGGCGGCACTTACCCCGATTACGTCGAGCTCAAGAATAACACCCCGTCGCCAATCGACATCAGCGGGTGGAGTCTGACGGATGACGACTTCAACTTGAATAAGTTCGTCATTCCCGGCGGCACGGTGATCGCGGCCAACAGCTACCTGGTGATCTGGTGCGACAGTGCCACCACCGCGCCAGGGCTGCACTCCGGCTTCGCACTCGACAACGATGGGCAGCGCGTGCTGCTCACGCAGAGCGGGACGATCCGTGATGTCGTGACCTTTGGCCCTCAAGCTTCCGACCTGAGCATCGGGCGCATCACCGACGGGACAGGCTCGTGGACCCTCACCAACCCGACTCCCGGCGTGGTAAACACAGCCCGTGCGTTCCTTGCGACACCTACGAACCTCAAGATCAACGAATGGATGGCCAGTCCGACGAGCGGCTCGGATTGGTTCGAGATTTTGAATGCCGACACGACTCCAGTCGCGCTGGCCGGGCTCTACTTATCCGATACTCCGGGCACTCCGACGATCACGCAGATTCCGCCGCTCTCGTTTGTCTCGGCGAAAGGATTCGCGAAATTCACCGCAGACGGGACGACCACCGGGTTCAGTCACGTCAATTTCAAGTTGAGCGCGGGCGGCAGTCCGCTCGTGATCACGAGTGCCAGCGGCACCAGCACGATCGATTCGGTCACCTTCGGCGTGCAAGCGAATGGTGTCTCGCAGGGCCGATTCCCAGATGGCTCGGGGACCATCGCCCCCTTCCCGCAGTCGGCGTCGAAGGGTTACACCAACTGGCTTCCGACCGGCATTGTCATCAATGAAGCGCTGACCAATTCGACTGCGCCGCTGGTCGATACGATCGAGCTTTTCAATCCGACCCTGAGCGACGTGGCGGTCGGGGGATGGTGGCTCAGCGACGACAAATATCTGCCGCAGAAATTCCAAATCCCCGCCAACACGACGATCGCCGCGGGGACATATCGCGTGTTCAACGAGGCACAGTTCAACACCACGCCGGGAGTCGGAAACAGCTTCTCTCTTGATTCCGGGGGCGAAGAGATCGCGCTCACGGTGGTGGATGGAAGCAATGTGCCGACCGGTTTCCGTGCGCAGGTCTCATTCGGCGCGGCCGCGGACGGCGTGCCTTTCGGTCGCATCGCGACGACCAACGCGGTGCCGGAATTCTGGCCGCTCGTCGCGCGCACTTTTGGCGGGGTGAATGCTGGGCCGAAAATCGGGCCGATCGTCATCAACGAGATCATGTTTCATCCGGTCGATATTCCGCTCGGCATCGACAACGCCCGGGACGAATTCATCGAGCTGCACAACATCACGACCAGCCCGGTCGATGTGAGCGGTTGGAAAATCAAAGGCGATTCCGACTTCATTTTCGCCAGCGGGACAACGATTCGTCCGGGCGACTACATTCTCGTCGTCGGCTTCGACCCGGCGATCGACCCGACATCGCTCTCGGCCTTCCGCTCCGCCTACGCGCTCCCTGCGAGCGTGCGGATTTATGGCCCGTTCACGCCGAAGCTGCTCAACAGCGCGCAGAACATCGAACTCGCCTTTCCGGGTGTGGCGGTGAATGGAGTCACGCCCTTCATCCTCGTCGATAAAGCCGAATATTCCGACAGCGCGCCGTGGCCCATCGGCGCGGACGGCACCGGCAAATCGCTGCAGCGCCAAAGCCGCATCGTCATCGGAAACGATCCGTCGAATTGGACCGCCGCGACCGCGACGCCGGGGAACGTGAACACCGGCGAAAGTGCGATCCTCGACAGCGACGGCGACGGACTCCCCGACGCGTGGGAAACCTCCCACGGCTTCGATCGGTTCAACGCCGCCGATGCCGCGCAGGATGCCGATGGCGACGGGCAATCCAATCTCACCGAATACCTCGCGGCGACCGATCCGCGGAATGGGATGGACGCGTTTCGCATCGAAGTCGCGGTGCCGACGAGCGGGACGGGGTTCGTCATCCGCTTCACCGCACGGGCCAACCACAGCTACACGATCCAATTCAAAAACGCGCTCAACGATCCGACCTGGCAATTCCTCACCAACATCGCGAGCCAGCAGACGGACCACTCGGAAGAGCGAACCGACCCCACCGCCCCGGCGCAGCGCTTTTACCGCGCGGTGACGCCGCAGGCTCCGTGATGCGGGCAGGCGCGAGGATTTGCGCGAGCTGACCCTCGCCCCCGGAAAAGCAAATCGCCGCTCGGGCGGACCCGGGCGGCGATTTGGAAAACACTCCGGTTCCGGCGAACCGGTGGAGCGAAGTTGAGGCGGAGGACTACTTGATTTCGACCTTGGCGCCGGCCGCTTCGATCTTCTTTTTGATCTCTTCGGCTTCTTCCTTGGTGATGCCCTCTTTGAGCGCTTTCGGAGCGCCCTCGACGAGCGCCTTGGCCTCGGCGAGGCCGAGTCCGGCGACACAGGCGCGGACTTCCTTGATGACGGCGATCTTGTTGGCGCCGGTCTCTTTCAAGATGACGTCGAAAGAGGTCTTCTCCTCGACCGGTGCGGCGGCGGCTCCACCACCAGCGGGTGCGGCGGCGGCAACCGGAGCGGCGGCGCTGACGCCCCACTTGGTTTCGAGGGATTTTACGAGTTCGGAGACTTCGAGGACGGTGAGTCCGCTGAGCTGCTCCACGAGTGCGTTGGTATCTGCCATAGGTCTGATTTTTTGCGGTATCGTCGCATCCCGAGGCTTCGGGGCATTTCAGCCGGGCAGCCGCCCGACCGACGAGGAACCATTGGTTTTTTGTTTGGTTTTGCGGACGCCAATTGCGGCGTCCGCGAGGAATCGCCGGTCGCCCGGCGAAAGGGTTTTTTGGGGTTTAAAAGATGCGGCGAGATGGGGTCCGCGAAATCACGCGAAATGACGCGAAAGTTCCGGACTTCAATCCTCCGCGTTTCGCGTGATTTGGCATAATTCCGCGTAATTTCGCGTAATTTCGCGTGATTTCGCGGACAAAAATCCGCGTTCGATTGGTCTGTCTAGGCGGTGGGAGCTTCGGGCTCGGTCGGCGCAGCGGCTTCGGGAGCCGGCGCGGCGGGTTCGGGTTCGCTCGGCGCAGCAGCTTCGGGAGCCGGAGCGGCTGCTTCAGAGGAAGGTGCGGCCGCTTCTGGTGCGGATGCTTCCGCAGCCGGGGCCGCAGCTTCGGGTTCGGGAGTCGCAGCTTCGGCCTCGGGAGCCGGAGCCCCCTCGGGCGCGGGCATTTGCTCGGCGTGGGCTTTGAGCACCCGGGCGAGGGCGGAGGCGGGTTCGTTGAGCACGCGGACGAGCTGGCTCGCGGGTGCGAGCAGGGTGCCGAGCAGCTTGCCGAGCAAAACTTCGCGGGACGGCAGATCGGCGATCGCGTCGATTTGCTCGGTCGAGACGACGATGCGATCGACGACGCCGGTGCGGACGACGGGCTTTTTGAACTCCGCCGTGAAGGTCTTCAAAACCTTCGCCGCGGCGGCAACGTCCTTGTCGCCGACGACGATCGCGTTTTGTCCACGCAGCTCGCCGAGTTCGGGATAGCCGGCGTCTTTCGCGGCGCGTTTGAGGAAGGTGTTTTTGACGACGTGGCAGCGGGCGCCGATGCCGGCGAGCCGGTTGCGGAGTTCGCCAAATCGGGAAACGGTCAGGCCCGTGTAATCAGCGACGAAGAGGAACGGCGTGGCGTTCAGCTTCTGCTGGAGGTCTTCAACGATGACAGCTTTGTCTGGATGCATGGTGCGAGTGGGCTCCGATTAAGATTTGAGGAAGGAGCTGGCATCGACGCGCAGCCCCGGGGACATCGTCGCGGCGAGCGTGACGTTCTCGACGAACAGGCCTTTCGCGCTGGCCGGGCGGGCTTTCACGACCGCCTCGATCACCGCGCTGCCGTTGTCGCTGAGCGCCTGCGGCTCAAAGGAAATTTTGCCAACCGGGACGGCGCAGTTGCCGTTTTTGTCGAGCTTGAACTCGACGCGGCCAGCCTTCACTTCGCGCACAGCCTTGGCCGTGTCTTCGGTGACGGTGCCGGTCTTCGGGTTCGGCATCAGGCCGCGCGGCCCGAGGACTTTGCCGAGCTTGCGGACTTCCGCCATGCACGCCGGAGTGGCGACAGCGACGTCGAAATCCTGAAAACCGCCGACGCACTTCTCGATCAAATCCTTGTAGCCGACGTATTCCGCGCCGGCCTCTTTCGCGGCACGAGCAGCGTCGCCTTCCGCGAAGACGAGGACGCGGACGTTTTTGCCGGAGCCGTGGGGCAGCGGGCAGGTGCCGCGGACCATCTGGTCGGATTGCTTGGGGTCAACTCCGAGCCGGAACGAAAGCGTGACCGTCTGGTCGAACTTCGGGGCTGGGAACGATTTGAGGACCGTGATGGCCTCGGCGAGCGAGTAGCTCTTTTTCGCGTCCACCTTTTCGGCGGAGGCGCGGTACCGTTTGCTGCGTTTGGTTTGCATGTTTTGGGTGCAGTGCGAACGAGCGTCAGCTCTCCTGCGGTTTACTGGTTAAAAAAGGGCGGCCACCATCCACGGCGCGCGGGGGATTGCAAACTGTTTCTTCGCTTGCGGCAAAGATTTTTGCGGGCGGCGGGAAGTTGGTCTGGGTGGAGCGCGGCGCTCCGTCGCCGCGCGTTTCCGGCGGGGACGGAGCCCCGCGCTCCCCGGCCGATTTGTAATTTTTTAGTCGCGGCGCGGCGGGATGCGCGTCTCGACCTCGAACGCCGGCGCGAGCTTCTCGCGCAGCCGGGCCGACAGCGTGGCAACCGCCTCGTATTCCACCCCGGCGGCACGCGCTTTTTGCCGGGCGAGGAGCGGGAGCGCGCGGATTTCGCCCTCGAGTTCGACCGAGCTGATCTTGTTCCAAATGCCGTTTTCCAACGCGAGAATTTCGAGGCTCGTCTGCTCGACGCTGAGGATTTTCGGCGGCGGCAAATCGGCCGTGACGCGCGTCCCTTCCACCCGCACGGAGAACGGCTCCGTGAGGTCGAACCCCGCCTTCACCAGAAATACGCCGCGGAGTTTGATCCGCTTTTTGCTGCCGAGCCATTCGCGCTCGGTTTCACGCTCGACTTGCGTCTCGCGGCTCACGACGGCGAGCTCAAGCACCGAGGTCGTTTGTTCGAAAAAGACGCGGTCGTGAATCGTAATCTTCGGCCGCAGGTGCGCGACTTCCGCGAAAGCTTCGCTGACCTCGCGCGCTGCTCGCGCAGGCCACGCCTCAACCCGCCAGAAGACCCACGCGCCCGCCGCCAGCAGCATCGCCACGAGCAGCAGAAACGTGGCACGCCAACTGAGCCTCGAGTCACTCATCCCGCGCGCCGGATCGTTCGCAGCGAATCAATGTTTGGTCTCACGCGGGTCCGCGGAACTGCCCGGCCTCGCGTCGCCTGCGTGCAACTTGCGGTGGAACATTTCCAGCGCGATGCCGTGGCACTGCTGCGCGAGGACCGGATTGTAGCGCGGCCCCTCGTCGCGCAGAAACGCGTGCGCGCCGTTGAACTCCAGCCACTGAAAATTCGCGCCCGCGACGTGCAGCGTTTCCTGGATCAAGCGCCGGCCTTCGTACGGCACATGCGGATCCTGCCGGCCGAAAATCATCAGCAGTTCGCCCGCGATTTCGCCCGCCGCAGCGCGCTCCATCGAGTCGTCATTCATCCCCTCGCCGAGACTGCGTTTGTGAATGTCGGTCGCGTAAAAACAGGTGGTCGCGAGCACGTCCGCATTCATCGCCGCGCGGAATGCGAGATGGCCGCCGATGCAGATGCCCATCGCGCCGAGCTTTCCGGTGCAAGATGCGTGCGACGCGAGAAAATCGAGCGCGGCGCGGGCATCCGCATCGTAATTCGCGAGCGGCTTTTTCGTCTTCAATTCGTTGCCGCGGTCGGCTCCCGCGGAGTCGTACGCGAGCACTTTTCCGGGCGTTTCGTATTCGTGGAAAATCTCCGGCACCGCGACGACGAAGCCGCTCCCCGCGAGCATCGCCGCCGTGCGCCGGATCGGCCCGGTCACTTGAAATATCTCCGAGAACAGCACGATCCCCGGGTATCTTCCTTCCGCGGCGGGGCGGAAAAGATGCGTCCGCATCGGCCCGCGCGGCGTCGAAAGATCGGCTGACTCGTGATCGAGGATGGTCATCGAAAGGCCGGTTGAAAACCAATCGCGAACGCGCGTCAACCGCGGTGCAGCGCTACTCCCCGTAGCTGCGCACGCGGGCTTTCCAGCCGGCGAGCCAGCGCGTCTCGTTCCGCTCGGGCGGCGAGTTGCGCACGCGGCGCTCGAGCACATTTGCGGCGCTCGTCGCGAAGTCACTGGCCGGGCTGCCTCGCGTGTCGCCCGGCATCCCCGCGAGCACTTGCAGCAGGCCCCAGCCTTCGCCCTTGTAGCGCTCCTCCGCCTTCGTCCCCTCCCCTTTGAAATTCACGTAATCGATCAGCGCGAAGGTCCCCGCGCCGGTCTCCGCGAGGCGACGAAAATTCTCCCGAATCCGCTCGCGCTGCGCCGCCGATGCGGCCGCCAACATCTTCGGCAATGCGTCTTCCATCCGCTGCGCGAGGAACCGGCTTTGCAGGCGAACGGTCGAAGCGAGCAGGTCGCGCAGTTCGTTCATCCGCTCGCTGTGGAAATCTTTTTGGAATTCCAACCGCGTGCTCCACGGGCAATCCCCATCGTCGCGCAGCCACGCCGGGAGCTTCACGCCGCTCTCGCGAAGAGAGTGGACGAGCTTCGGAAAACTCTCCTCGAACGGCCCGCTCGCGCCGCGCGGATACCAGATGAAATGCCCGATCCCGAGCGACGCGAAAGCCTCGCCCTCATTCCAGGACGTGAGCCCGTCCTGCGTCCCGCCGCACTCGTTTTTCCAGACCCGATGCCCGATCGATTCAAGCGCTTTGTCCGAAAGTGCGGCGCTGGCGGAGAGCGTCAAAGCAAGGAGGACGGCGAGGAATTTCATGCGGTGGGATTCTAGCCACGGATGAACACGGATGGGCACGGAAGGGAAAAGCGAAAACCAAATTCGCTCTCTTTTTCCCTCATCGCTCCTGTCTCCTTCTTCCGTGTGATTCCGTGAAATTCCGTGGCTAAATCCAGCCGTGCGATTCACGGCAGCGCATGCATTTTCCATGACTCGCCCGCGCCCCGTCCCGTAGCGTCGCGACCATGCAGAAATCCGATGGAATGAACTACGCCCCCGAGGGCAAACCAGCGCCGGTGGTCGAAAAAGGCGAGTTTCAGTTTGCCGCTGTGGCGCTCGATCACGGGCATATTTACGGCCAGTGCAAGGGGCTCATCGAGGCCGGCGGCGAGCTCCGCTACGTCTATGATCCCGATCCGTTGAAGGTGGAGAAGTTCTGCAAAACCTTCACGTCCGCCGAGCCGCTCGCGAGCTTGGAAGCGGTGCTCGAAAAGCCGGAGATCAAGCTGGCAGCAGGCGCGGCGATCCCCAGCGAGCGCGGCCCACTCGGCTTGCGCGTGATGGATGCGGGCAAGGACTACTTCACCGACAAAGCGCCGTTCACCACGATGGCGCAGCTCGACGCGGCGCGCGCGAAAGTCGCCGCGACCGGCCAGAAGTACGCCGTCTATTACAGCGAGCGCCTGCACGTCGAATGCGCGGTGCGCGCGGGCCAGCTCATTGAGCAGGGAGCGATCGGTCGCGTCGTGCAGGTGATGGGACTGGGACCACATCGGTGCTCGCCGAGCAGTCGCCCGGAGTGGTTTTGGTCGAAGGAAAAAACCGGCGGAATCCTGTGCGACATCGGCTCGCATCAGTTCGAGCAATTCCTCCACTACACCGGCGCGAAAAGCGCGACCGTCGTGAACGCGCAGGTCGCGAATTATCACCACAAAAACTTTCCCGAGTTCGAGGACTGGGGCGAAGCGAACCTCGTCGCCGACAACGGCGCGACCAACTACATCCGCGTCGATTGGCTCAATCCCGACGGCCTCGCGACGTGGGGCGACGGCCGCACCTTCATCCTCGGCACCGCCGGCTACATCGAGCTGCGCAAATACATCGACGTCGGCCGCGAGAACGAAGGCGACCAGCTCTACCTCGTCGATCACCACGGCGAGCAACACATCCGCTGCCACGGCCAGGTCGGCTACCCCTTCTTCGGCGCGCTCATCCTCGATTGCCTCAACCGCACCGAACTCGCGATGACCCAAGCCCACACCTTCCTCGCCGCCGAGCTCTGCCTGCAAGCGCAGGCCATGGCACGCCGGATCGAGTGAGCCGAAGATCCGCCGTGCAGCCGCACGGCGTTCCGGGTAGCGCACTCGTCTCGAGTGCTGGTTTCGGCGTCTCGCCGAAACGAACTTTCGAAACCAATCAGTTCGCCCCAAACCGCGCGCCGCAAAAAAGTCCGTCGAGGCGGGACGCCTCGACCAGCACTCGAGACGAGTGCGCTACCCGGAATCCGCTCATCCCGCCCGCCCGTCACCGAAGTTCTCCTCATTTCCAGAAGAGACTCCGACGCTCCGTCACAAGGATCTGCGTTGGACAGCTCCCCTCCACGAACTAAGACAGGAGCCCTATGAAAACCATCCTGACCATCCTCGCGGCGACCGTCGTCGTGCTGAACTTCACTGCCTGCCAGACCGCCCCGAAAAAGGAGTGCTGCACTCCGCACGGCACCTGCAAAGTCGAGAAGAAGCACTGACCGGCGTTGTCATGTCAAATAGAGCGCGTCGCGTTGCGATGCCTCGTTCGAGAGCCAGCGCGGCCGGATTTTCCCGGCTGCGCTGGCTCTTTTTTTTCGGAAAAAATGCCCGCTCGTTTCCGCGGCTCACCATTCCGCGACCGCGCCGTCTTCCGTTCGCCAGACCGGGTTCCGCCAGCGATGCCCGACCTTCGCGGCCTCGCGCACTTTCGCCTCGTCGATCTCGATCCCGAGTCCCGGCTTCGTCAGCAAATCGACGAATCCCTCGCGATAATGGAACACGCTCGGATCCACGAGGTAGTCGAGCACGTCGCTCCCCTGATTGTAGTGAATGCCGAGACTCTGTTCCTGGATGAACGCATTCGGCGTGCAGAAATCGACCTGGAGTGAAGCCGCGAGGCAGATCGGACCGAGCGGGCAATGCGGCGCCAGCGCGACATCGTAGGCCTCGGCCATCGACCCGATTTTCCGCAGCTCGCTGATCCCGCCGGTGTGCGAGACATCCGGCTGAATGATGTCCGCGCCGCCCGTCGCGAGCAGTTGCTTGAAGCCCCAGCGCGTGAACTGCCGCTCCCCCGTCGCGATCGGGATTGACGACGTGCGCCGCAAATCGAGCAGCGCCTCGTTGTTCTCCGCGAGCACCGGCTCTTCGATAAATAGCGGCCGCACGCCCTCCAGCTCGTGCATCAGCATCTTCGCCGTGCCTTTGTGGACGCGCCCGTGGAAGTCGATCGCGATCCCAAACTCCGGCCCGCACGCCTCCCGAATCGCGAACGCCCGCGCCACCGCCTCCGTGATTTTTCGCGGCGAACCAATCCACTCCACCTCCTCCGTTCCGTTCATTTTGATCGCCGTGTAGCCCTGCGCTTTTTTCGCGAGCGCCTCCGCCGCCACATCGTCCGGCCGGTCGCCGCCGATCCACGCATACACGCGAATCTTCTCCCGCACCGCGCCGCCGAGCAGCTCATAAACCGGCACGCCGAGCGCCTTCCCCTTGATGTCCCACAGCGCCTGATCGATCCCGCTCATCGCGCTCATCAGTACCGGTCCGCCTCGATAAAACCCGCCGCGATACAACACCTGCCAGATGTCCTCGATCCGCCGCGCATCTTTGCCGATGAGAAAATCACTCATCTCCTCCACCGCCGCGCGCACCGTGTCGGCCTTGCCTTCGACGACCGGCTCGCCCCAACCGACGAGCCCATTCTCGGTCGTGATTTTCAAAAACAGCCAGCGCGGCGGGACGGTGAAAAGTTCGAGCGAGCGGATTTTCATTGGAAAACTTTAGGCGATCTCTTCGCCCGAAAACGAGAGCGCTTCGCCCAGCCATTGATCGGCCCCCATCACGCTCTTTCGTTGGGTGAAAGCGAGGCTCTGGGCGTTGCTTTGCGCGTGCTGGAAAGCGAGGCGGGCGACGCGTTTCCACGTCGGCAGATGATCACGCACCGCGCGGTTCAACACCTTTTGAAAAGTTGGGCGCAGGTGCCGGCGCACGAGTTCGTCCTCGACGCTGACGAAGGCCTGGGCGCTGCCGGGATCGCCCTGCCGCGCGCTCCGGCCGAAGAGCTGGCGATCGACTCGCGCGGATTCGTGGCGCTCGGTCGCGATGACGTGCAGCCCGCCCATCGCCGCGATTCCGCGACCGAGAAAAATATCCGTCCCGCGTCCCGCCATGTTCGTCGCGATCGTGATCCGGCCGGGCTCGCCCGCCATGCCGATGATTGCCGATTCCTCTTTCAGTCGGACGGCATTCAGCACGGCGCACTGCATCCCACGCTCGGCCAAAAGCGCGGCGAGTTTTTCGCTCGCGGCGACGCTGCGCGTGCCGACGAGTTGCGGCCTGCCAGTCGTGTGAATGCGGGCGATCTCGTCGGCGACGGAAAGCCACTTTTCCTGCTCGGTGCCGAACACTCGATCGGGCCAATGCTCGCGGATGCACGGGCGATTCGTCGGGATCGCGATCACCGGCAGCCGATAGACTTGCCAGAATTCCGCGGCGGCTTCGCGAGCCGTTCCGGTCATGCCCGCGAGCTTGTGGAAGCAGCGAAAAAATCGCTGGAAACTGAGACGCGCGATCGTCTCGGACGGGTCGGAAATCTCGAGCCCCTCCTTCGCCTCGATCGCCTGATGCATCCCCTCGCGCCACGTCCGCTGCGGCATCGGCCGGCCGGTGAATTCATCGACGATCACCACCTTCCCTTTCTCGATGATGTACTGCCGGTCGCGGTGAAAAAACTCACGCGCGACGAGCGCCTGAATCGCCAGCTCGAGCCGACGCGAATCGCCGCGCCAAACGCCGGGCAGCGCCGAGCTCGTCTCCGCGATTCGCTTCAATCCGGAGTCGGTCAGCTCGATTTCTTTGAACCGCAAATTGGGCCGGTAATCTTCGCCTTCGATCAGACCGGCCACGATCTTCTGCGCGGTCACGCCCGCTTCCTTGAGCAGCGGATTTTCGTGCGTCGCGGAAATGATCAGCGGCGTCACCGCCTCGTCGATGAGCACGCTGTCCGCCTCATCCACGATCGCGGTGTGCAGCCCGCGCATGACCAGTCCATCGAGCTTCGCGGCCGATGAGCCGAGCAGCCGCCCGACCAGTCGGCGGGTCGGATGATGCAGCGCGCCGATGCGCAGACGGTCGCGGAGAAAGTCGGCGAGCAGCTCTTTGCTCGTTGTGTAAGTCACGTCGCACGCGTGGCCTTTTTGCCGGTCTTCCGGAGCCATCGCACCGGTCACGCAGCCGACGCGGACACCGCAATAATCGTAAAGTTTTCCGAGCCGCTCCGCGTCGCGTTCGACGAGGTAATCGTTGACCGTGACGATGTGGCAGGGCCGCTTCGTCCAACCCGCGAGCACGGCGGCGAGCCCGGCAGTGAGCGTCTTCCCCTCGCCCGTCGCCATCTCCGCGAGATAGCCGCGATGCAGCGCGAGCGCGCCGATGATCTGCACAAAAAAAGGCCGCATCCCGAGCTCGCGCGCCGACGCCTCGCGGACCGCTGCGAGCGCGCGAAGCAGGCTGGCAGAGCTTTCCCGGCCGCCTCGCCGACCGATCTCCCGATGTTCCATCAGCCGCTGATGCAGCGCACGGGTGGAAAGCGCGGTCGTCTCGGCGGCGTGACGCTCGACTTCGGTCGCGTCTTTTTCGAGCTGCGCGAAGACCGCGCCACGTCGCTGAAAAACGCCGATCGCGTCGTTCACCGCGGCGTCCAAACCGCGCAGCGGCCGCGCCGGGATCCGATACGCGGTGCGCCGGTAATCGTGAGTCGGAACGAGCGGCGTCACATCTGATACCGCTTTTGCAGGAGCTGCGAGAGACGGCGCACCCATCCAGTGAGCAACGGCTCGGCCTCGAGATTGAACCGGATCTTTCCCGAGCTTCCGTCGAAGAGCGCAACGCCGGAATTTGCGGGCAGCCGGCCGATCACTTTGAAATACGGCTCGGCGGTTTTATTGCCGTGCTCGTCTTCCGGCGCGACGGGAACTTCCCCGCCGCCGCGGATGCCGAGCGCGGGCGACGGCAGCACGCGCTGCTCGCCGGGAATCACGCGCCAGTCAGCCACGGGCAGCATCGCGCCGGTGTCGCCGATGAGCCGCACCTCCGCGCCGGGACGCTGCCGGGCGAAGACTCGATCGGCATCTTCCTGCAAAACGGTGGCGACGAAATCGAACGACGAAGGGTTCACCAGCAGCCCGAGATTCGACCCGCGCGTAAGCCAGCGGCCGACGTAATCTTCGATCCCCGGCGCGACCCAAATCCCGTCGTGCCGCGCGCGGATGGTCATCCTGCCCACATCCGCGCGGAGCTTCGCGAGCCGCTCATTCATCGCGTCTTGCGACTGCATCAGCGGCTTCAAATCCGCGGTGTCGTCCTTCTGCGCTTTCAACAGCCGCACGCGGATTTCCTCGGCCCGCGCGAGCGTTTGCTGGAGCTCGATCTCGAGTTCGCGATTGCCCATTCGGAGCAATGGCTGATCGCGCACGACGCGGCTGCCGGGCGCGGCGATGAGCGCCTCCACGAAGCCGGCGACTTCGCTGGAAATCTCCGTGCGTTCACTCGCGCGCACGACGCCGGGCGCGCGGAAATGATGCGGGAACGGAACGAGTTGCAGGAACGTGAACAGCACCGCGAACATCGCCGCCGACACGGCAATCGCGCGACCGCGCACGCGCGTGAGCCGCGGGCTCGCGGCGAGATATTTCACGAACTTGATGACCGGAACCGTGACCCACGAAATGAGGCACACCGCCGCCATGATGAGTCCGATGATGAGAAAGCGATCCGCGATCGCGAGCAGGATGCCGGAGAAAACCGTGACCCGATAAATCGCGCTCGCGACGCCAAAGATGACGAAGCCCCACGCGCCGCCGGTGGTGTTCGCCGCGCTGACGGATTTCTTCACGCCGAAGAGGTAATGCTCGCACCAATGCTTCATCTGCGCGGTCGCGCGTTGATGCAGATTCGGCACTTCGATCAGGTCGGAGAGAATGTAGTAGCCGTCGAAACGGAGCAGCGGATTCAGGTTGAAAACGAGCGTCGAGACCGATGCCACGAACATGATGTTGTGCGCGATGCTGTGCAGCGCGCCGGGCCCCGTCTTGGCCCAGACAAACGCCGCGATCGCCGCGACGAAGAGCTCGACGATCATGCCCGCGGAGCCGACGAGCGCCCGCCGCCACTTGCTGCGGAAGCCCCAGCTCGACGTCGCATCGACGTACGGGATGGGCGTGAAAATCATCAGCATCAAGCCCATGACGTGGACTTCGCCGCCCCATTTTCGGCAGAAAAAGGCGTGGCCGAATTCGTGGATCGTCTTCACCAGCGCGAGCGCGATGTAGAGGAACGGGAGGTTCGAGGGCGCGAGGACGGACTGCGTCTCGCTCCACAGACCGCCGACGTTATCGATCACCGTTTTGACGCCGAAGCCGACGACGATCAGCCACGCGAACGCCCCGAAAAGGTTGATGAATTTTCCGACGAACGGGAGCGCGCGGACGAGAAAGCGATCCGGGTCGAACAGCGGAAACCGCATGAACATGATGTTCAAAAAGCGCGATCCGATCTCGCGCTGACGCCGCCGTTTGTAGCGCTCGAAAAGCTGCGCGGCGTCGGCGGCGGTGTCGTATTGGAGCAGGTTGGAAAAGTAGAGCTGCGAGAGGAGTTGGATCACTGCCTCCTGCCCCGGCGCGGTGTCGGGGAAACGCTCGAGACATTGGCTCCAGACCTCCTCGACCGTACGGCTCGGGCTGAGACGCGCGACGAATTCAAATGCCTCGGGACGCAGGCGGAAGAACTCGTTGCTGAACGGATTTTCGAGGACGATCCAGCGCTCGCCGCGGTAGTCCTGCCGCCGCACCACCACGCCGGGACGCAAGCAAATACGCTGCTTCGCGACGCGATACCACGATTCGCTGAATGTCGCGGACGGGTCAGCGGGCATGGCTTACCACCACAATTTCATCCGCAGGAAATCGACGGTGCGGTGCGTGAAAATCCACCAGAGCGAGCGCTTGCCGATCTCGACTTTCGCGAGGCCGGTCATGCCGGGACGCCACCATTTTTCGCCCGCGGCGTCGGGCTCGAGGCGGACGACAAAAACGTTCGCTTCCTTTTTCGCGAGCGCGGCGGCTTCGATCGACTGAACGGTCGCGCGAAATGTCTGCCGCGGCTGCGAGACAAAGGCGAATTCGGCACGCGAATTCGCGGCGAGTTCTTTCACGTCGCGCTCGTTGACTTCGGCTTCGACGTAGAGCCCTTCGATGCGCGCGAGTTTGTAGAGCGGCTCGCCTTGTTTCACCGGCGCGGAGATGCGTTCGCGGAGGTCGCCCTCGACGATCACGCCGTCGAACGGCGCGCGGAGAACGGCGGTTTCGAGGCGGTGGCTGACGAGGTCGAGCTTGGCTTTCGACTGCGCCATGAGCGACTCGGCGATGCGCATTTCGGCGAGGAGTTTTCCGGCGCGCGCTTTTTCCATTTCGCGTTCGTAGCGCGTGATTTCGGCGGCGGCGGCGGACTGTTCGAGCAGGAGATCGCCGCGATTCAGCGAGACGATTTCCGCGCCCTTCGCGAGGAAATCGCCGGGGCGAACGGCAACCGTTTCGATGTAGCCCTCGAACGGCGCGGTGAGGTACGAGACGGCTTCGCTGCGGAGAATGAAGGTGCCTTCGACGCGATACGAAACGCGGACGAGGAAGAGCGCGGCGAGCAGGATCACGCCGAGAATCGTGAAGACTTTCGGCCACGTGTGTTCCGGTCCGAGCAGCTTCGCCGCTTGCTCGCGGAGCGCTCCGGCGGCGCGCGCACCGAGCCAGCGGTCGCGTTGTTTGAGGTCGCCGAGACGGCGGGAAACCTGGTCGCCGAGCAGGCGGAGCTGCTGCATTTCGGTGACGGTGAATGGCTTCATCTGCCGCTCGCACGCGAGCACGGCGACGACGGAATCGTCGAGCCGGAGCGGCACGGTGCAGAAGTTGCCGACGTTCTGTTCTTTCGCGAATTTCTCGTGGTCGCGCGCCACGACGCCAGCGCCGTCGGGCACGGGCCAGAGAATCTCCTCGTCCTGGTCGGCGCACTCTTCCATCGCGGCTTCGAGCGATTGCGCGGCGGCCATTTGGCGGTCGAATTTTTCCGTGCGGCTAATCGCTTTCAACCGCACGTAGCCGCCCTCGATCCAGCCAGCGCTCACGCGGTCGCAGACGAGGCGCGCGGCGACGCCATTGCAGAGCGCGAGCAGCGCGGCGACGAAGCGTTTCTCGCCGTTGATCGGCACCATGAGGTCGAGGACGGTCGCGAATTTCTCCACGTCCGCCTGCGCCTGCCGGCTCGCGAGATTGGCCTGGTAAAGCGCGGGCGTGTCGGCGGCGAGCGTCAGCCGGACGAGCGCGTCGCGCGCGGCGGAGTCGGTGAAATCGAGGAGCTGCGCGACGAGCACGAGCTCGTCCTCGGGCCGCGCGAGCTGCATTCGCACGCCGACGGTGAAGGCGCCCGCGGTCTCGTCGTCCTGCTCGACGAAGCTCGTTTCCTGCAGCCCGCGCTCGGCGGCTTGCTCGAGGAAGGCGGTGAAATTTGCGCGCTGCCGGGTCACGCCCGCGCCCGCATTCCACTCCGCGATTTTCACCCAGCGCGGGCTCTGGCCGGGACGCCCGAGCAGCAGCACGGCGACATCCGCGAGCGCGAGGTGCGAGCAGGCGGCGAGCAGGCGCGGCCAGAATTCTTTCGCCACACCGGGAAAGCGCCGCAGCGCGGTCATCTCTTCCGCGGCGAGCTCGAACCGCTCGTCCCGATCACTCACATCCATGTTTTTCATCGCCTATTCGATCGTCATTTTCCCCGCGAGCCCGGCGAGTGTTGCGCCGTCCGCGTTGTCGAAAATCGCCTTCACTCTCGCCAGCCCGCTCGCGGAATCGACGACCGGCGCGATGAGCACGAGCTTGCCTTCGACCGGTGTTTTCGAGCCGATGACTTCGATCTTCACGGACTGCCCGAGCTTCAGCCCGGAGGCCGCGGTGCCCTCGATGTGGCCGATGAAATAACAGCGCTTCGTGTCCACCATGCGGACGAGCGGTTTGTAGGGTTCGCAGCTCGCGCCGGGTTGCAAAAAAATCTCCACGATCGTCCCCGAAAAGGGCGCGACGATCTTCCGCCGATGCAACTGCTCCTCCGCGATGTCGTGCTCGGCGACGGCGACGTGATACTCCGTCGCGCGCTTGTCCATCTCGTCCTTGCTCACCGATTTCGTCTTTTCAAAAAGCGTCTTCGTCGCGTCGTAATCGGCCTTGCTGTGCTCCATCACGAACTGCTTCCGCCCGGTTTCGAGCTCCTCGAGTTTGCTGTCGAGTTCGAGGATCACGTCGCCCTCTTTCACCTCCGCACCTTCCTTGAATTTCGCGGCGCGAATCGTGCCGAGCACCGTCGAACTCAGCGTCACATCGAAGAACGGCTCGGTGATTCCCGTGACCACTTTCGGCTCCGCCGAAAACGCGCGCGTGATCGAAATGAGGGCCGCGACGGCCGCGCAGAAATAGGCTCGGGACATGAAAAACGGCGGGGACATTGCCGAGCCCGCGGGACAAATCAACTCCCGTAGTAATTCGTTTTCAGCGCGAACGGAGCGCGAGTTGAGCGTGCAAGCCGTCATCCTGAGCGCAGCCCGGCTTTCCGGGCGGAGTCGAAGGACCTCTAACTATTTCCCCATGCCGCGCGCGCATCGGAGGAATTGGAAATAGCTGGAGATGCCGTGCTCAGGTGCATCCGCCGCTAAAATTTCAGGCTGCCCGTGAGCGAGACCGAGTGCGCGAAACTATCCGCCTGCCAAAGCCGCGCTTCGTAATCCACGATCACGCTGAAGTGCTCGCAGACCTGGATGCCGAATGCGACGCCGAGCTCCAGCGCATCGGTGCCGGGGCGGCGCGTATTCGAGGACGCATCGAAGCGGCCGATGCGCGTGAAACGGTTCCCGCTGCCGATCGAAAACGGCGACTGCTCCAGCCCGAGGCTCACGGTCTCCGCGCCGTCGAGAAATTCGTGCATCCACGAGACGCGGACCTGCGGCGTGACTTTGACTTTTCCAAAATCGAGGAGCCGCGAGACCTGCCAGCCGACGCGCGAGACGAGCGAATCGAAGTTCTGCCCGGCGACGTGGACATTCGCGGTGCCGCCGCCGTTTTCGACGTAGGAATCGAGGTCGCCGGTGACGTAGGTGAGCGTGGAAAAGGGGCCAGTGATGAACTTCCCGGCGTCCATGTTGAAGCCGGCGTTCAGTTCGAAAGTGTGCGTGTAGCTGCTCGGCTCCGCGCGCGCGATTTTGCCGAAAAGCGTGTCGCGCCGGATGTCGTGCTCGAACACGCCGAAGCTGTAGAGCGCGTCGGCGTAGAATCCTTTTTCCGCGAACGCGATGTAGGTCGTGAACGCTTCGCCGTTGAGCTTCACATCGCCGATGCCGAGCCCGAGCGCGTTGTCGCTTTCGACGTAGCTGATCGCCGCACCGAGCGTGAGTTCCGGCGTGAGGTGAAATTCCAGGCCCGCCGTGCCCGCGAAGACATCCGACTCGAATCCGCTCGCGGGGAAATGCGTGTCGCGGTCCGTCGAGCCGTAGTCGCCTTGCGCGAAGAACTCGAAGCGCGAGGCCGGGCCGCGGAGTTCCTCGCGATCCGCGGAGTGGGAGCGAGTGCGCTGGCGAAAGAGCCGCGCGTTCACGTCGCGGGTCACGTCGCGCATCGCACTGAGCGCCACCTCGCGCTGCACCATCGCCATCGGCAGGGCGCTGCCGACGGCGGAGAGGATCGCGGGGATGTCGGTGCGGAGCTCGAGAAAGACCACGTCGGGGTTCGCCTCGACGCCGAGGAAAAGCGGGGAGAGCTGCTCGGGATTCCAAGTCCCGCCGGCGTTCTCGCTGTGTGCCCACGTCGGCGTGTAGCCCGGCCCGTTCCCGACTTCCTGGTCCGTGTAGGCCGAGGCAAACTGCCCGGACCTCGCCCGCGTCACGATCCAGTAAGTCGTGTTCGGCGCCAGCGCCACGCCGTCCGGCCGGCTGTCCGCCGCGCCGGAAAAGTCACCGCTCGGCAACCCGGAAATCTTCACTCCCGGCGGCAGCGGCACCCGCGAAAACTTCAGCGCCGTCTCCACCGTGTCGTTGAAAGTCTCCCCTGCCCCGCCGCTCCCGCCCGCACCCTGAAACGTCACCTCCGTCGGCGTCGGCCCCACCGCGCCCGACGGCCCGAGCACCGCGATCAGCTTCCCCGGCCGCCCGTTCTCATCGCTGTAAATCGACGCCTCCACCGCACCGCCGAGATTCTGCTGCAGCCGCAGCTTCACCGCATCGAGCACATACACCCGATCGTCCGTCTTAAACTCCGACCCGAGCCACCGCACCGTCGTGACCTTTTCCACCCCGTCGATCGGTTGCTGGAGATTGTTCGACAGGACCACGCCGCGCGCCGGCACCCCGCCGAGCAGCAGCGCTGCGATCCCACCGGCGAGGATTCCGAGAGAAGGGAGAGCTCGTTTCATGGGGTGAGACTTCTGTGAGCCGGGCGCGCCGTGTCGAGGCAAAAGACGCGCGCACACATACCCTTGTCATCCTGAGCGAAGCTTCGGCTTTGCGAAGCGCAGTCGAAGGATCTCTTACTTCTCTCCCGATCCGCGCGCGCCAGCGGGGAAATAGTAAGAGGTCCTTCGACTCCACTTCGTTGCGCTCAGGATGACGGGGCTGGGGCGTCGCCGGCATTCCTCCCGCTTTCTCAAAATCCCCTTGCCCGGAATCCGCGCACACCACAAATACCCGCGCTCATTTCCAAGCCGCGCCGTCATGCGTCACCTCCGCCTTCTCTTCATCCTCACGATCCTCTGCTTTCCAAATGCGAAAGCCGCCGAGCCCGGCCTCCGCGTCCACATCACCCTGCGCGAGTATCTGCGCATGGTCTTGGAAAGGAACGAGTCCATCCAGGCCCAGCTCCTCGGCACCGAATCCGCCCGCCAGCGCGCCCTCGCCGAATACGGCGCCTACGAGCCCGAGCTCGCCGGCAGCGCCCAGCACACCGCGAACAAACGCCCCAACACCGTCGAGCAGCAGCGCAATCTCGCCGGCATCCCCATCCTCGACGAGCGCAACAACCTCTACGACCTCGGCATCGAAAACCTCACCCCACTCGGCGGCAAAGTCCGCCTCGGCTACACCCTCAACAACTTCAACAACAACCTCACGCCCCTCCGCGCCCCGACCGACGTCGGCACCACCACCGGCCGCACGAATGAATGGCAGAGCTTCTTCGGCCTCACCGTCACCCAGCCTCTCTTGAAAAACGGCGGCCCCACCGCCGCCCTCGCCGCCCTCCGCCTCGCGGCCAATGGCTCCGAAAGCGCCTTCCAGGAATACCGCCGCCAGCTCATGGTCACCCTCGCCCAGGCCGGCAGCGCCTATTGGGGCGTCTATTTCGCCCAGGAGCAGCTCCGTTTCCTCGATGAAAGTGTGGGCGTCGCCGAGTCCATCCTCGCCGACTCCAAAGTCCGCGCCACCGCCGGCAAAGGCGCCGAGCTCGATGTCCTCGAAGCCGAGGCCGGCCTCGCCCTCCGCCGCACCAAACGCAACGACGCCCGCCAGAAATACACCGAAGCCCGCGGCCAGCTCCTCACCTTCGCCGGCCGCAGCCCCCGCGACGGCGACATCTTTTACCTCGCCGCCGACGACCCCTCCGCCTCCATCCCCGTCCCCAGCTACGGCGACAGTTGGGGCAGCGCCATCAGACAGAACCCCGACTACCTCCTCCAAAAGAAAAAGCTCGACGAAGCCCTCATCCGCCTCGCCGTCGCCCGCAACCAGCGCCTCCCCGAGCTGAATGCCAAAGCCAGCTACGGCTACAACGGCCTCGGCGACAGCCCCTCCGACAGCGTCGATGAGACCCTCGGCACCAGCTTCCTCTCCTGGTCCGCCGGCCTCGAAATGCGCGTCCCCCTCGGGGGTGGCATCCGCGGCCGCCACGAGTACGCCGCCATCCTCGCCACCGTCGATCAGATCAAAATGCAAGTCCTCGGCGTCGAGACCCAGCTCGCCAACGCCCTCACCACCAGCATCGACAAACTCCGCCACGCCCGCGCCTCCGCCTCCGACTACCGGACCATGATCCGCTTCAACGAGAACCTCCTCAAGACCGAGCGCGACCGCCTCGGCGTCGGCAAAGTCGAAGGCCGCCGCGTCCTCGAAGTCGAAGCCGGCCTCTTTGAAGTCAAACAAGGTCTCGCCGACGCCCTCGTCCAGGCCCAGCGCGCCGCCCTCGAACTCCACCTCGCCGAAGGCAGCGTCCTCGCCCAGAGCGGCATCGACTTCACCCCCGCCGAGCTCCGCGACCACACCGCCGCCCTCCTCCGCGGCACCAAAAAGCCGCCCCTCCTCGACCGCCTCTTCAAAAAGCCCACCCCCCCCGTCAAGCCCGTCAAATTCGCCCCCAGCCACCTCCGCCTCCGCGATTTGTAGGGCGGGCGCTCCGCCTGCCCAGCCGGGGCAACCGAAGCGGTCGCCCTACAGTCTCCCCTTCCCCGCTTCACCCCGTCCGCCCCGTCGCCGGCGGTGCGGAGATATTAACAGGTCTTTCGACTCCGCTATCGCTCCGCTCAAAATGACCGGAGGGAGAAGCGCGCGCTTTCCTCCTTCGGCGCGCGTCCCCACCCTCCGAGTCATCCTGAGCGGAGCTTCGGCTTTGCGAAGCGCAGTCGAAGGACCTCTAACTATTTCCCCCTCCCCGACTACGCGCCCGCAACGGGGGAAATAGTAAGAGGTCTTTCGACTCCGCTGGCGCTCCGCTCAAGATGACCGGAGGGATGGCGCGCGCTCGGGGATAGTCGATGGCGCGGGTTGCGCGGGAGCGTCCATTTTTACTGTATAAAATCCACCACTTCGGCGTAAGTGCCACAAGATCAGGTTGCATCGACGGCATCCGGGATGGCGTTGCCGGCATTCGGTGGCGCGTTGTCGGCATCCGGTGACCCATTGTCGGCATCGCCCATCGCGTTTTCGGCATGGTTTCGTGGAAAAAGCCCGTCGATGCGCGACAGGATGCCGTTTCGAGCGCACCGGCTCAAGGGAGGCTGGCCGGAGGAGCTACGGGAATGCGACGAGGGCAAGGCGACGAGTTAGCCCGTCACCTTGAGCTTCCCGATCCCGCCGTCGCTGAGGAGGCCGTTGCCGGTGCTGGCCGCGCCGCTGCCGGCACCGGGCCCGGGGACGAAGGCGGCGAGGGTGAGGACGGCGATACTGCCATCGGCAAAGATGCTGCCGGAGCCGGGGCCGTCGCCACCGATGAGGCGGCCGGCGAGGGTGATGGTGCCGAAGTCGCCGGGATGCTCGCCGGTGGCGTCGGTGCGCTCGTAGTCGAGCAGGCTGCCGCTCCGGTCGCCGGTGCCGCCGTGGACGTGGCCGGTGATCTTGATGGTGCCGACCTTTCCACGGGCCGAGATCGCGCCGGAGAAGAGTCCGCCGCCCCCGAGGAGGACATCGGTGCCGACGGAATCCGCGCTGCCGAGGGTGACGCTGGCGAGGTCGCCGCCAGAGAGGATGGCACCGGAGTTTTCACCCGAGCCACCGTAGAGCCGCCACCCGATGGTGACCGCGCCGGTGCCGCCCGCCTGCACGGGGTCGAGGCCGCTGCGGAGGAGGCCGGACTGTCTGCCCGAGCCACCGAGGAGGCTGCCGGTGATGGCGACGCTGCCGATGCTGCCCTGGGCGATGACGCTGCCGGAGCCGTCGCCGCTGCCGCCGAGGACGTTGCCGAGGAGGTGGACGATGCCAAGGGCGCGCCCGCTTTCGATGCTGCCGGACTGGGGGCCGGTGCCGCCGAGGAGGCTGCCGGCGAGGGTGACGCTGGGCAGGCCGTTGGCGAAGATGCCGCCGGAGCCGGTCCCGGCCGCGACGCGGGTGGCGTCGAGGTTGCCGGAGATGATCACTTTCGCAATGGAGCCGATGGCGCTGACGAAGCCGCTGGAGGGGCCCGCGCCGGCGACGAGGTCGCGACCGATGGTGAGGCTGGGGATGCTGCCGAAGGTGAAGATCGAGCCCGAGGTGTCGCCGCCACCCCCGGCGAGGTCGTAGCCGATCTTGACCGCGCCGGTGATGCTGCCAGAGGCCATGATGGAGCCGCTCTTTTGGCCCGCGCCGCCGAGGAGGCTGCCGCGGAGGTCGATGCCGGCGATGGCACCCCCGGCGGAGATGCGGCCGCTGTTCTTCCCGCCGCCGCCGTAGATGCTGCCGGCCACGAGGGTGCCGACGGTGATGGGGCCGATGCCGCGGTCGCACTCGATCTCGCCGGTGTCGTCGGAGGCGGTCTCGACGGGGGTGCGGCCGATGAGGGAGCCGCCGATGGTCAGGGGGCCGAGCTTGGCGGCGGTGGTGATGGTGCCGGCGGAGTTCTTGCCGTCGATGACGCGGACGCGGGCGTCTCGGACGTTGGTGACCACTTTCAAATAGGTGAGCTCGCCGGTGATGGTGCTGACGAGGGCGGGGGCGGGGTCGGCGACGGTCGGGGTGGCGACGGGGATCTGCGTGGCGATGCCGCGCTGGCCGAGCGAGAAGACGCTGAGGCCCGCGACGCCGATGGTGAGGCCGGAGCCGCCGGCATCGATCTGGCCGAGGTCGCCGTCGATGTTCACCGCGCCGAGCGAGACGCCGGTGGCGCGGATCGCGCCGAGGTCGGCGAGGCCGTTCCCCTGCCCTGCCAGCGTGGCGATGAGGGTGAGGGCGACGCCGTTCACCGTGCTGCCGGTGGCGGCGACGATGGGGAACTTCGTGAAGTCGATGAGCCGGAGCTGCTGGGGGGTGGCGGTGTCGCCGTGGGCGACTGCGCCGGTGTCGAACTTGAAGACTTGGTTGGCGAGGGCGAGCTGGGCGGCTTCGGTCCCGGTGAAGACGGCCTTTGAAAAGACGACGCTGACGAGGTCGCCGTCGGCGTCGGTGAAGACGACCGTGCTCGGGCTCAGGATCGCCGCAGGGGCGATGCGGGCCTCGAGGGGCTCGATGCCGGGTAGGGTGGGCATCCTGCCCACCGGTCGGGGCATCCTGCCGCGACGCACTTCCCAGCCGTGATCCACCCTCGTGGTCCTCGGAAGACCGTTCGGGCAGGATGCCCCGACCTGCGGGCAGGATGCCCACCCTACCCAAGCGGCAAACCTCGTCATCGGCTAGGGTGGTGGGGGCGCGGGCTCGTTGTCGTCGTTGATGACAGTGACTTCGGGGCCGATGAGGTTGTTGTAAAGCGGGTCGGCGGACTGCGCGGCCTTGAGGGTGATCTTGAAGGTCTTGTTACCGTCCACGTTCGCGTCATCGACGCCGGTGACGGTGACGGTCTGGGGGACGTTCCAGTTGCTCGCATTGAAGACCAGTGAGGCGGGGGCGACGGTTCCCTCGGTGACGAGCGAGCTTTCCAGCGGGAGGGTGACGGAGTCGTTCGGGGTCGCGCCGGCAACGGCGGTATTCACGGGGGCGGTGTCGAGGACGACGGTGAAGGTCGCGGTGCCGCCGGCCTCGGTGGTGTGGAGCGGCCCGGGGGTGGAGACGAGGACGGAGGCGGGGAGCGGGCCGGTGACGACGACCTTTTCGGTGCCGTCGGCGTTGGCGATCGGGTCGTCGTAAACCGCCTCGCTGAGGATGAACTTTCGCCCGGTGCTCTCGCCTTTCGGGACGGTGAGTTTGAAGTTGCCGTTGCCGCCCGCGCCGGCTGGGAACGGGATGATGTCGAGGAGCGGCTGGTCGTTGATGATGAGGGGGGTGTCCCTGCCCGGGCCGCTCGTCTTCAAGATGCGGTCGCTCGAGAGCCAGAAGCGCAACTGCGACGAGGCGAGGGGGAGGCTGCCGGAGTTGATGATGACGAAGACGCCGTTGTAGGTGACCTGGTAGCTGGGGCCAGGGACGCCGGTGTGGGACTTGGTCGGGCCGCTATTCCACGCGATGGTGAGCTTCGGATGCGGGAACGGCGGGAGGTGCGGCGCGGCGGTGAAGCGGGGGGTGACGGTGCTCCACGCGATGGCGTCGCTGGCGGCGAGGTCGTCCTTTTTGTGAAGGCGGACCCGCACGGAAAAGGGCTCGCTGTCCCGGTAGCCGTGCGTGCCGCGGACCATGTATTTCCCGCTCCCGGCATCGCGCGAAATGGTCGCGCCGGAGACGATGCCGTCGCCCCAATCGACGCGCGCCGAGTAGTTCGCGACCGGCGCGGCGAGGGTGTCGGTGAAGGTGGCGACCACGCGGTTGACGACCCGCGCGCCGGTGACGTCCACGTTCTCCCCAAACGCCCGCAACGCCGCGCCGCTGACCACCGCCGTGCTGCGCACGGTGACCTTGGAGCCGCTGTTGCCATTGAAATCGACGACGACCGGATACGTCCCGGCGCGGGCGTAAACGTGCGAGCCGGCGGCGAGGTAGCGGCTGGAGCCGGGCGTGCCGAGGTCGCGGGAGACGATCGCGGTGTCGAGGGGGGTGCCGTCGGCCCAGTTGATCTTCGCGGTAAAATTGCCGGGGGCGCCGGTGGCGTCCACGTCCGCGATTTTCGCCACGATCGCATTCGAGAAAGCGACGCCGGGGATCGCGGAGATCGTGACCGCTTCCGCCCGCGCCGCACGGTCGCCTGCGGCGATGTAGGCGTTCGTGTAGTCCGCGATCGGCCCGAAGCCGCCGCCGCCGATGTCGTATTGCCGCACGCTGAAGCCCGCGTTGATCAGCCCGACGTAGCCGGGATTCGGCTGCATCTGCACGATCCGGCCGCTCGTCGCGAGCAGGGTCCCTTTCGGCCCGAGCGACGCCGAGAGCGGCAGGAGCGAGTGCTCGACATCGAGGTAGTCGAACTCCAAATCGACCGCCTCCAGCCCGAACACCGCGGGCGTATCCTTCGCCGTCATGTGCCCCACGTTGCGGCGGATGAAGGGGTTGCAATTCGTCGCGTCCGGCGCGGCCGTGACCGTGAACTTTTTCACATCCCGCGCCCCGCTCGGGTCGGTCGCGGTGACGGTGATCACCGCGGTCCCGACCGCCTTCGCGCTCAGCACCAGCACCGCGTCCGTCTCATTCGCGACCACTTTCGCCGAGATGATTTTCACCTCTTTGTTCGGGGTCGAGCTGGTCGTCTTCGTCGCCTTGAGATTCGGCAGCAGCTCCCAGCCGCGCAGCATCTGGCCGAAGATGTTGTGCTTGAAATCGAGGTGCCGCGGCTGCCCGTCGGTGATGAAGAACTGCGACCCATTCGTGTCCAAATAATCCGGCACGATCAGCGTCCCGCCGCCGCCGAGCGCGTAGCCCGTGGACGTGCCCGCGTTCGCCATCGCGAGCTGCCCCCGCCCGGAAAAGATCGTCCCAACGCTGAACTCGTTCTGAAATTTCCACGCAGTCGAAGAATCCCCGCCCACGATCCCCGGACCGCCGCCGCCCGTCCCCAGCGGATCGCCGCCTTGATAAATGAACCCCGTCGTCCCCGCCCCGCCGCCGAGGTCCGCGATGCGGTGGAAAATCACGTTGTCGTAAAACCCCGCTTGCGCCATCCCGCCGACGAATCCCGCGCTCGCCGGCAGCCAATCTCGGAACAGCATGAACTCCATCGTCCCGCCGAATGCCGGATCATCCGCGCCATTCGCCGCGTGCGCCACGGTCAGCCGCAGCGCCGGATTTCCCGTCTTCGCCCGCACCAGGATATTCGGGTTGGAACTCGTGACGTTGTACGAAAGCGCGTCGCCATCCGCATCGCTCGCGGTGATCGGAAAGAGCAGCGTCTTCCCGACGGGAATCACCGGCGCGACGTGCGGCGGCTCCACGATGCTCGACTGAGACTCATCCCGGAGCGGGATCGGATGATCCAGAACTGGCACCGCCGCCCACGCCCCCGCACCCATCGCCCAGCCAGCGAAGAGGAGGGATTTGCGGTGGAAATTCATGTTGAAAACGTGGCGGAAAGCTGGCGGCGCGCAATCTCCCCCGGCTCATTTCCCGCGCAAGTCGAAACTCGAAACGCTACGCAAAAGCCCGTCCGCCAGACCCGCACGAATTCACGGGTTTGCCTTGGTGCCCGAACGCAAACGTGCGACTTTGGCGAGCGTATGAAAACTCCCAGACTGCACGCCACCCTCGCCCTCACCGCCTGCCTCGCCCTCTCGCTGACCTCCTGCAAACGAGACGACTCGGCCACAGGCAAGGCCACCGCGCTTCCGGAATCGACCCAGGAAAAACATACGAAAGGCCACAAAGCGGCAGAGAAGGCCGCGAAAAAACAGGCCGGCGGGAAGACGGGAAAGAAGGCAGCCAAGGCCGAAGCTGCCAGGCAAGCGGCCGGCAAAGCCACTCCTTCACCCTCCAGCACCCCAACTCCTGCCCCTCCCGCGGCAAACTAGCTCGCCAACCACCTCTTTGATCTATGCCTAAACCAACAAAAAAACTGCCGCACAAGTTCCAGCGAAGAACGTGAATCCCAAGGGTGACAAGATCACGGCAAAGACAGAGAGAGCGACAGCGCACAAAGCGCCTGAACGAAGGAATGAGAATAAGGTTCGCGGGAGGTAAGAACTGTCTGTCCCGGTTGGTCGCGGTATCACAGCAGCGATGAAGGTCACTTGCTTTTGGCTGCGCTGGCTTGCCGTCGCCATGTCTTTTGCAAGCGGGCGGTTTGCCCTCCATGCAGACGAGGAACCGGCTCCAATCATCGTTCCGGTGCGTCTTCACCTCATGCACTCGGAAAGCGAGCAGCGTCTCAACACGACACTGACCGAGACAGACCTGCAACGAATCCTCGGCAAGGTGAACAAGGTTTGGTCTCAGGCCGGGATTTGTTTTGTGGCTGAGTCGATTTCGCAGACGCCGGCGATCGACCCTTCTCCCGAAAGTGCCGGCCAGGGCTACTGGGTCGCTGCCAGAATCCCGAAAGAGCGTCTGCTCGAGCACGGGCTGAACATCATCTACGTCAAAGAGATCGAGCCCAATGGCATTTGGACCGGAGGGCTGGTCATCGTCAAAGACACAGCCCGGCTCAAGCAAGTGGCAGACGGTCTGGATGAGCCGATTCCGCGGGTTACCTCGCACGAACTGGGACACGCGCTTGGGCTGCCTCATCGCCAGGACTTACTCAACCTCATGGCATCAGGAACAACCGGTCTCACGTTGAATGCCGGAGAGATTCAGGCGGCACGTTCCATCGCTCTCGAAAAGGTCGGTGCGTGGGCGAAGTGACCACACCGACGCTCGCCTTGCGGACAACCCTCACCTAATCGTCCTTTCCATGAACCTAACCGCCATCCTATCAGCCATCGTGACCATCCCGCTGCTCTCAGTCGTCTCTCTTGCCGGGGAATCCAAACTCTATGCGATCCCGGTGAAGGAGATCGACGGGAAGGAGACAACTTTGAAGCCCTATTCGGGCAAGGTGCTCCTGATCGTCAACGTGGCATCGCAGTGCGGATACACCCGACAGTATGAAGGTCTCGAAGCTCTTTGGCGGAAATACCAAGACAAAGGGTTGGTCGTGTTAGGTTTTCCGGCGAATGACTTCGGTGAGCAGGAGCCGGGGACCAATGCTGAGATCAAGAAGTTCTGCACGTCCCGGTTCGCTGTGACCTTCCCGATGTTCGAGAAGATTCACGTCAAAGGTTCGGAACAACATCCGCTGTTTCACGAGCTCACTGGTCCTGGCTCTCCGGTTCCCGGCGAGATCAAATGGAACTTCGGCAAGTTTCTCGTCGGCAAGGACGGACGAATCCTCGCCCGTTTCGACTCCGACACCGAGCCGGATTCCGCGAAGCTCGGCGGTGAGATCGATCAGGCTCTCGCCTCGAAATAAGCTGCCGTCGTCGTGGAACCCTACATCAAGGCCAGGTCGCCATTGAGAGGTGACGCCAAGCCTGGACTCGAGCACGGCGCAGGATTGCCACGGGTCGAACAGCGCCAGAAAGATGAAGTCGTCGCCACTCGCCGCGCGCTGAAGAAGGCGGCCCGGCGTGAAGGCCGGAAGGAGATCGAAGAAGCGGATTCGGCCGTCCCTTGAATGGAAAAGCGAAAGCTTCCCACTCCATCAGTCTGCCCCGTGTGCGGCGAGGATGTGCCGGCGAAGGCACTCGCCTGTCCTGAGTGCGGCGCCGATCACCAATCCGGCTGGCGGGAAAACGCGGGCTCGATCGATGCGACTGGTGCTCTCGAGGACGACTTCGACTACGAAGAATTTGCCGCTCGTGAGTTCGGCTCCTCCATCAAGCCCGCGGGCATCAGTCCGCTCTGGTGGATCACCGCGGTCGTCCTGCTGCTTGCCTTTGCGATCTTCTACGTCGCTGCCTGGCGCTGAGTGGCTGGGTTTAGCATCGGTCGACTGCGCTTCTCGAAACGAAACGACAAATGCTTCCTCAACCAGACAGCAACGTGTGGCTGGAGAACACGAATCACGAGCGCATCTTGATTTGCGGCAACTGCTCGCTCGGCAGGGCCAGCGCAAACGAGATCGTGCTGGCATCGGAGAAAGTGTCGCGCCGGCACGCGATCATTCATGTGCAGGACGACGGCGAGTTTTGGCTGATCGACCTCGGCAGCAGCAACGGCACGTACTTGAACAACCGGCGCGTCCACCAGCCGATGCGGCTCTGCGATCAAGACAGCATTGCGCTCGGCGGCGAGACGTTCACCTTCCGGCTGGCCGGGGAAATGGCACGCGAAAGGTATCAATCCACGTTCGCGAAACAGACCGTCCGGGACATTCAGGACGTGGCCTGCTGGCTGTTGATTGCGGACATTGAGGGCTTCACGCCGCTGAGTCGCAGCCTCGTCGCGGAGCGGTTGGCGACGCTCGTGGGCGGGTGGGTTTCGAGCTGCAAAGAGATCATCGAGAAGAACGGCGGCGCGATTAACAAATATCTCGGCGATGGCTTCTTGGCTTATTGGCGTGACGCGGAGTCAGTGCCCGCCAGCGTCGCGGCAGCCCTCGCGGCGCTCCAGCAACTCCAGGCGCGGCACGAGCCGCGCTTCCGCGTGGTCGTCCACTGCGGCCTCGTCGCGATTGGCGGCGTGACCTCCTTGGGCGAGGAGAGCCTCATGGGCAAGGAGGTGAATTTCGCGTTTCGCCTGGAAAAGCTCGCGGGCTCGCTCGGCGTGAAGTGCCTGGCCAGCGAAGCTGCCCGCCAAAGGCTGGCGGCCCTAGTGTGGTGAGCGATTAGTTCGCTTACAAAGCGAAGCAACGCGATCGAGGATCAATTCGGCGGTGGCGGTCCAGATAAAGGGCTTTGGCGCACG
>JAYVPW010000004.1:0-3118 GCA_043777315.1 Spartobacteria bacterium | reverse complement strand
TCGGCGAAGGAACTGCGCCGGCAGCCCGGCGAAAGCGCGCTGCTCAAGCTCAACCCCGAGCGCGGCGTGCTGGAGGTGAAGCCGGTCGAGCATGACCTTTTCAACCTCGCCCAGACGCCGCAGGTGCGCGGCTACCTCGGGCATTACGGGCAAATCCTGCTGACCAATTACCGCTCCTTCGCGCTGTGGACTTGGGAAAGCGGCAAGCCCGTGGCGGGCGAGAGTTTTTACATCGCGGAAAGCGCCGACGCCTTTTGGGAAATCGCGCGGCACCCGAAAGCCCACCCGCTCCTCGCCGAGCGCCTCACCGAATACCTCCGCCGCGCGCTGCTCGCCCGCGCCCGCATCGCCGCGCCGCGCGACCTCGCGGCCTGGCTCGCCAGCTACGCGCGCGAGGCCCGCGCCCGCGTGGAAGGCGCTCCGGTCAATGCGCTCGCGCCGGTCAGCGAAGCGCTCGGCGCGGCGCTCGGGATCCGGTTCGAGGGCGAAAAGGGCGCGCACTTTTTCCGCTCCACGCTCATCCAGACGCTGTTCTACGGCGTCTTCTCCGCGTGGGTGCTGTGGCACGAGCGCCAGCCGAAAGCGGACGAGCGTTTCCAATGGCGCACGGCCGCGTTTCATCTCGGGCTGCCGGTGTTGCGCACGCTTTTCCACCAGCTCGCGCACCCCACGCATCTCGGCGCGCTCGGGCTGGAGGAGGTGCTCGACTGGACAGAAGCCACGCTCGCCCGCGTGGAGCGCGACGCCTTTTTCGCCACCTTCCAGCCGGGCGAGGCGGTGCAGTATTTCTACGAGCCGTTCCTCGCCGCGTTCGACCCCGAGCTGCGCCAGCAGTTCGGCGTCTGGTACACGCCGCCGGAGATCGTGCGCTACATGGTCGCCCGCGTGGATCGCGCATTGCAGGAAAACTTCGGCCTCCCGCTCGGGCTCGCGGATGCGCGCGTCGTGGTGCTCGATCCGTGCTGCGGCACGGGCGCGTATCTCGTGGAAACTTTGCGGGTCATCTACGAACGGAGGAAAGAAACGGCGGGGGCATTACTCGCGGGCGTTTTTGCGAAGGAAGCGGCGACCCAGCGCTTGTTCGGCTTCGAGCTGCTGCCCGCACCCTACGTTGTCGCGCATCTCCAGATCGACCTGCTGCTCCAGCGCTGGCAGGGCGCACTCGACCACGGCAAGGGCGAACGCGCCGGCGTCTTTCTCACCAACGCGCTGACCGGCTGGGTGCCCCCCGAGGAGCCGAAGACCATCCTCTTTCCCGAACTCATCGCCGAGCGCGACGCGGCGGACAAAGTGAAGCGCGAGGCTGAGATCCTCGTCATCCTCGGCAACCCGCCGTACAGCGGTTTCGCCGGCCTCTCGGTGGATGAGGAACGCGCGCTCAGCGAAGCCTACCGCACCACGAAAGCCGCGCCGAAACCGCAGGGCCAGGGGCTGAACGATCTTTACGTCCGCTTCTTCCGCATGGCCGAACGCCGCATCGTGGAAGGCCCGCCGGACGACGACACGCAGGCGCTGCTGCCGCCCGCGCCGGGCAAGCACGGCATCGTCTGCTACATCTCGAATTACTCGTGGCTCGACGGCCTCTCGCACACCGGCATGCGCGAACGCTACCTCGAAGCCTTTGACCGCATTACCATCGACTGCCTCAACGGCGACAAATACAAGACCGGCAAAAAGACGCCCGACGGTCGGCCTGATCCGAGTGCCTTCAGTACCGAGCAGAATCGCGAGGGCATCCAGGTCGGTACGGCCATCGCCATGATGGAGCGCTGGCCGCGTCCGGTGGAGGTGCAGCCTTGGACACCGCCCAAATCCGCGCAGCCGTGGCTCGATGAACAGCCAAAGAAGCCCGCCGCGAAAACTAAGCCGCCCAAGCCGCATGTCGCCGAGGTGAACTTCCGTCATTGGTGGGGAAAGGAGAAGCGCGCCGAGTTGCTAGCCAGCGCCGCGAAGAAAACCAAACCGGAACGCCTCAAGCCCTCACTCCCGCTGGGTTTACCGTTCATCCCGTTGGAACTTCGCGCGGATTACAATCGCTGGCCTTCGGTTGAGGAACTCCTCGAATATTCGTCATTCGGTTTCCTGACGAATCGCGACGAAGCGCTCGTAAGCATCGACCGCGAACCGCTCGTGAAGCGAATGCAGCGGTATTTCGATCCGAAGGTTTCGAGCGCACAGATCAAGGAAGAGTCGCCCGTGCTGATGACGAAGACGCAGGAGTTCGATCCTGCGATCGTCCGAACGCATCTATTGGAACGTGGCTTCTCATCCGGTGAAGTGGTGCGATTGCTTTACCGTCCATTCGATACGCGGTGGCTCTATTGGCACCCGGAGACAAAACTGGTGGAGAGGCGACGAGAGGATTTCCGGCCCCACATCTTTCCCGGCAATCTTGTTATCGCGATTGTCCGTCAGAATCGAAAAGGTTTCACCGAGCCACTCGTCGCCTCGGTGTTTCCATCGCATCACTTGATCGAGCGTGGAGCCAACTACTTTCCGCTCTACTTGCGTTCCAGCGGCTCATCCTCCGTCGTTCGCGAGACGCCCGACATGTTCGCGGAGCAAGCCGGCGGCGGCAGTTCCGAGCCCGTCCCGAATCTCACGCCCTTCGCCTGCAACTACCTCGCGGAACTCGGCGCGCAGCCGGAAGACCTCTTCTTTCACATCGTCGCCCTCCTCCACTCACCGGCCTACCGCACAGAGAATGCCGGAGCCTTGCGCCAGGACTGGCCGCGCGTCCCTTTGCCAAAAGACGCGCCGACGCTGCGCGCCGGAGCCGCGCTCGGGCGAAAAATCGCCGCGCTGCTCGATCCCGAAACCGCCGTGCCCGGCGTGACGGAGAATCCCGTCCGCCCCGACCTCCGAGAGCTCGCCGTCCTCACCGCGTCCGCCGAGGCCAAAGCCAAACAGTATGACCTGCGCCTCACCGCCCGCTGGGGTTACGCCGGGCAGGGCGGCGTAGTCATGCCCGGCTCCGGCGACGTGCGCCCCGGCACGCGCGGCGCGGGTTTTCTCGACATCCACCTCAACGCCACCACGCGCTGGAAGGACGTGCCCGCCGCCGTGTGGGCCTGCACGCTCGGCGGGTATCCGGTGCTGAAAAAATGGCTCAGCTACC
>JAYVPW010000003.1:0-12330 GCA_043777315.1 Spartobacteria bacterium | reverse complement strand
TGGAATTAAAGGAGAGCGATTGGTTCCCGCTCTTTGCCACGACCAGCGGCAACGCCGCCACGCGCGTCTGGATGCCGATGCGCTCGGCGGCGAATTGGTCGAGCGAGATGCTGTTGCGAAACGACGCGCTGCCGGGATGCGGCGCGGCGGTGAGGAACGACGCCTCCGCCGAGTGCCCGCCCGTCACGTCCGGATGCGACGTGCCGGAGAAAACGGTGAACTGGTCGCGGAAATCCGCAAGCGTTTCGAGATAAGGCGTGAGCGCGAAACCGCGGCCAGTTTCAGCGGGAAAAAAGTGCCGCTCCAGCACGCCGAGATTCGTGCAGATGGCGAAGAGACGGCGCGGTGCGACTATGGTCTCTTTGCCAAAGACGGGCCGCATCGCGTCGAGAAACGGCAGTGCGAGCGCGGCCCCGGTGGCGCGGAGAAAGGTGCGGCGGGAGAGTGGAGTGTGGGCGATGTGGGTCATGGTTGTGTGTGGCTATTTGCTTTGGAAAAGTTCGCTCGCCACGACTTCCTGCACGAGTGAGCGAAGGCCGTGGTGAGCGGGTTTGGTTTTGGCGATGATGGCTTCGATGCCGGTCCGGTCGGAAAAGCGGATGCCTGCGCCGGTGGCGTAGATGAGGAGCTGGCGCGCGAGGTTGCGGGCGAGGGCGTCTTCGTCGGCGAGCAGGAGGGCGCGGAGACCGTTCACGTCGGCAAATTTCCGGCCATCGGCGAGTTCGCCGGTGGCGTCCACTTCGGAGCCGAGGCGGAGCTTCATCCGATTGCGGTAGCCTACGTTGGTGGCGCTGAAGATTTCCACCGTCGGCTCAGCGACATCGCCGGTGCTGGTGTGGATTTTCCCCGGCGTGCCGGCGAGGCGGTAGCGGTCGCGCCAGCCGCCGATGACATCGAAATTTTCCAGCGCCATGCCCGGCGGATCCATCTTCGCGTGGCACGCAGCGCACGAGGCATCGGCGCGATGTTTTTCAATCATCTGGCGGATGGTCACTGCACCCGTGGCGTCCGGCTCGACGGCGGGAATGTTCGGCGGCGGCGGCTGGCGCGGGATGCCGAGCAGCCGTTCCGTGACCCACACGCCGCGCAGCACCGGCGAGGTCGCGGTGCCGTTGGCCGTGACTTTCAACACCGCCGCCTGCGTGAGAAATCCGCCGCGCGGAGAGCCTGCGGGCACTTTCATCTCGCGCAAATCCGCGCCGTTCACGCCGCGAATGCCATACAGCTCGGCGAGCCGCTGATTGATGCAAATCGTGTCCGACGCGATGACTTCGCGCACGCCGAGGTTTTGCGTGAGCAAGCGGCGAAATGACGCGCGCGTTTCCGCCAGCATCGAGTCGTGCAGCCACGGGTCGTATTCGGGATAAAGCGCCGGGTCGGGCGTGGTGAAATCAATCTTCTTCAGCTCCAGCCATTCATCCAGGAAGTGCTCGACGAACCGCTCCGAGCGTGTGTCCGCCAGCATCCGCTCGACTTGCGCCTGCAAAACTGCGGGTTGCGCGAGCGTGTGGTTCGCCGCGAGTTCGAGCAGCGCCGCGTCCGGCAGAGAGTTCCAAAAAAAGAACGACAGCCGCGAGGCCAGCGCGTAGTCGCCGAGCCGAGCCGCCCCAGTTTTCGCCGGCTGCGGCACGCCGGATTCGAGACCAATGAAGAGAAAATCCGGCGCGCAAAGAATCGCCTTGTAGCCCGCCAGCATCGCATCCTCGAAGCTCGTGCCGTGCGCAAGCTGCCCCTCGACGAGGCTCGCGAAGGGCGCGACTTCCTCCGCCTCCACAGGGCGACGAAACGCCCGCGCCGCGAAAGCTGACAGCACGCCGCGATGGTCGGCTGGCTTTGCGGCCAAAGCATCGACGAGGGGTGCTTTCGGCGCGGTGACTTCGAGGCCAGCGAGGAAAAGATTGCGGTCGCGGAGATTCGCGTCGGGATTTTTCTCGTCGAAAAAATCGTTCGCAAACTGCACGCCGACCATCACGGGCCCCGCACTCTCCACGCGGAATTTCGCGCGGAAAATTTTCGGTTCCGCACGCGTCGCCTCCACGGAAAACCGGGCGTGCGGCATCTCGTCTTTGCCGAGCAGCAGCACCATCTTCGCCGCTTCGTCGCCCGCTTTGGTTTGGGATGCCGCCACCGCCAGCTCGTATTCGCCCGACACCGCGCAGTTCAGCGTCATCGTCGTTGTGCCGTTCTGATTCAGCAGCCGCTCCGCACCCAGCATCTGCCCTGCGCCTTGGCAGTCCGCGAGCGGCAGCTTCGCCGTGGTGCCCGCCTCCACCACCGGCGCACCCGCGAGCGGCGGGCGCGGATACGCCGCCGTCGGCACCTCGCCGAACAAGCGCCGCTGGCTCGCCGGCGGCCATTCCTCCACAAGCGGCCCTTCCACCTCGAACCAATCGTAGGCCACGCCCGGCCCCTCATAGTCGAGGATGCCATCGCTGGGGCCACCGCCCGGTGCGGCGCTCGCGGGCAGCGTCATCGCGTGAAATGAAACGCGCTCGCCGGGATTGAGCCACACTTTGAATTCATGCCTCTTCGGCTTCAGCGACGGCGCGTCGAAGTAGCCCAGCGGCTCGCCTTTCAGCGAAGCGCGGATGATGTGCGTGGCCTCGCCCTCGCCGTAGAACTCCACATTTTCCCGCCAATCGGCGCCGTTCGGCTTGTTCTGCGCCGCGAATTGCTCCGGCGACAGCGGCGTCGCCTGCCAGTGGCCGTTCGCGTCCTTGAAATACGGCGGGCCGAGCGACGTATAGCTCCGCACCAGCCCGCGCACCGCCGCCACCGCGTGTGTGCGCTCCCAGCGCAGGCTCCAGATGGAAAAGCGCACGCGATACCAGCCCGGCACCGTCGGGCGGAAGTGGTCGATTTGCAGCCCCTCCGGCTGGTGCGCGCCGATCACGCCGGTGAGCATCGCACACGATTCCGCCGTGCCGGAAAACGACGGCGCGCGATACGAATTGCCGTAGTCCTCCACCGGATTTCCCGCGACGAGACTCGTCAAGCCCGGCGCGATTTCGCGGCCATTCAGCGGCACGCTGCATTTCGCCGCGACGGCCGCGCGCGCCGAGTCCTGCTGCATCGCCAGCTCGCGCCACGTCTTCGTCTCCGGTCGCGCCGCCGCGGGCACCACCGCCTGCCGGAGCGCCGTGTCCGCCGTCTGCAAATACTTCGTCATCTGAATGTGCGAAATGTCCAGCGCGCCCGCCACTTTATCGAAGCCAAACTGCTGGCCGTCCTCCGGCAGCATTTCCTTCACGCGCAGCAGCGGCAGCGCGAGCAAATCGCGCAGCGCGTTTTCATACTCCACGCGGTTCATCCGCCGCACCGTCGAGCGCCCGCCACCCGCTGATTTGCTGGCTTCCGCGAGCGTCAGCTCCTTGGCGAGCGAGCCGAGAAAAGCCGCGCTCTCCGCAGCGGGCGGGCGCGCTTTTTTCTTCGGCGGCATCTCGCCCGCCACCACGCGGTCATGCACCTTCACCCAAAGTGCGAAGTTGTCCGCATCCGCGAAATTCGTTTTCAGTGCATCGAGATCGAGCCCGCCCTTTTTCTTCTCCCCATCGTGGCAGTCGAAGCAGTGCTCCTCGAAAAACACGCGCGGCATTTCCTCCGCCGCCGGACTCCGGAGCGAGGTGAGGAACAGCGCGAGCGCGCCGATGGGGTGGCTTAGTTTCATGGAAAGAGGCGGCTTGCGATCGCCGCGTCACTTTCACGGCAACTTGCGGCGTATGATCACCAAACCACGCGACTTTTCTTGGGTAGGTCGCGACCGGCGGCGTCGCCGCGCCCCAAAGGCTGCATCCACCGCGCGCAGCGGCACTAGCGTCCGCGCCCGCACCTATGCGGCAATTTGCGCCTTTAGCGGATCTTGAAACGGCTCATGGAGTCGGCACGTCGAGTAACTGGCGCACGACCTGCGTCGCCGTCGGCTCGGTGAGCACGCGGTGCTGCATTAGCTCCTGCACGGCGAGCGGCGCGACGGCGGCTTTGTCGGCCACGCTGGCGTGCGCCCAGGTGGCCAGCGCATCGTATTGGGTGTTGTTCACGAAGCTCCACGCGAACGGCGTGCCGGGATCGCTGCTGCCGACGAAGTGATGGCGCTCCCACCACGCTACGAGCGCGGCGGTGCCCTCGGCGATGGCGGTGGCGGCTTGCGCGGGCGTCGCCGTCGGCAGCGTCATCGCGGCGAGCATCCGGCGGCGGCTTTCCACCTGTGCGGCGAGGAGATCGAGATAGAGCGCGGGGCCGCCGGGGATGAGCGCGGCGGCTTCACCCGTGAGCCGCGCGGCGCGGAGGCGCGCGGGCAAATCGGCGGGCAGTTCGGCCAGCGGGAGCGTGAGGCATTTCCACGCGGGGCGCAGGAGTTCCGCCGGGCCGCCGAGGAGCGCGGCGAAGTCATCGAGCACCGTGTCCGTGGCGGTGTCGAGATAGGCGGCGTCGCGGGCGCAGCGGGCGAAAAAGAAGAGGTTCGGCAGCACCATGACGGGCTGCTGCGCGTTGCCCATCACGCCGCGGGCCTGGCCGCGGAGGGCTCTCTCGTCTTTGAAAAATGAGCGGATGAGCTCGAACTGGAGATGCGCCGCGGGCGGCACCGGCTCGTATTCGATGGCTTCGTAGAAAAGCAGCGTCGAGCGCGGGGCGAGGCCGTATTCGGCGGTGAGCGCCATGTTCACGCGGCCATTCCCGTGGCCGGGCGCGCTGCGGCCGGGGAGCATCTCCCACGGCTCGGGGAGCTGGCCGCGCAGCGCCTCGAACTCGGCCCGCAAAAACGGCTCGACAGGCTGCGACCACACTCCGCCCGTGCCCCAGCCGCACCACACCCACGGGATGACGGGCTGCCGCGCGGGGTGCGTGCCATGCGCGGCGATGGTCGCGTGGTCGGCGAGGAAGATTTTCACAAAATCCTGCGGCGCTGCACCCGCGTAGCCGCCGGGATCGCCGTCGATGGTCACGTAGCCGTCGGCGTTGTTGAGGATCGAGAGCATCGCCGCGCGGTGCGCGAAAAACTCGGCGGTTTCCGCAGCGTCGTCGAAACGGATCGTCCGCATCACGGGATACGGATTGCGCCTGCGCCACGGCACGGAGCCGAGGGCCGTCGGCGTGGTGAGATTCGCGCACTGCACGAGCCAGACGCGCAGGCCGGCGTCGCGCGCGTCCTGGAGCGTCGGGCGAAAGGCTTCGATCTCCGCGCGGTCGGCGGCGGTGAGCGGCATCGGGATGGCTTCGAGCAGCGGCCAGATCATCGCCGTGTCGTAGCCCATCTTTTGCAAGAGCCCGAACATCGCCGCGTAATCCGCCCGCTGCCACGCGCGCGGCGCAAACGGATAATCGAAAACCCACCCGCCATGCGTGTAAAAGCCGACGTGCTCAAACGCAGGCGGCACCGCTTTCGGACCGTTCGGCTCGCCCGCGTTTTGCGCGAGCGCCGGGAGCGATGCGGCGACGAGAGGGACGAGAAGGCGAAACAAGCTCGCGGATGGAATGAATTTCATGGTGCTGGTTCTCTGAGTGTTCGGGCTTGATTGCAGGCGTGAAGGAAATCACGGCGTCACCGTAACGCTGACAGCCGGCGTGTAGTCGCCGAACCATGCGACCTGCTCGCGGAGCGGGCGCCATTGGAAGATGTGCGAGCCGGGTGCGGGCGCGGTGACGTTGAAAGTGAAGGTCGTTTGCTGGCCGGGGGCGACGTTCGCAGCCAACTGCGCGCGGCCTGTGCCCCAGGTGTTGCTGCTGTCGGGGGTCTGCGCGCCGAGTTGGTAGAGCTCGGCGGCGTTCCAGGTGGAGGTGCCGGTGTTGAGGTAGGTGATGGTGACCGGATAGCTTTTGCCGGCGGTCATCGTCGTTGGGACTTTCTGCGCGAGCCAGGTGGCGGCGAGGGGCTGCTTGCCGTCGGTGGGGGTGGCGAAGACGCCGTCGGAGTGCCCGTCCAGCCGTTCGCCGCGGGCGACGACGTAGTATTGGAAAGTGTCGCCGTTTTTCGCGCCGGTGTCGCGGTAGGTGGTCGCGGTGAGTTTGTCGGCGACGACGGTGCCCTGGTCGGCGCGTTCGCCGTATTTCGCGCGGACGACGGTGAAATGGCGCGCGGTTTTGACGGGCGGCCACGTCAGCGTGACGGCGGCGTTTTCGGCCTTGGCGCTGACGATGGGTTTCGTGGGTGCTTCGGCGACGGTGACGGCAATGGCGGTCGAGGCGACGACCTGCGTGCCGACGATGGCGCGCACGGTGAGCGTGCGACTGCCCGCGGCGTCTGGCGTCCACGGGATCGTGGCGGGATTGGTCGTGACTCGTCCGATCAGTTTCGGGCCGTCGAAGGCGTCGATGTTCGTCAGCTCGCGGTCGGGGTCGAAGCCGCTGGCGACGATGGCGAGATTGCCGCCCGCGGCGAGCAGCGCGCCGGGCTGTGGGGAGCGGATGGTGACGGTGGCCTTTGCAGGAATTTCGCCATTCGCCGAACCCCACGCGGAGGGATTCATCTTCGTGGAATCGTCGCCGGTGAAGCCGTCCTCAACCCACGGCGTGCGCGTGGCGGTGCCGTCGGCGGCGAGGCGCCAGAGGGCGGCGTTGAAGCGGAACGGACCGACGAGATCGGGGCGGCGGTCGGTGGTCGTCTCGCCTTTGCGCTGATAGGTGACTTCGCCGAGCGCGGTGATTTCGGGCAGCAGCGCGAGGGGAATTTCGGCTTGCAGGGTGTAGCCCAGACCATCGGGACGCCGGCGCGCGACGCACCAACTGCCGGGCGCGGCGACCAAGCCAGTGCGGCAGTCGAGCGGCTCTTTCGGCGCGGGTGCGCCGTAGGTTCCCATCGCGCCATCGGGCGCATCGCCGAGCGGCGACTGCACGAGCGAGCGCATGAACGGCGACGGCGCGAGCGGCGCGGACGCGGGCCGGCACATCAAGGCGCGGCCTTTGAACCTGCCGCCATCGCGCTCCTCGGGACCGGTTTGCACGGTGAGAAAAAAGCGCGTGTCGCCTGCGACCGGCGCGGTGCGCTTCACCGGCGCGGCGGGGCCGAAATCCAGCTCGATGCCGGTCTGTCCGCCGAGCTTGCCGTCCTTCACACCGGCGCCTTTCGGAAACGGATTGGGATCGAGCACATTGGCGAAAATGCAGAGCTGCCCGGCATCGCGCCGCAGCCGGATGGTCGCCTGCATCGGCTGCTGATTCGGCACGCCGATTTCCGGCACGTTGCGCGGCCAGTAATAATCCGACGTCTGGTTTTGCGTGCCGCGCGGATCGCTCGCGAAGCTCCAGGTGCTCGCGGGAATCTCGATGTGCTTCTTGAGCTGAATGGCATTCGCCGTCGCCGATTTCAAAACGACGGGCGTATCGACGCGCGTGATGTCGTTGCCAAAAACGCCGCTGACTTCGAGCACGCGCACATCGAGATCGGACGTCGCGATGAGCAGCCGCTTGCCGGTCACGGGATCTTTCATGAACGTGCCCGGCGCGAAATTCTCGCCGCAGAGCGAATTGTCCTGGTAGCGCGACATCTGGTTGACCCAGCCCAGCGTCAGCCCGTCGGAGCTGTAGGCCTCGAAAGTCGCAGACCATTCGGCCAGCAGCACCACGCCGTCCACTTCGCCGGCAATGCCCGTGTATTCTGTCACGACGCTGCCGTCGGTGCGCGCTTTGCCGTCGTGATGGCCGACGATCCACTCGATGCGCCCGTTGACGATCCGCACGCACAGATTATCCCGCGAATGGTCATGGAAGCCATCGGCTCCGCCGGGGCCGAGATTGAGGTAGGCGTAAACCGCGCCGTTCTCGCCCGGCATCGCCTTGCCGAGCGTATTTTGCGCGTCGGTGTTGCCGAGAAAGTGCAGCGGCGGCTGGTCGGGTGCGATGTGATAGCGGAACTTTTTCTCGTCGTAGAAAGGCACGCCGTTCGCGTCAATCGAGGCGACCTGCATCGAGCCTTGCCGGCCCCAAAGCGTGAGATCTTTGTCGATCCAATACCACTCGCTGCCCATCGTGCTGGCGACCATTTCCTCCGGCTGCACGAGTCCGTCTCCGTTGCGGTCATACCACGACTGCACGTCGCCGGTTTCAAACTGCCGTCCATTGATCGCGGCGACCGACTTCCAGCGCGCCTCGGCGGTGTCCCACGTCATCAGCCCGCAGAGCGGTGCGCCGGGACAGAAGAGGTAACGGCGGCCCTTGCCGTTCGCTTCCGCACCTTGATAGCTCAAGACCTGAATGCGGTTCAGGCCGGTCGGGGTGATCTTGCCCTTGAACAGATCCGGCGAGGCCGAGTAGTCGCGGCCGTTTTGCGTGAGCAGGTGCAACGCTTCGACTTTCCAACCGTTGCGGGAGTCGGTCTTGTCCGCGGCGTAGCGCGCGAAATCGATCTTGGCCTGCACGTAGCTGGGGTCATAGCCCTGGCTGGCGAAATAGATGCGGCTGAGGTCGTCCTGATCAAAACCGCACGCCGGCGTGCGCGGCGGACCGAAGAAATCGCGAACCCATTTTCCATCCGTCGTGAGCGCGAAGTAACGACGCGGCGAAACCCCCTTGCTCACCGCCCAGAGCAGCCCGTCCGGGGCGATGGCGAGGCCGGTGACGTTGCCGAATTTCATCGGGTCATAAACCTGCGACGTCGGCGCCAGGATGTGCGTCGGATCGTTGCCGCCCTTCACACCGAAGGTCGCGAGCAGCTTCCCAGCGGCGCTGAATTTCTTGATCTGATCCACCCCGAGGCCGTTGTCCGAAACGTAGAGCGCACCTTGCGCGTCGCGCGTGATCGCGGTGGCGTGGACGAGATCGCTGGTGATGAAAGGCGTAACTTTTTTCGTCGTGAGATCGACCTGCACGACACGTCCGTCGATGCACGTCAGGAGCCGGTTCGCATCGAGCGCGCAAAGGCCGTAAGCGAAGTCGCTGAGCGGGATGGCATCGGGATCGTTTGCGCCGGTCGCAATGTCCACGCGCCCGAGGGACTGCTTCGCATTGGTGTTGTAGAACAGCGACTTTCCGACCAGCACAAGCCCCTCGCTAAACGTCAACAGCGAGGCTTGCGGATTTTTGTCGTCGTAGATCGCGCCGAGTCCGAGAGCGTCTTTGTCGCCGAACGCCTTCACCCGCGCGCCGGTCTTGGCGTCCACCGCGAGCACGATCCCATTGTGCAAGAGGATGAACGCCGTCGTCCCGTCCGAGGCGACCGCGCGTCCGCCGCCGAAAACACCGGCGCTGACCTTCCACAGAGTCTTGCCACTCACGTCAATCTTGGAGACGCACGGGAAGTTTTCCTCGCCCGAATTGAGCAGATAAATCCCGCCCGCATCCGCGCCGACGCCCCACGGCCCATTGTGCATTCCGCCGATAGCGCCCAGCCCGTTCTCGGTGATGTAAGGCGGCGTGGCCGAACTCCCCGCACTCCCCGCGAGCATCGATTTGATGCCATCGAAGTAACCCAGCCGCGCCGTGTATTTGCCCGGCGGCATCAGCCGTCCATCCCGATCCTTGCCGTCCCAAAAAACCGTGTGCTCCCCTTTTTCCATCGGCCGCGCGCGCAGCAGCTCGCGCACGACCCAGCCGTCGTCGCGCCGGATGATCAGACTCGCCCGCGCCGCGCGTGGCAGCGTGAAAGTAACCGGATCGCCCGGCCCGTTGAAAATCGCCTGATCGGTCGCCGACTGCGCCGGCGGCGGCGTGTGCGTGACCGGATCGGTCACCTCGAATTTCGCCACACCCCACGCCTTCCGGATAAAGCCGCGCGAAAGTCGGCAGATCATAGATCGCCGGCGGCCCGCTCCCCGTGCTGTGCCACCAGGCCGTATCCCCGATACCCGTGCCCGATGGATTGCCGCGGATGATTTGCAGATCGAACGGAAACGTCGCGCCATCCACCGGCGTCCAGCCGATCTCCTTCCACGGGATCGCGACCTCGACGAAATAACCCGCCGATTTGAAACTCGGCGGAATCCGCGAAAAGCCGCACTGCGCTGTTTCGACCGGCGCGACAAACGGCAGCGTCACCTTTCCGCCCGCCTCGGTGAAATACGTGTAAGGCTTCGCCACCGGCCACTGCTCGCGCATCGCGACGACCGCCGGCTTTCCCGCATACAGCCCGCAGATGAACCGCTGATTCGCGCCCTTCCCGCCGCTCGGCCCCACGCAAATGCCAATCGAGTCGCCGCCATAAATCAGCTCCTGCGCCGACGAGCTGTTATTGAGCAACGGCGCCCGCGGGACGATCACCGCGCAGTAGAGATTTTTCTCGTCGTAAGCGAGCCGACCATTCGCGATCACCGCGCCCCGCGTATCGTAGACCGAGATCGTCGCCGTGAAATCCTCGCGCAGCGTGCCATTCCAGAATTCCTTGTGCGCCGACTTGAAGGTCAGCGTGCCACCCGAGACATCGTGCATCCCGCCCCATTCCACGGGATCGCCATCAATCACCACAGGCCCCCGCGCCAGCCCAAACGGCGGCGCGAATTTCACGACAGGCGCGGCCTCTTCGACGGCGGCGCAAGGCCCGGCGAGCCACAGCGTTCCGGCGAGGAAAAAAGCCGCCATGTTCCAATGGCCAAATGAAGAAAGCGAAGGAGCGGGATTTCGCATGCGAAGATCAATCATGGTACTAGCACTGCATTCATGAAATCTTTTCGTTTGTCGGCCTGTCGCGTTCCGCCGAGAAATCCGTTAGTCCCCGTCTTCCCGCGCTCGTCATTTCCTTCACGGCTTGGGCATCCGACATTCCACTTTCCAAATGAACCCGCTGCCTCTTTCCGCACTCGCCATTCTGCTCGCGCTCACAGTGCCGTGGCCGAGTTGCCATGCGGACGAATCGGTCGCCGCGCGGCTTGCCACCTATCGCGCGGAGCTGGACACCTTTCGCAGCACGTTCGGTGGGACGCGCGATTTGCCCGATGTGCGCTTCTTTCTTTTCGGCATGGGGCAGCGCGCGAAGTTCGTCTACCGCGACGGCAAACTGCTCGATGCCCGCACCGGCGCGGTCGTGCGCGAGTGGCGCATCGCCAGCGATACGATCGTGCCGCCCGATTACGAAGTGGCGCTGCAAACCGCGAGCGGCGCGTCGGTCGTCATCCGTGAGGACGAACAGGCCGTGTGGATCGAGGAAGGCGGCCAGCGCACTGCGCTCGAAGGCACCCGGCAGGCGGTGAAGCTGCCCGCGTTTGCCGGGAAAAAATTCCCGCGTGTGCTGCGGGTGCTGCATCAGGAATTGCTCGTGAACGTCACGCCCGCCGGGCCGGTGCCGAATTTTTTCGTGTATCCGAAGCCGTGGTATCGCGACGGCGCGATGATGGCGCTCGCCTTCAAGGAAACGGGGAACCTCGACACGATCCGCGAATGGATCGCGAACCTGCGCGAGCCTTTCGACCGCAACAACGCGGGCGAAACCGAGGCGGACAATCTCGGCGAGGCGCTCTTCCTGATCTCGCTCACCGGCGACAAAACGCATCCGCTCGTTGCGAAAATTCTCGCGGAGGTGCCGCGCTTCGAGGTGAGTGGCGACGGCGGAAAATACATCAAGGGACGCTCAGATTTCGCGGATCGTCCAGCCTATCAAACCAAGTGGCTCAAATACGGCCTGCGTGCGCTCGGTCTGCCGGACCCTTACACGGTGCCGCCCATCAATGACGGTTACTCGGCGCTTTTCTGGATGGACTACAAGGACGCCTACACGCCGGGCAAAGACACCGAGGATCGGGGGGCTTATGCGTATCTCGGCTGGGCGTGCGACCACTTTCACGGCGTGAAAAAAAGCCCCATCAGCAACCGCGACTACCCGCTGACGTGGGAGCAAAACGCGAGTCAGGCCAACTACGACGGGTTGAAAATCCTCGATCCCATCTACGCCCGGCAGAAGCTTTCCGCCCCGCACACCTGGCACGCCGCCGAGGTCTTTCTCTACGCGCTCTCTTTCTAAATCCACGCCTCATTGGCGATGACTATCACTACCTCGCAATCCCGGTGTTCTCGTTCCCGTTCACGCTGAAAGTATATCGCTTCATCCCACTCATGCCTTCCCACATATCCACCTCCGCCATTTTCGCTGCGCTCGCCTTCGGCGTGTCCACAAGCACACCTGCGCCCGCGGCCGACCCATACGAAAAGTATGTGCGCACGTCCGAGGATTTCCGGGCCGTTAAGCAGGACAAGGCTTGGGCTTATCAGGCGTTCCCGAGTTGGATTTACATGCCGTGGACGGCGAATTGGGGCATCGGTTACACGGATGAATCCGGCCGCTGGAGCGTGGAGCATGGCTACAACGGCGCCTTCGTGGATCGCGACGCCATCGAAGCGGAAGGCGCGAAGACAGGAAGGCTCGACTGGATCAATAAGTTCAAGCTGCGCTTTTACATGGATCACGCGGCG
>JAYVPW010000002.1:0-12503 GCA_043777315.1 Spartobacteria bacterium | reverse complement strand
AATCCGCCGGCACGAAAGCGAAGATCCTGAGCTGGGGCGGGAAGATCAAGCGGGAGTAGGGGAGGCGGAAAACGTCGAACGTCGAACGTCGAACGTCGAACGTCGAAGTTCAGAAAAGCCGGGCGCCCTCCCCTCCTTACTTCGACGTTCGACGTTCGACGTTTTCCGCCTCCCCTACTCCCGCTTGATCTTCCCGCCCCAGCTCAGGATCTTCGCTTTCGTGCCGGCGGATTCGGCTTCGGGGATCTGGCCGTGGCGGACGTAGAAGAGGGAGAGGCTCGACCACGCGAGCTGGTCGTTGGGCCGGAGCTCGACGGTGCGGAGGCCGGCGGCGATGGCCTCGGGGAAATGGCCGGTTTTCATCAGCGCCATGCCGAGCGCGTGCCAGCCGTCGAAGAACTCGGGGTCGAGCTCGGTGCAGCGGCGGTATTTCTCGACGGCGGCGTCGAGCTCGCCGAGTGCGAGGTCGCCGTTGGCGTCGTCGAAGAGCTCCTCGACCTCGGGGGAAAGGGGCACGGTTTAGCCGCGGGCGCCGACGATTTTGGCCTGGTTGCGGCGGTCCTTGAGCCAGAGCTCGAAGGCGGACTCGCGTTTCCCGCGGGCCACGTTTTCGGCGATCATCCCCTTCTCTTCCTCGAACTTTTTCTCATCGACTGGGAGGCGCTTCTCGACGCGGACGAGGAGGGTGTCGCCATTGCCGGCGATGGGCTCGCTGAGCTGCCCCTCGGCGAGGTCGAAGGCGCGCGACATGATCAGCCGCGAGTCGGGCATCTCGGCTTTCGGTGGCTCCATCATCGAGAAAGCGGGGAGCGTCTCGGCCTTCACGCCCGCGGCGGTGGCGGCGTCGGCGAAGGATTTTCCGGCCTTGAGTTCCGCGTCGATTTTCGTGCGGACGGCGGCGGCTTTGAGCGCCATCGATTCCTGGGTGTGCTCGGCCTTGAGCTGCGCCTCGAGCTTGGCCTTGGCTTCGTCGAAAGTGAGCGGGCGGGCGGGCGTGACGCCGGCGAGCTGGAAAACGTAGTAGCCGTTCTGCGACATGACGACGTCGCTGTTCGGCTGCTCGGGCGTGAGTTTTTGGAAGATCGCCTGCGCGGCTTCCTCGGACTGGCCGAGCTCTTTCGGAGGATCGTCCATGGAAAAGTCGGCCGTCTCTTTCACCTCGACGCCGAATTTCTTCGCGACCTCGTCGAGCTTCGCGCCCGCCTCGGTCATCGCGATGGCGAACTCCTGCGCCTTGTCGCCGAGCTTCGACATCGCGGTCGCGCGCTCTTTCCCCGCGAGCGGCTTCTCGACTGTTTCCATCGTGAAACCGGCGACCTTCACCTTGCGCATCTCGTCGGACTTGAGGGTCTCCTTTCGCTCCTCGAAAAGTTTCTTCACCTCGTCGTCGCTGACTTTCACTTCCTTCGCCACGTCCTCGGTCATGAGGCGGACGAACGAGAGCTCGGTCTTCTGGCTGCGGCGCTCGAACATGCTGCGGACCTCCGACGGCGCGGCGGCGACGGTCGAGCCGACGAGCGCTTTCATCTTGCTGAGGCGGATGTCGTCGCGCACGAGCTCGAGGATTTGCTCCTCCGTGAGGCCGCGGGCGTTGAGCATGTTTTGGGTGAAGTTGACGAATTTGCTCGAGTCGTAAACGCCGTTGGTCTGGAAGGCGGGGAGGAGCTGGACGGCGGCGAAGACGTCGTCGTCGGTGGGCTGGATGCCGAGGCCGTCGGCCTCGTGGCGGAGGACCATCGTGTTCCAGACGAAGGCCTCGGTGGCCTGCGCTTCGTCGCGCGCTTCGTTGCCGATGAGCGTGGACCAGAGCTCGACGAGCCCGAGCCCGCGGCAGACGTCGAACTTCCGCGCCTCGCGCGAATACTGCGCCATCGTCACGCCGCGCCCGTAGATCGTCCCGACGCGATCGGCCCCCGAGCGGTCGTAGCGGCGGGTGTCATTGTAGAGCCAGATGAAGGCAATGATGACGATGATCGTGACCACCAGCATGAGGGTCTGCTGGTGTTTGCGCATGAGGTTGACCATGATTTTTAGAGAAAGAAGATTGTGGGGTTGATTTCATTTTCGGGCGTCGCTACGGTTCGTCCCCGCCAGAAAAAAGTGCATGAAGCTACGTGCCCGTTTCCCCCGCCTACAACTTCTTTTTCTCCTGAGCTGCTCTCTCTCGCTAAGTGCTGAGATGGCCGCTCGGGGGGATGTCCTGACGATGTCCGATGGGACCAAACGCGACGGTAAAGTGCTCGGCGTGCAAGGCACAGGCGTGCTGCTGCAAACTCCGGCGGGGACGGCGGGCTGGCCGATTAGTAATATTAAAGACGTGCAGATGGCGGCGCCGCCGGAGTTCGCGCTGGCGCAGAAAGCTTTTGCGGCAAAGGACGTGCCGAAGGCCTTGCAGTTGGTCAAAGGGATCGCGGATAAATTCAAGGGTCTTCCGGTCGATTGGGCGCGGCAGGCCACCGGGATGGTCGGCGACGCCTACATCGCGACGAACGATCTCGTGCGGGCGGAGGCGGCTTACAAAGAATTCCAGCGCCTCTACCCGTCCGGCGGCTCGACGCAGGCGGAGGTCGGCATGGCCCGCATCGCGATCTCGAAGAAGGATTTCGCCGGTGCGAAGGCCAAGCTCGCGCCGATCGCCGAGGCGGCGTTGAAAGAAAAGAACGTCAGCAGCGCCAACGCCTTCGCCTATTCCAATGCCTTCCTCGCCCTCGGCGAGATCGAGGAGCACGACGGAAATCTCCCTGCCGCGCTCGAAGATTATTTACGCACCGTCACTTTGTTCTACCATGACCCCACTGCGGTCGCCGCGGCTCAGGAAAAAGCTGAAGCGCTCCGCGGCCAGAAGATCACCGTCCCCTGAACCCGCTCGAAATTTTTCACTCCCATCCCATGATCAAATCGCATCTCCGCCGCTCCCTCCCCCTCGCCCTGTTCATCGCCACGCTGGCGCTCGCGTCCACCACCGGATTCGCCGAGGAAGGCACCGCGCCACCCCATCAGGACAGCATCTTTCAAACGATCATGGGCGGCGGGCCGCTGATCATGCTGATCTGGCTGGCGATCATCGGCACCTCGATCACGATGGTCACGCTGATCATTCAAAACGCGATGTCGCTGCGTAAAGACAAGCTCGCGCCGCCGCCGCTCATCACCTCGCTGCAAGGCCTCATCGGCGCCGGCAACTACCAGGAAGCCTGGGCCACCTGCAACGCGAACAAGAACTACCTCGCGAACGTCCTCCGCGCCGGCCTCGCCCGCATCGGCCGCGGCAAGGAAGCCGTCGAAGACGGACTCGCCGAGCACGGTCTCCGCGAAGCGACCATCCTGCGCACCCGGAATAGCTACCTCTCCGTCATCGGTGTCGTCTCGCCGATGATCGGGCTGCTCGGAACCGTCATCGGAATGATGGGCGCGTTCGCCGTTCTCGCGGGCAGCGGCATCAGCGATCCGCGGCTCCTCTCCGGCAAAATCGGCGAGGTGCTCCTCGCGACCGCGAGCGGCCTCTTCATTGCGATCCCGGCCTTCGTTTCCTACTACATCTTCCGCAACGTCTCCCAGATGTGCATCGTCCACGCGGACGACGTCGTGAATTCGCTCCTCATCGACCTGCCTTACGAAGAGCTCGCTGGCGTGCAGATCGGCGAAAACTTCAACGCCGGTGTCGGCCAGGGGATGGGTTTCAACGCTGGCGTCCGCAAAGTTTCGATGGCCCTCACGACGAACTGCCCGGTCTGCAACGGCAGCGTCACCGCCGGCGTCAATCCCTGCCCGCACTGCGGCGCCACGCTCGACTGGGCTGCGTAACCTTTTCCACCCCGGAACAACGCGATGTCCCATCACGTCAAAGGTTCGTCGAAAAAGAAGTCCGAGACCCGGATGGCTCCGGAGGAAGATCCGGAATTTCAGATCGCCCCGATGATCGACATCCTGCTCGTCCTGCTGGTCTTCTTCATGACGATCAGCTCGACGGAAGTCCTACAGACCAACGACGCCGTGCATCTTCCCGTCGCCAAAGACGCGAAGGACAAGAATGGCGCAAAGCAGGCGGGCGCGGGGCAGGTGATCATCAACGTGCTGTGGAGCAGCGTGAACGCCGGTGTCACGGGCACGGGCACGTTGGACATCGATGGGAAAACTTATCCGACCGCCGACGCCGTGGGTGAGGTTCTTAAAACCAAAGCCGCGGCTGCCGGTGCGGACTTTCGCGTCGTCATCCGCGCCGACAAAGAAGTGCGTTACGAATTTCTCCGCGGACTGCTCCGCGCCGCGGGCAACGCGGGCGTCAGCAACGTCACCTTCTCCGTCGTCTCGAAAGACGACGGAAAAGCGCCACCGAAACTCTAAAAAGAAAGGACCACGACATGGGCGGATCAATGGGTTCAGAAGATGGGGACATCGGCTTTCAAATTGCGCCGATGGTCGATGTCGTGTTCGTGCTCATGCTTTTCTTCATGGCCAGCGCCGGGTCGCAGGTCGTCGAGAAAGAGCTGAACATGAACCTCCCCGCCGGCAAATCGACCTCGGGTGCCGCCGTCACCCCGATCGTCATCGAAATCGCCGCCGATGGACAGGTCTCGATGAACAACCAGAGCTACGGCCAGCCCGGCGACAAACAGCTCGGCCCGCTCCGCGATTGGCTGAAAAACGCGATCGAGACTTTCGGCGACAAAGATCCCGTGATCATCCGCCCCAATCCCGATTCCAAGCACGAGCGCATCGTCGATGTGCTCAACGCCGCGAGTGCTTCGGGCGTGAAAAATCTGACCTTCAGCTGAGGCACGAAAATGGCCGCCTCGAGCGACAACGAAGACGGTCACATCGGCTTCCAAATCGCGCCGATGGTCGATGTGGTGTTCGTTCTGATGCTCTTCTTCATGGCCAGCGTCGGCTCGCAGATGGTCGAGAAAGAACTCGCGCTGAACATTCCGAAAAGCGGCCTCGGCAGCGAAACGATGATCATCATCGGCATCGCCGCAGACGGACAGGTCTCGATGAACGGGAAAAACTTCGCCCTGCCCACCGACCACTCGCTGGACTCGCTTCGCACCTGGTTCAAAGGCGCGCTCGCTGATTTCGGCGACGGTGATCCCGTGATCATTCGCCCCAATCCCGACGCGCGCCACGAACGCATCGTCGATGTGCTCAACGCACTCAGCGCGTCCGGCGTGAAGAAACTCACCTTCGGCTGATCGGGGCGGTTGCCCGGAACGAATCGAGCGAAGCCGCTATCTCGGCGTCCAGCGCGCCGCGTCGATGATCGACCAGAGATGCACGAGCCAGCCGAGCAGGAAGACCCACAGGATGCAGGCGAGGACGAAATGCACGAGCGCCATCAGCACGCGCCCCTGCACCAACTGCCACAGGCCCGGGATGAAAAAACTGCAGACGGCGGCGATGACGTTTCCAGTCGAACCTTGAGCGCGGGACATGCGCTCGAAGTCGGCGCATCCGAGGCACCACGCAACCCGCCAAATTGAACAAACTTCTCCGCTCGATACCCGCCCAATGTCCGTTCGATCCATTGATCAAAAGCCCGCAAACCCTTGCGGAAAGGACACGGACATTTTTCATCAAAGGCCCGTTTCCGTGTTCTGTCCGTGTCCTCCATCCGTGAACTTCCGTGGCTAAATTCAACCCTCTGCAATCCGGGAAAAGATCGTCCGCCCGGAGCGGGAAAGCCGTGCGCAACGGCCTCCGTTCAGGCATGACAGCGACATGCAAATTCACCTGAGTCCCCGCCACCTCCGCTTGAGCGCCGCCATCCACGCGCACACCGCCGGCGTCATCGCACAGCTCGAAGATCTCGCCGAAATTTTCGCCGTGCATGTCGTCCTGATTCACGACGACGCCGCGAAACCCGCTGACCGTTTCTGCGCGAAAGTGCATCTCGCGTTGCAAGGCAAAGACGCCTTCGCCGAGGCCAACGCCGACATGATTCACGCCGCGCTCGATCTCGTCGCCGCCAAACTCGCGCGCCAGCTTCGCAAACGGAAAACCGCCGCGATCGACAAGCCCCGCCGCAAAGCGCAACGCGCCAGCGAAAGCGGCCGTCGCGCCTGATCGGTCGTTGCGAGCGGGTCGCGTCGAGCTAGCTTTCGGCCCATGTCCACCGAGCGCACCCAGCGGCTGATCGAGCGCGTCACGCGCCGCGTGTGGTTCACGAAAATCGCGCGGGCTTTTCGCGATGGAGCGCTCTTCGCCAGCGCGATTTTCCTCCTGCTCCTGCTCACTGCACGGCTCGGCTCGCTGATGCCGGAGCCGCGACTGCCGCTCATCGGGAGCGCGCTCGGGCTCTGCATCCTGGCTTACGCTTTCGTCCGCCCGCGCCGGAGTTCGCCCGCCGAGATCGCGCGCTTCATCGATGCGCGGATGAAAACGCGCGAGCTGTTTCTGTCGGCGATCCTCACGGGTGAAGGCACGGACGGTTTCCAGTCGATCGTCCACGCGCAAGCCGAGGAGCGCGCTGCGGAGATCGAACCCCGCCGCGTCGTCCCATTTCACTGGCAACGCGGCACCAGTCATGTCGCCGGGGCGCTCGGCATTCTGGCGCTCGCGTTCCTTTTTCTCCCGCAACTCGACCCGCTCGGCAAAGCCGCGCAGCGCCAGAAAATCGCGCAGCAGGAGCAGCGTTTGCAGGGTTTGAAACGCGCGACGGCGAACCGCGCCGAGCAGCTCGCGCAGGGCTCCGGGAGCCAGTCCGAAGAGATCAAGCAAGCGCTCGCGGCGCTCGAAAAAACTTTCAAGGAGGCGAAACCGGTGGAGCGCGAGGCGAATCTCAAGCGTCTCGGTGAGGAGCAAAAAGAGCTCGGCGAAATGTGGCGCAAAGTCTCCAACGAGCTGCCGCGCGACGCCTTCGACAAAGCCGCGCAATCCTTTGGCCAGGCCGATGCGAAGAAGGTGCAGCAATGGCGGGAAGAGCTGAAAAAAGGCGACCTCACCGACGTGAAAAAATCGCTCTCCGAGATTCGCGAACAAATGAAGCAGCTCGCCGCGATGCCGGACTCCGCCGAAAAGCGCGCCGCGCAGCAGCAACTCATGCAGCGCCTCAACGCGGTAGCCGACGCGGTGAAAGAAGCCGCCGGTTCCACGAAAGCTGGCGAAGCACTCGCCCGCGCGCTGCAACAACTCGACCAGGCCAAACTCGGCGAACTTTCCCGCGAGGCGACGCAGGCTGCGATGGACTCGCTGAACCTCAGCGAAGCCGAACTCGAACAGCTCGCGCAGAAACTGAAGGACGGCCAGGCGCTCGAGGAGGCGCTCGAGAATTTGCAAATGGCGAAACAGCTCGCCGCGCAGCAGCAACTCGACGGGGGCGAGTGCAAGAACTGCAACGGCATGGGCGATTACGCGGCGCTTTTCGCGAAGAAACTCGGCGAGTCCGGCCAGCCCGGCCAAGGCGGCTCCGGCATGGGACCGGGCATCGGAAACGGCGCACGCCGACCGGAAGACGACACAGCGCAGACCGGCTTCAAACCCGAAAAAAGCAGCAGCGCCCTCGCCGGCGGGAAGCTGCTGATGCAATGGAAATCCAGCGAAGTCGGTGAGACCGGCGCACGCGCCGAGGACTACCGCGACAGCCTTCGGCAGGTGAAGCAGGGGGTCAGCGAAGCCATCACCGCCGAGCAAGTCCCACCCGGTTACCACGCCGCGATCCAGAAATATTTCGACGCCCTGCCGGGGAAGTGAGGCGCGAGTCACCGCCGCCGTCACCGCCGATGATCTGCTCATGTGACACCAGTCCCGAGGCCGCGCTGGAGGGAAGCGCGCCGCCGTTTCCGCGGCCGCTTCAAGGCGCAGACGGCGCGGTGCCCGCCATCTGGCGGGCGATACTCCTGTTCATTTTTCTGAGCTGCATCGTGGAGGGCGCCCCGCCCGAAGAAGCCCGCCAGCAGTTGATTCGCGGCGAGTACGGCACCGTCGCCGCGCAGGCGGCGGACGGCATTTCAGGAAACCCAAAAAACGAGGAATGGCGGCTCCTGCTCGTCGAGGCGCAGACGGCTGGCGGCCAATATCGAGAAGCGGCCGAGACGGTGAAAAAGGCGGTCGCGGATTTCCCGTTCAGCCTGCGTTTGTGCCTGCTCGGTCACCGCGTGCTGCGGCAAAATGGAGACGCCGAGGGCGCGAAGGAGCTGCTCTCGCAAATGGATCGACTCGGCGGCACGCGCGACTGGGCGTATCGCGAACCGGCCAATCGCGTCGCGCTCGGTCAGGCGGCGTTGCTCGTCGGCGCGGACCCGAAACGCGTGCTCGAACTTTTTTTCGATCCGGTCAAAAAAGCAGCGCCGGAATTCCGAGACGTGTGGATTGCGAGCGGGCAACTGGCGCTGGACAAGGGCGATTCCGCGCTTGCAGTGAAGCTTTTCAGCCAGGCGGCAAAACGCTTTCCCGACGATCCAGACGTGCAGTTCGGACTCGCGCAAGCCTTCGCGCCGAGCGACACGCCGGCGATGCTCGCGGCTCTCGAAAAGACGCTCGCGGTGAATCCACATCACGTCGGCGCGAGGCTGCTGCTGGCCGAGCAACACATCGACGCCGAGCGTTACGACGAGGCAGTAGCCGCGCTCCGCGAGGCGCTGCAAACCGATCCCGCGCGACCGGAGGCGCATGCGTTGCTCGCGGTGCTCGCGGAAATTCGGGAAGATCAAAAAGGGGCCGGAGCCGCGCGCGCGGAGGCGCTCAAATTCTGGCCGGCGAACCCGGCGGTCGATCATCTCATCGGCCGGAAACTCTCGCAGAAGTATCGGTTTTCCGAGGGTGCCGAGCGTCAGCGGCAGGCGCTGAAGGCTGATCCCGACTACCTTCCCGCGAAAATCCAACTCGCCCAGGATCTCCTCCGCCTCGGCGAAAACGAGGCGGGCTGGAAGCTCGCGGACGAGGTGCAAAAGGCGGACCCGTACGACGTGCTCGCGTTCAACCTCGTCGCGCTGCGCGAGAGCACCGCAAATTTTCAGACGCTCACGAGCCCGCATTTTCTCCTGCGAATGGAGCCGCGTGAGGCGGGCATTTACGGCGACCAAGCGCTCGCGCTGCTCGAGCGGGCGTACTCGGTGCTCGGAGAAAAGTACGGGCTGAAGCCGAAGCAGCAGACCGTCGTGGAGATCTTCCCGGAGCAGAAAGATTTCGCCATTCGCACGTTCGGAATGCCCGGCGGCGGGGGCTATCTCGGCGTCTGTTTCGGCCGCGTGATCACCGCGAACAGCCCCGCGTCGCGGCCGGGTTCGCCGTCAAATTGGGAGTCGGTGCTGTGGCATGAATACTGTCACGTCGTCACGCTGCAGCTCACTCGAAACAAGATGCCGCGCTGGCTGAGCGAAGGGATTTCCGTGTTCGAGGAACGGCAGGCGCGCGGCAGCGGCGGGAACGTCAGCGGAACGTGGGGCGAGAAGATGAACCCGCGCCATCGCGCGATGATTTTGGGCGACGATCTCACGCCGGTGAGCGAACTCAGCGGCGCGTTTCTGAAGCCGAAAACACCGGCGCATTTGATGTTCGCCTACTTCGAGTCCTCGCTCGTCGTCGAATACCTCGTCGAGCGTTTCGGACTCGAAAAATTGAAGCGCATCCTCGCCGACCTCGGGCGCGGAGTGCCGATCAATACAGCGATTGCGGCCCATGCCGCGCCGATTGCGGAAATCGACGCGCAGTTTGCCGAGCACGCGCGCGCCCTCGCCCGCGGCACCGGACCGGCGCTCGACTGGACCAAACCCGCGCCCGCGCAGCTCGCGAGCGACTCGGCGGTTGATGCGTTCATCGCCGCGAACCCGAACAACTTCACCGCACTCACCGAGCAGGCGAAAAAACTCGTCGCCGCACGGCAATGGGAGGAAGCGAAAGCGCCGCTGGAAAAGCTCATCGCATTATATCCGAACCAGCACGATCCCGACGGCGCGTTCGCGATGCTGGCGCGGGTGCATCGCGAGCTCGGCGAGACCGACGCGGAGCTCGCCTCGCTCACCCGCCTGACGGAGTTGAGTTCCGACGCGACCGATGCTTTCGAGCGGCTGATGGACCTCGCCGCCGCGCAAAAAGATTGGCCCGCCGTACTGGTCAACGCCGAGCGTTTGGTCGCCGTCAATCCGTTCTCTCCCGCGCCGTATCGCTGGCAGGGCGAAGCCTTCGAAGCCTGTGGGAGAAAGCCTCCGGCGGCGACGGCGTATCAAAAACTGCTCGACCTGAATCCTCCCGACGCGCCTGAGATTCACTTCCGCCTCGCACGTCTCCTCGCTGGCGAAGATGCGGCTCGGGCAAAACGTCACGTGCTCCTCGCGCTCGAGGAAGCCCCGCGGTTTCAGGAGGCGCTCCGGCTTTTGCTGACGCTCGACGAGCACTCGCCGACCTCAAAAAGCAACGCTCCCGGCCGCGCGAAAAAGCCATGAGCCGCCAAGCCTTTTTGCTCCTGCTGCTCCTCGCCCTCGGCGCCACCGCGAGCTTCGCGCAGACTTGGCGAAATCGGCGCTTCAGCGAAGGCCCGATTTTTTTCACCGAGGGCGGACAGCAGGTCGATGAACGCACCGTGAAAACCGCGCGCGAAGTCGCCTCGCACAGCACCGACACCCCCGAGTGGAAGAACCCGCCGGAATTCGCCCGCGACGTTTTCACCTTCTGCCGGATCATCCGGGATCGCGATCCAAACGGCTCGCCGACCTCCGCGAGCTGGATCACCGACTTCCCCGACAGCGACCTGAACCTCTCGTTCCGCGTGCAGCAAATGACGTCGATCAAAGTCGATCCGAACGGCCGCGTGCTGCGGCTCACGGACAAGGATTTGTTCCGCTATCCGTTCATCTACATGGTTGAGCCGGGCGCGCTTTTCCTGCGCGACGAAGAGGTGCCGATCCTCCGCAAATATCTGCTGAACGGGGGCTTCCTGATGGCCGACGACTTCTGGGGCGAGTGGCAGTGGGAATGTTTCGCCGAGCAAATGAAGCGCGTTTTCCCCGAGCGCGAGTTCGCCGAGCTGCCGATGTCCCACCCGATTTTCCACTGCGTCTTCGACCTCAACGTGGAGAAAAATCAGCTTCAGGTGCCCAACGCCCGCACCGGCGAATACTGCCAATACACCGGCGTCAGTTTCGAGCGGCACCCGCAGCGCGACGGCTCGATGGAAGACTGCTCGGACCTCCACATCCGAGGCCTGACCGACGACAAGGGCCGCATCATGATCCTCGCCACGCACAACACCGACAACGGCGACGGTTGGGAGCGCGAGGGCGAGAACGATTATTTCTTCCACGAATTCTCGGAAAAGCGCGCCTTCCCGCTCGGCATCAACATCATCTTTTACGCGATGACGCACTGAGGGAATTTCTGATTTCTGATTTCTGATTTCTGATTTACCGAACCGCCAAACTCTCCGGACGACCTCAGCTATGAGCGCGGCTTTTTCAATTCAGAAATCAGAAATCAGAAATCAGAAATGACCGCCCCCACCGATCAAGAAACCGTCGCCCAACTCGTCTCCGGACGCGCCGCGGTGGCGCGCGAATTATCCAAGGTCATCGTCGGGCAGCAGGAGGTCATCGAGCAGATTCTCATCGCGCTTTTTGCCGGCGGGCATTGCCTCATCACCGGCGCGCCGGGGCTGGCGAAGACGCTGCTGGTGAAGTCGATCGCGCGGATTTTCCACCTCGATTTTCAACGCATCCAGTTCACGCCGGACCTGATGCCGACGGACATCACGGGGGTCGAGATTTTGCAGGAAACGAATGAAGGGAGGGCGCTGGTCTTTGTGCCCGGGCCGATCTTCGGGCACATGATCCTGGCCGATGAGATCAACCGCACGCCGCCGAAAACGCAGGCCGCGCTGCTCGAAGCGATGGGCGAACACCAGGTCACGGCGTCGGGAAAACGTTACGCGTTGCCCGAGCCGTTCTTCGTTCTCGCGACGCAGAACCCGATCGAAATGGAGGGGACGTATCCGCTGCCCGAGGCGCAGCTCGACCGGTTCATGTTCAATGTCGTGATCGACTATCTTCCCGAGGACGACGAGGTCGCGGTGGTCGTCCGGACGACCGGCGCGGCGGGCGAGCAGATCGAGCCGCTCTTCACCGGCGAAGACGTGCTCCGCTTTCACGAGATCGTGCGCAAGGTGCCGATCGCCGAGGAGCTCGTCCGCTACGCCGTGCGCCTCGCCGCCGCGTCGCGTCCGCGTCAGCCGAAGACGCCGGATTTCGTGAACGAATGGGTGAGTTGGGGAGCCGGCACGCGCGCTGCGCAATTCCTCACGCTCGGGGCAAAAACGCGCGCCCTTTTGCACGGCCGCTCGCACGTGGCGAAGGAAGACATCGTCGCGCTGGCGTCCCCGGTGTTGCGGCATCGCATCCTCATCAACTACCGCGCGGAGGCCGATGCGGTGAGTGTCGGGAAGGTGATCGAGCGGCTGCTGGAGACGGTGAAATGAGGGGGATGCCTGCGGCGCTGAACGTCGAACGTCGAACGTCGAACGTCGAACGTCGAAGTAGGGAAACCGCGTGCGATGCGCTCTCTGCACTTCGACGTTCGAC
>JAYVPW010000001.1:0-12506 GCA_043777315.1 Spartobacteria bacterium | reverse complement strand
AGATTCGGATCATGGTCAGCGAGAGTTTGCGCGGCATCATCTCGCAGCAGCTCGTGCCGAAAAAGGACGGTCAAGGCCGCGCCCTTGCGCTCGAGATTCTCGTCAACACGCCGGCGGTCGGAAACGTCATTCGCGAGGCCAAAACCTACATGCTTCCCGGCATCATCCAGACCGGCCGAAAGCAGGGCATGCGACTGATGGACGACGCTCTGACCGAGCTCTACGACCAAGGCCTCATCTCCCAGGAAGAAGCCCACGCCCGTGCCGAGCAGAAGGCTTTGATGCGGCAACATTTCAAGCACTAACGTGTGGGTTGAAGGTTGAGAGTTGAGGGTTGAGAGCCGCGCCAGGTGAGACCGATGTTCAATTTTGAAAAGCTCGACGTCTGGCATCGCGCGATTGAATTCGCGGACTTGATTTACGAAATGACCCGCACATTTCCTGCCGACGAGCGGTTCGGGCTCACGAATCAGATGCGTCGCGCCGCAGTCTCGATTTCTTCAAACATCGCGGAAGGAACCTCGCGAAACTCGAAAATCGATTTCGCACGCTTCGTTGAGATAGCCACTGGCTCCGTCTTTGAAGTCGTGTCCCAAGCAACGAATTCAAAACGCCAAGGCATCCTTTCCGAATCCGACTACCGCCAAATTTACACCGCCGCTGAACAACAAAGCCGCATGCTCAGCGGCCTCCGAAAGTCTCTGCTCCCCGAATAACCATCGCCCGTCGAAACCGCGGCCCTCAACCCTCAACTCTCAACCCTCAACCTTCCCCTTCCCATGTCCTACATCGATCAATTCTTCCAAGTCCTCGTTACCTCGGGCGCTTCCGACCTCCATCTGGGCGAGGGCGATTCGCCGAAGATTCGCCGGCATGGCGAGATCGTGCCGATTCGCGAGGAGGTGCTTTCGCACGATGAAATGGCGTTCATGCTCAGCGAAATCAGCGGTCCCGATCGCTGGGCGCGGTACGAGGAGACGGGCGATCTCGACTTCGCCTACGAGATGGATGAGCACTCGCGGTTTCGCTGCAATTTCCTCAAGCAGACGCACGGCTACGGCGCGGTTTTTCGGCTCATCCCGACGAAGATCATGTCGCTCGATCAGCTCGGCATCCCGGCGGTGGTGAAGGAATTCGGGCATCTCCGCGGCGGGCTCGTGCTGGTCACCGGGCCGACGGGATCGGGCAAATCGACGACGCTGGCGGCGCTGATGGACTACATCAATACGAACTTCCAGCGGCACATCATCACGGTCGAGGAGCCGATCGAATTCGTGCATGTGAACAAGCGCTCGATCATCACGCAGCGCGAAGTCCCGGAGCACGCGAGCAGCTTCCCGATCGGCCTGAAAGCCGCGCTGCGCGAGGATGCGGACATCGTGCTCGTGGGAGAAATGCGCGACCTGGAAACGATCCAGCTCGCGCTCACCGCGGCGGAAACCGGGCTGCTCGTGTTCGGCACTTTGCACACGAACAACGCGCGCAAAACCGTGGACCGCATGATCGACGTTTTCCCGAGCGACCAGCAGGCGCAGGTCCGCACGATGCTCGCGAATTCACTGCGCGGCGTCGTCGCGCAGCTTCTGCTGAAACGCAGCGACAACGGCGGACGCATCGCGGTGAACGAAATCCTCGTCGTGAACAGCGCCGCCAGCGCGATCATCCGGGAAGGTGCGACGCAGAAACTTCAGGACGTGATCGTCGGCGGGAAAGGACAGGGGATGCAATTCATGGACGACGCCATCTGGCAGGTGATGCAGCAGGGGATCGTCAGCCCGCAGGAGGCATACATGAAAGCGATCGACAAAGCCCGCTTCCGCGTCTTTCTCCCGCCGGAAGCGCAGGGGTTGTAGGCGTCCGGGAGTGCGTTCGGGCTCGGAGATTTTTCAGGTCGAGCCGACCCCGCGTCCGCCTGCCCGACGCGCTGATCTCTGGCCCGAGGCCAGCGCGCTCACGCGGGCCGTCGCCCACTTCGTCAGCGTCGGTCGGAACAGGTCGAAGGCGATTTTCAGCAGCCCGAGCAGCAGACCTGCGGCGCCGGCTTTCGCGGCGACTTTCTCCCCCTTTTTGCTGACGGTGATGGTCTTCGGTCCCGAGCCGATCTTCGACAACACCAAGCCGAGCAGCCCGGCGGCACCCATCCACGCGAACCGGTGCCGCACGAACCCGGCTTGGATTTTCGCGCCCGGATTAAAGTGCGCGCCCGCCCCTTGCGAATGCGCGCTCAGCTCCGAGCGGGAGCGCTCGAGTTCGCGAATCAGCGCACTTTTGCGGTCTTCGAGTTCAGCCATTCGTGATCCTTTTTAAATTCCTGCAAGGTCGCCGAGAACATCGGCGCGGAGAGTCGCGTCTTCGCCATCCAGAGACATGCGGCGGCGATGCCGAAATGCAGCAGCGCCATTCCAAACGTGACCCAGATCCACGCGTGCTCCGTATCGATCAGCCACGCGATGAAAAACACCAGCGCGAGGCAAAAGAAAAAGTATCCAAAAATCGTCACCACCAGCGCGATCACCGCAAGCGCAAGAATGATGACGTAATGAATCCCCGCTTCCTTGCTCTCGAGCCCCGCGAGCTCCAGGCGCGCCTTTAGATAGGCGAGCGTTGCCGACAGGATGCCGAGCAGATGCCGGAACAATCCGGCATCCGCCTGCGCACCTCGCGACGGATCGTGGACCGTGGGAAGCACGCGGCTAGCGGCGGATGACCAGACCGAGCACGAAGCCGACGGCGAGGGCCGTCAGCACCGCGCGAGCCGGATTCTGCCGCACGTATTCCTCGCCGTCGTCCTGCAGCGTGCGGGCGCGTTCGCGGGCATCGCTGTAGGCATGTTCGGCGCGGCCGCGCAAATCCTGCGCGGTGTGCTCGGCGCGTTCGCGGAGTTCCGTCGCTTTCGCCTCCGCCGCCGCGCGCAAATCTTCCGCTGCCTGTTTCACATGTCCCTTCGAAGTTTCGAGGTTCGAGCGCAGTGAATCCGCCGCCTCGCGGAGATGTTGCTTGCCGCTCTCGAAGGTCTCCTTCGCGCTCGGATTACTGCCGCCGGTGGATCCCGGGAGATTCGACTCGGAGGTCGAGGATGGGTTGTTTTTTTCGTCGGGCATGAGGTTCGGTTGGTTGAATTTGGGGAAGCTGCCGTGGATTTGAGAGCCACGCAGACGACCCGCGGTTGCTGCTGACTTTAACGATTCTCGACCCGTCTGCGCGCTTATTGCCGGGTCACTGTTCGCGGAAAATAATGCGCGCTTTCGTCAGGTCGTAGGGCGACAGCTCGAGCTCCACTTTATCCCCCGGCACGATGCGGATGAAGTGCTTGCGCATCTTCCCGGAGATGTGCCCGAGTACCAGCGCGCCATTCGGCAGCTCCACGCGAAACATCGTGCCCGGCAGCACGTCTCGAACGGTGCCTTCCGTTTTGATCGCGTCTTCTTTCGACATGCCCGTAGAATGTCCGGAGCCCTTTGAAAATGGCAAGTGCCGGAATGCTCGGATCGCCGGGAATGCTCTGCGCCACAGTCTCTGCGGGCGGGGGCGCGAGGGATTGCCAATGCCGGCGCGCGTCCGTAGCCTCCGCCGCCATGCTCGATATCCGGCTCATCCGCGATCAACCCGACTTCGTCAAAGCGCGGCTCGCCACCCGCGGCGGCGAGGTCCATTTGCGCGTCGATGAGGTGCTCGAATGCGACCGCCAGCGCCGTGCGGCCGAGACGCGTTTGCAGCATCTTCAGGGCGAAAGGAAACGTCTCAGCAAAGAGATCGGCGGCCGAAAAGCGCGCGGCGAAGAGACCGCGGAAAGCGAGGCGCAGGTCCGCGGAATCGGCGAGGAAGTGACGCGGCTCAACGACGAAGCCGCCGGGCTCGATCACCGGCAGCGCGATCTTTTACTCCAAATCCCGAACCTCCCGCACGCCGCCGCGCCGGTCGGCGGCGACGCGAGCGCGAACCCGGAAATCCGCGGGTGGGGGAAAAAGCCGGCGTTCGATTTTCCACCGAAAAGCCACATCGAGCTCGGCGAAAAACTCGGCCTCCTCGACTTCGAGCGCGCGGCAAAAATCAGCGGCAGCGCGTTCGTCGCGTTCATCGGCGCGGGTGCCCGGCTCGAGCGGACGCTGATCAATTTCCTGCTCGACCTCCACACGCGCGAGCATGGCTACACCGAGGTCTCGCCGCCGCTCGTCGTCCACAGCGACGCGCTCATCGGCACCACGCAGCTCCCGAAATTCGAGGAGCAGCAATACCGCTGCGAGCGCGACGGACTTTACCTCGTGCCGACCGCCGAGGTGCCCGTGACGAATCTTCACCGCGAAGAAATCCTCGCGCTCCGCGACCTCCCGAAAAAATACACGGCCTACACGCCATGCTTTCGCCGCGAGGCCGGCGCGGCCGGGCTCGGCACGCGCGGGCTCATCCGGCTGCATCAGTTCGACAAAGTGGAGCTCGTGAAAATCGTCCGCCCCGAGACCGCGGAGGCGGAGCTCGAGTCGCTCACCGCCGACGCGGAAAAGGTGCTCCAGCTCCTCGGCCTGCACTACCGCGTCATCGAACTTTGCACCGGCGACATCGGTTTCGGCTCGGCCAAAACCTACGACATCGAAGTCTGGGCTCCCGGCCAAAACGCCTACCTCGAAGTCTCGAGCTGCTCGCATTTCGGCGACTTCCAATCCCGGCGGATGAACCTCCGTTTCAAAGCCGAGGACGGCAAAAATCACTTCTGCCACACCCTCAACGGCTCCGGCACCGCGCTCCCGCGGCTCTTCGTCGCGCTGCTCGAAACGTATCAGCAAGCCGACGGCTCGGTCCTCATTCCCGAGGCCTTGCGCGGCCATTTCGGAGCGGACCGAATCGCCGCGCCGACCGCCTGACCGCCGCGGAAAGCCCGCATGAAAAAAAAGGGCGACGACCCGCTCGGCGACCTCGGCGCAGCGTGGCCCGCCCTTCATTCGCCCGCGGAAACTTATCTGATCGGCGTCTCCGGCGGACGCGATTCTGTCGCGCTCCTGCATCTCCTCCTCGCCCACGGCTACCGCTCGCTCGTCGTTTGCCACCTCGATCACGGCTTGCGCGGGGACAGTGCGCACGACGCGCGCTTCGTGGAAAATCTCGCGCGGCAGCACGGCTTGGACGTTCTCACCTCCCGCGAAAATGTCCGCGACCGTGCCCGCGAGCACCGCCAGTCGCTGGAAACCGCCGCCCGCGCCGCTCGCTACGAATGCTTCGCCCGCGCCTCCGCCGAGCGGGGAAACGCCCCCGTCTTCCTCGCCCATCACGCCGGCGATCAGGTCGAGACGTTTCTCTTCAACCTCTGCCGCGGCGCATCTCCCGGTGGCCTCGGCGGAATGAAGCGCGAATCCACTTGGATCGCGGACGGACACGAACTCCGCGTGCTGCGGCCCCTGCTCGGAATCTCGCGCGAGGAAATCGACACCTACGTCACCGGACATGCGCTCGCCTTTCGCGAAGACTCATCGAACACCGACCCGCGGCACACCCGCAACCGCGTCCGGCACGAACTGCTCCCAGCCTTGGAAGAACTCTTCGGGCGCGACGTGCGCACCTCCATTTTACGCACCGCCGAGCTACTCCGTGCCGACGACGAATACCTGCGCGCCCAGCTCCCCGCCGTCTCCGCGGAGCTCTCCGTCCCGCTGGTGCGCGACCTTCCCGAGTCACTCCAGCGCCGGCTCATCCACGCCTGGCTGAAGGGAAACGCGGTGCCCGACCTCAGCTTCGAGGTCGTCGAGCGCGTCCGCTCACTCCTCAAAAATACCGTTGCCAAGGTGAACCTCCCCGGAGCCCGGCACGCCCGCCGCCGCGCCCATCTGCTTTTCGTCGAGCGATAAGATCTGCGCGACCTGCAGCCTTGCGCCGCCTGCCTGCCGTCCTAACATCCGCGACCATGCTCGCTCTCCAGCCCGCGACTCAGGTGGCAATTGCGGCGGTCCTGGTGCCCGCCTTATTCATCGGCACACTCGCCATCGGCCGCTGGCTGAAACGGCGGCAAGGAGTGCGGTTGAGTTTGCCCTACTTTCTTTTCTGCGCCGCGGTGTCGCTCTACGTCCCTCTGGCGCTTTTCGGCCCGGCCATCATGCCGACGAAAGTGGCAGCGAAAACCACCGGGACGACCGTCAACGCGGTTCAACTCCAGCAAATCGAGCAACAACTGGCGGAGTTGAAGGAGACAGTCAGGCAGACCCGCTCGCGAGTCGAAGGAGGGTCTGCGGCGGCTTCCGAGACTTACAGCCTGAGTCGTGGCAAAGTGATGCGCCATCTCGGAGCCGCGATCGCCTTGCTCGGCGTTTTCGTCATTCTAGCACTCGTCCGGCGTTACTTTTGGGAGCTGTGGTTTGAACGCAAACTACAGACCCCTGCGCCCAAGTTTCTCAGTCAGATCTTTGGTCTCATCTTCTTCGTCAGCACCGCGCTCGTCATCCTCTCAGTGGTTTATAACAAGGATCTCGGCGGCTTTGTCTTCGGGTCCACCGTCGTCGTCGGCATCATCGGCTTTGCCATGCAGGACTTGCTGGGAAACATCATCGCCGGGGTCGCTCTCGAGATTGGCAAACCTTTCAAGACCGGCGACTGGCTCGTGATCAGTGAGCAACATGCCGAAGTCATCGAAGTCAACTGGCGCTCCACCCGGCTGCGGACCAATGACGACGTTTACCTGGACATCCCGAACAAGAGCATCGTCGGCAGCACCATCACCAATCTGTCCTATCCGACCAAGCAGCACGCGCTGCGCATCAAGGTGGGCTTCGACTACAACGTGCCCCCGAACTTCGTCAAAGCCTGCATGGTGCGCGCGGTGGCTAGTGCCACCGGCGTGCTGGCGACACCGCCGCCGAAAGTCTTTCTCCGGGACTTTGCCGAATCGGCCTTAACTTACGAGATCAAGTTCTGGATCGATAACGAGGCGATGTTCAATGACATCTGCGACTCCATCCGCACCAACGTCTGGTACGAAGCGCAACGCAGTAAGATCCGCATTCCGTTTCCGATTCGGACCTTGCAAGTCGAGAAGCCGAAGCCGCGTCACGAAAAGACGCTCGAAGCTGCGCGCGACATGATGCGCAAGCAGGCGTTCTTTCAATGCCTCGATGAAGCGCAGATGAGCAAGCTGCTGCTGAATGCCAAGCTCCTGCGTTTCGGACGCCACGAAAAGATCATTGAGCAAGGACACAGCGGCGAATCGATGTTTGTCCTGCTCAAAGGTGAAGCGGACGTCCTTGTCCGCTCCGACAATCGCGACTCGCATGTCGCGACGCTGAAGACTGGTGATTGCTTCGGCGAGATGTCCCTTTTGACCGGCGCAGCGCGGAATGCCACGGTCGTCGCGCGGATCGATTGCGAGATGTGGGAGCTGGAGAAGCCGGTGCTGGCGGAGTTATTACAGGAAAACACGCAACTGGTGGAGAGGCTGGGCGAGTTGCTGGCGAAGCGGCGGATGGAAACAGAGGGCATCATCGCCGCGACGACTGAGAAATCCGAGATGGCCGCCAAGCAAAAGGAATACACCGCAGGCATCCTCGCCAAGCTCTCCTCGTTCTTCGAGTTGTAGGTCCACGGGGCAACTGGAGGGCACCGCGCCGTCGGTGCCCGGACTGGCGGCGACGGCGCGCCGCCCTCCAGTGCCTAACTCTTCTTTGCGGTGCTTTGGATGTAGAGCTCGCGGAGTTGTTTGAAGTCCACCTCGCTGGGCGAGTTGGTCATCAGGTCCACGCCGCGGTTGTTCTTGGGAAAGGCGATCACGTCGCGGATGCTTTCGGCGGCGCAGAGGAGCATGACGAGGCGGTCGAGACCTAGAGCTAGTCCGCCGTGCGGTGGCGCGCCGTAGCTGAAGGCTTTGAGCAAGTGGCCGAACATCGTTTGTTGTTGCTCGGCACTGACGCCTAGCACGTCGAACATCTTCGCCTGCAAGGCTGGTTCGTGGATGCGGATCGAGCCGCCGCCGATCTCCACGCCGTTGAGCACCACGTCATAAGCCTCGGCGCGGACCTTGGAAAAATCACCGCCTTCGAGGAGGGCCAGGTCTTCCGCGTGCGGGCGGGTGAAGGGATGATGGACGGCGTTCCATTTGTTGTCCTCGGTGCTAAAGGCGAGGAGCGGGAAGTCGGTGACCCAGAGGAAGTTCAGCTTGTCGTCGAAGTCATCGTGCAGGTGCTGCGGGAGTGTCTCGCCGGGTAACATGCGGCCGACCGTCTTCTGGCCGCGCTGGATTTCCATGACGCGCAAACGGATGCGGCCCAGCACTTCGCAGACGATGTCCCACTTGTCTGCGCCGAAAAGGAGTAGGTCGCCTTCTTCGAGTTGCATCTTGTCGGTCAGCGCGGCCTTCTCGGCGTCGGTGAAGAACTTCACGATGGGCGACTTCCACTCGCCGTTTTCGATCTTGATGAAGGCGAGTCCTTTCGCGCCGAAGAGCTTGGCCATCGTGGTCAGTTCTTCGATCTGGCCGGTGGTGATGCTGGCAAAGGCCTTGGCATTGATCGCCTTGACACAGCCGCCCGCGTCGAGCGCGCCGCGGAAGACCTTGAACTGACTCGCGGCGAACACTTCATCGAGCGCGACGAGTTCCATGCCGAAGCGGGTGTCGGGCTTGTCGCTGCCGTAGCGGTTCAGCGCCTCGGCATAAGTCAGGCGCGGGAAAGGCGTCGGGATCGCCACGTCCTTCGCGACCTTGAAGACGCGAGTGAGCAGACCTTCGAGCAAGGTGTAGATGTCCTCCTGTTCGATGAAGGACGCCTCCAGGTCGATCTGCGTGAACTCCGGCTGCCGATCCGCGCGCAAGTCTTCGTCGCGGAAACATTTCGCGACTTGGAAATACTTGTCCATTCCCGCGACCATGAGCAGTTGCTTGTATTGCTGCGGGGCTTGCGGGAGTGCGTAAAAGCTCCCCGGCGCGAGGCGCGACGGCACGAGAAAGTCGCGCGCACCTTCCGGCGTGGACTTAGATAAGATCGGCGTCTCGATCTCGAAGTAACCCGCCTCGTCGAGGAAATCGCGGATCGTCTTGGTCACGCGATGCCGCAGCTTCAGGTTCCGCGCCATCATCGGGCGGCGCAGGTCGAGGTAGCGGTAGGCGAGGCGCAGGTCTTCGTTGCCGGCGTCGGTGTCGATGGGAAAAGGCGGCACCTCCGCCTTGTTCAGCACCGTCAGTGAAGTGGCCACGATCTCGATGTCGCCCGTCGCCAGCCGCGCGTTTTCGCTCCCCGGAAGCCGCGCCGCGACCGTCCCGGTAAGCGTGATCACGTCCTCGCCGCGCAAGGTGTGCGAGGCCTCGGACACGTCCGCATTCTCCTCGGGCCGGAAGACCACCTGCGTCAGCCCATCGCGATCACGGAGGTCGATGAAGATGACGCCGCCGTGGTCCCGGCGCGAATTGACCCAGCCGGCGAGCGTGACGGTCTGGCCGACGTGTTCCGCGCGCAGGGCATTGCAAGTAGTGGTGCGATACATAAGGAAAAAGGGCCGCGAACCTAGCGGCCCGTCCGCGAATTGGGAGGCAAAGTTTTCCGTGTTTGCGCCAATTCGGGCGGGTGCGGAATCTCGCCCAGACTGGTCGTAAGGGGTTCCGCTGAAACCATCACGCCGGTCCCGTCCACGCCCCGGCTACTTCGGAAGCTTCTTGTCGAGGCTGCGCTCTTGCTTTTTCTGGCCTGCGATGAATATCCCCACCAAGGCTGCGATGGTGGTCGTGAAGATCCCGCCCGCAAGGCAACGCTCGCCAATCGCGCCGAGATAAAGGCCGATTCCACCAAAAAGGACCGCGATCGAAAAGGCCATCGTTTGACCGCGCTTGGTCATCGAGAGCTGTGAATCGACGACTTTCGTTTCGATTGATTGTCGGTGCGCCGACTGGTCCTCGACCAGTTTGAACAATCTCTCCGCTCCATTTTCGAAGGCATCACTGTAACCGCGAAGCAGCTCTGCCGGAGGAACGGGGCTGCTCGTGATCTGAGACTGATGAACCATCACCTCCGATGGTCCGCCTTGATTCGAGCGCGCTTGAAGCACTTCGAGGAGCTGCCGCTTTTTGTCCCCCGGCAAACCGCTGAGGAGCCCTGGCCTTTCTTTGCGAACCGCCTTCTCCAAGGCGCGTTGCTCAGGCGTCACAAGGCGAGCGGAAGCTGAGCGGTGCTGGACTTTCTCGCAGACTCAGCAACATCCCGAACATCTTGGCCAACCATCGCGAAGTCTTGACGAAGCGCACGCGCGTCCGCCAGCGCGCCGTTTGCAGAGCGGTTAAAAGAGAAATAGTTCCCCGCGACACTGAAAACTGATCCGGCACCCAGAAGCAGAGAGCCGTCAGTGGTTAAAAAATCGGTGTAGATGCGGTCCATGTGTCCAGATGATTCGTGTTAGTCTGAATTTCGGTCGGAAAAGCAGGAATTCCGAAAGTTCGTACTGCGTGCCTTCCAGTTTTGCACGAACGACCGCGAAAACGCAAAGCGCTTTGCAATTTTTTATGACCGGTGAGGCTGGCGGACCGCGCTTTGACGAGCGCTGCGCTGGAGGCGTCCGGCAGACGGCTCATACCGCCACTTCGAGTTTGGCCAGTGCGGGCTCGCCGATGCTCTGGTTGATCGTCGGCCCCCCACGTTTCGATGTAAAGCTCCACGGCTTCCTGCAGATTGGCCTTGGCGGCGGCGAAGGTCTCGCCCTGGGAAGTAACGGGGAAGTCAAGGGATCGGGGGTACGAGGGGGGGCTGATGTCCCATAGGGACATGCGAGAATAGCCCAGCACTTCAGTGCTGGGATCGGGTTGGGTGAAAGGACGGAGTCCCATCGGGGACGACAGAGCCCTTCTTTCGTCCCGATGGGACTCGCGTTCGGTTGCGGGCGAGTCCCAGCACTGAAGTGCTGGGCTATTTTCGGGCGTCCCCGATGGGGACTTCGTTTGGCGTTTGGCGGGCTTAACAAAGACCAAAGCCCAGCGACGACTCTAAAATTCCAGTTTGATTCTACGCGAAGATGCCCGTGACCGGTTTGCCGTCGGCGGCGAGGACGGGGCGGCCGGTGGGCATGCGGAGCTCGGAGTGGGGGTCGATGCCGAGGGCGTGGAAGATGGTGGCGGAGAGGTCGTCGGGGCGGACGGGGTTTTCAGAGGGGTAGCTGCCGGTTTTGTCGGAGGCGCCGTGGACGTAGCCGCGTTTAACCCCGGCCCCGGCAAGGAGGGCGGTGTAGCATTGGGGCCAATGGTCGCGACTGGCGTTGCTGTTGATACTGGGGGTGCGGCCGAATTCGCCGACCCAGACGACGAGCGTGGTGTCGAGGAGGCCGCGTTCATCCAGCTCGGTGAGGAGGGTCGGGAGGGACTGCTCGGTCATGGGGAGGTGATATTTCTCGATGATGGGGAACATGCGGGTGTTGTTGAAGCCGTGGGTGTCCCAGCCGCCTCCGTCGGTTTTCTGCCCGCCGATGGTGTCGGAGAAATAGACGGTGATGAATTTGGTGCCGGCTTCGACGAGGCGGCGGGCGAGGAGGCAGCTCTGGCCGTAGGTGGTGCGGCCGTAGGAATCGCGGATTTTGTCGGACTCGGCGCTGAGGTTGAAGGCTTCGCGGAGCTGGGGGCTCTGGAGCATGGCGATGGCTTTGTCGTAGTAGCCGTCCATGCCGCGGGCGGCGGCGGAGAAGTCGAGCATCCGCGCCTGGGTGTCGATGAGCTGCTGGAGCTCTCGCCGGGCCTGCATGCGCTCGAAGGGGATGGCCTCTGGGAGGCTGAGCTCGGGGAGGGCGAAGGTGGGCGCGTTGGGGTCTTGTGCGATGAGCAGGGGGTCGTGATTTTTACCCAAAAAGGAGGCGTGCTGGCCGGGGGTGACGGAGCCGTCGCTGATGACGTGCGGGTAACTGACGGCGGTTGGCATGACGCCGGCGCTGGGGGCGAGCTGATCGACGACGGAGGCGTAGCCGGGGAAGAGGTCGAGGGAGTCGCGGAGGCGCTGGTCGTCGGACTGGGGGGCGTGGCCGGTGAGGGCGTAGTAGCCGGCGGAGTTGTGGTTTTTCATCGTGTGGTGCATGGACCGGATGAGGGTGACTTTGTCCATGACGCGGGCGGTGCGGGGGAGGTGCTCGGAGACCTGGATGCCGTCGGCCTTGCTGGAGATCGGTTTGTGGGGGCCGCGGATGCCTTCGGGGGCGTCGGGCTTCATGTCCCATATGTCGATGTGGCTTGGACCTCCAAAGAGGTACACGAAGATGCACGACTTGGCGCGGCCGAAATGTGGGATCGCGCTGGGATCGCTTGCGAACGTCGGCATACTTCCAGCCAGAGACCAGAGCGATCCGCCGAGGCCGACTTGTAGCCAGCGACGGCGTGACATTCCTGCGCGAAGGTCCGTGGGATCGGGTCGAAGGGTCATCATGGAGGGGAGACTCCCGGCGGCGGGGCGGCGTGCGTTGAGGCCGTCACCGGGATTGTCGGACATCTTGGGCGAGTTGGCATGCAAATCCGGGATCGACCCTCGACCCGAACGTATTACACCCTCGCTTTCGCCAATCGCACTCCTCGC